>NZ_JAODIX010000001.1:0-101299 GCF_026586675.1 Halorubrum yunnanense
TTGATGAACCGAATATCTGGAACTATCTTTGTCCGTAATTACAGGTAAAAACTAACGCACGACCGTATCAAAGGGGCAGCCGCGAGGACCGCGCAGGCGACGTAAGCACTGCAGGGAGTGAGCGAAGCGAACGACCGAAGCGCGCAGCGAGCGTGCGCGGTCCTCGCGGCTGGGGCGTTGGAGGTGTTCACAGACGATCTGTCGGCAACCGTTTATAAGCGAGCGGCTGGGGCGTTGGAGGTGTTCACAGACGATCTGTCGGCAACCGTTTATAAGCGAGCGGCTGGGGCGTTGGAGGTGTTCACCGCCAATTCGACCTCATCTGTTTATAAATAAACGATTGAGACCGCAGGATCGCTCAAGAAACCGCCGAGAACTATTTATAAAAGATCCACGTCCCGAATCGATTCTTAAATCGTCAGGATCGCGTTCACCAGCGTCCGCGTCGCGATCGCCGTCGCCGCGCCGAGCCACGTCAGGAGGACGAAGTGGATGTAGCCGTTCGCGGGGTTCCCGCCGTCGATCCGGCGGATCATCTGCGAGGAGAGGGCGGCGTTGAACAGCACGACCGTCAACAGCAGGTACTCGATCAGCGGAATGTCGTACGCGCCGGGGTAGACGATCTGGCCGATGTCCATCTCCTCGAGCCCGAAGTCGGCCGTGAGATCGGCGAGGATCGCGACGATCTCCAGCCCGATGAAGAAGGCGAACGTCGCCGCCGCCGTGATCCCGTACAGCAGCCCGATGAACGTCATCGCGGCCTGGCGTCGCTGCTCACGGAGCTGGTTCACGGTGTTCATATTTTTCGAGATCAGCTCGCCGAGCATTTTCGGGTCCCCGCCCATCCGCCGGCCGACGAGGTACATCTCGGAGAACTTCTGGATGAGGTACGAACGGGTGTCGTAGGTGAACTGCTCCCACGCGCCCTCGGTGCTGATCCGCATGTTGAGCCGACGGTAGAGCCGATCGATGTCGGGCGAGAGGTCGCCGAAGTTCTTGTCGCGCAGCGTGGTCAACACGTCGGTCGTCGTCGACTGCTTGGCGCTCTCGGTGGCGCCGAGCGCCCTGACGAACGAGGGGAACTCGCCGTCGCGGGCCGTGATCATCTGTTCCTCCTGCCTGAGGACGACGCCGGTGATGAAAAGCGGCGAGATGGGGACTGCGAGGTACAACGGGAGCCGGACGTCGTCGACGAAGAAGAGGAGGCCGGGGAGGCCGGGGCCGTAGCCGAACATTCCGGCCGCGGTGATCCCGATGATGAGGAAGGAGAGCCCGCCGCCGACCCCGAGCGAGGCCCACAGCCGCAGGTCGCCCGGCGCCCGCTCGTCCGGGTGGAACCAGATCGGGTCGTACGGCGACGTCGCTCGGATCATCGCGTAGAAGCCGAGCTGGACGAAGACGAACAGCACGATGACGGCCGCCACCGTCGCAGTCGGGTCGTTCCCGGTCAAGATCGGGAGTACGATGGCGAACACCAGCGCGAACGTCATCGAGAGGATCATCGACATGTACAGGTCCTTCATCACCTCCAGGTTCGCCAGCGAGGACTCGTACACCGTCTCGTACTTCGCGAGAATCACGTCCTGCTCCGAGACGAGGAACTCCTCCAGCGACTGCCCGGCCCCCATCGTGTAGCCGAGGCGGTCGAAGAAGTCGGCCATCGCGTCCGAGGGGACCTCCTCGGCTCGTCGGCGACACGCGTCGTCGAGGCTCTGGTTCCACGTGTCGACGAGGTGGACGACGCGGCCGATTTCCTCGGCCGCGACCCCGTACTCCTCCTCTTTCGCCAGCGTCCGGAACACCTCCATGCGGTCGATGTTCGTCGTCGACAGCACGGTCATGTGCGTCATCACGAGGTGGAGCTGGTTGTCGATCTGGTTCTCCAGGCCGGAGAGGTAGATCTTCGGGTAGATCACCGCCGCGACGAGAACGAGCCCGCCGAACATCGGGACGGGGACCCGCGCCGCGAACGGCAGGGGCAGAGCGAACAGGCCGACGACGCTCGCGGCGAACACGAGGATCGCGGGGATCAACACGAGCCCGACGTACTTCCGCTTCGAGATGTCGAGCTTCTCGTACGACTCCATGACGGCCGACGTCAGCTCGGCCGCGGTCGCGAGCCCGTTGCCGACGTCTTTCACCGCCATCTCACTGCTCGCCCCCGTTCGCCGCCGCCGTTTCGCCGGACTCGCCCGTCACGGCGATCACCTGACGTTCCGGTGCATGTCGAAGGGAAGCCCCTCGACGCCGTCGCGCTGGAAGGAGTTGATGGCCTCGTTCACCTCGTGGTAGCCCAGGATTCCCTCCTGGATCATCCGCTCGATGAGCTCCGCGCGGAACTCCAAGTCGTCGTAGATGTCACGGGTGTCGGCGTACCCCAGAAGCGTCGCGATCTGCTCTTCGAGCACGTAGGAGTTGTTCATCCCCTGGAAGACGATCTCGTCTTCGACGGGGTCCCAGCTGAACGCCTCGCGGGTGACGACCCCTTCCATCTCCTTGGAGTACCCCTCGATCTCTTGCACGCTCGTCACCCGCCGGAGCACGTCGTCGCCCTGCTTCACCCGGTTCTGGAACAGCGCCACGTCGGCGTTGTCCATGAACGTCTCCGGGACGTTGATCGGCTCGGAAGTGAACCGCTGGATCATCGAGACGATGTCGGACGCGTGGAAGGTCAGCATGACGGGGTGCCCGGTCTGGGCCGCCTGGAACGCCATGCGCCCCTCGGCGCCGCGCACCTCGCCCACGATGATGTAGTCGGGGCGCGACCGCAGCGCGGCGGCGACGAGGTCGAACATGTCGACGTCGGAGCTCCCCTCGCCGCCCCCCTCGCGGGTCAACAGCTGCTGCCAGGTGCTGTGCGGCGGGATGACCTCGGCGGTGTCCTCCGCGGTGTAGATCTTCGAGTCGTCGGGGATGTACGAGAGGATGGCGTTCAGCGTCGTCGTCTTCCCGGACGCCGTCTCCCCGACCACGAACACCGTCTGCTCGTTCTCCAAGCAGAGCCAGAGGTACGCCGCCAGCTGCGGCGAGAGCGTCCCCCAGTTGGTGATCTGATTGATCGACAGCGGCACCTCCTCGCCCTGCCGGATCGTGAGCGAGGAGCCCTTGAGCGAGACGTCGTCGGAGTAGATGATGTTGATACGCGACCCGTCCGGCAGCGTGGAGTCGACGATGGGGTCGGAGTCGGAGAGGGGGTCGCCGATCCGCTCGCCCATGTTCCGCAGCCAGTTGTCGAACTCCTGCGGCGTGCCGAAGTCGACGGTCGTCTCCAGCATGCCGTAGGTGCCGTGGTCGACGTGACACTCCTTCGGCCCGATGACGTGGATGTCCTCGTTGGCCGTGTCGCGCATCACCGGTTCGAGCGGACCGAGCCCGACGATGTCGCGGTTGAGCCGGTACCGGATGTTCTCGTAGGTCTCCTCGGTGACGGAGAGCTTCCCGAAGTTCCGAATCTTCGAGAGGCCTCGGCGCCAGCCGGTGGACTCGTCGTCGACGTGAGTCACCTCCTCTAACAGCTCCTCGATGAGGTCGTCGTACTCCGCCTCCGAGTCGGGGGCGTTGTGCTGACCGCTCGCGGTGAGCAACCGGTTTTTGACCTGATTGAGGATCTCGGCCTGCGGGCCGGACACCTCCGGCTCGATGGCGTAGTACTTCGTGTCCTGCCCGAGGTCGCCGTAGATGTGGCTGTAGATCGGCCCGCCCACGGGGTAGATGACGTTCGGACGGTTCGACTCGTACTCGTCTTTCGGCTCCTCGATGAACTGCGGGAACTCCCCGGTGATCTGCTTGAACTCCCGGAGGTGTTCCCGGAGATGCGGACGCTGCATGGCGGCCTTCCGGAGCTCTTCCGACGGTTTCGCGGTTCCGTGTTCGGTCATGGTCTACCCCGCCCCTCCTGACGGATCGGTCGCGTCCCGACCGCCGGGACGGCTGTGCGGCGACTCGCTCATGCGTTCAGGCGACGCTCCGGCTCTCAATGACGATTCCGGTCCCCGACCGGACCGAGAAGCCGATCGTGTCCCCGACCTGTTCGCCCATCCCCGCGAAGCGCTTCACGTTGATCTGCCGGCGGATGTCGTTGCCGACCTCGATCATCTCCAGCTGGAGGAAGACGTCGGCGATCGACCGGAACGGGCCGATCGCGTCGTCGTCGACCGCTGAGGGGTCGACAGTGAGTACGACCACCTTCCCCTGCGAGATGATCTCGCGGAAGAAGGAGATGATCTCCAGGGCGGCCTGTCGCTCCTCGTTTTTCCGGACCAACGCCTCGAACGTCGGGTCGTTCCGGAAGATGGCGTCGAACGTGTCGAGGAACACCACGTCGGAGTTCCACATCGCCTCCGCGTTCATCAGCCGCTTGAGCAGCTCCTTCCGCTCGCCGTCGCCGTCGGAGAACGCCCCCCCGGAGTCGAAGTCGGCGTGGAGGAAGAGCATCTCCTCGTTCAACAGCGGCTTCACCATCTCGTACTCCAGCGAGTGCATCTGGTCGATGAACCCGCGGACGGTGAGCTCCGTCGACATCATCGTCACGGACGCGCCCTCCTCGACGAGCCCGTAGGCGAACCGCTGGGAGATGGCGCTTTTGCCGGCCCCGTAGTCGCCCTCGATGAGGACGATGCTGCCCCGCGGGATCCCCCCGCCGAGCTCCTTGTTCAGCCGGTCACGCTCGCCGAGGCCGATCGAGAGTAGGTTGTCGTGTGGCATGTGATCACTCCACTCGGAACTGGAACAGCTCCTCGTCGCCGTTTACCGTGAGGTACACCCGGTGGTCGGTCCCCGACTCGAGCCCGTTCTCCGTCCCCTCCAACTGAGTGACGTCGATCGTGAGCCGCAGGACGTCCCCGCGATCCCACGCCGCGCCATCGCCGGCCGAGACGAGCTGCCCCTCGATTGCGCCCGGGGGGACGTACGCGCCGTCGAAGACGATGTCGAGGTCCGAGCCGTCGGGGTGGAGGCGTTGTGTCCCGGTGTTTTTTATCAGCAGCGTCACGTTGTGGTTGCTCGTGTTGTACACCCCGGCGCTCGCGTCGGAGATGACCGTCACGTCCGTCCGGAGCTGCTCGGTGGCGTCGATTCCGGCGTCCTCCACGGCCGCGCTCACGCGGTCGACCCCCGTCGTGATCGTCCCGACGACGCCCGCGGCGATCACGAGGCTCGCGATGAACAGGATGAGGTGAGAGACCGGAACGCTGGCCATCTACGCGCTCACCTCCGCCGCGTCGCGGACCCCCGACTCGACGACGAGGACGACGCGGGTGGGGTCGTCCCCGGTCGTGATCGCGGTGTCGACGGTCGTCGTGTTCACGGTCACCGACAGCGTCTCGCCGCCGAGCCAGAGCTCGGTGTCTGCGTCGCCGTCGACGGTCGTCGTCGCGTTCGGTCCGCCCACGTCGACGTACTCGTTGCCGACGACGAGGGTCGCGTCGCTCGCGACCAGCCCGACCGAGCCGTCGTTGGTCGCGTTGACGACGAGTTCGTTCGCGCCGTCATCGTACGTCGCGTTCGTCACCGCGAAGTCGGTGTTCTGCCGCTCCAGCGAGCGCTCCTGGATCCCTTGTTGCGCGTCCGTGACCCGGTCGAAGCCGTTGGCCGCGACGGGGTAGAAGGCGGTGAACGCGAAGAACAGCCCCGCGACGATGATGGCCGTCGACGCCGAGACGCTAACGCCCATCTCCCCACCCTCCGTCGGCCGGGTCGGCGCGGTCGGAACGCGGGTTCGGGTCGTTCATGGGTCGCGGAGAGCCGCCGTTCCGATCGCGTCCCTCGGGTCGGTCGCCGCCGCGGTCCGCTCGCTCGTCGCCCCCCTCCGCCCGTTCGTCGGGACGCCCCCCGTCGCCGTGACCGTTCCTCCGGCGCCCCTCGGCGTCGTCCCGCCGACGCCCGTCCCGATCGCGCTCGTCGCGCCGGCGGCCGCCGCGGTCCCCGCGCCGGTCCGGCCCTCGACCGCGGCCGACTGGCGGCGGGCCGCCGCCGACCAGTGAGCCGCCGGCGAGGTCGTCCCATCGGTCGAGCAGCAGGAGGTGGCCGCTCGTCCCGTTGAGCTGCGTCACGTATCGGAGACTCCGGGTGTGGTGCTCCCGGACCAGCCGGTCGGTTCCCGGCCGGTCGACGAGGTTGCGGTCGATCGTGCCGAACCCGGAGAGGAAGTCGCGGAGCCGCGCCGCGGCGTCCGGGCCCACCCACTCGATGCGCTCGTAGTAGTTGATCGCGCGCACCGCGTCCGTGACGTCGCTCTCGGAGACGAGGAACTCCAGCCACTCCATCACGAGGAGGTCGCCGACGTAGTCGCCGGGGAGCTCCGTGAGGTACGGCTTCCCGCGGTTCCCGGAGAGATCGCCCTCCTGAACGTACTCGAAGCCGCCGCCGTTCGCCTCGGCGGGGTCGCCGCCGGGCCGCGGGCCGCGCGTGCGGTCCGCCGCCGGTTCGGGCTCGGGCTCGGGCTCCGGTTCTGGCTCTGGCTCTGGCTCCGGTTCGGGCTCGTGGCCGTTCGTCGCGGGCTCGGCGTCGTCCGCCGGCCCCTCGTCGAAGTCGCTCATCCCCTCGTCGAACGACTCGACGCCGTCGTCGAGGCCGTCGTCGAACGAATCGCCCCCGTCGTCGAACGGGTCCGTCTCGTCGCCGAGGTCGTCGTCGAACGAGTCGTCCCCGTCGTCGAACGGGTCCTCGTCCGTGGGGGCGCCGGCGTCGCCGTCGCCCCCCTCCTCTTCGGCCCAGTCGGCCTCCCCGGCGTCGTACTCCTCTTTCAGTTCGCTGAAGCTCTTTCCGTCGTCGTTCATGTCGTCTCCGTCGTCCGCCGCCGCGGTCTCGGACGAGGCGTCGGCGGGGTCGCCGTCGTCCGTGTGGTCGTCGTCCGGTTCCCCGTCCAGCTCGTCGAACTCGTCGCTCCCGTCGTCGAGGCCGTCGTCGAGCATTTCGTCGTCGAAGAACCCGTCGGCGTCCGCGTTCGCGACGTCCTCGTCGAGGTCCTCCTCGCCCGCATCCTCCTCCTCGTCGTCGAAGAGGCCGAACGACCCCTCGCCGCCGCCGCTGACGCTGTCGAAGCCGCTCGAATCGTCGACGAAGGGGTTGATCCCGCGGGTGACCATCTCGTAGATGTCGAGCAGGTTCCTGACGTCCTCCTCGATGTCGTCGACCGCGGCCGAGATTTCCTCGTTCTCCGACCGCACCGTGGACACCGTCGAAGAGAGCGACGCGACCTCGTTCTCCAGGTCGTCGAGTCGCTTCTCGAGCTCGTCGGTGTCGGCGCCGGCGCCGCCGGCAGCGCCGCCGTCGTCGAAGTCGTCCATCTCGTCGAAGTCGTCCATCCCGTCGAAGTCGTCGAAGCCGTCGCCGCCACCGCCGCCACCGCCCCCGCCGCCACCGCCGCCACCGCCGCCAACCCCTCCGCCGCCGAAGGGGTCGTCGTCGCCCATGCTTCCGGAGTCGTCGTCGTCGGAGCCGCTGTCGTCGAGGAAGCGGTCGAGGACGCTCGCACCGACGAGCCCCAGCGTGGCGACTATCCAGGTGACCGTTGGAGCTCCCCACACCGGTAGTTCGAGGCCCATTACCGAGTACCATCCGCAGAACACACTTCAATTCACCCCTCAAAATATCAACAGTGAGAAGGAACCGTACTCCCGGACGGTGGGCGCGCGCACCGGTCGCGGCGCGGCAGGGGAGCGCACGCCGCGGAGCGCCTCGCTCAGAGGGTGCGCTCGAACCCGTCCGCGGCCCGGACGACGAGTCCCCCGTCCGGCCTGAACCGAACCGTCCGTCCGACGTCCTTGCCGACGTCGCTAGCCACAATCGAGACCCCGGCCGAGGCGAGACACCGCTCGGCCCGCTCGACGTTCCGCGGGCCGACGGCGTCGGTGAGGTCGAGCATCTCGGCGCCGCCGGCGACGCGCGCCTCCAGCCGACCGGCCGCCGCGCCGGCGTCGGTGAGATCGCTGACGAGCGCGTCGATGCCGGCGTCGACGTACTTCCCCCGGCGGGCGGCGGCCGTCCGCCCCTCGTCGCCCGTCGGCAGCATCGCGTGGAGGAGCCCGCGAACGCCCGCCCGCCGGTCGACGAGCGCGACCGCGACGCAGGAGCCGAGCCCGCTCGTCGTCAGCGTCTCTCCGTCGGTCGCGACGGCCAGCTCGCCCACGCCGACCTTGATCCGACGCTCGGGGGCGACGCCGGAGCCGTCGGAGCCGCCGCTTCGCTCCCCGCCGTCGCCGCTGCCGCTCGCCTCGCGGTCTCGCGACCCGCGGCCGCGGGACGACGATGGGTAGCTCACGTCTCGGAGAGACGGTCGAGGGCCCGCGTCAGTTCGCGCTCGTCGGGGAGCGCGTACACGTCGCACCGCGCCTGGACGCCTTCCGTCTGGATCGCGGCGTCGATCACGAACCCGTAATCCTGCCGGCGGCTCAGCTTGGCGACCAGCGGGCTGATCGTCGCCGAGCCGATGTCGTGGACGAACTCCGGCGGCGAGTGGGTGATCGACGTGCCGAGCACGTTCGCCCAGCCGTCGATGAACCCGCTCGTCATCACGTTCCCGAGCTCGCAGAGCGCGTTCTCCGCCATCCCGCCGAGCGGTTCGTCCGGCTCGCTCGGGAGCATCGACTCCGCGATCGTCGCCGCGGACTCCTCCTCGAAGAGGATCGCGAGGTAGCCGCTCGGCTCTCCCTGGAGCTCGAAGACGGTGCCCGCGTGCGGCTCGACGCCGACTTCCGCGGGCACGTCCGCGAGGGGGACGAACCGCAGCCGACTCACGTCGACGGTCGTGTCGAGCCCGGTCATCATCGAGATGTTGTCGGCGGCGTTCGTCGAGCCGCGCTTCGCCAGCGACGCGAACGTCGACAGCGACTCGTACGGGACCGCGGTGCCGCCGCCCTCGCCGGCGACCCCCGCCGCCTCGGCGCCCGCGGTCGCGGCCGGCGCCGTCTTCCCGACGATGAGGTCGCGGAACGGGCCGGAGTCGGGGAGCATATATATAGAGAAGTCGAGATCGGTCGTCGTCGCGTCCAGCCGGCTCTCGAAGAGGAACACGCCGTCGCCGGCGAGCGCCCCGTCCGGGAGGACGGCGGCGCCGTCGGCCTCGAAGTACCGGGGCGGCGTCATGTCGATCGCCTTCCCGAGGTAGTTCGCCCAGCCGTCAAGGAAGCCGCCGAGCGCGATGTTGCCGACCTCGGTCACCGCGCTGCGCTCCACCGACGCGCCGCCGGGTAAAAGCGAGAGGAGGGCGTCGACGTTGGCGGCGTCGAACGCGAGCACCGCCTCACCCTCTAGGCCGCCGCGGAGCCCGACGCTCACGCCGATGGACTCGCGGCCCGCGAACGCCTCGGCGAGGTCCTCGCCCCTGGCGACGCTCGCGCCCGTGACCTCGACCGCCAAGTCAGTCCCCGTGAGGTCTGCGAGCCCCGCTGCGGCCCGCTCGGCCCCGCGCTCCGCCAGGCGGTTACACTCGCCGAGCGCCCGGACGTCGACCCGCATTATACCGCCGATCCGATCGCGTCGAGCACGTTCGGCTTCTGGAACGGCTTCGTGATGTATCCCTCGGCGCCGGCCTTAATGGCGGCCTTCATCTTCTCCTCCTGGCCGACGCTGGTACACATGATCACCGTCGCCCCCGGGTTCTCCTCTAAGATCTCCGTCGTCGCCTCGATCCCGTCGCGGATCGGCATTACGATGTCCATCATCACGAGGTCCGGGCCGTGTTCCTCGTACATGTTGACCGCCTCCACGCCGTTTTCGGCCTCGCCGACGATCTCGAACTCCCCCTCCAGAATCTCTCGGAGGAGGTTCCGCATGAACTCCGAGTCGTCCGCGATGAGCACGCGCGTTGCCATGGTTGTCTCGAAAGCGGGTCAGCGGTCACTTAACGACTCCCCCGCGGTTCTCAGCGCTGAGAACCGACGGTGGCGGCGCTCGTCGAGGAGCCGGAAGTTACACCCAGTGACCGAGGAGGTGGACGGCGCCGACGAGGGCGGTGCCGATGAGCGTTTCTCGCGTGCCGATCCCGAACGGGAGGAACGTCGTCGGCTCGTCCTCGCTGTCCCGACCGCCGGAGTCACCGGTCGGGTCCGACGAGTTTCCGTTAGGATTCGACGTGTTTCCGTCGGAGTTCGTGGCATCCGCGGAGTCAGTCGCAGTCGAGTTTCCGCCGGCGTCCGTGGAGTTTGCGTCGGTGGCCGTGGAGTTTGCGTCGTCATCGCCGCTGCTCGAGGAGTTCTCGGCGTCGTTCGTGTCGGCGCCGCCGTCATCGTCGTCGATCGTCGTCCTCGCCGGATTCTCCGCGACGACCAGCGTCCCGTTTCTCTGATCCCCGTCAAGCGTGGTGGTGAACGGATATTCACCGGGGTCGAGACGGACGGTCGCGGACGGGAAGCTGACGGTGCGCGACTCGTTCGACGACAGCGTCAGTTCGCGAGCGGTCGTCAGGTTCCCGTCGGCGACATCGAGCGCGAGCGTTCCCTCTCCCTCCAGTCCGCCGGCGTTTCGGACGTCGATCCCGAGCGCGGAGAGGTTCCCTCCCTCCGCGACGGTGGCGTTCTGGGGCACGCCGTCGATCGCGAGCCGATCCGGGTCGTCGGTGTCGTCGACGACGATCACCGTGCGGCTGTCGCGGAGCGTCGTCCCGTCGTACAGCTCGTAGTTCAGCCGAGTCCCCGGATCGGCGCCCCCGAGGTCGGCGCTGATAGAGAAGTTCCCCTCGGAGAGTTCCACCTGCGACTCCGACCGGAACGGCTCGTCGCGCTTGTCGTCGACGAAGGTCGCGGACATTTCGATCGGGGGTAGTATCGTGGTGGTCCCGGTCACCGCCCCGCCTGACGCCTCGACGAGGAGTTCGCCGTCTTCAGTGACATGGTCGTATTCGAAGTACCGCTCCTGGATCGAAAACGACGCCTCCGCGCTCACGGTCCCGTCGGCGGTCTCCCAGTACGGGAACTGTTCAGGGGCGTCCGATCTTGGCTCGAACGCTGCCGGCGGTTCGTCGGTGTCGGCGAAGGCGTACCGCTGCCCCTCGGTTCCCTCCAACGCGAACTCGACAGAGAACTCGTCGCCCGGTTCGGGATCCTCGGTGAACGGACCTCCGTCACTCGTGTCCAGAACGAGGTAGAGTCGGCCGGGCGTCGAGTCGCCGGTCTCCAGTTCCTCCGCGCCGGCGATGAAGAGGGAGACGTCTTCGGGATCGGCCTCGGAGAGATCGAGTTTCGATCGGGGCTCGTTCATCTCCGGGTTCGTCTGTCGGACGCGGAGGGAGACGCCCTCTTGTTTGTCGTCGATCAGCTTCGTCAGGACGGTGTGGTCGACCGCTTGGCCGGCCTGAAGCGACTCCTTGTCCGCAAAGTACGAGAGCGCCCCCCAGATGCCGGTCGACTCGAAGCCGAGGACGACGCGATCGCCCTTCGTCACCGCGGTGCGGTCGAGGCCGTTCTGTTCGAGAGTACTGAGCGATTTGTTGTCGGCCCCGCCTTCGATATCGTTCGAATCCGCGGTCGTGAACACCTCAATCTCGTCGTGAAACGTCGGCTTCGTCAACAGGAGGTCCGACTGCGCGGCCGTCTCGACCGGCGTCACGACGCCCGGCTCCTCAACGACGAACGTGCCGTTGGTGATCGCAAGCCGGTACCGCTCCGGCACGAGCGGCCGCGCGAGCCCGCCGGCACCGGTCGCGCCGGAGAGGTCAGAGAGATCCTCCACGTTGTCGTGTGGGTTTCCGTCCTCATCACGGAAGTCGAGATCACAGCCGCCCTCGCGACAGCTCTCGGCCGTGCTGTTGTCGGTTCCGAGGAGTCGCGTGTTGATCGTGACGTTGTTGCTGTCGGACTGTAGTACCACGACGTCGGTGTATCCGACCGACCCCCCGGTATCGGTGAGCCGATTCCCGCCGATCAGGAGATACCGCTTTTCGTCAATATCATTGTATCTGATCTCGACGGTATCGCCCGCAATCCCGGTGTAAGTCGGACGGACGAACGAGCCGTTGATCGCTGGACGGTCGCTCGGACCATCACCGGCCGTCGGCTCCGCGGTGACCGCGTTGGGCCCGAAGGGTTCGGTCGGCGACTCAGGGTCAGGAGCCGAGAGGTCCGCGGCAGCGGGAGCCGTTGCCACGACTACGATCACCGCGACGAGGACGACGAGCGCCGTCGTGCCGCATAGGGTCGTCGAGAGCCGGCGGAGGCAAGCCGGGAGCGTCACGTCGGTGCCTTTAGGTCCGGCCGTGTCGCACGGTTTCGCGGCTCTCGACCGCTCGGACCGGTCCGTCTCGTCATCGGGTGTGGCTGTCATCGTGGTGTGGAGGGATCGTCGGCTCCGCGGGAGCACGGAGCGTGTCTGTCGTCCGTCGGTCCGAGGGTCACCGACTAAAGCGTACCCTCCCGATTATCACGCCTGTGAACCGGCTCGGAACGCGAGCGACGTGAACTCGTCAATATCGACCGACTGCGCCGGGGTGAACCGTTCAGTCGTTCCCCGAAGAATTAACCCCGACCGGCGTCGCCTTTGACTACGATGGCATCGTGTCCCCGCTGTGAGGCGTCGATAGACGACGAGGCCCGGTTCTGCGCGGAGTGCGGCGCCCCGCAGACGGAGGACGCGGCCGAGGAGCTCGACGAGTACGTCCAGCGACAGGCCGAAGAAGTGGCGGGGGCCGGGAGCACCGACGGCGGGAACGCCGAGAGCAACGCGTTTCCGTCGAAGGAGGAACTGACCGACCGGCAGCAACTCTGGCGGCGCGGCTGTTACGTCGCCGGGTACGGAACCGTGGTCGTCGCGCTCACCCTCGTCCCGGCAGTCGGCGCCTTCCCGCTGATCCTCGCCGGGATCGCGATCCTCCCGCCGATCCGGCGGCTCACCGCCGAACCGCTCGGGAGTCCGCTGAAACGCGAAGTGATGGCCGGGCTGTACGCGATATTCGCGGTGATCGGCGCAGCGCTGCTGTTCCTGCTGTAGGGCTTCTCGTTCCTCACCTCACTCGATCCTGAACCCGCCCTCCTCTTCAGCGGCGCGCACCAGATCACCGATGCTGTCGCTCGCCGAGAGCCCCTGACTCGCCGCGAACCGCTTTATCATCACCGGCGGAACGTCCACCGTCGTCTCGGAGGCCGCGAGCAGCAGCCCGATCGCCTCCGGCGTCGGCGAGCTCGGGCCGGCGTTCGACGCGAACCAGGAGATCAGCGTGTCGAACGTCGCGGTCACGTCGTTCGACACCATCCGCTGTCGGGTGGTGTCGCCCTCCGCGTGGAGCGTCGCGTCGATGCCGTAGTCGAACCCATCGCCGTCGAAGGAGCTCGCCAGCCACCGGCTCACCGCCTGCCGGTCGACCGCGTCAGCGCCGGTCGGTGCCCGCTCTCCTCCCGAACTCGGCCCGGCACGGCCCTGGCCGTCGGCGCGACCCTGTCCGTTCGCGCGTCCCCGTCCGCCGGCGCCGCCTTGCTGGTCGGCCTGCCGCTGGCCGCGGTTTTCGACGCCGGGACCGGCGGCGCTCGCGCGCGGGTCGTCCCCCGCAGGTCGGCGCTCGTCCGCATTCGCGGGCTCCGCGGCGGTGAACCCGCCCGAGTCGTCGGGGGGGGCCGCGTCGTCCGGCGGCGGCCGGCGATCACCTCGCGACCGACCGACGTTGGGCCGGCCGTTCGTCCCGACGACGTACCGTCCCTCCTCGATCTCGACGACGTTCTCGTCGTCGGTGAAGTCGAGTTCGTCGGGGTCGGCCGGCGGCGCGTCCGGATCGGCCGCCGGCGCGTCGTGGTCACTCATGAGTCGTGGTAGCGCGCGCCGTAAAATAGGTGTTGCGGCGGGTTCCCGCCGCGGAGCCGGTCTCCGCGGGGAAACAGTTGGTTGTCTGTGCGTCCGCGCTTAGAGGCGGACCGCTTCGCCTTCCTCGCTGAAGAGGTCGGGCGCGGTCAGTTCGACCTGCGTCGTCGCGCCGGCCGGCGAGACGATGTCGAGCGTCGCATCGTCGCCCTCGCCGAACGCCACAGAACCGTCAGCGAACGCACCGGAAGACGGGTTCAGTAGGATCGTGTACTGGTTCTGGTCGTCGAGGACGGGGTCGGCGAGGAAGCCTCCGTCGGAGCCGACCGCAAACTCACCGGGATTGAGGTTGGAAACCTGACTGAAACCAAGAGAAGCATCAGCCTCGGTACTCACTGCGGAACCAACTGTGGTTCCAGGCAGTGTACTACCCTCATTAAGCTCGACTTTTATCTGATCACCATCAGCAAAGTCGACTCCAGTGAGATCAATAGTTTCGATCACATTGTCTTCACCTGAGTTAACAGATACCGAATCAATCAGAGTGGTGGTTCCACCGTCCGTGGACCCTTCATCGACGTACACGAGTAGGTTGGTTGCCGTAGTCGAACTCGTAGTTCCGTAAGCGACTTCGATGCTAGTGGTATCTGTGCGAATGGTTGGCTGAATCGCGACTTCATCGCTCGTAACACCAGTTGCAGTCACACCATCTAGTTTGGTGTCAACAACCGTCGCTCCGGTAGAAGAGGTACCAGAACCATCGAGTTGTGCCTCGATATTGTTCCCTACCGTAAGGTCTTCAGTGGGAATAGCAACTTCATTAATTTCGTTTTCATCGAGGCTCTCGATGTCTACTGTCGTGATACTAGTACCAGCTACCGTGTCCTGAATAGTCAGCTGAGTAATATCCTCTGAGTTGATTTCACCAAGCCGAATCTGGACACTTTCAGCATCGTCAGGGATCTGCTGTTGGATGGTCACACCGTCGGTGCTCGGATTTTCGGGAACATTGAACGCCCGATCAGTGAACACAAGATTCTCCTGTCCGCCAGGCCCAACAGCCTGAATCGTCGTATCGGTCAGATCGATGTCATCAGCACCGGGCGCACCGGTGGTCGTCACGCGGATCTCGCTCAGCGTCGAAGTGTCACCGCTGACGATCCCGACGGAACTCGTCACCTCGATCCGCTCGGACACGAGGTCCGTACTCTCTTCGCCGGTCGATTCCGCCTGCGACTGGAGGAACCCAGCCGTGTTGATCAGGACGCCCGCGGCGATGGCGGCGACAAGCACCATCGCGATGAACACGATGAGCGTGCCGATACCGACCTGACCGCGGTCGTCGTTGGTAATGAACTCGAACATTGTTACAGCCTCACCGAGTCGCCGTCATCGCCGACCAGCGTGGTCGGGACGCGGATCTCAGTCGTCGTCGATGCGCCGGAAGCAGTCGTGAACGTCACCGTCAGGGAGTCGCCCTCAGTGAGCGCGTAGCCGCTGGCGTCTTCGAACGTATCACTCGCCTCGAGGTTGACGACGACCTCGGCGCGGTCACTGTTGTCCGTCAGAACGGGGCTGTCGCCAGTTTTGGTGAAGATGTCGTTGGTCGCCGGCGGGTCCTCGTCGAGCTGGAACGTCTCCTGCCCGGAGGTCCCGACCAGTTCGACAGTCACTTCGTCGAGGTCGATGTTGTCCGCGCCGGGCGCCGACGCGACGACGAACTCGAGCGAGCCGATGCCGCGCTCGCTGGTGCCGGCGACGTTGTCGGCGATGTCACCGGACTGGCTCACGACTTGGAGCCGCTCGCTCACCTGCGCTGTACTTTCCTCGCCCGTTGCTTCAGCCTGCGTCTGGAGGAACCCGGCCGTGTTGATCAGGACGCCGGCGGCGATCGCCGCCACCAGCACCATCGCGATGAACACGATGAGGGTCCCGATCCCCACTTGACCGCGCTCTTCCTCGTCCAGTATGGTTTCGAACATTGTGTGTTGCGTCGGCCCCCGGCCTGCCCGGCGGGCGTTATCGGTAGCGATGGGGATTTCCTACTTAAGATCACGCACCCGGCTATTCGAACTGATAAACTACTCAAGTCGGGCGATTTTAGTATTGTTTTCAGTAGTATAATTAAAGAATTCATCAACGATATCGGCGAGGCGGTATCAAAACTGGATCTGCGACGGAGCGGGAGGTGAGTCCGCGACGCGTCCGATACCGCGAAACCGGAAGGGAGGAAACGGTCGCGCGATCGATCGATCGATACGTCGACGCCCGACGGGAACCGCGTTCAGTGAACGGTCGAAACGAGCGTGTAGCGCCGGAATGTCCGCTTCAGCGTTCGCGTTCGCGCGCCACCGAGTCGACCGACTCGGAGCGCGACGGGGACTCAGCGCGGTCCCCCTCGGGGTCGGCCGCCAGCAGTCGGTCGAGGCGGCGCTCGAACTCCGCGTCGGAGAGCTCGCCCTCGACGTAGCGGTGTTTGAGGCGCTCGATCGGGGTCGTCCGCTCCTCGCGGTCGGCTCCCGCCTCCGACGCGTCGCGCTCCGCGGCGATCCGGTCGGCGAGGTACCCGCCGAGCGCGCCGCTCCCGACGACGTACGCCGCGCCGAACAGCGTGAGCGCGAGGACGCCGACGGTCGCCGCCGGCGACACCGCGGCGGCAACCCAAACCGCGAGGAACGTCAGCGGCAGCGACAGCAGCGCGACCAGCGCGCCCGTCGCGGCGCCGATCCGCGGGCCGCGGGGCGTCTCCGACTCGTCAGTCCAGCTCGCCACGCCGGCGCCGACCGCGGGCGCGATCAGGCCGACGACCGGGAGGACGCTTACGAGGACCGTGACCCCCGCCCCGACGCCGGCGCGCGCGGCGAAGTCCGAGAGGCGCGCGACCGTCGAGCGACCGCCGCGAGCGTCGACGGCCGTCATCGTCGGCGCTCCGAAGGCCGGGACGGCTCGGCGGGTCGGCGTCGGCACAGGGAGGCCTGTGCGCTCGAACTCGCCCCCTCGTCTCGACAGCGATCTGTCATCGAGATCTCTACGGAGTGCGAAATCAAAAGGGCGTCGGGGGGCTCGGTTCACCGTTCGTCGGGGGCCTCCGGATCGACCCGGTGGCGGGTCGGGGAGGGGGCGACAGGCTGACTCCGTTTCTCAGCGGTCGCGCAGGCGCGACAGCTCCGATTCGGGGATCACGAACTCCCGCGTGCCGGGCTCGTAAACGGCGAGGCTCCCGGCGACGAGCGCCATCGACGCCGCCAGCAGCCCGGTGTTGATCAACAGCAGCGCCTCCGCGTTCGCGAACGACGTCCGAAAGCCGGCGACGGGCGTCACGACGGCGGCGGCGACGACCAGTCCGAAGCCGACGGCCAGGAACGCCATCGCGGTGCGGCCCGACGACCGATACGCGGCGACCGCGAACGCCGCCAGCGTCGCGCTCGCACCCGCTAACACGGTGGTCGTCACAAGATACAACCCCTCGATGAGCTCCATGGTCTCTCTCCTCGAAGTCGATACATAAACCCACGGTGGCGGCTATCACCGGCGATAACACGTCGCCTTCGGCCGTGCGGCCGGAGCCGTCGAGAAGACCCCGCTACCACGCTCCTTCCGGAGTCCGAGGTTCCTGCAATGACCGGTACCCTTTTAAGATGTAAAAATCAACATCGATAACGTGAATGGTGGGGGATGACCTAATCACGGTGCTCGGGAACAAGTACAACACGAACATCCTGACGGCGACCGGCGACGCGATGTCCGCGCAGGACCTGAGCGACGAGCTCGACGTCCCGATCGCGACGTGTTACCGCCGCATAAACGAGCTCGAGGAGGCCGACCTGCTCGAGCTTCACGACCGCCCGCTCTCGGACGAGCATCGCCGCGTGAAGGTGTACCGCCGGAAGGTCGACGGCGTCGAGGTCGACTTCCGCGACGGGCTCACGGTGGAGGTCGAGGAGCGCTCCGCCGTGAAGAACCGGCTCGACGACGTGTGGCGCGACCTCTCCTCGAACTAGTCCCGCTCGGCGACGCCCCCTCCCGCGCCGTCCGTGCGTCTCGATACCCGCCTCGGGTGCCGGCTTCCCCTCCCGATCCGGTCCGCGTCAGAACGACGGCTCCTCGGACCGCCCCATCATGGAGAACCCGCCGGCCCCCTCGTGGACGGTGATCCCGCCCTCCCCGATCTCCATCGGGAAGATGTCGGTGTCGATGTCCTGTTTCCGCATCTTCGCCACCCAGACGTAGCGGTTGACGCCAGAGTCCGTGGGCGTCTGGATGAAGTAGATGTTCCCGTCCGTGAGGAAGTTCTCCAGCCCGACTTCGGTGTCCGGGAAGACGGCGCCCTGCTCGTTGATGAGCAGCGACGTCAGCCCGTTCGCCTTGAGGATGTCGGAGAACTTCAGGAGGTACGTTCGCTTCTCCTGTTCGGCGTCGAAGAAGAGCTGGAACATCGACAGCGAGTCGAGCACGAGTCGGTCGAACTCCCCGTCCTCGACCGTGTCGAGCAGGCGGTCGACCGCCGTCGAGAAGTCGGTCTCGCGCAGCATCTCTCGCTTGTCCAAGATCACGATGTCGCCGCTGTCGACGAGGTCGCCGAACTCCTCGAGACCGATCGACTCCGCGGCGCCGCGGATGTCCGCCTCGTCCTCTTCGAACGAGACGTACACGCCGCGCTCGTCGTGTTCCGTGACGCCGTGGTAGAGGTACTGGATCCCGAAGATGCTCTTGCCGGTCCCCGGGTTCCCGGAGACGAGCACCGTCGACCGCTCCGTGATGCCGCCGGTGAGGATCGAGTCGAGCCCCTCGACCCCGGTGGAGACGAGTTCTGACATTCGTCTCACCGTTGGCGACGGGAGTATATAAAAGACGATCCGACGCGACCGGGCATACCGACGGCGACAGCTTTATTCCTCGACACGCCGCCCCTTCGTGTATGTCCGGTGAAGCGTCCCCCGTCGACCCCGGCGGTGATCGGCGGTGAGCGACCCCTCGGTCCTCGTCGTCGAAGACGAGCCCGACATCGCCGCGCTGTACTCTGGCTTCCTCGAGGAACGGTACCGCGTCGACCTCGCGGAGAGCGCCGCGGAGGCGATCGACCGGGTCGACGCCGCCGTCGATGTGGTGCTTCTCGACCGCCGACTCCCGGACGGAAGTGGCGACGACGTACTCGAACACATCCGCGAGGCCGGCTACGACTGCCGGGTCGCGATGGTCACGGCGGTCGAGCCCGACTTCGACATCATCGACATGGGGTTCGACCTCTACCTCACCAAACCCGTCAGCCGCTCGAAGCTGCTGACGGCAATCGAGACCCTCCTCACCCGCACCGAGTACGACGACCTCGTACAAGAGGCGGCGGCCCTCGCGAGCAAGCGCGCGGTGCTCAGCTCGCAGAAGCCCGCGGCCCAGCGCGAGAGCAACGAGGCCTACGCCGAGCTCGTCGAGCGGCTGGAGGAGCTTGACGACGACATCGACGACCTCGGCGAGTCGCTCTCCTCCGACGACTACCGCGCGATGTTCCGCGACCTCGGCGAGGCCTGACGCGGCTTCGCTCGCGTCCCCGTTCCGTCCTCGGCCGCGCCCCCGTCGCCTTCTCGATCCGCCTAACGACACCCTCCCGTCGACGGAGATTCAGCCCGAACCCAACCGACTGCGCCCGGATCCCGAACGAAGTTTGAACGGATGTCGGCCCGACTCTGCACCGATGTTGTCCGGTAGTTGAAAAATCTATATGCCCGCCATCGCCCTCGTTGAGATCATGACGAGACACGACACGTGGCGATGGTTCCTGACGACGAGCGGCGGACTCGTGACGCCGGCGCTCGCCGGTTGCCTCGGCGGGGGCGGAGCCGACGGCGACGTCACCGACGCCGTGTCGCTGTTCGACGCCGGGACGGAGCCGAACGCGGAGCCACCCGGTACCGGTCCCGACCGGACGCTCGCGCAGGACGCGCCCGACCAGGGCGCCGACGAGGGCGGTACCGTGCGCCGGCTGGGCCGCGTTGACGACGGTCACGACTACCCCGCCGTCGAGGACGTGGTTCAAGTGACTGTGACCCCGACGTAGATTATGATGGACGTTACCGAACGACGAGACCGGGTGCTCGCGGCGGTGGCGGCCGGGATCGCCGGGGTCGCCGGCTCGTACCTCGTCACGGGGTGGTCGCCGTCGTTCGTCATCAGACCCGTCGACCAGGCTATCGTCAACCTGACGCCGGGGCCGGTCGTGACGTTCGCCATCGAGACGCTCGGCGACGCGGGCCACCTGATCCACATCGCGATGGCGTTCGCGTTCGCGATCGGGCTGTTCGGTGCGGTCGCGTTCGCCGGGATCCGCCTCGCCGAACCCGCCGACCGGTCGCTGGTCGGCGCGGCGGCGACCGGCGCGGCGTCGTGGCTGCTCGCCGCCGGCCTGACCGGCGACCCGGCCCAGGCGCTGGGCGTGGCGCTCCCCGCGGCGGTCGTCGTCGTGGTCGCCGGGTCCGGCGCGTCGTCGGCCGGGCTCCAGTCGTCCGAGTCGGCGTCCGAGAGCGACTCTCCTGCGGTGGGGGCGTCGACGGCCGCCGTCGACGGGGTGCGTCGCCGGACGCTCGGGACCGTGGCGGGGGCGCTCGGGTTCGCCGCCGCGGCCGCCGTCGGTCGGCGATCGCTCGCGTCGGACGACGAGACCCTCGCCGACGCCCCGCGCTCCGAGGGCGCGACCGCGCGGCTTCGGGAGCTCGATTCGGCCTCGCTGGCGGTCGAGAGCGACGACCTTCACGGGATGGTGAGCCGGATCGGCGAGTTCTACAACGTCGACATCGCGGAGTTCGATCCGGAGGTCACCGCGACCGAGTGGTCGCTGACGTTCACCGGCGAGACCGGCTCCGAGCGGACGGTGAGCTTCGACGAGCTGATCGACCGCCCGGTCGAACACCGCGCGGTGACGCTGCGGTGCGTCGGCGAGGACCTGAACGGCCGCAAGCTGGACAACGCCGTCTGGACGGGGACGCCGATCCGGCCGCTGCTCGAGTCCGTCGACCCGGAGGGCGACTGCAACTGCGCGATGTTGCGCGGCGAGGACGGCTACTACGTCCAGTTCCCGGTCGACGTGCTCGCCGAGGGGTTCCTCGCGTGGGGGATGAACGGCAGAGAGCTCCCGACCGGTCACGGCCACCCGGTCCGGGTGCTGATCCCGGGCCACTGGGGGGAGACGAACGTGAAGTGGCTCTCGGAGATCGAGCTGCTGAACGTCGAGGAGGACGGGTACTGGGAGGAACGCGGTTGGGAGGGCACCGGCGAGGTGAAGACGGTCGCCAAGCTCTGGGACGAGGGGATCACCGAGCTCGACGACGGTCGGATCGAGCTCGCCGGCCACGCCTACGCCGGAACGCGCGGGATCGAGCGGGTCGAGGTCTCGACCGACGGCGGCGACTCCTGGACCGACGCGGCGCTCTCCGATCCGCTCCCCGACGGGGACGTCTGGCGGCAGTGGCGGCACGTCTTCGACCCCGGCGGCACGCACGAGGTCGTCGTCCGCGCGGTCGACGGCACGGGGGCCCGACAGCTCCGGGAGCCGTCGGACCCGTCGCCGACCGGCGCGTCCGGCTGGATCCGGCGGACGGTCGGCTGACGTGTCGCCTGCCGTCCCGCGATCGCTCCCTGGACCGTCCCGTCCGGGCCGAAACGACTTTCATCACCTACCCAACACACCAGTACGCCAGATGGAAAAGGCCCTGTGGTACCTGTTCGTCGCGAGCCGCGGTGGCGCCAACAGGGTCCGGATCGTCCGGGAACTCCGCGCCCGCCCCCGGAACGCGAACGAGCTTGCGGAGGCACTGGACGTCGACTACAACACGATCACCCACCACCTCGATATGTTGCGAGATCACGACGTCGTCGAGCCGAGCGACCACGACTACGGGAAGCTCTACTTCCTGACCGAGCGCTTCGAGCACCACGCGGAGACGTTCGAGGAGATCACGTCGGAGGTGGACGCCGAATGAATCCCGCCACGCCCACCGCGGTCGGCATCCTGATCACGGGCGTCAACAGCGCGCTGCTGGCGGTGTTGGCGGCGGTCTGGCTCGACAACTACCGCGAGTTCGGATCGACGCTCCTCTTGGGACTGTTGGGGTTCAGCGCCGTCCTGCTGGTCGAGAACTTGGTCTCCATCGCCTTCTTTTTCAGCAGCATGCGGACGCTGTACGCGATGGACCCGCTCGTCGGCCGAGTCGTGCTCGGGATGCGCGTGCTCGAACTGCTCGCGGTGTCGCTGCTGACGTACGCGACGCTGAAGTGACCGGGACCGGAGCCCGTCGCGTTTCCGCGGTCGCGACGGCGTCCGCCGCCTCACGAGAGCTGTTCGCCGACGATCCGGTCGGCCGCCGCGAGGAAGGCGCCGCGCTCGTCGATCGGGATCGTCGCGCCCGCGGCGACGTCGTGGCCGCCGCCGTCGCCCCCGACGGACTGACTCGCCTCCCGCATCACCGCCGAGAGGTCGAGTCCGCGTCGCACCAGGGCGTGTGAGCCCCGCGAGGACACCTTCAGCTCCTCGGCGCTCTCCTCCGCGAACGCGATCACGGGCTTCGACCCGTCGACCGCCGGCGAGCCGATCGCCATCCCGGCGACGATGCCGACGATCGTCTCGCGGATCCGCGAGCCGGCGTCGAACCACTGGAGGTGTTCCTCGTCGGTGACGCCCTCCGCCTTCACCCACTGGAGCCCCTCCGAGAGGTTCCGCCGATGGTTCCGGAGGAGCCGCCGCGCCTCGGCGAGCGCGTCGCCGCGGTCGCCGAGACACACCGCGAGGCCGACGTCGGCCCGCTCGTACCGGGCGGTGGCGTTGAGCAGGGTCGAGAACTCGCTGACGTCCCGCAGCTCCGTGCCCGGCTCCTCGTCCACCAGTGTGTAGGCGGTCCCGACGAGCGCCTCGATCCGGTCCGAAGGAACGCCGGAGGCGACCGCGCGGCGCATCAGCCCGGACGCCAGGACCTGTCGCTCCCCGGCGTCGAGGTCGACCCAGCGGCGCCACTCCCCGTCGCGTTTCACGTCGATATCGAGGTCGCTCAGGAAGGCGATCGCCCCTGCCTCGTCGTTCGAGATGCCGGGGATCTTCACGTCGGAGGCGTACTCCAGCAGCTTCGGGAGCGGGCGGGTCTGTCTCCCGTACAGGTCCAGGTCGGTCCGCGTCTCGATCACCCCCGCGTCGACGCCGTCGGTGACGACGGCCTCGTTGGCGCCGACGAGCCCGCCGTCCGAGTCCTGCATGTCGCCGACCGCGCCGACGACCGCGAGCGCGGCGAGGTCGCGGTTGTCGCCGTCCGGGCCCTCCAGCGCCCGGGCGAGCACGTAGCTGGCGCCGGCGCCCGACAGCTCGCTCGCGCCGTTGATGCCCTCCAGCAGGGGATTGAGGTGGAACGCCGTCTCCCGGTCGGCCGGCTGGTGGTGGTCGGCGATCACGGGGACGAAGTCGCCGCGCTCCTCGTGGTCGGCGATGACGTCGAGCTGGCCGGAGCCGAAGTCGGTGAACAGCACCACGTCGAACTCGCGGGCGGCGATCCCCGCGATCGACTCGGCGTCCAGCTGCTTCTCGAAGACGACCTCGTGGTCGATCCCGGCGCGCGCGAGCGCCGTCGAGGCGATCGCGCCGCTCGTCAGCCCGTCGGCGTCGATGTGGGACGCGAGCAGTACCCGGTCGGCGGCGCGGAGGCGGTCGGCGCAGGCGCTCGCGCGCTCGGAGAGGTCCGGCACGGGTGAGTCGGCGACTGCCATTACCTCCGTTGGCTCGCGATCGGACATAAACTCACGCTTCGGCGGGAGACGGCCGCTTACCGAACGGGTCGGCCCGTCGGCCTCGACACAGGCCGAGGCATCACTTGCCGTAACTGACGGTTATAGATACTTGAAGATATATACACTACACACATGAAACGTGGGTTCAACACCCGGAGTCTCCACGCCGGCGCCGAGGTCGATCCGGCGACCGGGTCGCGGGCGACCCCGATCCACCAGACGACCTCGTTCGCCTTCGACGACGCGGACACGGCGGCGGAGATGTACGCGCTCCGGGCGGAGGGCCATATCTACTCTCGGCTCTCCAACCCGACCGTGAGCGTCCTCGAGGACCGCATCGCCGACCTGTCGGGTGGGTCGGACGCGGTCGCGACCGGCTCGGGGATGGCCGCATTCGACGCGATCATGACCGTGCTCGCGAGCGCGGGCGACAACGTCGTCGCCAGCTCCGAAATGTACGGCGGCACGGCCGCGTACCTCACCAGCATCGCGAACCGCCGCGGGGTCGAGCCCCGGCTCGTCGACACGCTCGACTACGAGGCGTACGCGGACGTGATCGACGAGGACACCGCGTTCGTCCACGTGGAGACGGTCGCGAACCCCTCGCTCGTCACGCCGGACTTCGAGCGGCTCGCCGAGATCGCCCACGACAACGCGGTCCCGCTCGTCGTCGACAACACGTTCGCGACCCCCTACCTCTCCCGGCCGTTCGAACACGGCGCCGACATCACATGGGAGTCGACGACGAAGTGGATCACGGGCAACGGGACGACCGTCGGCGGCGTCGTCGTCGACGGCGGGCAGTTCCCGTGGGACCACCCGGACGCTGACTACGACGAGCTTGACGGCCAGTCGCCCGCCTACCCGATCGACTTCGTGGAGCAGTTCGGCGACGCCGCCTTCGCGAACGTCGCCCGCCAGCGCGGGGTACGCCCGACCGGCGGCCAGCAGTCCCCCTTCGACGCGTGGCAGACGATCCAGGGGCTCAACACGCTCCCGCTCCGGATGGAACGTCACTGCGAGAACGCCCGGGCCGTCGCCGAGTTCCTCCGCGACGACGACCGGGTCGACTGGGTGGCGTACCCGGGCTTCGAAGACCACCAGAGCCACGACAACGCCGACGAGTACCTCGACGGCTTCGGGGGAATGGTCACCTTCGGCGTCGACGGCGGCTACGAGGCCGCGAAGACGTTCTGCGAGTCGGTCGACCTGACGAGCTTCCTCGCGAACATCGGGGACGCGAAGACGCTCGTCATCCACCCCGCCTCGACGACCCACGCGCAGATGGACGAGACCCAGCAGCGCCTCGCCGGCGTCCACCCGGAGATGCTCCGGCTCTCCGTCGGGATCGAGGACGCCGCCGACGTGATCGACGACCTCGACCGCGGCCTGGCGGCGGGCGAGCGCGCCGCCGGGGGTGAGCGATGAGCGCCACGCCCTCCGAGGAGGGCTCCGTCTCCCTCGGCGAGTTCACGTTCGAGTGCGGCCAGTCGGTCCCCGACCTCGAGATGGCCTACGAGACGCACGGGGAGTTCGACGGCGACAACGTCGTGCTGATCTGTCACGCGCTCACCGGGAGCCAGAACGTCGCGCGCTCGCCGTCGCCGGACCGGGACGCCGGCCAAGCCGGCCAGGCCCGCGCCTGGTGGGACGACATCGTCGGGCCGGGGAAGGCGATCGACACGACGGAGTACTTCGTCGTCTGCGCGAACGTCCCCGGCTCCTGTTACGGCACCACGGGGCCGACGAGCGAGCGACCCGCCGACCTCGACCTCCCCGACGAGCCCGACCACGACCGGTGGGGGACCGCGTTCCCGCCGGTGCAGGTCGAGGACTGGGCGCGCGCGCAGCGGCGCCTGCTCGACGAACTCGGCGTGGGGCGGCTCCGCGCCGTCGTCGGCGGGAGCGTCGGCGGGATGAACGTCCTGGAGTGGGCGAAGCGGTACCCGGACGACGTCGACCGGATCGTCGCCATCGCGACCGCCGGGCGGCTCGACGCGCAGTGCCTCGCGCTCGACGCGGTCGCCCGCCGCGCGATCCGCGCGGACCGGAACTGGAGCGGCGGCGACTACTACGACGCGGACCGCCCCTCGCCAGACGAGGGGCTCGCTTTGGCCCGCCAGACCGGGCACATCATGTACCTCTCGAAGGCGTCGATGGAGCGGAAGTTCGGCCGCCGCTCCGCCGGCCGCGACTCGCTGACTCGCGAGGAGGGCGACCTCGGGCTGCCGCCGGAGCCGACGGCGGCGTTCTTCCCGTACCGCGAGGTGGAGTCGTACCTCGACTATCAGGCCGAGGGGTTCAGCGAGCGCTTCGACGCCAACAGCTACCTCTACCTCACGCGCGCGATGGACGAGTACGACCTCTCGGCCGGGCACGGTACCGACGCCGACGCGCTGGCCGCCTTCGAGGGCGAGGCGCTCCTGCTGAGCTTCACCGCCGACTGGCACTTCACCGTCGAGCAGTCCGCGTCGCTGGCGACCGCCTTCCGCGACCGCGACGTCCCCGTCGCGCACCACGTGATCGACTCCGACCACGGCCACGACGCGTTCCTCGTCGAGCCCGAGCACGTCGGGCCGCCGCTCCGCGATTTCCTCGCGGAGGGCGTCGACGGCCGAGCGGTCTCAGACGACGGCGGCGAGGACGAGGAGTCCGCGCGCCCCGAGTCCGACCACGCGCCGGTGCACGCGAGCCTCTTCAGAGGATAGCGGGCTCTTTTAAATGGTACCGTGCGGTCGGCGCGCGCCTCCGAGCGCCCTGACAAGGGCGCGAGGAGCGCGTGCGAGGGAGGCGGTGGGCCGGCGCGGCTCCGCCCGCGCCGGGCCGTCCGCCGAGGTTGGGGAGGCGTGAGGTGCGGTGCCGTGTGGGGGGCTCAAAGGGGCAGCTGCGAGGGCCGCGGAGGCGACGTAAGCACCGCAGGAAGCGAACGAAGTGAGCGACTGAGGAGCGCAGCGAGCGTGCGCGGCCCTCGCAGCTGGGGCTTTGAAGCTGTTCAGTATCAGTCCATCAGCAACCATTTATAAGCGAGCGGCTGGGGCCTTGAAGCTGTTCACTCTCACCCCATCGGCAACCGTTTATAAGCGAGCGGCTGGGGATTTGGAGGTGTTCACGACCGATCCTCTGTCAACGATGATAAACGAGCGGGTGAGGATTTGGGGGTGTCTACCGCGCTTCTCACGACCATTTATAAGCGATCGAGCGAGCCCTCGGACCGGCCCACCGTTGATCCGTCCTCGACGACGCACGACCGTTCGACGCGGTCCCTTCGCCGTTTTATTCTCACGATCAATCATGGCAATGTTCATGATTCTCGACTTCGTGGTGTGTGAGGTATGCCCGGTGGACACTCACAGACGCTCCGACCGTTCCTGTGGTGCGCCGAACGACTGTATCCCGACACGGAAATCGTTTCCCGCACGCACGAGGGGCGGACGCGGCACACGTACGCCGAGTACGCCGATCGAACCGCTCAGTTGGCGAACGCCTTAGACGAGCACGGGATCGAGCGCGGCGACAGGGTAGCGACGTTCTGCTGGAACCACACGCGTCACTTCGAGACGTACTTCGGCGTCCCGAGCACCGGCGCCCAGCTCCACACGATCAACCCCCTCCTGCCGGACGAGCACATTCAGTACATCGTCGACGACGCCGACGACGAGATCGTCTTCGTCGACCCGTCGCTCGCGGGGAAGCTCGCCGGCGCGGCCGAGGGCGCCGAGGAGTTCGCCGACGTCGACTTCGTCGTGATGGGGTCGACCGAAATCGACGAGCTCGACGCCACCCCCTACGAGGAGTTCATCGCCGACCAGTCGACCGAGTACGACTGGCCCGAGCTCGACGGCGACCAGCCCGCCGGCCTCTGTTACACCTCCGGGACGACGGGGAAGCCGAAGGGCGTCGAATACACGCAGTCGATGCTGTGGAGCCACACGATGGCCTCTCAGACGCCGCAGGGGATCCCGATGGAGGACGCCGACGTGGTCATGCCGGTCGTCCCCATGTTCCACGTCAACGCGTGGGGGATGCCGTTCACCGCGACCGCGGCGGGCGCGAAACACGTCTACCCCGGGCCGTCGCCGGACCCGGCCGACCTCGCCGCCCTCATCGAGGAGGAGGGCGTGACGATCTCCGCGGGCGTGCCGACGGTGTGGCTCGGGCTCCGGGAGCACATCGCGGAGGGGAATGACGTCGATCTCTCGACGCTCGACACCGTGATCGTCGGCGGCGCGGCCGCCCCGCAGTCGCTGATCGAGTGGTACGACGACCGGGGCGTCGAGGTGCTCCACGCGTGGGGGATGACGGAGCTGTCGCCGATCGGCACCGTCTCGCACCTCACGAGCGACCTGCGCGACGCCGACTACGAGACGCAGGTCGACAAGCGGGCGAAGCAGGGGCTCGTCGTCCCCGGGCTGGAGTTCGAGGTGATAGACGAGAACGGCGAGGAGATCCCGTGGGACGGCGAGGCGTTCGGCGAGCTCCGGATCCGCGGGCCGTGGGTCACCAAGGAGTACTTCGCCCGGCCAGACGCCAGCGAGGATGAGTTCGTCGACGGCTGGCTGAAGACCGGCGACGTGGTCACCGTCGACGGGGACGGCTACATCCAGCTCGTCGACCGGACGAAAGACGTGATCAAGTCGGGCGGCGAGTGGATCTCCAGCGTCGAGCTGGAGAACGCGATCATGGCGTACGACGGCGTGAGCGAGGCGACCGTGGTCGGCGTGCCTCACGAGCGCTGGCAGGAGCGGCCGGTCGCCTTCGTCGTCCCGGGCGACGGCGTCGACCGCGAGGCGCTCGTCGACGAGATCCAGGCCGGCCTCCACGACGACTACCCGAAGTGGTGGGTGCCGGACGCGGTGGAGTTCATCGACGAGGTCCCGAAGACCGCGACCGGGAAGTTCTCGAAGAAGGACCTCCGCGAGCGGTACGCCGACCAGTCGCTCGTCGAGGGGTCGGTGCCGGAGGAAGACGCGCCCGAGCAGGAGTAGCGCCGGACTGAGTGCGGTCGCGCTGTCGTTTTTCAGTCGTCGCGGTCGCCGACGACCCACTTGTGCGAGTAGCTCTCGCCGCACGCGCAGTGGGCGTACGCGTGGACCACGTCGCCCTCGGCGTAGAGCCCGCCGACCTCCTCGTTTTGCGCCTCCGCGAACGCGAAGACGAAGCTGACGTCGTGGTCGTCGTCGGGGCTCTCCTCGTCACCGTCGTCGTCCGCGAACGGACACTCTCCGCCGTCGAGCGCCCGCCCGATCGTCCCCTCGGCGCCCATCGCCGTCTTCGCGAACTCCATCGCGCCCATGCCCGTACCGGCCTCGAACGCCGACCGGCCGGTCTCGCTGTCAAGGATCAGCCGCACGCCGTCGTCCGTCTCGGCGCCGACGTTCCGGAGCCGGGAGTCGTCGTCGAGGTACGCGTCGCTGAGGTAGAAGACGACGTCGTCGAGTCGCTCGCCGGCGAGGAACTCGTCGAGTTTGCTCATGCCGACCGGACGCGCGTGAGCGGTAAAAGGCGTGCGAGTCGCGGTCGGCCGACCCGCCTCGCGCCGGCCTCGATCCCCGGTCGACCCCGGCCGCGGCCCCTGTCGGGCGCCGAATCGATGCTAAATCATGTAGAATCGGGGCAACTGTTAAGACGTATTACGGAGATCCGTCGCCTAATGAGCGCGCAAACACCATCCGGAGACCGGCTCGCCGAGTGGGCGGAGTTGGTCGACGAGGACGTGCCCGAGGAGCTCCGCGAGGAGCGCTCCCCCGACCGATAACTTCCACCCCGCTTCGCGAAGGCTTTAGGCCGAAGGCGGCGAAGCGTCGCCGATGGCGACCGAGGCCGCCGGCATCGACAGACCCCTGCTCGTCGACGATTTCCTCCAGCGACGCCGCTACCAGCTCCGGCTGGCGGACGCCGCCGCCGACGAACACACCCTCGTCTGTCTCCCGACCGGCCTCGGCAAGACGACGGTCAGCCTGCTCGTCACCGCCGAGCGCCTGAACGAGGTCGGTGGGAAGGCCCTCTTCTTGGCCCCCACCAAACCCCTCGTCCAGCAGCACGCCGACTTCTACCGCGAGGCGCTGGAGATTCCGGACGACGAGATCGTCGTGTTCACCGGCGACGTGAAGCCCGACGACCGCGCCGCGCTCTGGGACGACGCCCGGATCGTGATCGCGACCCCGCAGGTCGTCGAAAACGACCTGGTCGGCAACCGGATCTCGCTGCGCGACGTGACCCACTGCACCTTCGACGAGTGTCACCGCGCGACCGGCGACTACGCGTACGTCTACATCGCGGAGCGCTACCACGCCGACGCGGCCGACCCGCTCGTCACGGGGATGTCCGCCTCCCCCGGCGGCGACACCGAGGAGATCGAGACGGTCTGCGAGAACCTCGGGCTCGCGAACGTCGAGGTGATGACCGAGGCGGACGCCGACGTCGACGAGTACACCCACGACACCGACGTGCAGTGGGAGCAGGTCACGCTCCCCGACGAGGTCCTAGATATCCGCGACGCGCTCAACGAGGTGATCACCGACCGGCTGGAGAAGCTCAAGTCGCTCGGCGTGACGAACACGACGAACCCGGACCTCTCGCAGAAGGACCTCAACAAGATGCGCGGGAAGCTGAAGCAGATGATGGACAACGACCAGTCGGACGGGTACAAGGGGATGTCCACCCACGCGGAGGTGATGAAGCTCCGCCGCGCGACCGAGCTGGTCGAGACCCAGTCGGTCGAGTCCGTCCGACGCTACTTCGAACGCCAGCGCGAGGCGGCCAGGTCGTCGGGCGCCTCCAAGGCGAGCCAGCGGATGGTCGCGGACCCCAAAGTGAGGGAAGCGATGCGGAAGGCCGAGTCGTTCGACGGGCTCCACCCGAAGTTCTCGAAGGCACGGATCCTCTTGGCCGAAACCCTCGGGATCAACGGGGGCGAGCGCGCGATCTTATTCACCGAGTCCCGCGACACCGCCGAGGCGCTCGTGGAGTTCCTCTCCGCGAGCTTCGACGTCCGGAAGTTCGTCGGCCAGGGCGACAAGGAGGGCTCCGACGGGATGAGCCAGACACAGCAGCAGGAGACGCTCGACGAGTTCAAAGCCGGCGAGTTCGAGGTGCTCGTCTCCACCTCGGTCGCCGAGGAGGGCCTCGACGTCCCCGAGGTCGACCTCGTCTGCTTCTACGAGCCCGTCCCCACCGCGATCCGCTCGATCCAGCGCAAGGGCCGGACCGGCCGGCAGGCCGAGGGGAAGGTCGTCGTCCTGATGGCCGAGGACACCCGCGACGAGGCGTTCTTCTGGATCTCGCGGCGACGCGAGAAAAAGATGGCCAGCCAGCTCGCCGAGCTGAAGGAGGCCACCGACGACATCGAGGAGACCGTCGGCGACGACGGGCAGGCCGGGCTCGACGCGTTCGGCGGCGGGTCCGCGGACGACAGCGATGCGGGAGGTGACGCCGGCGGCGCGAAGCGCGACAGCGCGACCGAAAGCGTCGACAGCGACGACCCTGACGACGACGCCGGACTCACCGACTTCGCGGCGGAGGCGCGCGCGAGCGGAGACGAGGCAAACGACGAGGAGACGGAGGCCGCCGCCGAGGAGAACGCGGACGACGGCGACGCCGCCGATTCCGAGCCGGATGAGGGCGCGGACGACGACGTCGTCGTCGCCACCGCCGGCGTCGACGGGAGCGTGGAAGTCGTCGTCGACCAGCGCGAGCTCGACTCCGCCATCGCAAAGGACCTCTCGACGCGCGACGGGCTCGTCACCCGGCTGGAGACACTCGCTGTCGGCGACTACGTGCTCTCCGACCGGGTCGCGGTCGAGCGCAAGTCGGCGGCGGACTTCGTCGACTCGATGCTCGACGCCGACCGGTCGATGTTCGAGCAGGTCGGCGAGCTCTCGCGGGCGTACGCCCGCCCTGTGATGGTCGTCGAGGGGACGAACCTCTACGGCCAGCGCGACATCGACCCCAACGCGATTCGCGGCGCGCTCGCGTCGCTGGCGGTCGACTTCGACGTGAGCGTCCTCCGCACCGAGGGCGAGTCCGACACCACGGAACTGCTCGCGACTATCGCCAAGCGGGAGCAGGAGACGCGCGACCGCGAGGTGAGCGTCCACGGCGAGAAGACGACGAAGACCCGCGCGGAACAGCAGGAGTACGTCGTCTCCGCCATCGCTGACATCGGGCCGGTCACGGCGCGGACCCTGCTGGAACACTTCGGCACCGTCGAGGCCGTGATGACCGCGCCAGAGGACGACCTCTTGGAGGTCGACGGCGTCGGCCCGGTGACCGCCGAGCGCATCCGCGAGGTCGTCGGCAGCGAGTACGAGTAGGCGGACGGAACGTCAGGAACCGCCCGCGACGAAACGCGTACTCGACGCGTCCGATCGGCGAAACGGTATTGTATACGGGATAGTATACGAGCACGCATGAGTAAGAGTATCCGCGTCGAGGAGGACACGCACGCTGCGCTTGCGTCGCTGAAGGGAGACGACGAGACCTTCGACGACTTACTCACGCGGCTGCTCCGCGAGCGCCGCGAGGACATCCGGGCCGGGGCCGGTCTCTGGGCGGGGAGCGACGCGCCCGAGCGTGCACGGGAGAAACGCCGAGAGATGAAACGCGGGGTCGACTCGCAGTGACGGTGTACGACAGCAGCGTTCTCATCGATTATCTCGCCGGCCGAGATGCGGCCGTCGAGTACGTACACGAACGTGCCGACGAGCCGGCGAACGCACCGCCGCTCGTGCTGTTCGAGGTGTACCAAGGCGAGGTGTTTCGGTCGGGATCAACGGATTTCGACGCGGTCGACGACGCGCTCGACTGGGTACAGATAGCCGACACGTCGCCGACGGTCGCCCGCGAGGCGGCGGTGCTCCAAGACGCGCTCCGCGACCGAGGTGATCCGCTCGCGGCCCGTGAGGCATTCATCGCGGGGACCGCTGTCGCCCTAAACGAGCGACTCACCGTGTCCGACGCCGATTTCGACGTCGACGGGCTGCGTGACGTTCTCGACCTCGACCTCGTCTGAAGGACGTTCCTACAGCTCGTACGCCTCGCCGTCGACCGCGAGCGGCTCCTCGAACGCCTCGTCGGGGGGGTAGTAGTGCGCGAGGTGGACGAGCCGCGTTCGGTCGGCGTCCAACTCGTCGGCGAGCGCGAGCGCACCCTCCCGAGTCATGTGTTTCGAGCCGAACGTGCGCGGGACGCCGTCGGGTCCCTCGTGCCGTCCGCCCATCGGGTGGTAGTCGCAGAGGGAAGCGGGGACGATGGCGTCGGCCAGCAGGAGGTCGGGATCGGCGAGCGCCTCGCGGGAGCGCTCGGGGGCGTCGTAGCTCGTGTCGCCGGTGAGCGAGAGCTTCGCGCCTGTCTCCGGGTCCTCGATAACGACCCCGTAACACAGCAGCGGCGGGTGGTCGACGGGGACGAACCGGACCTCCAACCCGCACGTCTCGAAGGGCTCGAACGGCTCGCGGGCGTGGACCCCGATCCGGTCCTCGAGGTAGTCGTACTTGTCGCGAATCGTCTCGGCGACGCTCTCGTCGGTGGCGGGGTCGGTCTCCGACGGCGCGTGGACGGGCAGCCCGTCGACCAGCCGGTAGACGTTGCCGAGGCCGTCGAGGTGGTCGAAGTGGATGTGCGTCACGATGCCGGCGTCGGGGAGGGAGACGTCGTTGTCGAGGAACTGGCTCCGGAAGTCCGGACTGAAGTCGACGAGCAACGACTCGCCGGTGCGCTCGTTGGCGACGTGGACCGAGAACCGCGAGCGCGACACCCCCCGTTCGCGCGCCGCGGCGCAGGTGTCGCAGTCGCAGCCGACCGTCGGGGTGCCCGTCGTGTCGCCGGTGCCGAGGAGCGTGACCCGCATCTCGGATCGGTCTCGGAGACCCATCGACTTAGCGTCCCTGATCGGTCGGCCCGGTCGGCGGGCGCCGAGTGCCTGCGGGTCCGCCGGTCGACCCCCGGAGATATATGCCCCACACGACCGAGCTTGCGGTATGCACGACGCCAGCGAACTCGTCCTCGCCCGGCTCCCCTCGGGCGTCCCGGTCCGCACGACCGTCCACGTCTACGGCGAGGGGGCCCTCATCGACGGCGACGACGGCCCCGAGCTCGACGTCCCGGCCGACGGCGGCCCCGTGGTCTACGCCCAGGCGGCACAGCACGGTCGGGAGGTGAACGGGACCGCGGTCCTCCGGCGGCTCCACGAGCGGCTGACGGGCGGGGGCGCGACCAGCGCGGCCGCGAGCGACCTCGACGGCACTCTCGTGACGGTCCCCGTCGCCGACCCGCTCACGTTCGACCGGGTCTCGTACACGACGCCGGAGCCGCTCGACGCGACGCACTCGAATATGAACCGCTGCTGGCCCGGCGACGACGAGGGGACGCTCCACGAGCGGGCGGCGGCCCGGCTCTGGGTGTTCGCGAGCGCAGCGGGGGCGATTGTCGACCTCCACACCGGCTCGCCGGCGATGCTCACGCACGCCGTCTACATGCGCGGGGACGAGGACTGCCGGTCGCTCGCGGAGGCGTTCGGGACCGACCTCCTGCTCGCGGAGGCCGCGGGCGACGAGGCGGACGCGGAGTGGAGCGAGCGCGGCTTCGCGGGCAAGCTCCGCGTCGCCGCCACCCGAGAGGGGATCCCGACGATTACGCCGGAGCTCGCGCACAGCCGTGAGGTTGTTCCGGAAGCGGTCGAGATCGGTTTAAAAGGAACGCTCGGCGCTCTCCGTCACGAGGGGCTGCTCCCGGGCGAGCCCGACCCGTGGGACGGAACGGTCGCCCGGAACCACCTCGGACGCGTGAACGCCGCCGAGTCGGGACTGTTCACGCCGGAGCCCGACCTCGCCGTCGGCGACGAGACGGTCGAGGGGGAGCGGCTCGGCGTCGTTCACGACCCGACAACGTTCGAGCCGCTCCAGACCGCGACGGCCGACCGCGACGGGATCGTCTACTCGGTCGCCCGCGAGTCGACCGTCACCGCGGGCTCGACGCTGGTCGGCGTCGCGGAGCGGCTGGAGGAGTGAGCGTCGCGGAGCGCCCGAGCTTATAAACTGGAACCGCTCACGGCTGCCGCACCCGGATCTGGCCGTTCGCGTCGACGGTGACGAACAGGCGGCTGCGCACCTCGCGGCCGTGGACCGCGTCGCCGGCGCGGTCGCCGATCGTCTTCATCAGGTCCGGCGCGGTCTGGTTCACCTTCACGCCGGCCTCGTCGCAGGCGTCGTACACGTGTTTCGGGGCGTCGTACAGGTCCGTGCCCCCCTCGATCTCGACGCGGACTGGCGCCGAGAGCGCCTCGGCGAACGCAACCGTCTCGCGGGCCCGCTCGACGTTGTCGCGGGCGCTGGCCTCGACGCTGGAGACGTTCGCGCGCGACGTTCCGAGCCGGTCGGCGATGTCGGACTGGCGGAGCCCCCGCTCGCGAAGGGCGAGCACCTCGGCCTGTCGGTCGGTGAGGACGCTCTCGTCGGCGTCGAACCCGGCCCGTTCCAGCAGCGCGGCGGCCTCGACGTCGTCGGCCCCCTCGGCGTCACCGGCGTCGGCCGGACCGTCGTCTACGACCATACTGGTAGTGAGGAGACGCTCGCTCAAAAAACGGCGGTTTCGACGTCCCGCGCCGAGCGGGGACCGCGGTCGACCGCGCCGGGACGGGCGCGACGGCGACCGATCGGCGGCGTCCGGACTGTCCGTGGGCGGGGCCACCCCGGGACGCGCTCACTTGCCCCAGAAGTTCTCGCGGCTGCCGAGCCGTTCGCGGTCCGGGCGGTCGCGGCGCCGGTCGCCCTCCTCGTCTTCGTCCTCCTCGGCGTCGTCGCCCTCAACGTCCGCGTCGTCGCCGTCCTCTCCCTCCTCGTCTTCCTCCGGGAGGCGTTCGACGACGTCTTGGGCGGTCGCGTGGCTCGACTTCACGCGGTGGATCCGGACCTCCGCGCGCGCCGGCGGGAGGAGGCCGTCGACGAGGACGATGAAGCCGTCGTCGGTGCGGCCGACGCCCGCGCCGCTCTCGTGGATGTCGTCGACCTCGACGGCGACGTGTTCGCCGGGCTGGACCGGCTGCTGTTTCAGCTCGTAGATGGGCATGTCGTAGTGGTTACACCACTCCGCGCCACCCTTGTTGCCGTAGTGTTGACACCCCATCCCCTCGATTCGCTCGTCGAAACTGGGGCAATCGTCGGCGAGTGGACAGTCCGCCATATCGTAGGGGAGACCGGCCGCCGTTGTAAACGTTTTCGACTGGCCGGCCGAAAAAATCCGCCGTGTCGGCGTCTCATCCGGGTGAACCGGGGCTGCTCCGGCTCCCGCCCGCCGCTCACTCCCGGCTCACAGGAACTCGCGGACCTCCGAGTACCACATGTCGTGGTGGTCGACCGCGCCCACCGCGTCCGCCACGTCGACCGCGATCGCGTGCCAGCAGCGCTCGCTCGGGTCCTCGGCGTCGAGGTTGTACGTCGCGTCCGCGCAGGTGCACTCCCCGTCCTCGACGACGTACTCGTCGTCGTGGCCGACGACGACGGTGAAATCGCGGTAGCGCTTCACGCGCCCCTCGCCGACCGCCTCGATCGCGCGCTGCCCGCGGTCGCCGTGCTCGCCGACGATCCCGGCAGCGATCGGGCCGGTGAGCTCCCCGGCCTCCGCGATCGCCGCCCGCCAGTCGTCGACCGGCTCCATGGCGTCCCATTCTGGGGCGGTCGGTTAAACAGCGTCGGTGAACGAGGGTCGTCCCCGACGTGTGGCTTCAAGCCGATCGCCCGCCTCCCTCCGGCATGGCAGAGACGTGTCCGCACTTGGCGTACCGCGAGGAGGGAGACGGGGAGTCGTTCGAGACCGCCCGCGCCTTCTGTACCGTGACCGAGTCGTTCGTCCAGCCCATGCGCGCCGATGTCTGTAACGCCCGGTACGAGCTCGACCCGGCGGCGGACTGCGAGTTCTACGTCGCCGCCGAATCGCCGGACGACGAGAGCGAGAGCCCCGACGGCGACCGATGACCTACGGCGACTACCTCGACGGGAAGCCGACGGTCATCACCGCGGCGCTCACCGGTGGCGTCCACGGGAAGGAGGCGCACCCGGACCTCCCGGAGGCCCCCGAGGAGATCGCGTCGGCCGCGGCCGCCTGCGAGGCGGCGGGCGCCAGCGTGCTCCACCTCCACGCGCGCCGCGAGAACGGGGAGCGCGCCTTCTCGGCCGAACGCTTCCAAGAAATCGACGACGCGGTCCGCGACGCCACCGACGACGCCGTCCTCCAGCACTCGACCGGCGGGACCGCCGCCCCGGACGCCCTCAGACACGAGCCGCTCCGGACCGACCCCGCCCCGGAGATGGCGTCGCTCGACATGGGGCCGCTCAACCGCTACGACCGGCTCACCTCGGAGAACACCCGCGAGCTGGTCGCCTCGCTGCACGCGGCGATGAAAGAGCGAGACATCAAACCCGAGCTGGAGGTGTTCAACGACGGCCACCTCAACGAGTCGCTGGCGATCCTCGACGACCTCGACGAGCCGCAGTACCTCAACTTCCTGTTCGGTGGCGGGACCACGTCGCCCCCGCACCCCCGAAACCTGATCAACCGGGTCGAGGCGCTGCCGGAGGGCGTCGAGTTCAACGTGATCGGGTTCGGCCCGCACCAGCTCCCGATGACGACCCAGTCGCTGCTGCTCGGGGGCCACGTCCGGGTCGGCCTAGAGGACAACCGGTACTACGAGCGCGGGGAGCTGGCGACGAACGAGCAGCTTGTGGCCCGGACGGCGCGGATCGCGGAGGAGCTTGGGCGACCGGTGGCGACGCCCGAGGAGACGCGGGAGTTGCTGGGGTTGCGTGGGCGTTAGAGAGGGCGTGTTGCAGAGCCTGGTAGCAATGGACTATTTAAAATATACGCGTGGTATCGATGGCTATTTATAAATGAACGAGGCGGTGGCGCGTGCCGATGAGCGGCCGGCAGGCCGCGAGTCGCACGCGCGAGGGAGGAGCGAGCGAAGCGAGCGACGAGGCTGGGGAGGCGTGAGGTTGTGCGGTTGCGGTGCGGTCGGGGCGGGACTCAAAGGGGCAGCCGCGAGGGCGAAGACGCGCGACGCAAGGACCGCAAGGAGGGAGCGGCAGCGACCGACTGAGGACCGCAGCGAGCGCATCGAGTCCTCGCGGCTGGGGCTTTGGAGGCGTTCACCGTCGATCCACTGTCGGCCAATTATAAGCGAGCGGCTGGGGCTTTGGAGGCGTTCACCGCAGATTTGATACTAGCAGATATGAATACATCCAAAAATAACATTTTATAAATTTATTACAATTATCATGTCATACCAAACGTTATTCAATGCTGGCAAAATGTAACCGTACGATGGCGCTGTCATTATCCGGAAATCAGCATGTCATAGAACGAGTAGTGACGCAGATCATCATATTAGCCGCCGTCATCTCGCTGGTGGCGATTACAGCTTCTGGTGGCGCAGTGGCCCATGCGGATGGCAACGGACTGACCGTACATAATCAGACGGTCCCTCTAGACCAGCACGGCGAGATACATACAGTTACAATCGACAAGGCAAGCGCAGACACGGATTTTTACGTTGACCTTCACACCGAGAATGGGACAATTAATACTACGCAAACCTTTGAGGCCGGGACAACGCGGGAGGACTTCGAAGTAACACTTTCCCCGACTATCAAGTCGGACACTGAGGTAACTGTCGCGACCCATGCAGCAAACGGAACCGAACTCGCAAGTGAGACTATTGCGGTCGACACAATTGAGGCTCCCACAGTATCGTTCTCAGATCAAGTTCACCAACTTGATGTTCATGACGAAATCCATGATATAACTGTCGACACGGCTGCGGCCAATGAGGACTATTATGTCGACGTACACACGGCAGACAGGACTATCAATACCACGCAGACGTTCAACGGTGGCACGGCACAGACTGATCTTGAATTGACACTGAATCCGACGCTTACTGAAACCACAAACGTGACCGCCGCAGTCCACGCAGCCAACGGTACCGAACTCGCCGCTGAGACCGCGACGGTAGCCACCGCCGATGTGCAGTTCTCCGAGCAAAGTCACGAACTTGACGAACACGGTGAAATACATCAGATCGATGTCGAACAAGTGGCCGGTGACGTCCCTTACTACGTTGACGTACATACAGCCAACGGGACTATCAACACAACACGAACATTTGAGGCCGGCACGACTGTCGAAAATCTTGAACTGACCCTCTCCCCGACGATAACCTCGGACACCAACGTGACGGTCGCACTCCATACCGAAGACGGCGCCGAGATCGCCGCCAGCACTGCGACGGTTACCGTAATGTCGGATAATACGGCTACCGACGAGACGACGGATGAGAGTGGTTCCGACGAGACGACGGATGAGAGTGGTTCCGACGAGACGACAGATGAGAGTGGTTCCGACGAGACGACGGATGAGAGTGGTTCCGACGAAACGGCGACGAGTGAAAGTACCCCTGGCTTCGGAGTTATTATCGCTATCGTCGCATTACTCGGTGCCGCCCTCCTCGGGCGTCAAAGATAGTACCGTCAAATTATTTTACTGACACTAAAGCCACGCTCTGTACTCCATAACTAAAGGAGTCGAGACATCGGAGCTGCTCACCGCAGAGCCGTCGATTATTTATAAATAACCGCATCCGGAGAGCGCTCGATCTTACTCTAGGACGACCAGCGCGTCGCCCATGTCGACGCTGTCGCCCTCGCCGACGTGGACGCTCGCGACGGTGCCGCCGCGCTCGGCGGCCACGTCGTTCTCCATCTTCATCGCCTCGAGGACACAGACCACGTCGCCGGCGGCGACCTCGTCGCCCTCGCCGACGTCGACCGAGAGAATCGTCCCCTGCATCTCCGCCTCGATGGCCTCGCCGCCCTCGGCGACGTCGACGCCGTCGTCGTCGCCGTCGTCGCCTTTCGCCTGCGGCGGTCGCTCCTGACGCCCGCTCGCGCCGCCAGCGTCGCTCGGCGTCGGGATCGCGGGCGCGCCGCGCTCCTCGAGCTCGACGTCGAAACGCTTCCCGTTCACTTCGACGGTGAACTCGCGCTCGGTCACCGCCTCGTCGTCGTCGCCGCCGGACGTTGATTCGGTCCCCCACTTCGCCTGGGCCTCGGCGACCAGCTCCCGGTCGAGCTCCTCGTCGAGGTACTTCGTGGTGTGGGTGCCCGCGACGAACCGCTCGTCGTCGAGCATGAGGCGGTGGAACGGGACGATGGTGACGACGCCCTCCAGGTCGTACTCCGCGAGCGCCCGTTTCGACCGGGCGAGGCACTCCTCGCGGTCGCCGGCCCACACGATCAGCTTCGCGATCATCGAGTCGTAGTCGGTGACCAGCTCGTCGCCCTGCCGGAGCGCGTCGTCGACGCGCACCCCGATCCCGCCCGGCGGGTCGTACGTCTCCAACGACCCTTCGTTGGCGGGCTGGAACGCCTCCGCGGCGTTCTCGGCGTTGATCCGGAACTCGATCGCGTGGCCCTCCAGCGCCACGTCGTCCTGCGAGACGGAGAGCCCCTCCCCGCTGGCGACCCGGAGCTGCTCTTTGACGATGTCGATGCCCGTCAGCTCCTCGGTGACGGTGTGTTCGACCTGGATGCGCGTGTTGACCTCGAGGAAGTAGAAGGGCGTGTCCGGCCCGAGCGGCTCGACGGGGTCGCGGTCGGGGTCCTCCTCGACGAGGAACTCGACGGTGCCGGCGTTGGTGTAGTCGGCGGCGGCGACGCCGCGGCGGGCGGCCTCGCCGATCTTCTCGCGCAGTTCGTCCGAGAGCGCGGGGGACGGCCCCTCCTCGATCACCTTCTGGTGGCGGCGCTGGAGCGAGCAGTCGCGCTCGCCGAGGTGGACGACGTCCGACTCGTCGGCGGGCGTGTCCCCCTCCTCGCCGGCGTCCGCGACGATCTGGACCTCGACGTGGCGCGGGGTCTCGAGGTAGCGCTCGAGGTAGACGGAGTCGTTCGAGAAGTACGCCTCCCCCTCGCGCTTCGCCGATTCGAGCGCTTCTTGGGCCTCCTCGGCGCTCTCGACGACCTTCATCCCGCGGCCGCCGCCGCCGCCCTCGGCTTTGATCGCGACCGGGTAGCCGTGCTCGTCGCCGAACCCGGTGACCGCCTCGACCTCGGTGACGGGCTCGGTCGTCCCGGGGACGATGGGGACGTCCGCCTCCTCCATCACCCGGCGGGCGTGAGTCTTCTCGCCGAGCCGCTCCATCGCGTCGCTGGCGGGGCCCACCCACGTGATCCCGTCTGCGGCCTCGACGCGGGCCGCGAAGTCGGCGTTCTCGGCGAGGAAGCCGTATCCCGGGTGGATCGCGTCGGCGTCGGCGTTCCGCGCGGCGTCGACGACCGCCTCGCCGTCGAGGTACGAGTCAGCGGCGCGGGCCGGGCCGACGTTGTACGCCTCGTCCGCGTACCGCACGTGACCGCCGTGTTTGTCAGCGTCGCTGTAGACGGCGACGGTGTCGACACCCAGCTCCGCACAGGCGCGCATCACCCGAACCGCGATCTCTCCGCGGTTCGCGACGAGAACCTTGTCGAACATTCTTACGCCACCATTCCAGCATAACCCACCTCATTCTATCGGTCCGCGACGACGATCGGTGACGACGATCGTCGTACCCCGCCGGCGGTCGCCGAAGCCTTCCCGAGACGATTAAGAGCCTGCCGGCCGCCACGTCCGAACATGCTCTCGCCCGGAAACCCCTACGTGTTGCCGTCGACGCTGGTCGCGGCGGGCGCGTACCTCGCCGCGACGCTCCTCACTGACGCCTCGATCCTCGTCCGGATCGGGATCCTCGTCCTGCTCGTCGGCGTCGTCCCTCCCGTCCTCAACCGGCTCCTCGGCGGCGGCTCGATGGGCGGGCGGCGCGAGGAGCCGATCGAGACGACGGAGGACGGCGACGGCGACGAGTCGCGCGAGGCGTGACCCGTCGGCTATAGCTATTGGCCACAGATATATACTCGAACGGGCGCATTCTCCGACGCGCCCTCCGAGAGGTTGCGTGGCGGCCTGCTCACGGAGGGTATCGGCGCCTACCGAGGTCGGCCGCCGGGGGAATGCACGCGACCCGACTCAGAGCCGGTCGGCGCGACCGGCCGCGGTCCACGGATCGGTCGGCGCGTCGACCGGCACGCGGACCGACCGATTCTGCAGCCGATCGACTCGACCGGCGAACGACCAGCGCTCGCCCTCCCAGTCCGGCTCGTCGTCCGCCGCGGCCGCGACTGCCGCGGCGGCGCGTTCGCCGTCTCGGAGGTGCGCCGCGACCGCGGCGGCGATGGCGGCGGCCTCCGCGTCGTCCGCGTCGTCCGGGACCGTCAGGCCGTCGAGGACGGCGGCGACCGTCGGGCCGCTCGGATCGCTCTGCGAGGCGTCCGCGTTCGGGTCGGCGGAGCCGGCCTCCGGGTCGGGCGAACCGGTCGCCATCAGATCGGGATGTTGCCGTGTTTCTTCTCCGGCCGGTCCGAGCGCTTCCCCTTCAGCATCTGGAGGTCGTCGATCAGCCGCGCGCGCGTCTCTGCGGGCTCGATGACGTCGTCGATGAACCCGCGGTCGGCGGCGCTGTACGGGTTCGCGAACTCCTCGCGGTACTCGTCGATGAGCTCCTGTCTGCGCGCGTCGGGGTCGTCGGCCTCGGCCAGCTCCTCGCGGTAGAGGACGTTGACGGCGCCCTTCGGGCCCATCACCGCGATCTCCGCGGTCGGCCACGCGTAGTTGACGTCCCCGCCGATGTGCTTCGACGACATCACGCAGTAGGCGCCGCCGTACGCCTTCCGGGTGATCACGGTGAGGAGGGGGACGCTCGCCTCCGAGAAGGCGTACAGCAGCTTCGCGCCGTGCCGGATGATCCCGTTGTGCTCCTGGTCGGTGCCGGGCATGAAGCCGGGGACGTCCTCGAAGGTGAGGATGGGGATGTTGAAGGCGTCGCAGAAGCGCACGAACCGCGCCCCCTTCTGGCTCGACTCGATGTCGAGGGTGCCGGCGTTCACGCGGGGGTTGTTGGCGACGATCCCGATCGAGTGACCGTCGAGCCGGGCGAAGCCGACGACGACGTTCTTCGCGAAGTTCTCTTGGACCTCGAAGAAGGAACCCTCGTCGACGACGCCGCTGATGACCTCCTTCATGTCGTACGGCTTGCGGGGCGCGTTCGGGACGATGTCGCCCAGCTCCTCGTCGGCGCGCTCGGGGTCATCCCACGGCTCGACGCGGGGCGGGTCCTCGACGTTGTTGGCGGGGAGGTACGAGAGCAGGCGCGCGATGTCGTCTAAGGCGTCCTCCTCGCTCTCCTCGGCGAAGTGCGCGACGCCCGAGGTCGACGTGTGGGTGACCGCGCCGCCGAGCTCCTCGAAGCTCACCTCCTCGCCCGTCACCGTCTCGATGACGTCCGGGCCGGTGATGAACATGTGCGAGGTGTCTTTCACCATGAACGTGAAGTCCGTGATGGCCGGCGAGTACACCGCCCCGCCCGCACACGGGCCCATGATCGCCGAGATCTGCGGGATGACCCCCGACGCCTCCGTGTTGCGCCGGAAGATCTCCGCGAAGCCGCCGAGCGAGGCCACGCCCTCCTGAATGCGGGCGCCGGCGGAGTCGTTGAGCCCGACGACGGGCGCGCCGACGTCCATCGCCTTGTCCATCACCTTACACACCTTCTCGGCGAACACCTCGCCGAGCGAGCCGCCGAAGACGGTGAAGTCGTGCGCGAAGACGAACGTCTTCCGCCCGTTCACCTCACCGTAGCCGGTGACGACGCCGTCGCCCGGGATCTGCTGTTCCTCCATCCCGAACTTGTGGTTGCGGTGGGTGCGGAACCGGTCGAACTCGTGGAACGTCCCGTCGTCGAGGAAGTAGTCGATCCGCTCGCGCGCGGTCATCTTCCCCTTCTCGTGTTGGGAGTCGATCCGGTCTTCGCCGCCACCGAGCGCCGCCCGCTCGCGGCGCTCCCGGAGGTCCTCGATACGGTCGTCCATCGTCACGCCGGACCACCCTGAGTCATTACCTCGTGGGTCGGCGAGCGGCATCAAAAGGGTTCCCCTATCCGACGTTTTCGGCTTCGACGCGCGTCGAAGTCGAGGACCGCTCGGCCGTCGTCCGCTCACCCCCGGGAGTCGCCGTCGACCGCCCGCACGGGCCCTGTCGCCGGTTCGCACGGGGACGGGCGGTTCGACGCTTTTAAACCTCCGATGGACCACTCTCCGGTGAGACAGGCTTCGCCTGTTTCACTGACCCGTAGGAGCGACCTGCGTACTACGGAGGTGAAAATGGCAGACACAATACAAGAGGCCGTAACTCTCGCACTCGACGATGCGCCCGAGCGGAACTTCCGCGAGACCGTGGACATCGCGATCAACCTGCGAGACCTCGACCTCAACGATCCGTCGAACCGCATCGACGAGTCCGTCGTGCTGCCGGCTGGAACGGGGCAGGAGACACAGATCGTCGTCTTCGCGGAGGGCGAAACCGCCGTCCGCGCTCAGGAAGTCGCTGACGAAGTGCTTGACAGCGACGACCTCGAGGACCTCGGAGACGACGACGACCGCGCAAAGGACCTGGCCGACGAGACCGACTTCTTCGTCGCGGAGGCCAGCCTGATGCAGGACATCGGTCGGTACCTCGGTACCGTCCTCGGTCCGCGCGGGAAGATGCCTACCCCACTACAGCCGGACGACGACGTCGTCGAGACCGTCAACCGGATGAAGAACACGGTGCAGCTCCGGTCGCGCGACCGGCGCACGTTCCACACCCGCGTCGGCGCCGAAGACATGGGCCCCGACGCCATCTCGGACAACATCGACGTCATCATCCGGCGGCTCGAAGCAAGCCTCGAGAAGGGGCCGCTCAACATCGACGGGATCTTCGTGAAGACCACGATGGGTCCCGCCAGGGAGGTGCCCGTATGAGCTCGGCCCGCAAGACCGAGACGATCCCGCAGTGGAAGCGCGAGGAGGTCGACGAGCTCGTCGAGTTCATCGACTCGTTCAACTCCGTTGGGATCGTCGGCGTCGCCGGCATCCCGAGCCGGCAGCTCCAAGCCATGCGCCGCGAGCTGCACGGCTCGGCCGACGTCCGCGTGAGCCGGAACACGCTCACCACCCGCGCCCTCGAGGAGGTCGGCGACGGCGTCGAGGAGCTGACCGCGTACGTCTCGGGACAAGTCGCGCTCATCGGCACGAACGACAACCCGTTCGGCCTCTTCAAGCAGCTGGAAGCCTCGAAGACCCCCGCCCCGATCAACGCGGGCGAGGTGGCCCCCAACGACGTCGTCATCCCCGAGGGTGACACGGGCGTCGACCCGGGACCGTTCGTCGGCGAGCTCCAGACGGTCGGCGCGGCCGCGCGCATCCAGGACGGCTCGATCAAGGTCACCGAGGACTCCACGGTCCTCGAGGAGGGCGAGGTCGTCGACGACGACCTCGCGAACGTCTTGGTTGAGCTCGGCATCGAGCCGAAGGAGGTCGGGCTCGACCTCAAGGGCGTCTACTCCGAGGGCGTCCTGTTCGAGCCGGACGAGCTCGCGATCGACGTCGACGAGTACGAAGCGGACATTCGCTCGGCGGCCGCCGCCGCGCGCAACCTCTCGATCAACGCCGAGTACCCGACGGCCGCCACGGTCGGCAGCCTTCTCGCGAAGGCGTCCGGCGAGGCCAAGTCCGTCGGGCTGTTCGCGGAGATCGAGAGCCCGGATGTCGTGCCCGACCTCATCGGGAAGGCCGACGCCCAGCTCCGCGCGCTCGCGGCCCAGATCGACGACGAGGAGGCGCTCCCCGAGGAGCTGCAGGGGGTCGAGGCGGCCCCCGACCCGGCCCCGGAGGCGGGCGACGCCGACGAGGAGGAACAGGCGGAGGAAGAAGACGACTCGGACGACGCTGAGGCGACCGACGACGACGCCGACGACGATGACGACGGCGGCGACGGCGGCGACGGTCTCGGCGCGATGTTCGGATAACACTACGAGGACACACCAATGGAATACGTTTACGCTGCGCTCATCCTGAACGAGACTGGCGAAGAGATCAACGAAGAGAACGTCACCGGCGTGCTGGAAGCCGCCGGCGTCGACGTCGAGGAATCCCGCGTCAAGGCGCTCGTCGCCGCGCTGGAGGACGTCGACATCGAAGAGGCCGTCGAAACGGCCGCCGCGGCCCCCGCCGCCGGCGCCGCGTCCGGCGGCTCCGCGGACGCCGCGGACGACGACGAAGACGACGAGGCCGACGACGAGGCCGACGAGGCCGACGAGGCCGACGACGAGGACGACGACGAGGACGACGACGAGGACGGTGGCGAGGGCCTCGGCGAGCTGTTCGGTTAACCCCGGACGCCCACCGCGACCGACCGTCGCTCCGACCGCGCCGATATTTTATGAACCCCGCTATCCGAAGTGATAACGCCGGGCGCGCATTTTTATACCGATCGACGGAACCGGCGACCGTTCGATGAAGATCGTCGACGGCGACAAAGCCGAGTGCGACCGCTGCGAGTCGGTGCTCCCAATCGGGGACGTCTCGCTGCTCGAGAAAGAGACGAACCGCGACTACGAGCGGGTGCTCTGCGAGGACTGTCTCGGCGCCGTCGGCATCCCGCAGGGGTACACGCTGCGGCGCGACATCAGTCACCTCGCCGGGTGAGTCGCGGACGGACGAGCCGCGAGGCGGGGAAGGCGTCCCGATCGCAGTCGGCGACGCCCCGGGCGGACCGCGTCTGCGTACACGGCCTCAACGACGGGTTCGTGGGCGCCGTACGCGGCGTTCGTGGCGTACTCGCCGACCGCCCGGTCCTCCTCGGTCCAGTAGGCGTCGGCCCGTTCGGTCGTGACGCGGACGACGACGACGCGCTCGCCCGTCTCCCGGTCGCGGACGACGTCGCCCGGCTCGAAGCCGTGACACGAACAGAGGTGCGACCCGCGGTCGTCCAGCGGGACGAACGTCTCTCGCCCGCAGATCGCGCAGGCGCCGACGCGCTCGTCCGGGGCCGGGGTTCGACCCCGCGGTTACCTCCATCGCGACGCGTCGGAGGCGTTTACCCGGAGCCCGCGGGTCGCGTGGTCGGGGCAGGTACAGGTGCCGCCGCCGAGCGCGACGACGTAGGTCCCGCCGTCCGTCTCGACGACGTATCGCCGGTCGCGGAGGGGCCGTATCGTCATCTCTTCCGCCGCGGCGCGCGCCGATCGGTCGTCAGTCTCCGGAGCGGTGTCGCCCCCGTCGTCGCCTGCGGTCGAGCGGCGTCCGGTCCGACGGCGCGGATCGGGCGGCGTTCGAGTCGGTGGCCGTCGGCGCGGGCGGCGTCTCGGGGTGAGTCATAGGTGATCGCGAGGACGCCCCTCGCTTCGGGTCGAAATCGGTCCCGTGAACGGTTAAATTCGCCGCCGAAAGGGTCAAGCGCCACAGTTTCGAGATTCGGCCGCCCCGGTCGCCGGAATCCCGCCGCCCTCATCGAAGTCCTTTTTTAGCGGCGACGGAAACTCGCGGGCATGGAAATCGACGCGGAGCTCCGTCGGCAGATCACGGTCTCGTTGCTGGCGGCCGCGGTCTTCATCGCCGGGCTGGTCGGGATCGGGGTCACCTTCGGCGGGTCGTCCGAGCTTCCGGAGTCCGGGGCGATCGCGCTCGTCGGACTGCTGGCCGGGTTCGTCCTGCTGATGGCGCTCGTCGGCGCGTACCTCATCCGCGCGAACGACGGGGAGTAGTCGGCGGCCCGTTCACTCCGCTTCGTCCGGAGTCGCGGTTTCGCCCGGATCCCCGCTTTCGTCGTCTTCTCGCCCGCCTTCGTCGCCCTCTCCTCCCCCTTCGTCGCCCTCTCCTCCCCCTTCGTCGCCCTCGCGGTCCCGCCAGTCGGCGATCTCGTCGGCGGCCGCGACCCGCTTCTCGTAGTACGCGAGGGGGTCGGCGGCGACCTGCATGTGGTCCGCCTCGTTGTGGCAGATCCCGTAGTTCGCCAGCGTCTCGCAGGTGGGCGGTGGATACTGCGTCCCGCGGTCGTCTTTTAAATACTCCGTCTGGTAGCGGATCCCCTCCGCGTCGAGGCTGGTGTCGGCGCAGAACGCAACCACCTCGTCCGGGGTCATCCCGATCCCGACGAGGAACGCCATCAGCGCGAACGACTCGGGCGGCGAGAGGTCGGTGTCGCGCTCGGCCTTCTCGATCAGGTTCGTCATGCAGGGCGGGAACAGCTCGGGGGCGACGACGTCGATCGGGCCGGCGTAGCTCCGCTCGGAGAGCAGGCGCTTGAGGTCGGCGACGCCCTCCTCCAGCTCCGCGGCGATCCCCTCGCCGGCGGCGAGCTCGAACGGGAGCCCCTCGCGCACGCGCTCCTCGACCGCGGCCTCCAGCGCGTCCAGCAGCTCCTCGCGGGAGACGCGCACCGCGCCGTCGGCGAGCGCGCGGTTGACGAGCCGCCACGAGGCCCCCCACGACGGCGACGTGAGCCGGAGATACGGGCCCACGTCGACCCAGTAGTGGGCAGGGTCGCGGCCGGATCCCGCCCCCGAAGCCCGTCGAGGGGAGTCCGGGCGCACCGCGTCGGCGAGGTCGAACTCGGCGAGCACGTCGTCGAGAGCGACCGTCGGCGTCGACACCGACCGCAGCTCGTCGTCGGCCGCGAGGTCGTCGCGGACCCGGTCGACTGCGGTCGCGGCCTCCGCGGCAGCGTACTTCTCGATGGCGGGCTCGGAGTCCAGAAGCGAGACGAGGATCCGCGCGATGGGGTACGAGAGCAGCTCGGCCTGCACGTCGTACTCGGAGTCGGCGGGGAACGTCCCGCTCTCGGACTCCACGGTCCCGTCCATCAGGGCGCGCTCGACCCGCTCGCGGCCCCGTTCGACCGCGGGCGCGTCGGCCGCGACGAGCTTCGGGAGCGACACCGCGGCGTCGGCGACGGCCTCGCGGGCGGCAGCGAAGAACGGGTACTTCGCGTCGAGCGCGTCCATGTCCGACACGAGGTAGCGACGGGCGTCGAATAAGCGGTGCGGTCCGCGGTCGCGCTACAGCCGGCCGCGGAGGTAGTGCCCGAGGTAGCCGCCGATCACGCCCGAGCCGAGGGTGTAGGCGGCACCGACCCCGATCACGAGGAAGGCGAGTATCCCGAATTCGGCCGGCGCTCCGGCGAACCCGAACAGAAAGAGGGCGAAGGCGACCATCGCGACGAACGGCAGCGTCATCACGAGGCCCGCGACCGCGCCCGTCTTGAGCCCGTCCGCGGGCGTGCCGCCGCAGAGGTAGCCGGCGGCCGCGCCGCCGAGGACGGTGGCGAAGGGGACGAACGACAGCACCGAGCCGACGACCCCGCCCAGCACGCCGTAGAGGAGGAGGTCGGCGGCCTCCGCGGGGGCATCGTCACCGGGTGAGAGGAGCCCGTCCGAGCCCGCGTTTGGACCGTCCCGGTCGTCGGCGGTGTCGTCGTCCGTACCGCGTCGGTTTCGCGCGTCGTTGGCGGCGTCGCTCCCCGCGTCGCCGCCGGAGGAGGTGTCGTCGGGGACCATCGCCGAGTTACGCCTCGTCGACCTCGGTCGCTTCGTCGCCGTCGAGCTCCTCGACGGGCGCGCCCGGCGCGTTCGATTTCACGCTGTTGAGCCCCTGTTTCGCCTTCTGCTTTGAGGCGTACCCCTGCCCGCCGTCGGCGATGATGTTGCTGTTGTCGTGGCGGAGCCGCCAGCGGTACTTCTCGGCGTTGTCCCTGAACAGCTCGAAGGTGGCGTCGCTCCCGCCCGCCGCCGGCGGCTCCTCGTCGCGGTCGACGTCGATCACGTACGCGCCCGGCGCGTTCCGCTGGACGCTCTCGATCCCCGACTTCGCGTCCCGCTTGTCCGCGTACCCCTCGCTGCCGTCGGCGACGATGTTCCCGTTGTCGTGGACGAGCCGCCAGCGCCACTGGTCGGCGCTGTCGGCGTACAGCTCGAAGGTCGCCTTGCTCGCGGCGGCGTCGGTGTCGACCGCGGCCTCCGCCTCGTCGAACTCCACCTCTACCTCGAAGTGGACGGTGCCGTCTTCGCGTTCGAGCTCGATCTCGACCTCGGACTCGGCGGCGGGGTCGACCGTCACCGTCCCGGCGTCGTCGACCGGGACCGGCTCGCCGCGGCCGAGGGCCTCCGCGATGCGGCGGAAGTAGGTGGCCAACGCCTGTCGGCTTCGCGACTGCTTCGACTCGTGGATCGGTTCGTTGGGCATACGCGTCTCATCTCACGGGCGGCGCACAAAACGCTATGCCCGACGGATCGCCCGGCTCTCGTCGTCGGTCGCCGCGGCGCGTTCCACCGAGACGACTCGACTACCGCCGACGCGACGGTTATCAGTGCCGGCCCGCTCGATCGCGTATGAACGGCAACGCGACGACCGGCGGCGACGGACCGATCCCGGGCGAGGCGGTTCGCCACGGCACCGGCGTGCACTCGACCCGCGCGTTCCCGACCGAGGGGCACCCGGCGAACCTCGACCCGTTCGTCCTCTTCGAGCGGTTCTACATCGACCCGGACGAGGGGTTCCCGATGCACCCGCACAAGGGGTTCGAGATCGTCTCGTACATGCTCGAGGGGGGGATGGAGCACGCCGACTCGCTCGGCGTCGAGCACACCGCCCGCGAGGGCGAGGCGATGCGGATCACGACCGGGGGCGGCATCCGCCACTCCGAGTTCCCCGCCGACGGCGAGGCCTGCAACGGGCTCCAGCTGTGGGTGAACCTCCCGCGCGAGGCGAAGGAGGCCGACCCGGACTACGTCGACGCGAGCGCGGAAGCGCTCCCCACGCGGGAGACGGACGGCGCGACCGTCACGACCGTCGTCGGCGAGGGGTCGCCGATCGAGCTCCGCACCCCGACGGAGTACCTCGACGTCCGCGTCGACGGCGAGTGGACGTGGACGGTGCCGGACGGGTGGGCCGGCTTCCTCTACGCGGTCGCGGGGAACGGTTCCGTCGGCGGGGACGCGTTCGGCGAGGGCGACGTCTTCACGACCCGAGCGGGCGGCGAGTTCGGGGTCGCGGCCGACGCCGACCTCCGGCTCGTCGCCGTCGCGGGCCGGCCGCACGACGAGCCGATCCGGCAGCAGGGGCCGTTCGTTTTATAAGTGGGTATAAAAACCCGCCGTCCGAGGCGCTGTCCCCGCCCGCTCACTCGCGCTCGGCGATGATCGTCTCGCCCGCGCGGACGGCGTCGCCCTCGCGCACGAGGAGGTCGTCCTCGTCGACGTCGGCCGGGAGGATCACGTCGGCGCGGGAGCCGAACGAGACGTGGCCGACGCGCTGGCCGCGGTCGACCGTGTCGCCGGGCTCCACGGCGGGGTGGATCCGACGGGCGAACCAGCCGGCGATGACGAGCAGCTCGTACTTGCCGCAGTCGATCGCGACCTGCTCGTTGCGGTCGGACTCCTTGCTGAAGGCGGGCCGGTTCGCGCCCGGTCGGTGCCGCACCTCCCGGACATCGCCGGCGATCGGCGCGCGGTTCACGTGGACGTCGGTGACGTTCATGAACACGCCCACCCGCAGACGGCTCCCCTCCTCGCGCACGACCGAGACGGTGCCGTCGGCGGGCGCGACGACGATCCCCTCGGCGCCCGGCGTCTCCCGGTCGGGGTCGCGGTGGAACCAGAGGGTCCCGAGCGCGAGCGCGAGCAGGGCGACGCCGACCGGCGGGAGGAAGGGGAGCGTCGCGGCCCCGACGAGCGCGGGAGCGAGCGCGAGCCGCCACGCCTCGTCGACGACGGGGAACGGGAGGACGCTCGCGAGCGGCGGGTCTCGGGCCATCGTTAGGCCCCCACCGGCTCGCGGAGGTCGGGTTGAAGCTCGGTGCGGCCGGCCGCCCACGCGGCGAGCAGGTGCGTGAGGTGGGTCCGGTCGTCGAGCCCGTCGGTCAGGTCGAGGTCGGCCTCGCCCGCGAGCACGTGGAGCCGCGCGAGCTCGTCGCCGCCGTACTCGGAGCCGGCGCGGGCGACCCGGAGGACCTCCCGGAGGAGCTCCCCGCCGTCGTACCCGCCCTCGTCGAGCAGGTCGTCGAGGGCCGACCGCGCGTCCTTCAGGTCGCCGGCGCGGGCGTCGGCGAGCGCCTCGCGGATCTCGTCGTCGTCGCCGACCTCGCCGAGCGTCTCGTAGGCGGCCGACATGGTCACCTCGCCGCCCTCGACCGCGGTCGCCTGCGCGGAGAGGACCGCCTTTCGGAGGTCGCCGCCGGCCGCGCTGGCGACGAACTCCAGCCCGTCGCCGTCGTACGCCACGCCCTCGCGCTCGCAGATCGTCTCGAGGACGTCGATCGTCTCGTCGGTCGTCGGCGCGCGCACCCGTACCGGGAAGCACCGCGAGCGGATCGGCGCGATGAGCTTCGACGGCTGTCGCGTGGCGATCACGAACTGCGTGGTGCGGTGGTGCTGTTCCATCACGCGCCGGAGCGCCTGCTGGAAGTCCTCGCGGATCGACTCGGCGTTATCGAGGAGGACCGTCTTGTACTCGCCGGACATCGGCGCGTACGACGCCGACTCCTTCAGCACGCGGTTTATCATGTCGCGTTTCGCCATCCGGCTCCGCCCCTGCAGGAACCCCTCGAAGCGGGGGTCGGTCCGGATCTCCTTTTTCGTCCGCCCGAAGAAGTCGGCGACGTTGATCTCGATCAGGTCGCTCTCGGGGTTCTCGTGGGCGGTCCGGGTCAGCGCCCGGGTCGCCGCCGTCTTCCCGACTCCCGCCGGCCCCTGCACGACGAGGTTCATCGGCTCGTCGACCGCGCGCTCCAGCCGCTCGCGGGCCTCGTCCTGCCGGATCTCGTCGAGCGCGGGAGCGTGCGCGTCGATCCACAGCGGTCCGTCCATACCGTGTGGGTCCGGGCCGGGCGCTCAAGAATCGGTCGGTCGGTGCCCACACCGGCGACCGCGCCTCGGCGGTCGCCCCCCGCGTCCGCGACGCCCGGGTACAATTTGTTACGATAACCCCCCGGGTAAAACGTTCAGAAACACGGTTCCGCTTTTCAACCCGTATCACGGCTTTCCGCCTGAGAGGTCGTCTACACCGCGTTCATCCAGCTTCTGTTTTTTAATAGACTTTCGAGTAAATAAACATCAATCGTTAAGTATGGGGATGTTGAATCTGTGGGCACATGTCACGTGACAACAGCGCTAGTTCAGAAGATCGACTCACACGCCGCCACTACGTGGCCGGCGCAGGTACCCTCGCGACCGTGGGGATCGCCGGCTGTTCCGGTGGTGGCGACGGCGGCGACGGCAGCGACGGCAGCGATGGCAGCGACGGCAGCGACGGCAGCTCCGGTGAACCGGTCGAAGCCCTCCACGGCTGGACCGGCGGCGACGGCGCCGCGGCGGCCGAGGCGCTGGAGGAGGCCTTCAACGAGGCCCACCCCGACGTCGACCTCCAGATGAGCCCCATCGGCGGCGGCGGTAACCAGAACCTCGACGCCGTGGTCGCGAACCGGCTCCAGAGCGACGATCCGCCGGGATCGTTCGCCGGCTGGCCCGGCCCGAACCTCCTCCGTTACCAGGGCGTCCTTGGCAGCGTCGACGACGTTTGGGACGAGAACGGCTTCGAGGACGCGATGGTTCAGGAGGCGGTCGACCTCCACAAGCAGAACGGCAGCTACCGCGCCGTGCCGCTCGGCTCGCACCGACTCAACTGCCTGTTCTACAACGTCTCCGTCGTCGAGGACGCGGGGATCGACGTCGACTCGCTCAACAGCCCCTCGGCGCTCATCGACGCCTTCGAGACGGTCGGCAGCGAGACCGACGCGATCCCGATGACCCACGGGATGTCCGGCACCTGGACGACGACCCAGCTGTGGGGCGCCGTGATGCTCGGCGAGAACGGCTACCAGCCGTACATGGACTTCCTCGCGGGCGACGGCGACGAGGAGGCCGTCCGCGCCGCGTTCGAGCGGACCGCGGAGATGCTGGAGAACCACATCAGCGACGACGCCTCGTCGATCGGGCTGACCGAGTCGAACCAGAACATCATCAACGGCGACGCCGCGTTCATCCACCAGGGCAACTGGGCGGCGGGGGCGTTCCGGAACGCCGAGGACTTCGAGTACGAGGACGACTGGGGCTTCAAGACGTTCCCCGGCGCGGAGGGGATGTACACGCTCCACTTCGACTCGTTCCTCTACCCGTCGGACAACCCGACGCCCGAGGCCTCGAAGACCTGGGAGGCCTTCGTCGGCAGCCCGGAGGCTCAGGTCGCGTTCAACCAGTACAAGGGGTCGATCCCGACCCGCACCGACGTGAGCATGGAGGAGTTCGGTCCGTACCTCCAGGAGACGGCAGAGGACTTCGCCGAAGCGGAGTACCGGCCGCCGAACCTCCAGCACGGGCTCGGCGTCCCCTCCGAGACGATGACGACGCTCAACGACGTCATCTCCTCGGAGTTCACCGGCCCGTACAACGTCGACGCGGCGACGACGGGCTTCCTGGACGCGGTGTCGAACTAAGCACCACCTGATGCTCGATTTTTATCGTCGATTGCACCGGACAATCAGGTCCTCCTCGGGGGACGACGACGAGGTCCGCGCCGACGGCGGGGTCGTGAGCGACGGCTCCGCGGCCGACCCCCCGGCGGAACCGGACCGGGACTTGACGGCCCGTCTCAAGGCGAGCCTGGACCGGCGCTTCGGGAGCGACTTCATGGAGTCGTCCGTCTTCTGGCTCCCGCCGTTCCTGCTGATGGGACTGTTCGTCTACGGTGCGGTCATCTGGAACCTCCTCATCTCGCTGACCGACTACCAGCGCTTCGAGAACGCGCCGGACTACTCGAACCTCGACTTCGAGATGTACACCCGGGCGCTCGCGGACTCCGGGTTCATCGACGCCGCGGTCAACACGCTCGTCCTGCTCATCGCGTTCACGGCGGGGACGCTCGCGGTCGGCCTCGTGCTGGCCATCCTGATCGACAGGGGGATCCGGTTCGAGAACTCGTTCCGGACGATCTACCTCCTGCCGATGAGCCTCTCGTTCGTCGTCACGGCCCAGTTCTGGCTGTGGATCTACAACTACAACAACGGGATCGCAAACAACCTCATCGGGACGTTCGGACTCGGTCCGGTGAGCTGGCTCGGCAACCAGGACATCGTCCTCTACGCGGTCATCTTCGCGTTGATGTGGCAGTTCTCGGGGTACGCGATGGTCGTGTACCTCGCCGGCCTCCGCGCGATCCCGACCGAGCACTACGAAGCGGCCCAAGTCGACGGCGCGTCGGCCCTGAAAATGTACTGGCGCGTGATCATTCCCCAGCTGAAGGGCGCGACGATCAGCGCCGCCGTGGTGCTGATGGTGTTCGGCATGAAGGCCTTCGACTTCCTCTACTCGCTGTCGGGGGGGTACCGGCCGCCGAACGGCGCCGACATCCTCGCGACGAAGATGGTGCGTGAGGCGTACGCGAACCTCAACTGGGCGTACGGGTCGGCGATCGCCATCGTCCTGTTCGGGATGGCGCTCAGCGTCATCGGCCCCTACCTCGTGTACGAATACCGGAGGGACAACCTATGAGCGACACGGAACCCCGAACCGACGGCGGCACGACGACGAGGACGACGCGGCTGCGCCGGACCCTCGACCGGATGACGGTCGAGGACGTCGGCCTGTACGTCGTGTTGGCCCTCGCGGCGGCGTTCTACCTCGTTCCCATCGAATCCGGGCTGGTGACGTCGTTCAAGACCGGCACCGCGATCATCGAGACGGCGCCGTTCGCCCCGCCCGGGCCGTCCGGGCTCACGTTCGAGAAGTGGCGGACGGCGATCGACGTCCTGCTGCGCGGGATGGGGAACAGCCTGCTGTACGCCGTTCCCGCGACGGTGATCTCCGCGTTCGTCGGGAGCATCACCGCCTACGGGCTCACGATTCCGACGTGGAACAAGTCGTACAAGGCGCTGGTGCTCATGCTCATCATTGCCGGGATCTTCATCCCGTACCAGGCCGTGCTGGTCCCGCTGACCCAGTTCTGGTCGCAGTGGGCCCAGCTCGACCAGGTGCTGTCGTTCGTCTGGGCGCTCGGGATCGACGAAGACTACGTCGGTATCATCGAGCTGGTGATCACCCACGTCGCCTACGGGATTCCCATCTGTACGCTCCTGTTCCGGACGTACTACAAGACGATGAGCGACGAGATGATCGAGTCGGCCCGCCTCGACGGGGCGACGCTCCGCCGGGTGTACCGGCGGATCGTCCTCCCGCTCTCGGGACCGATGTTCGCCGTCGTCCTGATCTATCAGTTCACCCAGATCTGGAACGACCTCCTCTTCACGCTGGTCATCGTCTCGACGGAATCGAGCCCCGCGGCGCCCGTCGTGTTAATCTTAGCGGGCCTCGGGAGCTCGCTGGAGGGGCAGGACTTCGCGCTCCGGATGGCCGGGGCGTTCTTCGCGGCGCTGCCGACGCTGGCGGTGTACATCTTCTTCGGCGAGGAGTTCGCCGAGGGGGTGGCGGCGTGACCCGTACGCCCGCCGCGTCCGGCGCCGGGGACCGACCGAGAGACGACGCGGCGCGGCGCACGAACGACCACTCGACACCGACCACAACTCACAGATATGGCAACGCTTGAACTCGACTCGATAACGAAGACGTTCCAGGACGGCGACGAGGAGATCGTCGCGGTCGACGATGTGTCGCTGTCGATCGACGACGGCGAGTTCCTCGTCGTCGTCGGTCCGTCCGGCTGCGGGAAGTCCACGACGCTCCGGATGGTCGCGGGCCTGGAGACGATCACCGCCGGCACGCTCAGTATCGACGACCGCGTCGTGAACCACGTGAAATCGCAGAACCGGGACATCGCGATGGTGTTCCAGTCGTACGCGCTCTACCCGCACATGAGCGTCCGGCAGAACATGTCGTTCGGGCTCGAGGAGTCGACCGACCTCCCCGACGACGAGATCAACCGGATGGTGGGCGAGACCGGCGAGATGCTCGGCATCTCGCCCCTGCTCGACCGGAAGCCGAGCGACCTCTCGGGCGGCCAACAGCAGCGCGTCGCCCTCGGTCGCGCCATCGTCCGCGACCCCGAGGTGTTCCTGATGGACGAGCCGCTCAGCAACCTCGACGCGAAGCTCCGCGCCGAGATGCGCACCGAGCTCCAGCGGCTCCAGAACGACCTGGGCGTGACGACGGTGTACGTCACCCACGACCAGACGGAGGCGATGACGATGGGCGACCGGATCGCCATCCTCGACGGCGGCGAGCTCCAGCAGGTCGCGACGCCGCTGGAGTGTTACCACGAGCCGTCGAACCGGTTCGTCGCGAGCTTCCTCGGCGAGCCGTCGATGAACTTCTTCGACGTGACGCTCGAGGGCGACCGGCTCGTCGGCGACGTCTTCGAGTACCCGATCGACGAGGGAATTCGGTCGGACCTCGGCGACGCGACCGACCTCGTCCTCGGGATCCGCCCCGAGGCCGTCCAGCTCGTCGACGCCGCGGGCGACCACGAGTTCGAGACGACCGTCGACGTCGTCGAGCCGATGGGCGACGAGAACACGGTGTACCTCCACTTCGACCCCGACGTCGAGCCCGAGAACGCGTCGACGCTCGTCGCGACGATCGACGGGTTCAATCGGGTCAGCGAGGACGACACGGTGATCGCGCGGATCCCGCCGGACGCGATCCACCTCTTCGACCGGAGTACGGGCGAGGCGCTCCACAACCGGTCGATGGAGAACGCGGCCGACCAGATCGACCTGTAGAATCGACGCGCGTCGCCGCCGTCCCTTTTCGCAGCGTCTCGCTCGCTCCGCCGCTCACCAGTACTTCGTCCGGTCGACGCCGTCCGCGACCAGCGCCGCGGCGGCGACGTGGGCGTAGGCGGCCCACGCGAGCGCGAGGAGCGCGGCGACGCTCCGCGCCGCCGTCGCCGCGAGCGCGGTCCACGCGACGACGACGAGGACGGTCGCGCCGACCCACGCGAGGAAGTACGAGCTCGAGGCGGTCCCGCGGACCGCGTCCCGCTCGAGGCCGGCGCGGAGCCCGTCCCGCACGCTCACGACGGCCGCTGACGGGAAGAGATACCCGCAGACGACCGTGACGAGCAGCGCGACGGTCGCGAGCGTCGCGAGCCCCACGCCGCTCAGCGCACTCGGCATCGTGCCGACCGCGACGACGTAGCTGACGGCGGCGACGGTGACGACCGCCGGGGAGAGGTAGACGGCGCCGACACCAAGCAGTCGCCCGGCGAGCCGCGCCGTTGCCCTCGTCGCGACGCGCGGGAACCCCTCGCCGGCGAGCACACCGCCGACGAGTCCGAGGAACGCGACAAGCGGGCCGACGGCGAGGGAAAGCGGGGCCAACAGCGCCCAATCCGGCCAGAGCCCCGCCGCCGTCCGGAGCAGCGCGCCGCCGAGCAGCAGCGCCGCGAGACACGCCGCGGTGCCGTCCAGCCGCGTCCGGTCCGCGAACGGGTATCGGAGGGCCTCGAGGAACATCACTCGCCCCTCGGTCGCTCGGCGGCGACGCGTCTCGACCGGCCGACAGCGGTGCGACCCGGCCGGCCGTCGGTCGGTCTCGACACGTTCGACCGGGTCGCCGTCGGCTGGAAAAACGGTGTCGGTCGCACCCGCGGCGGGAGGCGTCCGTCGGTCACTCTCGGATCCGCTCGACCTCGCGCCGGACCCCATCGCGGAGCCGGTCGGCGACGTCGTCGCCCGACCGGTCGACGGTCTCGGCGTCCTCGGTCTCCAGCAGGCGATCGAGCCGCCGCTCGAACTCCCGCTCGTCGATCTCGCCGCTCGCGTAGCGCTCCCGGAGGGCGTCGAGCGCGGGGTCGGCGTCGCGTTCCTGGTCCCCGTCGCTCCGGTCGGGGAGGGGTCGCGTCAGCGTGTGAAGCACGGGGAGAGCGACGAACAGCCCGAAGAACCAGACCAGCGGGAGGGTCCACCAGAGCCCGGTGACGAGCGGGGCGGCGACGCCGCCGCCGAGGACGAGGAGCGCGAACACCCGCCGCCAGCGGTGGCGGAGGTTCCACGCGATCCGTGCGGGGAGCCCGGTCATGCTCGGGCCGACGCCTGCGAGGGGGAAATCGGTTTCGTCGCGGGTCCGCGGCGGAGGTTCCCTCCTCACTCCCGGTCGACGACGATCCGGTCGCCCGGCTCGACGCCGTGGCGCTCGCTCCACCCGCGCGGCACTTCTAGGACGTACCGTCCGGTCCCGCGGTACCGGGTGAAGGGCCGCGACTCCGGCGCCGCCTCGTGGACCGTCGTCACCGTCCCGTTCGGGGCGACGAAGACGATGTCGAGCGCGAACGCCATCTCCCGCATCACGTAGGCGCGCTCGTCCGCTCCGTCGTGGACGAACAGCATTCCCTCGCCCTCGTCGAGTTCGTCGGTTGCGGAGAGCCCGACGTATTGTTTTATCACCCCGTCGGCGACCCGGGCCTCGACGGTCGCGAGCGGTTCGCCGGTCTCGCCGTCGACGGCCTCGACGGTCGTCGTCTCGTAGCCGGCGATCAGGACGGCGGGGTTCGTCGCGGCGACGCCGAGCGCGACGACGACGATCAGCGTGAGGGCGGCGGCACCCCCGACTAAACGGCGGTTCACGGGCGATCGATGCGCCGGAGAAAGAAACCGTTTTCCGCTCCGGGCGGGTTCAAGCGGGTGAGGGCTCGTGGTCTAGCTGGTTATGACGCGGCCTTTACAAGGCTGAGATCGGCGGTTCGAACCCGCCCGAGCCCACTGTTGCTGTCGCGAGCAGCCCGTGAGCGACAGCAACGTGCGTGTTTGAGGGCGGTTCGAGACAGGGAACGAAGCGAGCGAAGCGAGCGGAGTGAGTGAGGTTCGAATCCGCCCGAGCCCACTGCTCGCTCTCTGACCGTCTCCGAGAGCGGTTCAGACTCCCAGCGCGTCCGCCAGCTCGTGGATCGACTCGGCCGTGCGGTCCGGCTCGCCGCCGAACGGCTCCCAAGGGGTCCCTTTCCGGTCGAGCCGGACCGCCTGCATCCCCGCGTGGGCGGCGCCCATCACGTCGAACCAACCGGCGGTGACGTGGACGATCTCGTCGATCGGCGTCCCGGTTCGGGCGGCGCCGTGGCGGTACAGCGCCGCGGCCGGCTTAAACGTCTCCACCTCGTCGGCGCTTATCGCGTCCTCGACGAGGTCGCCGATATCGGCGTGTTCGACCATCGAGTCGAGCATCTCGGGATTCCCGTTCGAGAGTACGTACGTGTCGTACCCGCCCTCGCGCAGGCGCTCGATCCCGGAGCGAACGTCGTCGAACACCTCCAGCTCGTGGTACACCGCGAGGATCTCGTCGCGCTCGGCCGGCGGGAGGTCGACGCCGTGGGTTTTCAACGCGTACGTCAGCGCGTCGCGGTTCATCTCGTAGAACGGCTGGTAGGCGTCGATCGCGTTCGCGACGAACGTGTACGCCAGCGACCGCGACCGCCAGAGCCGCGACACCGGCTCGGGATCGGGGACGCGGTCCGCCAGCGCGGCTTCGGCCGCCTCGACGTCGACGAGGGTGCTGTACGAGTCGAACGTCACCGTCCGGACGCGATCGGGATCGAACGACATTCGCGTCGTTCTTCGGCCTCCCGCGTCATTACTCCCGGTGGTCGGGTCGCGCACGACGCACATCCGTCCGCGGCCGGACCGTGGCGAACCGTCACGAATCTTTATGAATGGTGGGGCTCTCGGTCCCCTAACGCGTCCTGCTTATGAAGCCCTCGAGCGACTCCATCCGCGTCCTGCTCGCCGCGGCCCCCGCCGACGGCACGGCCCCGTCGACGCCCGCGGCGCGGTCGCTCGAACGGCGGGACGAGCGGTTCGTCGTCGAGACCGCTCGCGACCCGGACGACGCGGCGGCGCTGCGCTCGACCGACCGGTTCGACTGCGTCGTCGCCGAGGGGGGCTTCGCCGACGGCGACGGGCTCGATTTGCTCGTCGACGCCGACGAGAGCCGGGAGGCGATCCCGCGAATCCTCGCGATCGACGCGACCCGCGTCGGAGACCCGTCGGCGCTCGTCACCGAGGCGCTCGCGGCGGGCGTCACCGACGTCGTCCGGTGTCCCGAGGGCGACCCGACGGTCCGGCTGCTCGCACACCGGGTCGCCAACGCGGTCGAGTCGCACCGCGCCGCGGCCGAGGCGGACCGCCAGCGCGAGCGTCTCGACCGGTTCGTGAGCGGGGTGTCACACGACCTCCGGAGCCCGCTCAACGTCGCGCAGGGGCGGTTGGAGATGGCCCAGGACGAGCCGGCGGGCGACCATCTCGATACCGCGGCCACCGCGGTCGACCGCACCCTGGAGCTGATCGCGGACCTGCTTGCCCTCGCCAGGCAGGGGGAGACCCCGCGCGAGCTGGAGCCGGTCGGGCTCCGCGAGACCGTCGAGGGGTGCTGGGCGACTGTCGCCACCGGCGACGCGACGCTCACCGTCGCGAGCGACGCTCGGGTGTTCGCCGACCCGAGCCGGCTGAAACAGCTCTTCGAGAACCTCCTCGGCAACGCGGTCGCGCACGGCGGCGACGGCGTCGCCGTCACGGTGGGGCCGATCAGGCCGATGTACACCTCGACGCGGGCGGAGCCGCTTCCGGCCGGGTTCTACGTGGCCGACGACGGGGCGGGGATCCCTGAGGGGGAGCGCGACCGCGTCTTCGACGTGGGGTACACGACCGCCGCCGAGGGCACCGGCTTCGGGCTCAACATCGTCCGCGAGGTCGCCGCCGCCCACGGCTGGGACGTCGGCGTCACCGAGAGCGCGGACGGCGGCGCCCGGTTCGAGGTCACCGGCGTCGACGTCGAGGAGTGACCGGAGGGCGGCGAGCGCGCTTCGACCTGCCTTCGGTCGGGCGAAAAATGTCGGCGCTCTGGATGCGGGCCGCCGTCACGGCGCCCGCGTTCCGATCGCGATCGGCGCCGCGTCCGGTCCCTCGGTCGCCTTCTCCGGCGGGACCCGGGTGCGGGTGCCGATCGGCGCTTCCTCGGTCGTCGTGCGATCGTCGTTCGGCATCGCGTGTGGCGTCGGCTCACACACAGGTATGAACGTTCCGTGCTAACAGTGCTAATCCGTTTTCAGACGGAGTAGTGTATTAGGGGATTGATTACGGAGACGGTCCGTCTGTCCGTCTCTCCGCCTATCGGTCGCCGCCCTCTCCCTCCGCGTCCGCTCACTCGCCTTCGAACACTCCCTCGACGATCGTCTCGATGAGCGCGTCTTCGACCTCCTCGTAGGCGGCGTCCGTGCCGGGACCGATCGGAGCGTTCCGCGACCGCGCGGTGAAGACGAGCGAAACGAACAGCTGGTCGATCAGCTCGGGGTCGTCGTACCGGAACGCGTCGAGCTTCGCCCAGCGCTCGGCGAACGGAAGCTCCGAGTCATGGGGCTCGATCGCGATCGAGTGCCCGTCGGACTCGGCGTCGGCGATGCGGTCCTGGAGCGCGCGCAGCTCCCCGTCGACGATCAGCGAGGAGATGAGTGGGTTCGCCCGCACCTCGCTGAGCGTCGTCTTCAACAGCACCCGCACCTCCTCTCGCGGGGTGTCCACCTCGGCGACAGCGGCGGCGATCTTCCCCTCTAACGACTCGCGCTCCGCGAGGAGCACGTCCACGTACAGCGCCTCCTTGGAGTCGAAGAACTGGTAGAACGTGCTCGTGCCGATCCCGACCTCGGCCGTGAGATCGCTGATCCGCGTGCGTTCGAACCCGAACTGCGTGAACAGCTCTCTGCCGGCCTCGACCAGCTGAGACCGGATCCGCTCCCGATCCCGATCGGTGAATCGGCTCATTGGCGTGACGTTCGGCGGTTATCCGTCGATCGGGAATGCTCCATCGATCGCACCTATGAATCCAAAAACAAAGTGCTTATTGATTCGTGGCCGTGTACTTCGGTATGGAGCAGACACCGGCGGGAGCGCACGTCGCGCTTCCCGATCGCCAGTACCGAGACGCGACACGGACGCCGACGGTGGGCCGATGAGGCGTGACCGCGTCGACGCGCCCGACCGCCGCTCCGGGAGGGGGTCGGCGTGAGACGGACGACCGTCCTCGCCGTGTTCGCCGCCGCGCTAATGCTGACGAGCGGGACCGTCGGCGCGGCCGCCGGCGTGGCGCCCGCGAGTTCGACGGCCGTCGAGTCGTCGCCGACGGATCTCACCGGGACGGCGGCGCCGGACCCGGCCGCGCAGTCGCAGGTGTCCGGCGTCGTGGAAGGCTCGCCCGACCTGTCAGTCGTCACCGCCCGGCCGGAAGTGACGCCCGGACGGACGAACGAGGTGACGCTACAGGTCGTCAACGATGGTGACGTCAATCTCGGGACGCCGCAGACGCGCGACATCGTCACCACCGCACGCAACGTCCGTCTGACGGCCGACGCGGACGATTCCCCGCTCACGGTCGAGACCGGAACGCTGGCGCTCGGCGCCGTGACCGAAACTGCCCCCCGCGAGGTGCCGATCGCGGTGACCGTGCCGAACGGCACCGATCCGGGCAACTACGAACTCGAGGTCGAACTGGAGTACTCGTACACCCACCGACAGTCGGGCGGCGTCACCATCGATCGGTCGGAGACAGTCACCGCCGAGGTCGACGTTGAGGTCACCGAGGACGCCCGTTTCCGAATCGTCGACGTGACGACCGACGCGCAGATCGGCGACCAGGGCACCCTCGAGGCGACGGTCAGGAACGTCGGCGCGACGGCCGCGTACGACGCGACGGTCGCGCTGGAGTCGTCGAGCGCCGGACTGGGACTCGGACAGGGGACGTCGGACGCGGCCCGGATCGACTCGATCGCTCCCGGCGAGAGCGTCACGCTCCCCTACGACGCCGCGTTCACGTCGACGGCACCTGCCCGACAGTACGCCCTCACCGGCAACGTCGCCTTCGAGACGCCGGACGGTATCCCCCATGTCGACGAGGGGCTCTCCGCCGGCGTGGCGCCGCTCGGGGAGCAGACGTTCGCGGTGAGCGACGTCGAGTCCACGCTGCGCGTCGGCGCGGACGGCGAGCTCACGGGCACCGTGACGAACGACGGGCCGGCCCCGGCGGACAACGTCGTCGTTCAGTACGCGGGCGACTCCCCGAACGTCATCCCGATCGAGCGGTCGACCGCCGTCGGGCCGCTCGAGTCGGGCGAATCGACGTCGTTCGCCCTTCCCATCTCGATCGGGGGCGAGGCCGAGACCGGGCTCCAGTCCATCGATCTCGCGGTCCAGTACCGCAACGACGACGGCGAGGCTCGCCGCTACGACGAGTTGGCCGTCGGCGCCGACGTCGCGCCGGAGCGCGACCGATTCGGCGTCGCCGTCGAGAACCGCAGCATCGAGGCGGGCGGCACGCGGACCGTCGAGGTCGCCGTCACGAATAACCTCGACGAGCCCGCCAGAGACGTCGAGGCGCGGCTGTTCGCCGACGACCCGCTCGACACGGGCGCCACCGATACAGGGTACGTCCAGTCGCTCGGGCCGGGCGAGACGACGACGCTGAGATTCGAGCTGACGACGACCGGATCCGCGACGGCCGGGAGCACGTACCCGGTCTCGCTCGACTTCCGGTACGACGACGCGGACGGCGACAGCCAGCTATCGGACACCTATCGGGTCCCGATCGAGGTGACCGCGAGCGAGGGGGGCGGGCTTCCCGTTCCCGTCATCGTCGTCGCGCTGCTCGTCCTCGGCACGGGCGCGCTCGTCGTCTATCGGAGGCGGCAGTAGCTGATGTCGGTCGGCGAGCGGATCGAGGCGGGGACGCGCCGGCTCAACGACGCCGTCGTCGACCGGCCGCGACAGGTCGTCGTCGCGTTCCTCCTGATCACGTTGGTGTTTTCCGGCGGGATCGGGCTCGTCAGCACCGACACCGGCGCCACCGACGCCTTCACCGAAGGCCTCGACGAGCAGGAAGCGCTCGACGCGGTGAACCAGCAGTTCGACGATCCGTTCGAACCAGAGAGCGAATCCACCCAGCTTATTCACACCGGCGGAAACGTCCTGACCCAGGAGGCGCTCCTCCGCGAGCTCCGGCTGCTCGAGGAGATCACGCGCCGCGATGACCTCCGAGTGTCGTCAGCGAACGGGCCCGCGACGGTGGTCGCCCGAGCGATCGACCCCTCGGCGACGACGATTCCGGAGCAGCGGCGCGCGCTGGAGGGCGCCAGTCCGACACAGATCCGTCGCACGGTCCGCGCCCTTCAGGACGATCCCCGATTCAACCGGGCGGTGTCGACCGATTTCAACCCGACGAGCGCCAGCGCGTCGGCCTCGATCACGGTCGTGTCCCACGAGGTCCCCGCCGGCTTCACCGACGCGGACCTACAAGACGTCCAGACGACGATCCAAGCGATCACCGCCGACTCCCCCGGCGACATCCGGGCGTTCGGCACCGGGATCACGAACGCCGAGACGGCCAACGTCATCGTCGACTCGCTCACGATCGTGATGCCGGTCGTCGTCCTCCTGCTGCTCCTGTTCCTGGTCGTCGCCTACCGCGACCCGATCGACTTGGCGTTGGGGCTGTTGGCGCTGCTGATGACGGTCGTCTGGACGTTCGGCTTCCTGGGCTTCTCCGGGATCCCCTTCAGCCAACCGATGATCTCGGTCCCCGTGCTGTTGCTCGCCGTGGGGGTCGACTTCGGGATTCACATCATCAACCGCTACCGCGAGGAGGCGGTCAAGGGGTACGAGCCCCTTGAGGCGATGCGCGAGGCGAACAACCAGCTGATGATCGCCTTCGTCATCGTGACGGTGACGACGGTGTTCGGCTTCGGCGCGAACGTGATCTCGGATCTCGGCCCGATTCGCGACTTGGGTATCGCCTCGGCGACCGGGATCACCTTCACGTTCCTGATCTTCGGGCTGTTCCTCCCGGCGGCGAAACTGGAGGTCGACAGGCTCCGCGAGGCGTACGGCGTCCCCGAGTTCAACTCGGCGCCGATCTCCTCGAGCGACTCGGCGCTCGGCCGGCTGCTGACGCTCCCGACGCAAGTCAGTCGGTACGCGCCGATCGCCTTCGTACTCGTACTGCTCGTCACCGGCGGGATGGCGGGGGCGTACGGCAGCGGCGTCGACACCTCCTTCGAGACGGAGGACTTCCTGCCGCCCGAGGAGCTGCCCGAGTACGTGACCGGCCTGCCGGAGCCGTTCGCGCCCAGCGAGTACACCGTCACGGAGACGATCACGCTCTTGGAGGACCGCTTCTCGACGAACCAGGACCAGTCGGTGACGATATACGTCGAAGGGAACTTCCAAGAGGACCACGCGTTGGAGGCGCTCGCAGCGCCGAACGACGACCCGCCGGGCGCGCTCGCGGTCGGGGAGGGCGGGAGCGCGCGCCCGACCAGCATCGTCACCGTGATCCAAGCGCAGGCAGACCGCGACCCCGAGTTCGCCCGCCTGGTCGCTCGCAGCGACGCCGACGGGAACGGGATTCCCGACCGCAACCTCGAACTGATATACGACGAGCTGTTCGCCTCGCCAGCCGGCGACCGCGCCGCGCAGTACCTCACGCCGGACCGCCGGTACGCGCAGGTCGACTACGCGATCGACGCCGGCGCCTCCCAGGGCGAAGCCTCCGCCGACGCCCGGGAGTTCTCCGGGGAGTTCCGATTTGCGGCGACGGCGACGGGCCAGCTCGTCGTGTTCGACGCCGTGACGGACGTCATTTTCAACTCCGCGATCGAGGGGCTGATCCTCGCGATGGCGCTGACTGGAGTCTTCCTCGTCGTCGCCTACGGGGTGTTAGAGGGGAAGCCACTGCTCGGAGTCGTGAACCTCTTCCCCATCCTCATCGCCATCGCGTTCCTGCTCGGGACCATGCGGTTCCTCGGGCTCTCGCTGAACGCGCTGACCGCGACGATCCTCTCGATCTCGATCGGGCTGGGTATCGCCTACTCGGTCCACGCCACACACCGGTTCGTCGACGAGTTCAACCGGAACGCGGACGCCTACGAGTCGATGATCGTCACCTTCTCCGGGACGGGCGGCGCCCTCCTCGGGAGCATGCTGACCACGTCGCTCGGGACCGGGGCGCTCGCGCTCGCGATTACGCCCGTGTTGGGTGACTTTGGGCTACTGACCGCGCTGAGCGTCCTGTACTCGTTCGTGTTCACGATCGTGGCGCTCCCCCCGGCGGTGCTGTTGTGGGAGCGGTATCACGGCGCCTGGTCGGACCTCGAACTGCCCGTCGGAACCGGTTATAACTGATCGACGGCTCCGCGCCGACCGCTCCCGAACCTCTGCCCGCTCGCTTATAACTGATCGGCCGCGGACCTCCGGTGAACGCATCCAACCCCGGTCACCGTCTCGGTCCCTTATAAACGATCCTCGCCGTCGCTCACCCCCTACTCGACTACCGCCTCGCCACCACCGGCCCCCGTCACCCGCTCCGGCCGCCGATCGAACCGGGTCGCGGCGATCGCTCGCCGAATCCGCTCAGTCCCGCCCGTTCGACATCGCTTCGGCCCGCTCCGGGAGTGCGGGCAAGCCGACGACCGCGACAACCGCGACGGTCGTCGCGGCCAGCGTGACGCCCGTCGAGCCGGCGAGCGCGTACGCGCCGACCCAGAGCGCGCCGGTGACGGCGAGCGCCGGGACAGCGATCCGGACCGGGACCGCGGGCTCGTCGCCGTCGACGAGCCGCCAGCCGAGCGCGCCGCCGGCGCCGGTGGCGATGCCGATCCCCGCCTCGACCACCTCACCGGTGTGGCCGCCGGCGAGCGCGACGCCGGCCGCCGCCAGCGAGACGCCCGCGGCCAGCAGGAACGCCGGCGTGGGATCGAGCCCGGCGGTCGGCTCGCGGCGGTCTCCCCGCGAGGCGTTCCGCCCGCGGAACCGCGGATCCCCCGCGAGCCACAGCGCGACGACGACGACGCCCCCGCCCAGGACGATCCCGGCGAGCACGTCGACGAGGTAGTGGACCTCGATGACGACCCGCGAGGCCGCGACCGCGACGGCGACGAGAGCGGCCGCGAGAAGGCGCTTCCGCGCGGTCCACGCCCGGTCGTACAACAGCGCCAGCGCGAGGTACGCCGCCGCGCCCCCGGTGGCGTGCCCGCTCGGGAAGCCGAAGCCGTCGGAGAGCACCTGCGCCTCGTACCACCTCGAGAGCAGGCCGGGGAGCCACGTCGGGACGTCGGCGGGTCCCACCGCGCCCGGCGGTCGGGGGGCGGCGAACCACGCTTTGCTCAGCGCGACGGCGGCGTACGCGCACGTGACGACTGCGACCGCGGTCGCGCCCGCGCGGCGCGGCGAGGCCGCGAGCCGGTCGCCCGCGAACCAGTAGGCGACCGCCAGCAGCCCGAAGAGGAACCATGGGTCGGCGAGGTGGGTGACGGCCGCGAAGAGGACGACGACGACCTCGGGAAGCGCGTCGGCGAGAGCCGTCTCGCCGATCCCGCGCTCGGCGGTGACGAGTCCGATCACGAGCCGGTCACTCGTTCAGTCGTCGCCCCGGTCGCGGGCGTAGTCGAGCGCCTTCCCAGGGGTTTCGAGCAGGTTGAAGCCGATGCCGACGATGATAAACAGCGCGTACAGCCCCAGCGTCGACAGGCCGAGGATGAGCATCGCCGCGATGGCGTAGAGCCCGTCGAGAAAGGAGAACGCGCCCAAGATCAGCACCGTCCCGTACAGAAGCACGAGGTACGGCCCCCAGCCTCGGGCGTGCCCGCGCCGCATCCGGGACCGGACGTAGCGTTTCAGCTCCGACTCCACCGCGGGCTTGTCGACGGTTCGCCGCTCGACGTCGTCCTCGAACTCGTCGAACTCCGCCCGTAGCCGCCCCACCTCCTCCTGGAGCGCCGCGACGTCCGGCGCCCCCTGGGGTCGCTCCTCGTCGCCGGCGTCGCCCCCGCCGTCCGACTCGCCGTTCATACCCGTCCGTCGGCCGCGGCCGTGTTGTAACTGCCGGTCCGTGACGTCCTCTGTCGCGGCCGGCCCGCCTCGGAGGCCGGCGCCGCTCGCGAGAGGCGCGCCATCGCGGCCGGCCAGCACGACGTTGACGACCCCGCCGACCACGACGACGACGGCGGCGAGGTAGAGCCACGTGACGAGCAGTAGGACGCCGCCGATGACGCCGTACACCTGAAACTCCCCGGCGCTCGCCGCGTACACCTGGAATCCGGCCTGCAGCAGCGTCCAGCCGATGGCGGCGACGCCCGCGCCGGGCAGGGCCTCTCGAATCCCGATGTCGGGCTCGGGGAGCAGGTAGTACACCGGGAGGAAGACGACCGCGAGGAACGCCGGTAGCGCGAGGATGCTCGCCGTCTCGACGAGCGGGACCGCGTCCGCGGCCGCGACGAACGCGCCGACGGCGACCATCACGCCGACGCCGACGCCGACCGCGAGGACGACCGCGCCGGCGTCAGCGAGCTGCTTCACGAAGTCCGGCGGATCCTTGACGCCGTACAGCTCGCCGAACGCCGTGTCGAGCCCGCGGAACACCCTCAGGGTCGACCACAACAGCACGGCGACGCCCAGCACGCTCGCGCCGGCCCGACCGCTCGCGGAGGAGACCGCGTCGGCGACGGCGCCCTGGCCGGCGGGCGTGAGGAAGTCCCCCGCCGCCACAACCAGCTCGCCCGCGATGGCCTCGCCGAAGACGGCGGTGGCGACGACGACGAGCAGCAGAAGCGCGGGGACGAGCGAGACGAACGCGTAGTAGGCGATCGCGGCGGCAAGAAACGTCACCTGCCGGTCGAGCGCGACGTCGACGACGCGCCGCCCCGTGCCGATTGCGCTGGTCGAGTGTCGGGACACGCCCCGCTGTTCGGGCGATGGCGACAAAAGCGGGCCGGTGCGGTCGGGACGCGCCCGATCGGGACTCGGGAGGGCGAGATCGGGACGCGCGAGAGAGGAGTCGATCCAGGTCGGGTCGAGTCAGTCTGTGGCGTCGGCGTCCCCGTCCGCGCCGTCCGTCCCGTGCGCCCCGCCCAGAACCGCCGCCCGCATCTCCGGGATCGAAGCGCTGGTCTTGACCGCGGTCCCGCGGTAGTGGGCGCGGCTGGCCTCGTACCCGGCGCCTCGCAGGCGTTCGACGAACTCCTCCATGCCGATGGCGGGCTCGCCCCACGCCTTGTACAGGCGGTGCTGGTCGTAATGCGTGGGGGTATCGAGCTCGCGGGCGACGGTCCCGAGCAGCTTCCGGGCGCGCTTCGCCTCGCCCATGTCGTCGGTGACGCGCTCGCGCACCGCGCGGGCGAAGTCGGTGTCGGCGACCGGTCCCAGCCACAGCGGCCCGGCCGTGAGCACGCGGTCGCCGCCGCAGACGGGACAGCTCTCGACGGGGTCGGCGATCAGCCCGCGGGTCGGCTCGCGCCAGAGGCAGTCCTCGCAGTTGTCGACGTACCCGAGCTCGTCGATGCAGGCGTCGGCCGCCTGCGCGCCCGACTCTAACTCGAGGTAGGTCCGCGCGTAGTGGCGCGAGACGTGCGAGGCGATCGGCCGGGCCGCCTTGTCGTAGCGCGCCGCGGTGCGCACCAGCGCGGAGATCAGCGTGCGGAGCCCCATCTCGGGGTGGTAGTCGGTGTTGCGCGGGACCGCCCCGTACTTCCGGATCCCGCTGTTGAGGTGCGCGCCGCAGAGTGGAGCGGTGTCGGTCGCCGTGACGCAGACGAGGTTGCGCGCGTTCGCGAACGCGGCGTCCGCGAAGGGGATCGGCGTCCCGTACGGGTCGAGGTCGACGACGTCGAACGGCCCGTCGTCGTACAGGAGCGCGTTGACGTCGCGGTGGACCGCCTCCCCGTCCAGGTCGTTGGCGGCGAGGTTCTCGGCCGCGAGGTCGACGGCGTCCGGGTCGACGTCGGCGCAGGTGACGTCGTACCCCTCGGCGGCGGCGCGGACCCCGCGGATCCCGGAGGCCGCCATCGCGTCGAGGTACGAGGCCGCCCGCGGCTCGCGGTCGCGGTACGCGCGCAGGACCGCGACGGTGACGTCGCGGTTCAGCTCCTGGGTCGGGTTGAAAAAGACCCCGCCGCCGGTGCCCTCGCTGGCCCCGTCGCGGGCCTCGGGAACGGAGACGGTGAGACCGCCCTCCTCGATGTCCATGCCTCGGATTCGACCATCCGGCACAAAAGGACCGCGCTCCGCGCGCCGCGCGCCGCGCAGATCGCCTGCGTGACCGTCGCGGCCGCGAAGCGAGAGATTTAGCCCGTCAGCGGGGAAAGGGGAGATACGAATGAGTACTACGTGGAGCCGACGGGCGGACGCCGGGGGCGGAGCGAGTCGCGGAGGCGACGGGGTCTCGGAGGCGGATCGCGGATGGTGAGTCCGGCCCGCGTCGACGCGCTCACCGACCTCGCGTACGGCGCGCTGATCATTCTGTCGATCGTCCTCATCGCGACGCTGAACGGGACCGACGTCGGCGTCGCGTTCGGGATCGGTGTGTTCGCCTCCTACGTGGTCCACGTCGTCTGGAAGATGGCTCGGTTCGACCCCGACTGGATGACGCGGGAGGTCGCCGACCAGGTCGGCAAGGAAGTGGAGAAGAGCGTCGGCGAGACCGTTAACAAGGAAGTGGAACGGACGGTGGGCGACACCGTCAACAAGGAAGTGGAGAAGAGCGTCGGCGAAACGGTCAGCAAGGAAGTGGAGAAGAGCGTCGAGGAGACCGTGGGCGAGAAGGTCGAAGAGACCGTGGGCGAGACCGTCGAAGAGACCGTGGGCGAGACCGTCGAAGCGACCGTCAGCGAAGAGGTGACGGGAAGGGTCGAGGAGACGGTCGGCGACACCGTCGAGAAGACGGTCGAGGAGACGGTCGAGAAAACGGTCGGCGAGGCGGTCGAAGAGAAGATCGAGGAGACGGTCGAGCAGACGGTTGACGAAAAAGTCGGTGAGACGGTTGACGAAAAGGTCGAGCAGACGGTTGACGAAAAAGTCGGTGAGACGGTTGACGAAAAGGTCGAGGAGAAGACCGGTGAGACGGAGGCAGAGGACGACGACGCCGACGTCGACTATCGACGCGGCGACTCGTAACTGCCGATCGGCGGTAGTGCTTCTGAATGCGTAATTTGGCGTCTCTCATTTTGAGCATTCCGAAGGTAATAAACCGAAACGCCCGCTATAACCATGTAAACGCATGGGCCAGCACGATTTGAATCGGAGCCTCGGGTTGTACCCGACGATGATGATAAGCATGGGTGCGATGATCGGCAGCGGGATCTTCGTGCTGCCGGCGCTGGGATACAAGAAAGCCGGACCCGCGGTGATCCTCGCGTACGTGCTGGCCGCGCTCGTCGTGTTGCCGGCCGCGCTGTCGAAGGCCGAGATGGCGACGGCGATGCCGGAGTCCGGGGGCACGTACCTCTACATCGACCGGGCGCTCGGGCCGCTGTTCGGCACGATCGCCGGGATCGGGGCGTGGTTCTCACTGGTTTTTAAAAGCTCGTTCGCGCTCGTCGGGCTCGGCGCGTACCTGCTGCTGTTCGCGCCGCTCTCGCAGGGCGCGGTGGTGTACGTCGCGCTGACCCTCGCGGTCCTCGTCGTCGCCCTGAACGTCTCGGGAACGAAGATGAGCGGCGGGATACAGGCGGTCATCGTCACGCTCGTCGTCGCCGGGCTGCTCGCGTACGTCGTCAACTCCGGGCTGGTCATCGACACCGCCCGATACACGCCGTTCACGACCCACGGAAGCGAGGGGATCGTCACGGCGGCCGCCTTCGTCTTCGTCTCCTACGCGGGCGTCACGAAGATCGCGAGCGTCGCCGAGGAGGTGAAAGACCCCAGCCGGAACCTCCCGCGCGCCATGCTCGGGTCGATGGGGATCATGACCGTCCTGTACGTGGCGGTGGTCGGCGCGATCATCGGCCTGAGCGACCCCGAGGTGTTGAAGACGGGCGGCCCCGGCGGGACCGCGTCCCTCACACCGATGGCGGACGGAGCGAGCGCGCTCCTCGGCGGCGCCGGGGTGGCGTTCATCTCCGTGATCGCCGTCGTCGCGCTCACCAGTATGGCGAACGCCGGCGTCCTGTCCTCCTCGCGGTTCCCCCTCGCGATGAGCCGCGACGACCTCTTGCCGCCCGCGCTCCGGACCATCGACGAGCGGTTCAAAACCCCTCGGAACTCGGTCCTGCTCACCGGGATCGTGCTGCTGCTGCTCATCGCGTTCGTCCCCGTGATCGAGCTGGCGAAGCTGGCGAGCGCGTTCCAGATCCTCGTCTTCTCCATCATCAACGTCTCGCTGATCGCGTTCCGAGAGGCCGACGTGCCGTCGTACCAGCCCGAGTTCACGGCGCCCGGATATCCGTTCGTCCAGATATTCGGCTTCGTCGCCGGCATCGCCCTGCTCACGCAGATGGGAACGGTTCCTATCCTCGGAGCCGGGGCGATCATCGTCGGAAGCGCGCTTGTGTACCTCGCGTACGGGCGGCCCAGAACCGATAGAACGGGAGCGCTCGGAACTATCCTCCATGGCCGCCGCGACGAGGAAGACGACGGGATCGCCTCCACGGAGCCGGAGTAATCGGATTGAGGGGAGCCCGGTTCCGGAGGCGATCGCTCAGTAGTCCCGGTTGACGAGGACCACCGGGTCGCCGGTCTCGTCGGCGATCCGGTCCGCCAGCGTCCCGAAGACGTGATCGCTAAGGCTGGACTCCGGCTCGTACATCACGACCGCGTCGTACTCCGCTGCGACGCGGAGAATTTCCTCGTCGTGTTCGTCGCCCTCGACGATCCGAGTGTCGACGGAGTCGGAATCGAACCCGTCTTCTATCAGGCGCTCCCGGGTCTCCCTGACCGCGGCTTCGCCCTGCTCGCGGCGCTCCTCGCCCTCAACGACGTGGAACAGCGTGATCTCCTTGGTGGAGTCCTCGCTCAGGATCCGGATGAACGTCGGGAGCCGATCGAACTCGGCGACGTCCGGGAGCGGCACGAGGATCCGCTCGACGCCCTCCGTCGGGGCGGGATCGAGCTCGGCCGCGGCGCCCTCCTCGGCCGCGACCTGCTGGATCGCTGCCGCGCGGTCCTTCCCGAACACCAGTCGCGTCCGAACGGACGCACCGACGTCGCCGAACGCGTCGGCGATCTCGTCCAGCGTCGCCTGCGCGGCGTCGCCGAACTGTTCGCGCGCGTCACGGGCCGGCGTCTGCTCCGGCAGGCCGTAGTGGCCGAGTATCACCACGTCGAGCGACGAGAGGTCGTCGACGAGTACCGGTGACAGCGGTTCCGGATCCGGGAGCTCGAGCGGAACGAGGATCGTGTCTGTCATGGGCGACGCTTGGCCGCCCGGAACAATAAACGGCGAGATTCACGACGTCGCCGGCGGGGCCTCGTCCTCGTCGGCGAGGAACGCCCCGAGGATGTCGTCCTCGGACGACTCCTTCGGGAGCACGGTCACCACGTCGTTCGGTCGGATCGCCGTGTTGTCAACGGGGTGGATGATCGACCCGTCGCGCTCGATCGACGTCACGACGACGTCGTCCGACAGGACCCCCTCGTCGCGGGCCTTCGTCGGCGAGTGCCCGACGATCGGCGCGTCGTCGGTGACGCACACCTCGATCACGGCGGTGCCGTCCGCGAGCGTGACGGTGTCGGAAACCACGGACTGCCGGGTGTCGTCGGAGAGGAACCGCGAGTAAGGGGTGTGAAGCTCCGTCTGGAGCAGCTCCTCATCCTCGATGCGGATGTCGAGCCCGGAGAGCGTGCGCGCGATCTCGCGGAGGTCGCTCGTCTCCTCGCCGACCGCGACCACCTGCAGGTCGCGGCGCCCCGCCATCAGCACGCGGACGTTGATCACGCCCGGGATCGACCGAGCCGCCAGCGCCAGTCGCTCCCGCTCGTCCGCGGGAACAGTACACATGAACACCGAGGTGAGCCGTCCGCCGGCCTGTTCGAAGTCGACGATGGCCGTGTAGCCGCGGATCACGCCTGCGTCCTCCAAGCGCTCGATCCGGTTCCGGACCGTCCCCGCGGAGACGTTCATCCCCTCCGCGATCATCGGCGCGGAGGTGTTTCGCGCGTCCGACATCAACGCGTGGATGATCTGCCGGTCGATGTCGTCAAGGTGGTGGCTCACGGTCGACCGCCTCCCGGTCCGGTCGAGAGCGGACCGCGTCGTCGAAGGGTCGTCATGTCGAACCGTAGCCCCCAAACCGTAATATGGCTTACTCACGGGGAGATCGGGAACCGTCCTCCTGGCCTCGCGGGCGCGCACCGTCGGAAACGCGAGGGGACCGATACACGAGGCCGCCGTCTCGAAGGGGTCGGTCGACATCGGTGCGGTCGCCGTCACCGACGCGTACGAACTGGACGCCGGTACGTGATCTACGCCGCGGCGATGCCCACTACGGCGACGGTCGCGCGACGCCCGAGAGCGTCGGCGAGGCGACGCGGAACGCGCTGGCGGCCGCCGAGGAGCGCGGCTGCGAGTCGCTCGTGGTCCCGGTGCTCGGCACCGGCGCCGCCGCCCTCGAGTTCGAGACTGGCGCCCGCCGGGTCTGTGAGGCGATCGACGCACAGGAGCCGACGACGCTACGCGACGTCCGGGTCATCGCGTACTCGACCGAGGAGCTCCGGACGGTCGAAGCCGTCGCGAAGCGAGTCCACTCGAGGAGGTGGTAGCCGCGAATGCGCCGATAAAAACCGTGAGAAGCGCGACGCTGGCTACTCGTTGCCGAACATCTGGCGCATCATCGGGTGCATCTCCATCAACTGCTCCTCTGCGATCTCCTCGTACAGCTTGTACGTGATCGAGACCGCGAGCAGCAGTCCGGTTCCGGAGACCTGTCCGATGGTTCCGAGCAGGTTCGCCATCACGGCGAGGAACCCGACGAGGGCGCCCCCGATGACGGTCACCTGCGGGATGTACCGCTCCATCACCTTCTCGACGACCTGCGGGTTCCGGCGGAAGCCGGGGATCTGCATCCCGGAGTTCTGGATCTGCTTTGCCGTCGCCTCCGGCCCCATCCCGGTCGTCTCGACCCAGAAGATGGCGAAGATCGCCCCGCCGACGATCATGAAGGTGAGGTCGATCGTCAGCCGGAGCGCGATCATCCACGGTTCGCCGGTTGCGGTGCCGCGGAACCACATCCACTGCTCCGGCTGCTGGATGGGGTTCAGGTAGTAGAACAGCCCGGACGTGGGCTGCCCCTGATCGCTGTACATCCCGAGCCACGCCGGCATCCCCGCCCACTGCGAGGAGAGGAGCTGCCCGACGAACTGGATGTTCGCCTGCAGCGCGCGGACGAGGATCATCGGCAGGACGGACGCGTAGATCAGCTTCACCGGGAAGCGACCGCGCGCGCCCTTCACCCGGGCGTGCGAGAGCGGGATCTCGACGCGGACCGACTCCGCGTACACGACGATCCCGAAGATGAACACCGTCGTGAACAGCGCGAGGATGTTCCCCGGCGCGAACAGCAGCGACTCGAGCCCGGCCGACGTGAACGGCGACCCCAACTGGGTGCCGCCCGTCGCGATGGAGAACCAGTTCGCGAAGAAGCCGCGCGCGCCGAGCGCTGAGAAGCTGAAAAAGCCGCCGACGATCTGCTGGCTCACCGCCGCGATGATGAACAGGCCGACGCCGGAGCCGACGCCCCACTTGCTCACGATCTCGTCCATGAACAGAAGGAGGACGCCGCCGACGAAGATCTGTAGGAATATCAGCCCCTTGACGCCGAGCGTTCCGATGCCGAGCGCCTGCCCGACGGCCGGATCCGCGGGTAGGAACTGCCCGGTGAACACCATCGGCGCCGCGGTCAGCGCCGTCACGATGATCACCAGCAGCTTCTGGAGACCCTGGTACAGGACTTGGTCGCGCGGGTCGTCGGTGTCGAGTCCCAGTAGGTTCGCCCCACCCAACAGCTGGAGGACGATGGACGCCGTGACGATCGGGCCGATACCGACCTGCAACAGCGAGCCGGACGAGCCGGCGAGCACCGACCGGAACTGCCCGAAGAAGTCAGACCCCTGACCGACGGCCAACCCGAACGGGTTGATGTTGGTCAGGAAGAAGTAGACGATCAGGATGCCGGCCGTCCACGTGAGCTTCCGTCTGAACGGGACGTGACCCGCCGGTCGCTCCACGACGGGCATCCGCGAGAGTACCGGTTCGGCGGCCTCCTTCCAACTCATGATTACGCCTCGTCAGTCTCGTCGTCTGAAGTGGTTTCTGATTCGGCGGCAGCTTCCTCGGCGCGCTCGGAGAGCGTCGCCTCGCCGCCGGCCTCCTCGATCAGTTCCACCGCGCCGGCGGTGAACGCGTCGGCTGTGACGCGGAGCTCGCGGCGGACCTGCCCGCCGCCGAGCACCTTCACGACGTCGGCGTCGCGACCGTCGTCGACGACGTCGCGCGCGTCGACGACGTACGCGTCACCGTCTTCCTCGGCGAGGCCCTCCGCGGCGTACAGCGCCGCGTCCTCGTCGAGCTTCTGGACCTTGACCTCGAGGACCTCCGTCTTCGCGTCCTCGGGGCGCTTGAAGCCGTACTTGCCCAGCGGGCCGTAGTTGTGGAACTCGTGTTTCGCGCGGCCGGCCTTGCCGCGGCCGCCGCGGTGACCGGCGCCGCGCCGGTTCTTGTGCGTTCCGCCGCCGTGGGTTCGAGACCCGCGCTGTCGACGTTTCTTGCTCGTCATCGCATCGCCTCCAGGAGAGCGTCGATCTCCTCGGTCGTGTGTTTGCCGAGCTCGCCGCCCTCGATCACGGGGTGTTTGATGCCCTCGTGACCGCCGCGGGGGGCGTGGAGCCGCAGCGTCGGCGAGAGGCCCTGCTCGCGCAGGGTCGTCTCCTCGTCGACGAGCGCCTCTGCCAGCGCCTCCAAGTCGGCGTAGTCGGTGTTGTCGTCGATCCACTCGTCGTCGACGTCGGCCGAGCCCTTGAGGGGATCGCCGCGGCGCCCGACGGTGGCCGCGACCGCGTCGACGCTCGGTTCCCCGAACGCGACGACGTCGTTCACCTTGGTGACCATGCCGCGGTACGAGTCCGTCTCGGGGACGAACGTCGCGTGGTTGACGCGCCCGACGTTCAGCATGTCGAGCGTGTCTTCGACGCCGTACTCGAGGTTGACGTCACCGCGGAGCTGCACGATCGCCTGCATCACTCGCTCACCTCGTCGTAGTGGACCTCGCGGGCGTGCTGGGGCGTGCGGGACTGCGCCGCGTTCTCCAGCGCGTTGAACGTCGCCTTCGCGAGGTTCACCGTCGTGCGCGTGTTGCCGTCGGAGTTCGTCCAGGCGTCCTCGACGCCGGCGAGCTCTAAGATGTTGCGGACCGTCTCCGCGGCCGCGAGGCCCAGCCCCTGCGGGGCGGGCTTGATCTCGACCGTGACGGAGCCGGCCTTGCCCGTCGCCGTCCGAGTCAGGGAGTTCGTGCCACCGGGCTGGTCCTCCCAGGACCCGGAGCCGCGGTCCACCCTGATGATGTTCAGCTTCGCGACGTCGATCGCCTTCTGGATGGCGCCGCCGACCTGGTCGTCCCGGGCCTGCGCGTAGCCGAGGTAGCCGTCGCGATTGCCCACGGCGACCACGCAGCGGAACTTCACGCGGCGGCCGGAGTCGGTCATGCGCTGGACCATGTTGATGTCCAGCACCTCGTCTTCCAGCCCCGGGAGGAGCTGGTCGACGATCTCGGCCTCCTTCAGCGGGAGGCCGGAGTCGAGCGCCTGTTCCATCGACGAGATCTCCCCGTCCTGTACCTTGCGGCCGAGTCGCGTCCGCGGTTCCCAGCCGTCGTTGTGTCTACTCATGGTCCTCCTGGATTGTCGCGAGCACGTCGTCGAAGTGCTCGGGTACGTCGGCCGCGTCGAACTCGCCGCCGTACAGCGGCTCGTCGAGCTGCTCGTCGTACGCGGCGATGTGCTCGCCTCGCGTACGCGACCAGTCGGCCAGCACGTCGTCGTTGTGCGGGATCTCGAGGCTGGCGTCGATCGCTCCTTCCTGTACTGCGAACGTCTTGTTGCCAGGCGTCGCCGTGTTGAGACCGATGTCGAGGACGGCCTCGTCGAGGCCGGCGTCGACGGCGCGGGCGCCCGCGAGGTACCCGGTGAGGTACGCGCTGGGGAGATTGCCCGTGGGGGCGTCCCAGCCGTACTCGCCGAGCTCCTCGCTGGAGGCGGCCGCGTGAGTCTCATCGCCGTCGGATCCGGGAGTCACCAGCTGCGCCCTGACGTGAGCGTTGCTCACCCGGGCGACCAGGCGAGGCTTGCCCGATTTCAGCAGGCGCAACCTCTGATGGTAATCCGTCCGGACCTCGCGGCGGCGCCGCATCGGCACCTTGTATCGTGGTCCTGTTGCCATTACTCGGTCACCTCGTAACCGTACTGCGTCTGAATGAACGCTTCCAGTCGCGCGACGTCCTCGAACTCGCCACCGCTCGACTTGTTGTAGAGCGTGCGGTATTCGCTGGCGTCAAGCACGTCTTCCTCGTCGCGGAGCTCCTTCAGGCGGGCGCGCTGCGCGCGGATCCGCGCCTTCCAGTCGTCTTTCGTGTTCTGTCGCGCGCCGGCCTTCCCCTTCCGGGTACCGGCGCCGGACTTGTGTCCGTACGAGCGCTTCTCCGCTCGCTCGCGGGCCTTCCCGCGGGAGTTCGACTTCGCCTCTTTCGCGCGGATGGTGCCTTGTTCGATGAGCTCGCGGACGTCCTCTCGCGTGATGGCGTCCTCGATCTCCTCCTGTGCCTCGGGGTCGAGCCAGACGCGGCCCTTGCCGACGTCCATCTCGTCCGCTGCGAGCCGCTTCTGTGCTTTCAGGTCACTCATCGTCGTCGACCTCCACTTCGACGTAGGTCGGGTTCAGCACGCGGATCTCGCGCTCCTCCGCCTCGTCTTCGATCAGTTCGCGCTTGCGACCGCCGACCTTCGAGGCGATCCGCACCGCCTGCGTGTCGCCGTCGACGCCCTCGAGGTCGTCCGTGTTGTGCACGCGAACCTCCTCGAAGCCGCTCGGGTGCAGGTCGCGGGACGCCTTCGGAGAGCGGAAGCCCGCCTCGACGACGGGACCCTTCGCTTTCATCCGACGGCGCTGCTTGGAGAGCCCGCCGCGCGGCTTGCGCCACGACGTCGGGATCCGCTTTTTCTTGTGGTAGTCCTGCCGGTTGAACTGCGGTTTCCCCTCGCGGTGCTTCTGTGCGAGCGCGCGAGCGGTCTCGTCGTCCAGGTCCGGGGTCTTGTCGGCGTGACCGCGGGGGCGAAGCTCCGTCTCGACGTCCTCGTCGGCGTCGGCCTCGTCGGCCGCCGCCTCCTCGTCCGTCTCGTCTTCGATCTCCGCGTCCGCCTCCTCGTCGACCTCCAGTCCGCCGACGTCGGCCTTGATACGCGCTGCGAGCGCGTTGCCGACGCCGTCGACCTCGGAGAGCTCCGACTGGGAGGCGGCCTTCACGTCCTCGACCGTCTCGTAGCCGGCCTCGCGAAGGGCGTCCGCCTTCGAGGGACCGACACCGCTGATCTCTTCCAGTTCTTCGGCCATTGGTTAGGCACCTCCGGTGGGCTTCTCGACGATGTACACGCCGTCCTGGAAGACGCGCGTGTCCTTGTCGGTCACCTTCGTCAGCTGTTCGATGTCGGCGGCGGTCTGCCCGACGGCCTCCTTGTCGGAGCCCGTGAGCCGTACCGTCTCGCCGTCGACCTGTACGTCCGTGTCCCCGCGGATCGGGGTGCGTCGCTGTGCTCGCTCGCCGAGGAAGTTCTCGATGACGACCTCGTCGCCCTCCACGGTCACCTGCATCGGGAAGTGGGCGTAGTACACTTCCATCGTGTACTCCCATCCGTCGGTGACGCCGTGGACCATGTTGGCGACGTGGCTCTCGAAGGTGCCGACCGTGGCGTTCGTCTTCGCGTCCTCGTTTTCGGCGGCGATCGCGACGACACCGTCCTCGACCGTGACCTCGACGTCGGGGTACCAGAGGCGTCGCGTGACGCTCCCGTTGGGACCCTCGACGGTGAGTTCGAGGTGGTCGGTCTCGGCGGAGACGTCGTCCGGAATCTCGATTTCGACTCTGTTCATTGTTAGTAGACGTATGCGATCACTTGGCCACCGATGCCCGCTTCGCGGGCCTCGTAGTGGCTCATGACGCCGTGGCTCGTCGTGACGATGAGCGTCCCGTAGTCACGGGCGGGGAGGTATCGCTTCTCCCACTTCTCGAACTCGTCCGCGCCCGCGGAGTAGCGGGGCTTGACGGCGCCACACTCGTTGATCGCGCCTTTCAGTTCGACCTCGAACTTCCCGGCTTTCCCGTCGTCGACGTACTCGAAGCCGTCGACGTACCCGCGGTCGTAGAGGACCTCGAGGACGGAGCCGATGATGTTGGAGGCGGGCTCAACCGTGTACGACAGGTGGCCAACGCTCTCGGCGTTGTCCATGCCGGCGAGCGCGTTGGTGAATGGATCGTTTCCTGTCATGATTAGCTGTACTTCTCGAATCCCATGTCTCGGGCGACCTCGCGGAAGCACTGTCTGCAGAGGTTGATGTCGTACTTGCCGACAAGTCCCTGCTCGCGGTCGCACCGCCGGCAGGTGTGCCGGGAGTCGGTGCGTTTCGCCGCGTGCTCGCCCGTGTCGTTGTTCGCTTCGCTCATTCCGTTACCTCTACGTCGAAGTTGGTCTCGAGGAACGCGGCCGCGTCCTCGACGGTCATCCGGTGTTTCACGGGGATAGACGACGTCGCCTTGTCCCGCTTTGACACGCGGTAGCCGGGCCGGACGATCGTCGTCGTCACGTCGAGCCCGTAGATGCCGATGTTGGGGTTGTACTCCTGGCTCGGGAAGTCGGTGTGGTCCTCGACACCGAAGCTCAGGTTGCCGGTGTCGTCGAACTGGCTGCGGGAGATCTCGGTGACGTCGAGCGCGGTCGCGAGGAACTCGTGTGCGTCCTCGCCCCGCAGGGTCACCTTGACGCCGATCGGGTCGCCCTTGCGGATCCCGAACTCGGCGATGGTGCGCTTCGAGGTGGTCCGGACCGACTGCTGGTCCGTAATCTCCTCGATGATCGCCTCGGCGTCGGCGAGGGGTTCACCGCCCTGTCCGACGCCCATGTGGACGACGACCTTCTCGAGATACGGCTCCCGCATCTCGTGGGGGGCGCTCTCGGCTTCACTCATCCGAATCACCCGCCTCCTCGGCGTCGTCGCCGGTGAAGTTCTCGTCGATGACGACGAGGTACTCCTCGACCGTCTCGTAGCCGTCCTCGTCGTCGCCGACGAAGACCGTGTTCGAGCCCGAGCCGAGCGTGACGTCGATGTCGTCGACCTCGCCGATCCGGCCGGCGTGCTGGCCGGCGACGGCGGTGACGAGGGCGCCCTCTTTGTACTCGAAGTGGGCGACGACCTCCTTGGTCTCGTTGTCGACGACGATCGAGTCTTTGGTGTCGTACGGTGTGTCCGCCTCGACGCGGACGTTCGCCCCGTCGTGGAGCGTCAGCTGGACGGCTCCGCCGGGGACGACCGACTTGTTCGTTATCTTCCCGAGCCGGCTGCCCGCGGCCTCCTCGTCGACGGAGGTCAGCGCGAGCCGACCGCCCTCGTCGGGGAAGACGCGGAAGAACTCCCCGCGCTCGGGGAACGCCAGGATGTCGAACATCCCGATCGGACGCTGCTCGTCCGAGACCGCGTCCCCGTTGACGAGGACCGAGTCGTTGTTCAGCGCGTAGCGCGCCTCCTTCGTCGAGTCGACGTAACCGAGCACGTCCCGCAGCAGGACGACGAGCGGAACGCCCGCCTCACCGTGCGGGCCGGCGCCGGCCTTGACGGTGAACGTGTCGGTCTTGCGCTCGACGGGCCAGGAGTTCGGTACTGACAGTCGCTTCTGGTGTCGCGTCATTCGTTATCCTCCTGGAGCCGCGCCTCCCGGCGCTCGTCTTCCAGGTCCAGCTCGATCACCCGGACGTTACTCGCCGGGATGGGACGGGGAACCTCCTCCCCGTCAGCCTTCTCGACGGTGACGTCCTCGACGGTGATCCGCTCCGCGGACAGGTCGACGGCGACGACTTCCGCCTCCGTCCCGGCCGCGTCGCCGCGGAGCACCTCGACGGTGTCTCCGGCGTTGACGCGGACGTTCCGCTGTCCGTACTCCTCGCGGAGGTCGTCCGTGAGGGTGGCTCGGACCTGGTTCTGCCGCTCGTGGAGCGGCGCGGTCTCCGACCGTTTTCGCTGTTTGCGTGGCTGTTTCGTCATGATCAGACGATCATCGTCGCGGTCGAGGCGATGCTCCCGAATCGTTCGGCGACCTCGCGGGCGACGGGGCCTTTGATCTCCGTGCCCCGCGGCTCCTCGAGGTCGTCGATGATGACGGCCGCGTTGTCCTCGAACTTCACGCGGGTCCCGCTCGGACGGCGGATCGGCTTGCGCTGGCGGACGACGACCGCCTCCAGCACCTGCCGCCGCATCTCCGGGGTCCCCTTGGTGACCGAGACGGTCACCTTGTCGCCGATACCTGCCTTCGGGTGGCGGTTCTTGGTGCCGGAGTAGCCGGCCACCGAGATAACCTTCAGCTCACGCGCGCCGGTGTTGTCGGCGCACGTGATGAGCGAGCCCTTCGAGAGCCCCTGCGTGACGTCGGCCTTGAGCGCCTCCATCACTGATCACCCGACAGGTTCTCGACGACGACGTGGGACTTCGTCTTCGAGAGCGGTCGCGTTTCCGCGATTGTCACTTCGTCACCGACCTCGAGCGAGTCGAGCACGCCCGGCACGTGGGCCGGGATGCGCGAGCGACGCTTCATGTACCGGTCGTATTTCGGTACGAACACGTCGTATTCTCGCTCGACGATGACGGTCTTTGCCATGTCCGTCGACACGACCGTTCCCTCGCGGGTCTGGCCGCGGACGGAGAGCTGCCCGTAGAACGGGCACTTCTCGTAGTCGTAATCCTCCGGGTTGTCTGGCTCCGGAGGCGTGGGTACGTCGATTCCTATCGCCATTGTGTGACACCTCGTTCGGTGCGTTCGGCGGGTCGATGCCGCAACCGATCGCCATCCACCGTTACGTAGACCGCGTCTTTGCACTCGCCGCGGTGGCTCGCCGGACCCGCGTCGTCACCGGTGACGACGCTTTCGGACCCGGACGGGCCAGACTGACGGGGGCGGACCCCCGTAGTATCCGACCCGAGTTGGGGCGCGGACCCCGACGACTCGGCGTCGTCGGCGGCTTCATCTGTGCGGACGCTCGGGACATCGACGACCCCGAACTCCAGCGTCGCGCCCGACTTGGGCACGCGCTTGTCCCCCGACGGCGTTCGGACCACGAGGGTGCCGAACGTCTCGGACAGCACGCGGCCGGCGATGCCCGTGTGGGCGTCGCTGGCGGCGTCGACCACCCGAACCGGGAGGCCGACGAGTTCGTGCCGAACGAGTGTGTCGGGGGTAATCATCGTTATTCGTCGTCGAAGTCGCCTTCTTCCGCCTGGATCGTCTTGATCCGCGCGATGGTCTTCTTCAGCTCCTTCACGCGGCCCGGACTTTCCGGCATGCCGCCGGCGGCGCGCTGCGCCTTCGAGTTGAGCAGCTCGGTCTCGAGCTCCTCGAGCTCGACCTGACGCTCGGCCGCCGTCATGTCGCGGATCTCGTCTGTGTAGAGGATCGCCATTTACTCGTCCTCCTCTTCGTCGTCCGCGGCTTCCATCTCCGCGACGAGGTCGGCCGCCTCCGACTCGATCTCCTCGTCGAGCTCGTCGATATCGTCCGCCTCGGCGCCGCCGACCGGCTCCTCTTCGGCGACGTCCGTCGCCTCCGTGGCCGTATCCTGCGTCTCCTCGACGACCTCTTCGACGACCTCTTCGTCGATGAGTTCGCTGGGGTCCTCGTCGGGCACCTCGACGTCCTCGTCGTCGCCGACATCCGGCACCTCCTCCGGCTCCTCCTCGAGGAGCGCCTCCACGCTCTCGTCGTCGCCCGCGGCGGCCTGCTCGACCTCCGGGACCTCGGCGTCCTCGCGGACCTCGAAGTCGTCCGGGAGCTGCGCGCCCGGCGGGATGATCTTCACGTTGACGCCGATCGTCCCGAGCTTCATCACCGCGACGCCCTGGCCGTGGTCGACGACTTCCTGTGCGGGCTCGCCGTTGTGCTTGATGTAGCCGCGGTTGAACTTCTCGACGCGCGAACGCGCGCCGGTGACCTTTCCGGAGAGGACGATCTCGGCGCCCAGCGCGCCCGCGTCAATGATCCGGTCGATGGTCGTGTGACCGGCCTTCCGGAAGTACCAGCCGCGCTCGAGGGCGTTCGCGAGACGGTCCGCGACGATCTGGGCGTTCAGGTCGGGCTCGTCGACCTCCTGAACGTCGATCTGCGGGTCGTCCATGTCGAAGCGGTCCTCGAGCTCGGTGGTGATCTTGCGGATGTTCTTCCCGCCCTTCCCGATCACCATACCGGGCTTTTCGGCCTTCAGGACGATCTGCGTGCCCATCGGCGTCTTGGCGACGTCCATGCCGCCGTAGCCGGCTCGGCCGAGCTCGTCCGCGAAGAACTCGTTGATCTGTGAACGGCGCAGGCCGTCCTCGATGAATTGGTGTTCGTCAGCCATTATTCGGCAGCCTCCGGGTCTTCGATGATGAGCTCGACGTCGGCGAGGGTGGTGTTCCACTGGGTGGCACCCGCCGCTCGCGGGTTCCGCCCGGGTCGCTCACCGACCTTGTGGGGGGCGACGTGTTTGATGACCATCTCGTCCCCGTCGAACCCCTGCTCGGTCGCGTTGTTCTTGACGTTCTCCAGAAGCTTGAGGAAATCCTTGGCGGCCTTCTCGGGATACCGTCCCGCGTCCCAGCCGTCGATGTCGGAGCGGTGGCCCGCGCCGGCGTTGTGCTGGCGCATCGGCACCGGGGTCTCCTCGTCGATGACTTCCTGCAGGAACTCCTCGGCGTCGGCGACGGTCTCGCCTTTGATCTCCCGGGAGATCTCCTTGCTATCCTTCACGCTGATGGGCCGGTCGCGGAGCATCCCCTTGGCGGTGGTCTCCGGGTCGGCCTCGACGCTGTAGTTGATTCCCATGGGTTACTTGAGGGGCACGAACTTCGAGGACCGGGTCGCGCCGATGCCGGCCTGACCGTGTTCGACGGTGCTTCGCGTGAGGTGGAACTCGCCCAGGTAGTGTCCGATCATCTGGGGTTCGACCTGCACGCGTTCGAAGCTGTGTCCGTTGTACACGGAGAAGGTGACGCCGACGAACTCCGGAAGGACCGGCATGTCGCGCAGGTGCGTCCGGATCGGGTCGTCCGCCGTCGTCTCCTTGTCGCGGGTCCGGGCCGTCTCGAGAAGCTTCTCCTTCTCGACGCTCAGCCCTCGCGTGATGCTTCGCCGCTGGCGTGCGGGGAGCAGTTCCGCGACCTCGTCTACGTCCATCTCCTGCAGCTCGTCGAGCGAGTGACCGCGGTAGGCGAACTCCTTGCCATCGCGGCCGGTTCGGTAGTTGGAACTCATTTGTTGCCACCTCGTCCGGTGCTCTTGGATGCGATGTCACCGACCTTGCGTCCCGGCGGGGCGTCCCGCGAGACGGACTTCGGCTGGCCGGGGTGTTGGCGACCGCCCCCGCCGAAGGGGTGGTCGACGGCGTTCATCGCGACGCCGCGGACGCGCGGGTATTTGGTCCCGCGCGCCTTCATCTTGTGGTACTTGTTGCCGGCTTTGACGAACGGCTTCTCCGTCCGACCGCCGCCCGCGACCACGCCGATCGTGGCGCGGCACTGCGGGTCGAGCCGCTTCACCTGCCCGCTGGGGAGCTGGACGACCGCGACGTCGCGGTCGTGGGTGAGAAGCGTCGCGGACACGCCGGAGGCGCGCGCGAACTTCCCGCCGTCCCCGCGGTTGCTCTCGACGTTACAGACCGGCACGCCCTCGGGGATCTCCGCCAGCGGGAGCGTGTTCCCGGGCTTGATCTCCGCGCTCACGCCGACCTGAATCGTCTCGCCCACGCGCACGCCTTCCGGCGCGAGCACGAGCCGACGGTCGTCGTCCTCGAACTCGATCTCCGCGAGCGGAGCCGAGCGGGCGGGGTCGTGTTCGATCCCGACGATCTCGCCGGTGACCGTGTCCACGTCCTCGAGCTTCTTGTGCGACAGTTCGGCCTTGTAGCGGTGGGACGGGGCCCGGAACGTCGGGCCGCCGCGTCCACGCCGCTGTCCTTGAATTCGTCGTCCCATATCAGAACACCCCGATGCGCGAGGCGATTTCGGTCGCGTCGTCGTCCTCGGAGAGCGTGACCGTCGCCTTCTTCTTGCCCTTCGAAGTCACCTGCGTGTTCACGTCGGTGACGGTGACGTCGTAGCGGTCCTGCACTTCGTCGCGGACCTCGGGCTTCGACGCGTCGACGTCGACGAGGAACAGCAGCTTGTTCTTGAAGTCCATCTCGTTCATCGCCTGCTCGGTGACGAGCGGGTGCTCGATGACCGAGTTCATCGCTCGGCAACCTCCTCGACGGCGCTCTCGGTCCACAGCGTGAGTCGCCCCGGGTGTCCGCCCGGCGCGAGGTCCTCCGCGTTGACCTCGCCCGCGGTCGCGACGTCGACGCCCGAGAGGTTCCGGGCGGCGCGGGACGGCTCCTCGCTGGTGACGACGAGGACGGACTTCGGCTGGCTGTACTTGCGACCGCGGGTCTTCCCACGGCCGGACCGAACGGAGCGACCCTCCTCAGCGCGCTCGATGTCGGCGTCCGCGCCGACGGCCTCCAGCACGCCCAGTGCCGCTTGGGTCTTCTCGAGGTCCTCGAACTCGTCGGAGACGACGAGCGGGAGGTCGAGGTCGTCGTCGAACGCGTGACCGCGCTCGGCGACGAGTTCGGCGTCCGCGGTGGCCGCGACGGCCGACCGGATGCCGAGCTGGCGCTCCTTGTCGTTCAGTTTCTTCGTCTGGTCCTTCTCGGCCTTCGGGGGGTGCGCGGCGCGGCCCGAGACGGCGCTCGGGACGCGGCGGGCGACGTTCTCGGAGCGCGGGATGTGCGCGAGCCCGCGCCCGGAGCCGAACGACTCCGCGGGGGTTCGCAGCCCGGCGAACTCGTCGGCACCGTAGGCCTGCTTCCGGTTAGCCTGTGCGGCGGAGACCGCCCGACCGATGATGTCCGGTCGGAACGCGGTCTCGAAGATCGCCGGCAGCTCGACGCTGCCCGCGTCCCCGCCGTCCAGGTCGTGTACTGTTGCGTTCATGTATTATCCCTGGTTGGATGCGGTGGATACGTACCGGACCTCGGGGTCGAGGCGCGGCTGGTCGTTCGGCCGGATGGCCGGGCGGAATCGCAGCAGGCGCTGGTCCGGTCCCGGCAGCGAGCCCTTGATGAGCGCGTACTCGCCGTCGACCTCGCCGTAGTTGACGAAGCCGCCGTCGACGGAGGCGTCGTCGCCCTCGCCGAAGTCGATGAGGCGCTTGTTGAGCTCGGTGCGCTGGTGGTAGCCGGTCTGCCCCTGCTGGGGCACGGTGGAGCGAACGCGGGAGGGGTTCCACGGACCGAGGTTGCCGATCCGGCGCCGCCATCCCTGGCGGGCGTGTTTGCCCTTCCGCTTCTGCACGCCCCAGCGCTTGACTGGACCCTGGGTCCCCTTCCCCTTCGTGATGCCCGAGACGTCGGTGTACTGACCGGCGCGGAAGACGTCGCCGAACTCGTGGGCGCCGCCCTCCCCGACGAGGTCGAGGCCGAACTCGACGCGCTCCTCGAGGGAGCCGCCGCCGACTCGGGTCTCCATGATGTCGGGCTTCTTCTTGGGAACGTTCGCGAGCTCCGAGGGGGCGGTGTGCGTGATGACGCGGACGTCGTCGACGACGTCGTCGTTGAGCAACGCGCGCAGCTCCTCCGCGTCCTCCTCGAAGGTGTCCTCCGCCGGGAGGTCGAGGGCGCGGTCGAGCTCCTCGTGGAACTCGGTCGCCCAGACCTCTTCGACCGGCTTCTTTCCGTACGCCGTCTGTTCGTAGGCGCGCAGGGCCACCGCGTACATCGGCGGCGTCTCGACGACCGTGACGGGAACGGACTCCTCCATCCCCTCACGCGGCGAGTTGGCCTCGTCGTTGACCATCACGACGTGTGTCATTCCGGCCTTGTAGCCGGCGAACCCCTGCAGCGCGGGGGCTCCGTCGTCGTCGGGCCACGAGCGAATGCGCGGGACCTCTCGGTCTGCGCGGGTGCGCGGGCCGTATCCCAGCGAGCCTTTTCGTGGTCGGCTTGGTTGTGGCATGTGTTTACTCCGTGAGTGTGAGCGAGCCGAGAGTCACGAACAGAGCCTCCTCCGTTCGGACGACCTCGCTGCTCTGTGCCGGGATCGTGTTCAGCCAGAGGTCGAACCCCGGATCGGGTTCGACCGGGCGGCCGTCGGCAACGGCCGCCCGAATGCTGTCGGGCGAGAGCCCGAGCATCTCCGGAAGCCCTCGCTCGGGCGAGCCGAAGGCGACGGTGTAGCCGCCGGCCTCCCGCGCGTCCGAGACGATGCCGCCGAGCCGCGAGACGGAGAGTTCCTCCCCGTGTCGCGACGTCGCGACGGCCAGTCCGTCGCCGGCGAGCGCTTCCGACAGGTCCGCGTCCACGACCTGGAAGCCCGCCTCGGGCTTCCCGGTGATGCGGGCGCGGACCGGTTCTCTCGAAGAGACCCTGATGGTGACGCGCTCCCCCTGCTCGATCTCCATTCCGGAGGGAACGAGCAGGGAGATCGGGTGTTCCCGCAGCGGGGAATTGACCCGGACGCGGCCTTCAGGTCCGACCTCGGTCACGAGTCCCTGTGTTTTCGACTCTTCCCCGCTAGGGGTCGAGCCGGTCCGCCACGGCACGCGGAGCGGCGGGAGCACGCCGGCGTACCGGAGTTCGTCGCGCTCCCCCCAGAGGTCCTTCCGGAGCTCCGGAGGGGTCGCGGCGTACCCCAGCACGGTCCGAACGTACTCGCCGCCCCGTCGCCGCTCGCCGTTCCCGTCGGGGAAGACGACCAGTCGATCCGCCCGGAACACCGCCGCCGCACGGGCGACGTAGCCGAGTTTGCGAGTCGCCTCGCGATCGTCCTCGGCCTCCCGGACGACCGAAGACGGGACACAGATCGTGAGTCCGTCTTCGGTACGCATCGTGGCGAGACTGTACTCCTCGATTTCGGACGGCACCGTAAAAGCATAGCGGTCCCGTTTTCGGGCTGTGGCGCGTTCACACGGGGTCTGGCGGGCGTTTCGGCCTCGAGCATCGAGTGACTCCGTGACACGATCCGAGGGCGGCCGGCGGCGTCAGGCCGGGACGATCCGCGCGACCGGCGCGTCGCCCGCGTCGACGGCGAGGTAGAGGTGACCGGTAGAGGGCTCGACCGCGAGCGCCCGGACGCGCCAGCCGCGGTCGGCGAGCAGGGGGTCGCGCTCGGTGACGTCGGCGTCCGTGCCCGCGCCGTCGACCGTGAAGCGACCGAGGTACTCGGCTGCGAGCGTGCCGGCGAACAGGTCGCCCCGCCACGCGGGGAACGCGTCGCCCTGGTAAAAGACCGCCCCGCTCGGCGGGAACCCGCCGGAGCCGCACGGCCAGTAGTGGACCGGGGCGACGACGCCGCCGCGCTCCTCGTGGCTCGGAGCCACGGGGTCGTCGGTGCCGTATCGACACGCCTCGCTCGCGATCGGCCACCCGTAGTTGCCGCCGCGCCCGACGACGTTGATCTCGTCGCCGTCCTCCTCGCCGTGCTCGCACTGCCAGATCGCCCCGGTGTCGGGACGCACGGCCATCGCCTGCGGGTTCCGATGGCCGTAGCTGTATATCGCGTCAGCCGCGTCCGGCTCGTCGACGAACGGGTTGTCGGGGTGAGCGTCGCCGTCGGGCGTCAGCCGAAGGGTCGACCCGAGCTCGTTCGAGCGGTCCTGCGAGGCGTGGTCCGAACTAAAATCCGTGTCGCGCCGGTCCCCGACCGTGACGAACAGCGCGCCGTCGGGGCCGAACGTCGCCCGCGAGCCGAAGTGCTGGTCGGAGTCGACGGTCGGCCGGGCGACGCGGATCGGGTCGAAGCCGTCGAGCGCGAGGGAGTCGCTGGCGTCGAGCGAGAGCCGGCCCGCCCCGACGTGAGTCGCCGACTCGCCGGCGTCGTTCGCCGCCGCGTAGGTGAGGTAGACGCGCGGATCGTCGGGGTAGTCGGGATGGATCGCGACGTCGAGGAGCCCGCCCTGTCCGGCTGCGTGGACGTCCGGCAGGCCCTCGACGACCGAGCGGGAGCCGTCCTCGGGGTCGACGAGCGAGAGCCGACCGGGGCGCTCCGTCACGAGGAGGCGGCCGTCCTCCGGGACGAACGCGAGCCCCCACGGGTTCTCGAACCCCTCCGCGACGCGTTCGACCGCGTACTCGACGTCGTCGCCGTCGTCGGAGGGGACGTCGGGGTCGCCGTCTGCACCGCCGGCCGTCCCGCCGTCACCGAGACACCCGGCCAGCGGCAGGGCGGCGAGGCCGCCGGCGGCTCGGAGGACGCTGCGTCTGTCGACGGGAGGGTCAGTCGGTCGGCGTGTCATGGAGGTCGTCTCTGTGTGCGTGTTGGTCGCGAGGCCGATGACGTTTCCGGCCGTCGAGTTCGGTCGGGGATTCCGCTCGGCCGACCGTCGTTCGGAACTCTTATATCTCCGACTCGGGCTATACGCAAACGCGAAGCACGCACCGGTAGTGTAGTGGTATCACGCAACCTTGCCATGGTTGCAACCCGAGTTCAAATCTCGGCCGGTGCATTTTCTAACTGACTCCGTCAGTCAGCGTTCGCTTCACTTCGTTCAGCGAACTCCCGAACGAAGTGAGCACAATCACCGAGAGAGATCTTAACTCAGAAAGGCTCGGTCGCTCGTATATAAACGGCTGACTCCAGATCGGTGGTGGACACTGCCAAAGCCCCAGCCGCGAGGACTCGGTGCGGTCGCTGCGGTCCTCAGTCGCTCGCGTTGTCGCCGGCGCTTCGCGCCGGCTGCTGGAGGGACTTCCGGTCCCTCTCTGCTCGCTCTTTGCGGTCCTTGCTTCCCGCGCCTTCGTCCTCGCGGCAGCGAGGCGCTTCGCGCCTCTGGCAGCCGGCGGCAAAGCCGCCGGCGACTGCCCCTTTGAGTCCCACCCCATCCTGCTCCGCAGAGCACCTCACGCCTCCCCAGCCTCGTCACCGGCGCGTAGCGCCGGTTGCAAGCGAGAGCTCCGCTCTCGCCCTGTCGGCCGGCCTCCGCATTGCTCCGGCCGCCCGACTCCAGCGAGGGACCGGAGGTCCCTCTGGCAGTCGGGCTTCGCCCGACGACCTCGCACGCGCTCCTCGCGCCCGGTGGGCGCTCGAAGGCGCGCGCCACTGCGTTCATTTATAAATGATCGTCGCCGTCGCTCGTGTCCTTTAAATGCTACTTCGCTGCCGACGACTGTGACACACGCTCCCGCTATCGAACGCCGCTGTGTCCGTACTGACCTGGCAGTATCAGGATAGATCACTCCCTGAGGGTTCCAACGGCTCCGATGTTCCCCGACCGGTAGTTTCAATCGGCGATCCGCCGAACCCTGCGACGTGACCGTACCAACGAAGACGCTCCCGAGCGGCGCGGAGCTGCCGGGGCTCGGCCTGGGCACGTACGACCTCGACGACGACGAGACGGGCGACAGCGTCCGCGCGGCGCTCGACGCCGGCTACGCGCACGTCGACACGGCCGAGGGGTATCACAACGAGGACGTCATCGGCGACGCCCTCGCGGCGAGCGACGTCGACCGCGACGACGTGTTCCTCACCTCGAAGGTGCTCGCGAAGAACCTCAACTACGAGTCGGTGATCGAGTCGTGCGAGGCGTCGCTCGACCGGCTCGGTACCGACTACCTCGACCTGTATCTCGTCCACTGGCCGAACCCGGCCATCTCGCTGCGCGAGACCCTCAGAGCGATGGCGGAGCTCCGCGAGCGGGGGCTCGTCCGCGACGTCGGCGTCTGCAACTTCAGCGCCTATCAGCTGAGCTGCGCGCACCACGTCTCGGACGTCCCGATCGCGGTCAACCAGATCGAGTTCCACCCGTGGTTCCAGCGCCCCGACCTCGTCGACTACTGTCGCGAGTCGGAGACCGTGATCGAGGCGGCGGCGCCGCTCGCGCGGACGGGCGTGTTCGGCGACGAAGTCGTCGCCGAGCTCGCCGAGACGTACGGGAAGAGCCCCGCGCAGGTCGTCCTCCGGTGGGCGGTCGACAGTGGCGTCGTCCCGCTACCGCGGTCGTCGACCCCGGACCACGTCCGGGCCAACGCCGACCTCGACTGGGAGCTCGACGCGGCCGACCGTCGGCGGCTGGACGAGCGCGACCGCGACGAGCCGGTGTACGACACCCCGGCCCGCGACTGGACGAGCGACGTGTACGGGATCGAGCAGTGACTGTCTCCCGGCCTCAGGCCGCGTCGTCGCTGAGATCCACCGGGCGCCCGGTCTCGGCCGATTTATAAATTCCGTCCAGAGCGCGCGCGTCCGTGAGCGCGTGCTCGCCGTCCGGGTGGAACGGCTCGTCCGCGAGCAGCTGGTGGCCGAAGTACGCGAACTCCTCTTCGATCTGGTGGACCTGATCGAAGTCGACGTCGACCCGGGTCCCGTCGCGGACGACGGCGAACCCGCGGTCCTCCCGCTCGTAGAACGCCGGGTCCAAGATCAGCCTGGCGTCCGTCCCGGTGACCTCCAGCCGGCTCGCGTGCTGCGCGTTCTGGCTCACCGTGCAGAGCGCGTCGACGTCCCCCGGGAACTCCAGCCGGAACGTGGCGTGCTCGTCGACGTCGGCGAACGCCTCGTGCTCCGAGCGGGTCCGCCCCGACACCCGCTCCGGGTCGGCGCCGAGTACGAACCGGATCGTGTTGAGCGGGTAGACGCCCAGGTCCATGAGCGCGGACCCCCCCGACAGCTCGGGGTCGAGCCGCCACTGGTCGGTGTCGCCGCCGAGCTCGCCGAGCATCGTCTGCGACATCGTCGCGTGGACGTGGACCACGTCGCCGGCGACGCCGGCGTCGAGGAGCTCGCGGAGCCGCCGGACGGCGGGATCGGTCTGCATCCGGTAGCCGACCATCAGCGGGACGCCGGCGTCGCGACACGCCTCTACGAGCCGGCGGGCGCGGTCCAGCGTCGCCTCGAGCGGCTTCTCACAGAGGACCGCCTTCCCCTGCTCCGCGGCGGCCCGAACGTACTCCAAGTGGGTCGCGTTCGGCGTCGCGACGTACACCGCGTCGTACGCGTCCGCGGCGGCGCCCGATCGGAATTCCTCTGGGGTGACGCCGGTCACGTCGCGCTCGGCGGCGACCGCCTCGACGGCGCTCCCGTCGACGTCGGTGACGACGGTCGCCTCGGTGTACGGCGACCGCGCGATCCCCGGCAGCGCCCAGTCGCGGGCGAACCAGCCGAGGCCGACGACGGCGACCCGAACGGGGTCCGTGACGGCCCCCGGGTCGAGCGTCTCCCAGTCTCGGCGCGTGAACTCGTCGAGGTACTCCGCCAAGTCGCTTTCCATACCGAGAAGTCGGCGTGGGGGCGTGAAATAACCCCGGCGACGCGAAGGACGAAAATTATCGTGAACCGGTCACCACGGCCCGTCGTAGTTCACCCGCGGCCGGTCGACGTCGACCCCGAGGTCCCGGAGCGCTGCGGTCGCATTCTGGACGGGCGAGGGGGCCGGCCGGTCGAGCGCGTCCGTCGTCGCCTCGGCGAACCGGACGGTCCAGTCCCCGCCGATCACGACCGTCGCGCGACGCGGAATCCGAGAGTGGCCCTCCCACGACTCCGCGACCAGGTCGTACGAGTCGGCGATACCGCCGTGGAAGTCGGAGACGACGGGGAAGGGGAGGTCGAACTGGTCGGCGTACGCGAACCCCGAGTACAGCGAGTCGCCGGTGAGCGCGACGACGGCGAGGTCGCCGCGGTCGTGCCAGCCGGCGTCCCGCACCGCGGCGAACGCGGCCGTACACGTGGGCACGAAGTTCGCGGGGGCGAAACAGAGCGCGACCGCCTCGTGGCCGTCGACGAGGCGGAACAGCTCCAGCTCCGCGGCCGTCCCGCCGGTGACGGCGGGGGCGACGAAATCGGGGGCCTTGACGCCGACGTCTATCACGGACGACAGTTGCGGACGCGACTGATAAACGCTCGCCCCCGACCCTCCGGTTCGACCGGCCGTGCGTGAGACCGAAAAATAAACCGGTCAGATCGTGCTATGACATCTGAGAACACCGCTCACGGTGTAAGAGCTATAGGTGTGGCGCACCGAGCGGAGCCGTGTTCAGCGCCCACGCCGCGACCGCGCTCGCCCTCGTCGACAGCTACGGGGCCGTCGCGGTCTTCGCCGTGTTCGCGCTCGAGGGCGCCCTGGTCGGGAAGGTGCTCCCGGCGCGGACGCTGTTCGTCGCGGCGGTCGTCGCCGCCGGCGTCGAGGCGCTCGCGGTCCTGCCGGTGTTCGCCGCGGCGGTGATCGGCGCGACCGTCGGCCAGTCGGTCGTCTTCGTCGCCGTCCGCCGGTTCGACGTGGATCCGACGTCACTCCCTCTCGTTCCGGTCGGCGACGGCGTTATCGACGGCGTGAGCCGCTGGTTCGACCGGTGGGGCCTCCCCGCGGTGGCGGCCTCGAACGCGGTCCCCGGCACGCGCGGCTGGCTCGCCGTCCCGACTGCGAACGCCTCTGCCGTCTCCGCCCCGCGGTTCGCCGCCGCGTCGCTGGTCGGGTCCGCCGCGTACGTCGGCGCGCTGCTGGCGGTCGGGGTCGCGGTGGCGCTCGGCTTCGGGAGCGCGGCCGAGTTCCTCGGCGCCGAGTGGGTCGCCGCGTTATAAAACGACCGCCTACCCGGCCGTCTGTTTTTAAATAACCGTTCCGTGCTTTCTGTCCGGCAGGTCCTTCTCCACGTCCTCGTAGAACGCGAAGCGGGCCGCGAGCTCATCGCGGAGCGTCGACGGCGGGACGATCTCGTCGATGACGACCTCGCTGGCCATCCGGTGGATGTCGATGTCCTCGCGGTACTCCTCGCGCAGGCGCGCCTCCGTTTCGGCGCGCTCCTCGGGGTCGTCGATCGCGGCGAGCTTCCGGGCGTAGACGGCGTTGATCGCGGCCTCGGGACCCATGATTCCGATCTCGCCGGAGGGGAGCCCGATCACGCTCTCGGGGTCGTAGGCGGGCCCGCCCATCGCGTAGATCCCCGCGCCGTACGCCTTCCGGACGACGACGGTCTGCTTCGGCACCGTCGCGGAGGAGGTGGCGTAGATCATCTTCTTCCCCTTCTCCAAGATGGCGTCCTTCTCGACCCCCGAGCCGGCCATGAACCCCGGCGTGTCGCAGAGATACAGCAGGGGGACTTCGTAGGCGTCGCAGGTCCAGATGAACTCGGCGGCCTTCTCGGCCGCGTCCGGGAAGATGGCGCCCGACCGCTCTGTCGGCTGGTTGGCGACGACGCCGACGGGGCGCCCGTCGATCCGGCAGAACGCCGTGACGATCTCCGGGCCGTACCCCTCCTTCAGCTCGAAGACGGACTCCGCGTCGGCGATCCGGTCGAGCAGGTCGCGGGCGTCGTACGGGCGGTTCGGCGACTCCGGGATCAGCTCGTCGATCCCCTCGGGCGAGTATTTGGGCGGCTTCGTCTCCCGTTTCGGCGGCTTCTCGCCGGCCTTATCGGGGAGGTACCCGATCAGGTCGGCGACGAGCTCGCGGGCGTGCTCCTCGTCGCGGGCGACGAGGTCGGCGGAGCCGGACTCCTCGGCGTGGACGCGGGGTCCGCCCAGCTCCCCCATCTCGATCTCCTCGCCGGTGACCATCTTCACCATCCGGGGCGAGGCGATCGCCATCGCCGACATGTCCTCGACCATCACGGTGAAGTCGGCGAAGACGGGCGTGTAGGCCGCGCCGGCGATACAGGGGCCGTAGAGGACGCAGATCTGCGGCACCGCGCCCGACAGCATCGAGTGGTTGTAGTAGTACTTCCCGATCCCCTCGCGGTTGGCGAAGAAGCCGCTCTGCTGGTCGATCCGTCCCCCCGAGGAGTCCATCAGGTAGAGCACGGGCTTGCCCGTCTTCAGCGCGCGCTGCTGCATCCGGAGGAACTTCTCGACGCCCTTCGCCGCCATCGACCCTGCCTTCACGGTGAAGTCGTTGGCCATGAAGTGGACGTCGCGCCCCTCGAACTCGGCCGCGCCGGTGAGGAGGCCGTCCCCGGGGAGGCGGTCGCTGCCGGCCTCGTCGCCCTCGCCGTTCGCGCCTTCGCCTCCCTTGCCGCCCTCACTGCCCCGACCCGCTCGGCCGGGCGCGTTCGGGTGCCAGTCGTCGAATGCGGCGAACTTCCCGTCCTCGAAGTGAATCCCCGCGGGGGCGCCGTCGCTCGCGCTCGCGTCGCCGGCGCCTCCGGTCCCGCCCTCGCCGCCGAACCAGAGGTCGAGGCGGTCGCGGACGAACAGCTTCCCCTGCTCGGGGAGCCGCTCGCGGTACTTCTCCGGGCCGCCTTCGAGGATGTCGTCGATCTCGGCCCGGAGGTCGCGCTCGCGGTCGGTCGGCCCGAGGTCGTCGTCGAGGGGGTACGCCGTCTCGGGTGACTCGGCGCTCGCGGCGGGCTCCGCGCGCTCCCCGACGTGGACGTCGACGTCGACGCCGAGATGTTCGGCGAGCGATCGCGCGATCGCCTCGGCCTCCTCCGCCGTCGCCGCCGCGCCGACGTGGACTCTCATGGGCGCAAGACTTGCGGTAGATCCTAAACAGTTTTCCATGGGAGTCCGGCGTCGGCCGACGGACTTCCTTATAAAAGGTCGCGAGGCGCCCGCTCAGTCCAGCGCCGCTTTCAGCCGCTCGACCGGCCCCTCGTTGCCGACGTACAGCGGGACCCGGTCGTGAACGCCCTCGGGCTCGACGTCGAGGATGTCGATCTCGCCGTCGGTCGCGGCCCCGCCCGCGCGTTCGACGATGTACGCGATCGGGTTCGCCTCGAAGGAGAGCCGGAGCTTCCCGTCCGGCGCGTCGACGAGGGCCGGGTACGCAAAGACCCCGCCGTAGGTGAGCACCTGGTTCACGTCGCCGACCATGGCGCCGCCGTACCGGAGCTTCAGCTCGTCTTCGATCTCGCGGGCGTAGGCGGTGAACTCGTCGGGCCAGTCGGGGACGCGCCCGCCGAACCCGTAGACGAGGGGGTCCTCTGGGAGCCGCAGGTCGTCCTCGACGACCGAGCGGGAGACGCCGCCGTCGTCCTCCTCGATCACCTCCTCGTGGACGCCGTCCTCGTCGGCGACGACCATCGTCGTGATCGGGCCGTACAGCACGTAGCCGGCGGCGACGAGGTCGCGCCCGGTGGCTGGCAGCGGGGCGTCGTAGACGCCGATCACGGTGCCCATCGCGTTGTTCGACCGGAGGTTCGAGGAGCCGTCGAGGGGGTCGATCGCGACCGCGTAGGCGCCCTCGCCGACCGCCCCGCCGGCGTCGACGGCGGTCTCCCGCTCCTCGCTGACGAACGAGCCGACGCCGTCGACCGCGGTGAGCGCGTCGCCGAGGAGCTCGTCGGCGTACAGGTCACCGGCCATGACGCTCTCCCCGGAGGCGTTCTCCGTGCCGCTCTCGACGCGTCGGCCGGGGAGCGCGGCGCGAATCTCGGGGGCGGTGGCCGCGACCGCGTCGAAGACGGCCTCGACGACCGAGTCCGCGTCGGCGGGGTCGCCGACGTCGGCGTCGGGATCGGTCATCAGTCGTCGCTCGCGGCGACGGTCAGGGCCTCGGCCGGGTCGGCCTCCTGGAATATCACGGCCTCGAGCGCGTCGAGGATGCGCTCGGGGTCGTCGCGCTGGAAGACGTTCCGGCCGACGGCGATGCCGGTCGCGCCCGCGTCGACGGCGTTCGAGACGTTCCGGAGGAAGTCCCGGTCGTCGCGCATCGTCCCGCCGGACATCACGACGTCAGCGGGGCCGGCCATCTTCACGGCGTCGCCCATCGCCTCGGCCGACCCGGGGTACTTCACCTTCACCACGTCGGCGCCGAGCTCCAGGCCGAGGCGCGCGCCGTACGAGATGACCTCCGGGCTCCCGTCGTTGCGAAGCCCCTGCCCGCGGGGGTACGACCACATGACGACGCCCATATCGTGTTCGCGGGCCCCCTCCTGCGCCTCGCGGAACTCCTCCGCCATCTCGATCTCGTTGTTCGAGCCGCCGTACACCGTGAACCCGACCGCGTCGGCGCCGAGTTCGGCCGCGTACTCGGCCGTGCAGTTGACCGCGCTGTCCGGCTCGCCCATCCAGAGGTTCGAGGTCCCGTTGAGCTTCAACAGGAGGTTGACCTCGTCCTCGTAGTCGGAGTAGTACGCCTCGGCGAGGCCCTTCTGGACGGCCAGCGCGGTGACCGCCTCGTGGGTGGCGAGCTCGAAGATCCGCCCGGGGTTCGCCGTGTCGGGGTTCGGTTCGAAGTCGACGGGACCGTGCTCGATCCCGTGATCGTACGCCAGTATCAGTGACTTACCGTCCCGCGAGATGTCGTCGGTGGCGTGAGGAAGCATCAGTTCATACTCCCGTTACATCAATAAAAAACGCTATGGTGGTTTTGGCGGATGTAAAGAAACGAATCCGACAGGCTCGGCCCGCTTCGCTCGCGTTTGAGGCGTATTCTCAGTGTTCGTAATTACTACTCAAATAATTAATTATCTGACGGCCGAAACGAATGTCGCCCCGACGTGACCCGATCGGCCGCGGAGCCGCAACGCCTGCGGGGCCGTGACGGTCGCGGAGTCGCAATACTTACCAGCCGCGGCGCGACAGCGACCCCCATGCGAGAGCTATCCGACGTCGACGTCGTCGGCGTGGTGGGAGCCGGCACGATGGGCAACGGGATCGCGCAGGTCGCCGCGACCGCGGGCTACGAGGTCGTGATGCGCGACATCGAGGACGAGTACGTCGAGCGCGGGCTCGACAGCGTCGACGACAGCCTCGGCCGGCTGGCGTCGAAGGGCGCGCTCGACGAGGAGCCGGCGGCGATCCGCGACCGGATCGCGGGCACCACCGACCTCAACGACCTCGCCGACGCCGACGTCGTCGTCGAGGCCGCGGCCGAGGAGATGGACGTGAAACGGGACGTCTTCGCCGACCTCGACGAGGTGACCGACGGCGACGTCGCGCTCGCGACGAACACCTCGACGCTCTCTATCACGACGATCGCGAGCGCCACGGACCGCGCGGGCGACGTGATCGGGCTCCACTTCATGAACCCGGTCCCGATCATGGACGGCGTGGAAGTCGTCGTCGGGGAGCGCACCGCGGACGCGGTCACCGAGTTCGCGCACGCCTTCGCCGCGGACCTCGGCAAGGAGACGTGGGAGTCGGACGACAAGCCCGGCTTCGTCACGAACCGAATCCTGATGCCGTGGATCAACGAGGGCGTCCGCGCCTTCGACGAGGGCGTCGCGGACAAGGCCGACATCGACCGCGGGATGAAGCTCGGGACGAACGTCCCGATGGGGCCCCTGGAGCTCGCCGACCACATCGGGCTCGACGTGGTCCTCGACGCCAGCGAGACGCTCCACGACGAGCTCGGCGACCGCTACAAGCCGGCCTATCTGGTCAAACGCAAGGTGGAGGCCGGCGACCTCGGGAAGAAGACGGGGCGCGGGTTCTACGAGTACGGCGACGAGTAAAGCGGGCGGAGTGCGGGCGGCTACGCGCTCTCCGCGTCCCGGTCGTCGTTCGCGGTCCACCGCCGCGCCCCGGGCAGGAAGCCGACGATCCCGGTCACGTAGCCGAACCGGAACAGCCCGAGCTGCGAGAGCGCGCCGAGGGCGAAGACGGCCAGGAAGGCCGGCGCCGCGACGTCGAACAGGAGCGGCTCGACCGACGTCCGCGCGGCGGCCGCGTCCAGCGTCGCGGGGGTGATCGAGCGCGACGCGAACGCCGCGCCGATGAACGCGGTCGAGACGACGAGCGTCGTCCGGCTCAGGACGAACCCGAACAGCGCGCCGACCGCGACGCCGGCGAGCGTCGCGCCGACCAGGAGGAGGGTCCCCTCGATTCCGGCCGCGTCGGCCGCGTACAGCGGCCCGACCGCGAACCGGCCGGCGAAGCCGCCGACCAGTCCGCCGATGGCGACGACGGCGAAGGAGAGCCCGGCGTACGCGAGGAAGCCGCCGACCGCGGCACCGAGGGCGACGCCCGCGGCCGTCAGGACGAGGCCGTCGACCGCGACGAGTCCGGCGAGGCTCGGCGCGGCGAGGTAGCCCGCGCCGCCCCCGACGAGCAGCCCGGTCAGCGTGACGGCGTAGACGGAGACCGCGGCGCCGACGAACGCGAGGAGCAGGCCGGCGAGGACGAGTCCGGCGTTGACTGGGGTGAGCATGCGGTCGTCTTTTTTCGGGTAACAGTTAAAAAGGCCCGTTCCGGGCGGCGACCGCGTCGCCTCGGTAGTTCGGCGTCACCGCGCTGGCGGCGTCAGCGCACTTCGGCGTCACCGCGCTGGCGGCGTCAGTGCCCTCTCGCCTCATCGCGCTGGCGGCGTCAGTGCCCTCTCGCCTCATCGCGCTGGCGGCGTCAGTGCCCTCTCGCCTCATCGCGCCCGCCGCCCCGCCTGCCGGTCGACGTGACGGGTGTACCCACCGACGCCGAGGCCGAAGCCGACGACGAGCAGCAGGAAGCCGAGCAGCCGGCTCGTCCCGATCGTCAACATCGCGAGGAGCAGGCCGAAGGCGAACGCGAAGACGCCGGCGACGACCACCGCGACGTCGACGAGCGGCGACGGCTGGACCGCCTCACAGTGCGGGCAGACCCGAGCGTCGCTCGGGATCGGTTCGTGGCAGTCGACGCAGCGGACGCGGTCGTTCGACACGCGAGGGGGTTGGCGAGTCACGGACTTATAAGCGATCGACTGACACTCCGGTGAGATTCTCCGAGCTTACTGTTGATCTCATATAAGTAATTCCCGTCTGATCGACGACGAACACTGCCAAAGCCCCAGCCGCGAGGACTCGGTGCGGTCGCTGCGGTCCTCAGTCGCTCGCGCTGTCGCCGGCGCTTCCCGCCGGCTGCTAAAGGGACCTCCGGTCCCTCCCTGCTCGCTCCCTGCGGTCCTTGCTTCCCGCGCCTTCGTCCTCGCGACTGCCCCTTTGAGTCTCACCCACCCACTCGCACCGCAACCGCAGCCTCACGCCTCCCCAACCTCGGCGGGGGGGGGGGGGGGGGGGG
>NZ_JAODIX010000001.1:101306-139127 GCF_026586675.1 Halorubrum yunnanense
CCCCGCGGCCTCCCTCGCGCGGGCTGCTCGCGGCCGCCGTGGGTGGCCGCTCACAGGCGCACGCCAGGTGGATTGGCGGGAGTCAGAGCATGGGACGTGTGAACGACGACGTTCGGTGGGCCTCAGTCCGCCGCGACTGCCTCGGCGTCGTCGCTCGTGTCGAGCGTCTCCTCGACCTGCGTCACCACCGCCGCGAACGCGACGACCGCGAGCCCCGCGCCCACCGCGAAGGGGACGAGGAAGCCGAACCCGACGAGCCAGCCGGACGCCAGCGGGCCGAGCGCGATGCCGAAGCCGAACCCCATCGTGAGGACGGAGAGGGTCGTCCCGGACTCGCCCTCCCGCGCGAGGTCGCCGGCGAGCGCGAGCGACGGGGCGAAGACGCACGCGACGGCGACGCCCTGCGCCAGCCGGACGAGCGTCATCACGATGGGGTCGGTGACGATCCCCTGCAGCAGCGTCGTCGGCACGAGGAGGACGAACCCGGCGAGCAGGAAGGGGCGGCGCCCGATCCGGTCGCTGGCCTGTCCGACGGGCACCTGCAAGACCACGTTCGCGATGGTGACGGCGGCGAACTGGAGCCCGAACCATACCGGCGCCTGGTCGAGCCGGACGTTCACCTGGTTCTGGAGCGTCGCGTACAGCGCGATACACAGCCCCATCGCCACCGTCGCCAGCCCGAGCGCGAAGATGGGGTCGAGCAGGCGGTCCTCGCCGCGCACGCGGATCGAGAGGTCGTCGCTCGCCTCGCTGGACTCGGCCGCGTCGCGCACGAGGAGGAAGACGAGGCCGAAGCTGAGGTACGCTCCCCCGCAGGCGGCCGCGAACGCGGCGTCGAACCCGCCGACGACGGGGAGCCCGATCGGCGAGAGGTCGTACGGGCCCGCCTCGACGACGGCGCCGGCCAGCACCGGTCCGAAGCCGAAGCCGATCAGCCGGAAGGTGTTGTACACGCCGAAGTTCCCGCCGCGGTCGGCGTCGGCCGACGCGTACTCGTTGACCAACGCGACCGTCGCGGGGATGATCAGGGCCGCGCCGAGCCCCTGTATCGCCCGGAGGGCGATCAGCTGCCAGTAGACGGTCGCGACCGTGTACAGCCCGCTCGCGGTCCCCAGGAGTAGGATGCCGATCAGCACGAACGGGCGCCGGACCCCCATCCGGTCCGAGAGGCGGCCGGTCACCGGCTGCGAGAGGCTGTTGAGGAAGCCGAAAAGCGAGAGGACGAGCCCGATGAGCAGCGGCTCGGTCACCGTGACCGACGCCGCGCCGACGCCGACCTCGGTGCCGAGGAGCGCGCCGATGTCGATCAGGTCGCTCGCGATGTACAGCGGCAACACGACGATGAGAAAGGAGTTGCCGGCGGCACCGACCATCCGAGCGAGCGCGAGCACGATGACCCGCCGGTCGGTGTCGGCGATGCCGGAGAGCGTCCCCATTTCCTTCCGCTTCGGTCGGGATTATAAAGGCGTTTGCGAACGACGGGAGTCGTTCCGGTTCCGGGTCGGTTCGCGGGCCCGACGCGGGGAGGCGTCGGCCCTTACGACTCGGCCATCGGCGGGTGCTCGCGCTCGACCCCGCGGAACTCGAAGCGCGCGCCGCCCGCCGCCGACTCGGTCGCCGCGACCGTCCAGCCGTGCGCCATGGCGATCTCGTGGACGATCGCCAGCCCGAAACCGGTGTTGCCCTCGGTGTCGGTCTGCCCGGCCTCGAAGAGGTCGTCCGCGACGCTCTCCGGAATTCCCGGCCCGTCGTCAGCGACGTAGAAGCCGTCGTCGAGGTCGCCGACGCGGACCGTCACGTCCGGGCCGGCGTGTTCCGCCGCGTTCCGGAGGAGGTTCTCGAAGAGGTTCCGGAGCCGGTCGGGGTCGGCCGACACGTCCCGGTCCGTCTCGACCGCGAGCTCGGCGTTCCCGGTGTCGACCGTCTCCCAGCTGTTCGCCATCACGCCCGCGATCGACACCGGTTCGGTGTCGCCGACGGTCTCCCCCTCGCGGGCGAGCGTGAGGGTGTGCTCGACGATGGACTCGATGCGGTCGAGCGCGTCGGCGGCGGCGTCGAGGTGTTCGTCGTCGTCGTCAGCGTCCATCTGCGCCAGGTCGACGCGGCCCTGCGCGACGTTGAGCGGGTTCCGGAGGTCGTGCGAGACGATGCCTGCGAAGGAGTCGAGCCGCTCGTTCTGGCGTCTGAGCGCCTCCTCGCGCTCCTTGAACGCCGTGATGTCCTCCTGGAAGCCGACCCACTCCGTGGTCCGACCGTCCCCGTCGCGGATCGGGGCGATGCTGACGCGGTTCCAGAACTCGGACCCGTCCTTCCGGTAGTTCAGCAGCTCGACGCTCGTCGACTCCTCCGCCTCCACCGCCCGGCGGAGCTCTGAGACGGACTCCTCATCGGTGTCGGGCCCCTGCAGGAACCGGCAGTTGACCCCGATCGACTCCTCGCGGCCGTAGCCGGTCATGTCGACGAACCGGTCGTTGACGTACACCATCGGGTTGTCCGGCCGGTCCGGGTCAGAGACGGTGATGCCGACCGGCGCCTCGTCGAGCGCGCGCGTCTTCGTCTCCAGCTCCTCACGTCGCTCCACCTCGTCCGAGACGTCGCGCAGGATGCCGACGCTCCCGTCGAAGCACTCGCCCTCGTACGGCAGCGCCGCCATGTGGTCCCGGCAGGGGATCGGCTCGCCCTCTTTCGGCTCGATGTCGACGCGGAACCGCTGGATGTCCGGACTGCTGCTGGAGAGGATGGTCCCGAGCCGGTCTTCGGACTCGCTGACCGCGTCGTCGCCTTTTATCAGTCCCGGCTTGCTGCCGACGATCTCCTCGACGTCGTAGCCGGTCAGCTCCGCGAACGGCTCGTTGACGAACTCGAACGTCCCCGTCTCGTCGACGACGTACACGGGGTAACCGAGCGCCTCGATGACCGTGGAGTAGCGGTCCGCGAGCTCCTTGGTCCGGTGTTCGTCCACCGCCTGGTGGACGCGGTTCGCGAGCCGTCGCAGCTGCTCCGGGCCGCCCTTCTGGAAGTAGCCGGTGACGCCTGCGTTGAGCGCCTGACTCGCGATCTCCTCGCTTCCCTTCCCAGTGTACAGCATGAAGGGGGCCGAGCAGTCGATCTCGCAGACCCGTTCGAAGAACTCCAGCCCGTCCATCTCGGGCATGTCGTAGTCGCTGACGATGCAGTCGAACCGCCCGCCGTCGAGCTCGTCGAGCGCGGCCGACGGCTCCGTGACGGCCGTCACCGCGACGTCCTCCAGTTCGCGCTCGAGGTACGCCTCCGTCAGGTCCAGCACGGAGGGGTCGTCGTCGACGTGTAACACGTCGATCTGTTCTGGCATGGCGCGCCTTACGCACCCGACTCATAAACGAATACCGACCCGGATATCAGTTCTGAGTACGCGGGTTTCGGACGATGCGGCGCGGGCGCGGTCACCCCCGGCGTCGGGACCGATGCCGCTCCCGCCGCGCGTGGCTGATTCTTAAGGCGACGCGGCGCGGAGCCCCGGGCGATGGCTGGCGGCACGCTCCCCGGGACGGCCACCGACGAGGCGGACGGGAGCGACCGCGTCGTCTTCCACGTCGACATGGACTGCTTTTACGCCTCCTGCGAGCGCCTCCGTCGGCCCGAGCTGGAGGGCGAGCCCCTCGTCGTCGGGATGGGGTACGAGGCGGGCGAGACGATCGGCGCGGTCGCGACCGCGAGCTACGAGGCCCGCGCGGTCGGCGTCGAGAGCGCGATGCCGATCTCGGAGGCGCTCGGCCTGCTCCCCCGCCGGGCCGACGCCGACCCCGACGACCCGAACGCGCCCGGCCCCGAGGAGACCGGTCGGTACCTCCCGGTCGACCTCGACTTTTATAAGGAGGTCGCGAGCGACGTGAAGGCCGTCCTCCGCGACTGCGCCGACACGCTCCGCGAGGTGAGCGTCGACGAGGCGTACCTCGACGTCACCGACCGGACCGCGTGGGACGCCGCCGGAGCGGACGCGTCGGGAACGGCGGACCCCGACGACGGCGATCCCCCGCCGAGCGCCGCGGCCGGCCCCGCCGAGGCGCGGACCCTCGCGGAAGGGTACGCCCGGCACGTCAAAGAGCGCATCGAGCGCGAGGCCGGGGTGCCCGCGAGCGTCGGCGTGGCCCCGGACATGTCGACCGCGAAAGTCGCCAGCGACGCCGACAAGCCGGACGGGCTCGTGGTCGTCCCGCCCGGTTCGGTCGAGCCGTTCCTCGCCCCGCTCTCGACCGCCGACATCCACGGCGTCGGCCCCGTGACGGAGCGCACCCTCGCCGAGATGGGGATCGAGACCGCCGCCGACCTCGCCGCCGCCGACCCCGACCGCCTCGCCGACGAGCTGGGCGAACGCGGCCCCGAGCTCGGCCGGCGCGCCCGCGGCGACGACGACCGGGAGGTCACGCCGACCGGCCTCCCGAAGAGCCTCTCGCGGGAGTCGTCGCTGTCGCCGACCGACGACCGGGAGACGAAGCGCGAGACCGTCGCGGCGCTCGCGGCCGACGTGGCCCGGCGGGCCCGCGAGCGGGGGTGTCTCTACCAGACCATCGGGATCAAGGCGGTCGAGCCCCCATACGACGTCAACACCCGAGCGCGGAGCCTCTCGGGGCCGGTCGACGACCCCGACCTCGTGGAGTCCGTCGCATTCGACCTCCTCGCGGAGTTCGCCGACGACCGGGTCCGCAAGCTCGGCGTGCGCGTCTCGAACCTCGACTTCGCCGAGAGCGACCAGGCGACGCTCGGGGGGTTCGAGGCGGGGGGCGAAAGGAGCGACGTCGACTTCGCCGACGCGTCGGGAACCCGGTCGGACGCCACCGACGGCGACGGCGGGAAGCTCACCGACTGGGTCGGCGGCGAGCCGACCGCCGGGGACGGGAGCGAGACGGACGAGGCCCGGGACCGGCGGGCGCGCGAGCGCGACGACGGCCAGGCGTCGCTCGGCGACTGGTCGTGAGGCCCGGGAGTGAGCCGGAACCGCGAGGGCGGCGTCCGAGCGCGGGGATTTAGGTGCGCGAGCGCCGACGCCGAGGCATGGACGACCTCGCGTGGGAGACGCTCGACACCGACATCGACTACCGCTGCCCCGGCTTCGACGTGCGCCGCGACGAGGTGCGCTTCCCGGACGGCGACACCGACGGGTACCACTACGTCGACGAGCCGCCCGCGGTCGTGGTACTGCCCCTCACTCCTGACGGCGACGTCGTCGTCATCGACGAGTGGCGGCAGGCGGTCGGCCGGGTCAACCGCGGGCTCCCCGCCGGGACGGTCGAGCCGGAGGACGCCGACGATCTGGCGGGCGCGGCTGCCCGCGAGCTCGCCGAGGAGACGGGGTACGAGGCCGACGCCTTCGAGCGCCTGACGACGGTGGAGCCGACGAACGGGATGGCGAACGCGGTCCACCACCACTTCCTCGCGACGGGGTGTGAGCCCACCGCGGAGCGCGACCTCGACCACAACGAGTCGATCGCGGTCGAGACGGTCCCGTACGACGACCTGCTCGGGGCCGTCGTCGACGAGGGGCTCCGCGACGGGCGGGCCGTGACCGCGGTGCTCTGGTACGAGCTGCTGCACCGCTGAGCGCGGCCCCTCGGACGCCGGGAGCGCGGGACACGAACAGCCCTATTATGCGTCGGCCCGTACGTCAGGCGATGGCAGATCCCTCCGGCGACGACGCGCACCGACGGGAGCCGGGCGCTCCGGACAGCACGGCCTCTCCGGCGGCCTCGGACGGTCCGGGCGGCCGTGCCGTCGCGGTCGCGATCGTTACGGCCCTGCTCCTGGGAGCTCTCGGCCCCGCGATCGCCCTCCTCAGCGGGGGCGTGGTGCTCGGGGTCAACACCGTGACGGGCGGGCTCCCGCTCGCCGCGAGCCTCGCGCTCACGCTGGTGTTGGGCCAGTACGTCGCGTTCGGCGGGCTGGCGCTCGCCTACCTCGCGTGGCGGGGGCTCGACCGCGCCGGGATTGTCGCGTACCTCGGCGTGCGGCGCCCGAGCCTGAAGGAAATTGGTCTGATCGTCGGGAGCTGGGCGCTCATCCTGGTCACGATCATGGCGGTCTCGCTCGTCATCCAGGCGCTCGGCACCGAGACCGCCTCGAACCAGAGCGCGGAGCTGGCGATGCAGAACCCCGCGATCATCCCCCTGCTCATCGCGGCGTCGTTCCTCGTGATCGGCCCCTCCGAGGAGATCCTCTACCGCGGCGTCGTACAGGGGCGGCTCCGCGAGACGCTGTCGCCGGCGCCCGCGATCCTCGTCGCCTCCGCGATCTTCGCCGCGGTCCACGTGATGGCGCTGACCGGCGGGCTCTCCGGGCGGCTCACCACCATCGCCATCCTCTTCCTCCCGAGCATCGTCTTCGGCGCGGTGTACGAGTACACCGAGAACCTCGTCGTCCCGGCCCTGCTCCACGGCCTCCACAACGCCGTCATCTTCACCATCCTGTACGTCACGATCGCCTACGGCAACCGGATTCAGGAGATGGCCGAAGGCGGGACTGCGCTGCTGGCTATTTAAATAGGCGAGCGACGCAGCGCGTTTTCGACCGGCGGCGACGACGTGATATTTATAAAAGAACGAGGCGGTCGGCGCGCGCCTTCGAGCGGTCGCCCTCGGCGACCGCGAGGAGCGCGTGCGAGGGAGTCGCCGGCTCCCGAAGCGAAGCGGAGGGTGCCAGCGACGAGGCTGGGGAGGTGTGAGGTGCTGTGCGGTTGCGGTCGGGGTGGGACTCAAGGGGGCAGCCGGGAGGGCGAAGCCCGACGACGCAAGCACCACAGCGAAGAAGCGAGTGCAACGAGCGACTGAGCGAGGAGCGCAGCGAGTCGTGCGAGTCCTCCCGGCTGGGGCTTTGGAGGTGTTCACCGCAGAGTCAGCGATCACGTATAGCCGAGCAGCTGGGATTTTAGAAGCGGTCACCGCGCGTAGTCGACGACTCGATTGATGAGTAATCGAACTCTCATACCGTTGACATCCTCCCCGCGCTGAAGCGCGAGGATTCCCACGGCACCGTACCGCTGGGTTGGGATATTGTGGTTTACGACGTGACCTGTTCTTGAGGTGCGAACGCACCAGTTTCTTTGTCAAACAAGAACGTCGATGGCTGTGCCAACCAGCCGTTACTCCTATCCACCGACAGATTCGGTGAACTCGGAGATACTTTCTGCCGAATGTTCTCAGCGCCGTTCACGTCCGCGTTCGCGACTGTCCCGCACTCGTCGCAGACATACAGTCCGCGTTCAACACGGTTCGCCTTTCGTTCCCGACCACAGCACGAACACGACTTCGAGGTGTCCCGCTCAGACACGTACTCGACCGTGATGCCTGCCATCTCGGCTTTGTATTCGAGGAGATCGGTGAAGCGGTCGAACGCCCACGAGTGCAGGTCAAGATTACCGTGTTTCCCCCAGTCTTTCGACTCACTGTTCTTCGCATCCTCACGGATGCCGGAGAGATCGCCCACCACGATAGTTCCAACACCTTCGTCAACACATCGCTGAACGATGTGTTTCGAGAGTGTGTGGAAGTAGTGCGTGCGGCGAGCCGACTTCTTGTGGTTCAACCGCGTGGCCTGCTCGGAGTTCGAGTCGTCACACCGAGCGATCCGCTTGCTGAAGTAGTAGTCGTCCTGTTTCAAGCAGTTGAGCGGGTACAACTCGCTGTGACCGTCTTCGTAGGCGAGCGCCGCAAAGTTGTTGATACCGAGATCAACACCCACCGTCTTCTCACCGGGGGCGTCAGCCACGTCGATCTCGACCTTACAGACGAAGTGTAGTTCCCACTCGTCGCCCGTCCGTACAATCTTGACTTGTTGGACGTTCTCCACGGCGGAGAGGTCAACGTTGGGGCGAGTTTGGTACTTGCACAGGACGAAATCCGACCAGTACTCCTTCAGGTTCGATCCTTTTGAGAGCCGAACTCGGTCGTACTGAGTGTCGAGTTTGAAGCCTTTCTGCTTGAATGTGACTGTGGAACGCGGGTGCTCGTCGCCGTGTTTGCGGTAGCCGGGCGGGTTCGCTTTCGCATCTCCGCTTTGCCGGTTGCCGTACCAGCCGTTGAACGCCTCAGCGAGTTCTTGAAGGACTCGCTGACTTGACTGCGAATGCAGGTCATCATAGCGTTCGTGGTTTTTGAGGTACGTGGTGAGTTCGTTGTGGTTGGGAATGTGACCGATTTCATCCCAGACCCGACTGCATGTCCACCGGCCGACGTTCCAGAGTTTCGAGGCGGCGAACCCGAGCGAATCAAGGTCGTCTTGCACCCGAGACTGGTTCCGTATGGAAGCAGTGTAGGTGCGAGTAACGACCTGTTTCGCCATATGTAACCAATGTAGACAAACTTACTTGAAGGCTTGGATGGAGCAGCGTGGAATATCCAGCCGTGCCATCGGACGGTGGACTGTGAAGGGTGGTGTCGGATTCATCCCCGCGCTAAAGCGCGAGGCTTTCTCCTCGATTCTCCGTAACTACCGAGTACAGGCGGACTGAGGGGAGTAAGCCCCCTTCGGTTCGTCCCGACATTCGGCTGAGCGTCCGCGCCGTGGCCGGACTACCTTGTGGCGCGGACTTGCACCGGCGAGGATTCGCCGTTCCATCCGTTCCCGCCCGTCTGTAACGTGGCAAAGCCACGCCAACGTGGCAGAGCCACGCGCCCTCACCGGGTTAACTCCCTTCCCTTGCGGGTCGGTTCGCACGGATCATCGGTCGAGGCGGGGGGTGTCGTTGCTGTTCCAGAGCCAGCCGTCTCCGACTCCGGGCGTGTGCCCGGTCGCCCGTCCGGCCGGTGGGGGGACTTTCCTCATGCCAGAGGCACGGGAGTCGGGCTCCCTCTGTCCGAACCGTCGTTGTCCGCGGCCGCGAATAAGCGATCCGGTCGGGGATCGTGACTCTCGGTGCCTCCGACTCCCGCCGATTTCGACTCCCGCCGGTTTCGACTCCCGCCGGTTTCGACTCCCGCCGACTTCGACTCCCGTCGACCACGCCCCCCGATCCGGCGGACGCATCGAGGAGACTCGGACGCTGCGAGGGACCGAAATGCCATCGCTTCACAAGGGAAGCGTTCAAGTCGTCAGCAACGTAATAGACTATCATGTCCGAGGCCCAGACCGTTCAGCTGTCGTACGACGACGGTGCACGAGCGGTCGAACTCGCGCGGGAGGCGGTCGAGTCGTTCGTCCGACATGGACAACGCGAACAACCCGGCAGCATGCGCGAGGCGTTCTACGCCCGCACCGGGGCGTTCGTCCGACTGGAGTCAACAAGGGGCCGCGGCCGGCTCCGCGGCTGCGCCGGCGCGTGGGAGACCTCCGACCAGCTCGGCCACGCCATCGTCGAGGCCGCGATCAAGGCCGCCTCCGGCGACTCTTGCGGCTCGGAGGTCGAGCCGAAGGAGCTGGACAACATCACCGTCTCCGTGTTCGTCGTCTCGAACACGGTGCTCACCAACGACCCCCTCGCTGACCTGAATATCGGCACTCACGGCGTCGCCGTCGACGGCGGCAACTCGCACGGCTGGCTCTACCCGACCGTCCCCGTCGAGAACGGCTGGTCCGGCGCCGAATTCCTCTCGCGCGCCTGTCGGAAGGCGAAGCTCGCCCCGGACGCCTGGCAGGACGAGGACACGATGGTGACGCTCATCGAGGGCCAGGTGTTCCGAGAGCGCGCCGACGGCGGCGCCGTCGAAGAGCTGTAAGGCCGGCCTCCCCCGTTACTTCTCCGCCCCGTAGTTGACCGCTTCTGCGTCCCCCGTTACTTCTCCGACCCGTAGCCGACCGCTTCTGCGTCCGCCAGCGCCCGCTCCGTCGCGGCCCCGAGGTCGGCGGCGTCGTCGGCGACGACCTCCCCGTCGCGGACGACCGGCTCCATGAGCGACTCGGCGTCGTCGGGGCCCGACCGGTCCGCCAGCCCGACCGCGTGCGCGCCGTCGGCGGTGCGGTAGACGGCCTTCGTCCCGGAGAGCTTGCCGCGCTTCGCGGCCGGCTCGCCGTCGACCGAGACGATGTCGAGCGCGAAGTCGACGGGGTCGGCGTTGGAGACGTACCCGCCCACGCCGAAGCCGTCGACGACGTCCCGCAGCTCGCGGAGGTCCGCGGGCCCGAGCCCGCCGGAGACGTACACGTCGATGTCGGCGTGGCCGCGGGCGTCGAGCTCCCACCCGACCTCGCGGACGATGTGCCGGAAGTCCCCCCGCCGCGAGCCGGTGGTGTCGAGCCGGACGCCGTCGAGCCGGTCGCCGAGCGCGTCGACCGCGCGGAGCGTCTCGTCGACCTCGTCGGAGTAGGTGTCGCACAGCGCGACCCGCGGCACCGACTCGCCGACGGCCTCGTCGAAGGCGCGCCACGCCGCCTCCTGCTCGCCGCGGCCGAAGCAGATGGAGAGGGCGTGGGGCATCGTCCCCGACGCCTCCCGGTCGAGCAGGTCGCCGGCGGCGACGTGCGAGAAGCCGTCGAACCCGCCCACCAGCGCGGAGCGCTCGACCGCCGCCGTCATCGCGGGGTGGACGTGGCGCGCGCCGAAGGAGAGCACCGACGACTCGGGCGCCGCGACCCGGCAGTCGAGCGCGGCGGTCGCCATCCCGGAGGCGTGCGAGAGGAAGCCCAAGAGGGAGGTCTCCAGCCGGGCGAACGCCAGGTACGGCCCCTCGATCCGCATCACCGGGCCGCCGTCGAACAGGCGCCCCTCGGGGACCGCGTCGGCGTCGACGTCGCGCCCCTCCAGGAGCGCGAGCGCGTCCTTCAGCCCGGCGAACAGCTCGAAGTCCCCGTCGGGGAACTGGTCGGCCGTCACCTCGGCGACCACTCGCGGATTCCGGCCGGCGTGCTCCAGCGCGGCCTCGGTCCGCTCGAAGTAGGCGTCGGTCGCTCGGCCGCTCCTGATGGCGGCCGCGTCGACGATGTCGAACTCTGTCATACACGGAACACGCCCGCGCGAGAGGAAAAGCGGTCCGGGTCCCGCGCCGGCGCGTCGTCCGCCCGACCGTCCTCACTCCCGCGACCGACCGTCCTCACTCCCGCGCCCGACCGGTCTCACCCCCGCGACCGACGCGCGAGCACCGACACCGCCGCCAGCACTCCGAGGAGGCCGGCGACGACGCCGAATCCGGGCGTCCCGTCGTCGGTCGAGGCGTCCGGGCCCGACGAGCCGTCGTCGGTCGAGGCGTCCGGGCCCGACGAGCCGTCGTCGGTCGAGGCGTCCGGGCCCGACGAGCCGTCGGCGTCGTCGCCGCCCGGCCCCGTGTCGTTCCCGTCGTCGGAACCGCTCCCGTCGTCCGCGCCGCCGTCGGTCCCGTCGCTCCCGTCGTCGGTCGCGGGGCGTTCGAGGCCCGCGTCGGGGCGCAGCTCGAGCACGCCGGCGGGCTCCGGGGCGTGGGCGATCGTCACGGTGGTGCCGTCCCGGACGACGCCGTAGGCGCCCGGGAAGTCGCCGCCCTCGATCTCGTACACCTCACCCGTCTCGTACTCGGCGTCGCCGTGGGCGGTAATCATCCCGAGGTACGTCTCGCGGAAGTCCGCGGCGTCGGCGGGAGTCCGCCACTCGGTCACCCAGACGTAGCCGTCGCGGGCGTCGTCGCCGTCGCCGGCGCGGTACGGGTAGAGCTCGTCGCCCGCCCAGCCATCGGTCGACTCGTGGGCGTAGTTGAAGTTCGCGCGCGTCTCCAGTTCGCGTTCGGGCCGCGTGTGGATCCGGACGTTCTCCCGGACGCTCGCGCCGGGTTCGAGCACCGGGTAGTCGTACTCGAGGCTCTGGTACCAGAACATGACGAACATCGACGCCTCGCCCGCCGTCTCGGCGCCGTCGACGCCCTGCTCGGGGTAGGTCTCCCAGTCGCCCGTCGCCGCGTCCTCGAACGCGACCTCGTCGGTCTCGTACTCGGGGTTCCGGTGGATCACCTCGGCGGTGCTCCCGGGCGGCTCGGTCATCGTCTCGTTGACGGCCGCCCACCCGCCCTCCTCGACCAGCTCCTCGACGTAGAGCGCGCCGTCGGAGTACGGGTGGAGCACGGTCTGGAGGATGCCGAAGTTGTAGTCGCTCGCCGAGCCGCCGCCCCCGCCGGCGGAGTCCGGGGCGTCGAGACAGGTCCAGTTGTCCGCACAGCGGGCGGCGTAGCGCTCCTCGATGTGGACGGCCTCGCCCTCAACGATCCCGTCGATCGCGAGGTCGCCGTCCTGCGTGGCGTCGACGTAGCGGGGCCGCGTGAGGTCGTGGTACTGGTCTTGCATCCCGTGGACCAGCTCGTGGGCGAGCGTCGACGGGTCGATCCGCGTCTCCTCGCCCTCGGCGACGACGAGGACGATCCGGTCTTGGGCCGGGGAGTAGAAGCCCGAGACGGCGCCGCCGAACACGGCGTCGATCTCCTCGTTCGCGTCCGTGTCCTCGCCGACGACGAACAGCGCCTCCCACACTTGGTCGTTCCAGCGCCGGAACGCCTCGCTGCTGTTGTTCCCGCCGGCCGTGTCGTTCGCGAACGCCTCGCGGGTGACCGTCTCGACCGGCACGTCCTCGCGGAACGGCCGCTCGCGGACGTGCTCGACGCGCGCCATCGTCAGGTGCGTCAGCGCCTCCAGCTCGGAGTCGTCCAACCCGTCGCTCTGGTTGAAGGAGAGCTCCTCCTCGTAGTGGGTCCCGTTCCAGCAGCCGACGAGGTCGGTCCCGTCGCCCGCGTCGCACTCGGCGGCGGTCGCGCTGGCGGGCGCGTCGCCGCCGGCGACGTCCGCGGGGCCGGCGGTGGCGCTTTCGGCGACCGGACCGGCGGCGGCAGCGACCCCGCCGACTCCGAGCGTGAGGAGGGCGATCGCGGCGGCGACGACCGAGAGGGTGAGAACCCGTCGCATAGGGGCGATTACGACCGACCGGGTAAGTAGTTTGTCGGTGCGGAACTCGACCTGTGAGCGCGTTGTCGAGACGCCGACGGGCCCGCCGCCTCCTCCTTTTTGCATCCGCGCTACGAACCCCCGAGCATGCCGTACGACCCGAGCGAGACCGCGGTGATCGTCGTCGACATGCAGAACGGGTTCTGCCACCCGGACGGGAATCTCTACGCCGAGCCGAGCGAGGCGGCGATCGGGCCGGTGACGGCGCTGGTCGAGCGGGCGCGCGAGGCCGGCGCGACCGTCGTTTACACGCGAGACGTCCACCCGCCGGAGCAGTTCGACGAGACGTACTACTACGACGAGTTCGACCGCTGGGGCGAACACGTCGTCGAGGGGTCGTGGGACGCCGAGCTCGTCGCGGGGCTCGACGTCCGCGAGGGCGACCACGTCGTCGAGAAGCACACCTACGACGCCTTCTATCGGACCGACCTGGAGGGGTACCTCGACGCTCACGGCATCTCCGATCTGCTGATCTGCGGGACGCTCGCGAACGTCTGTGTCCTCCACACGGCCGGCAGCGCGGGGCTCCGGGACTACCGCCCCGTCGTCGTCGAGGACGCCCTGGGGTACATCACCGAGGACCACCGCGAGTACGCCGTCGAGCACGCGAACTGGCTGTTCGGCGAGACGACGACTCGGGAGAGCGTCGCGTTCTTGGAGGCGTGAGCCGGCGGGGGCCACGGGCGTGAGTTGACGGGCGCGTCACGGACTCAACCGGCCGTACAGCCCTGAGAACCGTTATCAGCCGCGCGAATCGGCGTGTAACCCTTTTGAATCCCGACCGGGACGGTCGCGTATGGAACTCTCTCGACGCGGGATGCTCGCCGGGGTGGGAGCCGCGTGCGCGGCCGGCGCCGTCGGATTTGCCGGGGCGACGGCGGTGACGGACGGCGAGTCCGCGAGCGACGGCGGAGCGGGGGGCGGCGGATCGATCGACGACGACCCGGTCGGTGGCGGTTCGACCGACGACGGGTCGAACGACGGCCCGGCTGGCGCGGTGGACGCCGACCCGGACGCCCCGTTCGAGGCGCGCCTCCTCCGCGACGGCGAAGACGACCGGCGGCTGTTCGACGCGGGCGACCTCGACAAGGTCGAGGGCGTCTTCGACGACGACGGCGAGTACCTCGTGTACGTCGCGCTCGGCGACGACGGGGTCGACGTCTTCCAGGAGCGGCTGGCGGCCTCGGGCGCGGTCGACGAGCCGGAGCGGTTCGTCGTCTCGATGACCCTCGACGGGACCGAGGTCAGGCGGGTCGAGCTGGACGAGCCGACGGTGGCCGAGCTCACCGGCGACTGGGGCGGCCTGTTGACGCTGCCGTTCGGCGAGGAGCGCGTCGCGGAGTCGGTGTATGAGTCGCTGGCGTCGACCTAACTCGTTAGGCACGGCAGTGATAAACGGTCGATCCGCGCCGATAAGCGGCCCCCCCGCGGCGCGGAGGGGATCGGTTATGCCTCCGGCGACCGTATCGAACCGCATGAACGAGGGCGACGACGACCGGGGGACGGCGCGTGAGACGCCCGACGAGACCGGCGGGCGGCCGTGTCCGCGCTGCGAGACGCCGATGTACCACAGACACTGCAAGTACGTCTGTCCGGCCCACGGCGTCGTCTACGACTGTAGCGACACGTTCTACTGAGCGCGGCGTCGGTACGCCGGGTTTCCCCCGGCGCGGTCCCTGTTTTAGTCTCCCCCTACCGCGCCGGAATCAGCCGTTGGCCGCACGGAGACAACAATGGATGTGCGAACTGTTATGTTCTTGGAGAGCGACTTTTGATCTATGACCGGCGACCCGCTCTTGACCCTCCTCGCCGACCGTCAGGGGTCATCATGGTAGAGCAAACCCAGGTTGCCCGGAGCAAGCGGATCCAGCGTCGGACGGGGAAGACCTTCCACGTCGCCACCCGGCTGCTGCCGAAGCGGATCCGCCACGCGACCTACGTGCTGTACGGCTTCTTCCGGACCGCCGACGAGGTCGTCGACGCCGAGGACACCGGCCCCCCAGCCGAACAGCGCGCCGAGCTCGACCGCCTCCGACGGGCCGCCCTCGGCGAGGAGCCGACGGACGACCCCGTCCTAGAGGCGTTCGCCGAGGTCACGGCGGAACACGGGATCGCCGACGAGGACGTCCGCTCGTTCGTCGACGCGATGGAGAGCGACGTCGACACCGACCGCTACGAGACGTACGAGGAGCTGGAGACGTACATGGACGGCTCCGCGGCCGCGGTCGGCCGGATGATGACGGCGATCATGGACCTCGACGCGGAGACCGAGGCGGCGGCGCTCCCGCACGCCACCAAGCTCGGCGAGGCGTTCCAGATGACCAACTTCATCCGCGACGTCCGCGAGGACGTCGTCGAGCGCGACCGGATCTACCTCCCCATGGAGACCCTCCGGCGACACGGCGTGAGCGAGGAGCAGATCCTCGAGCTCTCCTTCGACGCGAACGTCGCGGCCGCGGTCCGCGAGGAGCTCGCCCGGACCGAGCGCCTCTACGAGGAGGGCGTCGCGGGGATCAAGTACCTCCCCGACGACTGCCAGCTGGCGGTGTTGCTCGCGGCCGTGCTGTACGCGGACCACCACCGGCTCATCCGGGACCTGGGGTACGACACGGTGTCGACGACGCCCGAGCTCTCCTTCGCCCGCAAGATCTCGCTGCTCGTCCGGACGCGCTGGAAGTGGCAGTGGAACAAGGACCCCGAAGCGGTGTTCCACGAGGTGTGCCGCGGCTTCGACGGCACCCGCGACCGCCACGAACACGGGTCGCGCGGCTCGGGCGTCGCGCAGTCGGATTGAGCGCGGGGCGCCGGTCGACATGGACAGGTCGCGGTTCGTCGGCCTCGCGCTGCTCGCGTTCGGCCTCGTCTTCCTCTCGTTCATCGTCCGCGGCACGACGCGCCTCATCGCGCCCTACGAGCTGGCCGTGGCGCTGTCGGCGCCGATTCTCTTCGTCGCCGCGGGGCTGCTGGCGGTCCTCGCCGTCCTCGCGACGCTCGACGTGACCGGGATCGGGCGGTTGGAGTGAGCCGCGCTGTCGAGATGACTCCCGCCAAAGCCCCAGCCGCTCAGTTATAAATAGTTGACCGGGGATCGACGGTGAACTCCACCAAAGCCCCAGCCGCTCAGTTATAAATAGTTGACCGGGGATCGACGGTGAACTCCACCAAAGCCCCAGCCGCTCAGTTATAAATAGTTGACCGGGGATCGACGGTGAACTCCACCAAAGCCCCAGCCGCGTGGAGGGCGCACGCTCGCTGCGCTCCTCAGTCGTTCGCTCTGCTCACTCCTTGCGGTGCTTGCGTCGCCTACGCCCTCCACGCGGCTGCCCCTTTGAGTCCCACCCCGACCGCAACCGCACAGCACCTCTCACCTCCCCAGCCTCGCCGCTCGCTCCGCTCGCGGCGTCCCTCGCGCGTGCACCTCGCGCCCTTCGGGCGCTCGCAGGCACGCGCCGACCGCAGTCCAATTTATAAGTGATTGTCGTCGCTCGCGGTTATTTCCCTATGATGCAGCGGGGGTCCGGTCGGTGAGGTCCGGCGATACCAGCCGGAGTGGGCGAAGTCGGAACGCCCTTTTGACCGCGGCTCGGAGGGAGCGTATGGACGTACGAACCGTCGCCGACCTCTCGCCGGCCGAGCGGCGCGCCTTCTTCGAGCGCGACGCCGGCGTCGACGCGGTCCGCGACGACGTGAGCGGGATCGTGGGCAGAGTGCGGGAGGAGGGCGACGTCGCGCTGCGGGAGTTCGCCGAGGAGTTCGACGGCGTGAGCGTCGGCAACATCGACGTCACCGACGACGCCGAGCGCGCGCACGCCCAGCTCGACGACGCCGACGACCCGGCCCTCGACGCGGTCCGCGAGGCCGCGGCGAACGTCCGGGCGTTCCACGAGCGACAGCGCCCCGAGGACTGGCGCGAGGAGTTCGACGGCCGGGAGCTGGGCCGCCGATTCCGACCGATCGACCGCGCCGGGGTGTACGTGCCCGGCGGCGCGGCGGCGTACCCCTCCAGCGCGCTGATGGGCGTGATCCCCGCGACCGTGGCGGGCGTCGACCACGTCGCCGTCGCGACCCCGCCCGCCGAGGAGATCAACCCTGTCACCCTCGCGGCGATCCACGAGGCCGGCGCCGACGCGGTGTACCAGATCGGCGGCGCGCAGGCCATCGCCGCGCTCGCGTACGGCACGGAGACGGTGACGAACGCGCAGAAGGTCGTCGGCCCCGGCAACAAGTGGGTCACCGCCGCGAAGGCGATCGTGCAGGGCGACGTCGAGATCGACTTCCTCGCGGGGCCGAGCGAGGTGCTCGTGCTCGCCGACGAGACCGCGGACCCCGACCTCGTCGCGGCCGACCTGATCGCGCAGGCTGAACACGACCCGAACGCCTCCGCGGTCGCCGTCACCGGCGACGCCGACCTGGCCGCCGCGGTTGCGGAGGCGGTCGACGAGCAGGCCGCCGAGCGCGAGCGCGAGGAGACGATCCGGGCCGCCCTCGACGACGACGCCTCCGGGGTTCTGCACGCCCGGTCGATGCCCGAGGCGGTGCTGTTCGCCGAGGAGTACGCGGCCGAGCACCTCTCGATCGTGGCCGACGACGACGAGGCCCTCTTGGAACGGATCACGAACGCCGGCTCCGTCTTCCTCGGGCCGTACTCCCCCGTGGCCGCCGGCGACTACGCGACCGGGACGAACCACGTGCTGCCGACGAACGGCGGCGCGAAGCGCTACGGGGGACTCTCCGTGGACACCTTCCTCCGGTCGTCGACGGTCCAGCGGCTCGACCGCGACGCGCTCGGCGACCTCTCGGAGACGGTCACGACGCTCGCGGAGGCCGAGGGGCTGGAGGCCCACGCCGAGAGCGTCCGGAAGCGGTTCGAGTAGCCGGAGCGCTTCGAACGCTCGACACCGCCCTCCGCTTCCTTCCGGGGCGACGCGTGCGGAACAAGAGCGGTATATATCGCTCTCGACCGGTACGTGTCGGTACCCGGTGACACCCCCCAGTCGGGACTCCTCAGACCCGCCATATACGGCTCATAGCAGCCTTCTTGACCCGGATTCGTGATTGTGCGTTCGTAATGGTGGAAGACACCGGCAACCGGGGCGAAACGAGTTCGAGACGCCGATTCATCCTCGCGGGCGGCGCGATCGGGATCGCTGGACTGGCCGGCTGTTCCGGGGGGAGCGACGACGGCGAGGCCGGAGCGGGCCTCGACGGCGGCGATGGGAGCGACGGAAGCGACGGGACCGACGACGGGTCGGGCGATCCGATGCTCACGGACGCCTCGGAGTTCGATCCCGCGGAGCCCGGCTGGGAGGGGAACAACTACCTGATGACGGCGGTCTCGGAGAACGACTACTTCCAGGGGAGCCAGACGGACCTGGAGAACATGCGGAACCAAGACGTCGAGGAGATAGCTCACGGCAGCCCGCCACGGGAGCTGCCGGACGACGAGAGCGAGTGGGTCGACCCCGACCCGCTCATTTTCGTGGACAAGCCCGGCGAGTCCGGCCAGACGCAGTACCAGGATACCATCCAGCCGCTGCTGGACCGGCTTGAGGAGACGACGGGCCGGACGGTCGAGTGGCAGCCCGTCGACTCCAACGCGGCCACGGTCGAGTCGTTCCGGGCGGGGCGCGGACATCTGGGCGATATCTCGACCGGAACGTCCGCCTTCGGGGTCAACCTCGGCGGCGTCGTTCCGTTCGCGGTCCCGATAAGTCCCTCTGGACAGTTCGGCTACCGGCTGCTGGCGGTCACCCGCGACGACGAGCACGACATCCAGTCCGTCAACGACTTCGCGCGCGACGATATCACAGTCGCGCACTCCGAGCCGGCGTCGAATTCCGGTAATCAGGCGCCGTCGGCGCTTTTCGACCAGTTCTTCGACGTGACGGCCGGAGAGGACTACGAAGTCAACTTCTCGGGCGGCCACGACCAGACCGCCCGCGGCATCGCGGTGGGCGACTACGACGCCGGGCCGATCTGCAGCACCTGCGTCGATGACCTCGTCGGGTCGACGGAGGACATCGACTACGACGATTTCAAAGTGGTCTGGGCGAGCAACCCGTTCCCGCCGGGTCCGATGGTCCACCGCTACGACCTCCACCCGGACATCGTCGACGGGATCAAGGAAGCGACCATCGGGACCGACTGGACGGACACCGAATACGCCGAAAACACCGGTGAGGCCGAGTACGTTGAAATCAACTACAAGAAGGTTTTCAACGACATCCTGATCATCCAGCGGTACAACGGCGTCGAGTACGAGAGCGGGAACCTGTAACGATGCTCGAAACGGAGAACCTCGGAAAGACGTACCCGACCGGCGACGAGGCGCTCAGCGACGTCTCCGTGCGGATCGACGGCCGCGAGGTGGTCGCGATGATCGGCCCGAGCGGGGCCGGAAAGAGCACGTTCGTCCGGTGTATCAACCGGCTGGTCGAGCCGACGACGGGGAGCGTCCGCCTCGACGACACGGAGCTGACCGCGCTGGACGACGACGGGTTGCGGGACGCGCGCCGGAACGTCGGGATGGTGTTCCAGGAGTACAACCTCGTCGAGCGGCTCACCGTGATGGAGAACGTGCTCTCCGGGCGGCTCGGCTACGTCTCGAACTGGGCCGCGCTCCGGCGGAACTTCCCGCCGGACGACGTCGAGCGCGCCTACGAGCTGCTGGAGCTCGTCGGACTCGACGGCATGGAGGACAAGCGGGTCGACGAGCTCTCGGGCGGACAGCGCCAGCGCGTCGGGATCGCGAGGGCGGTCGTCCAGGAGCCGAAGATCCTGCTGGCCGACGAGCCGACCTCGAGTCTCGACCCCGAGACCTCCCGCGACGTGATGGAGCTGCTCACCGACATCGCCGACGACCGCGACGTACCCGTGCTGATCAATATCCACGAGGTCGACCTCGCTGAGGCGTACGCGGACCGTATCCTCGGGCTTCACGCCGGCGAACTCGTCTTCGACGGGCCGGCGAGCGATCTCACCGGCGAGTCGAAGGGCGTCATCTACCGGGGGGAGGAGCCGCCGGAGTCGGCCGCGACCGACCCGGACTGGCTGTCGGGTCCGGACGACGAGTCGAGCGCGCGGAACGGGCAGGACGCCGGTTCCGACCGCCTGCCCGCGGAGGACTGACCCGTGGCGACCGAGTCGACCTCGCCGGCGGGGTCAACGGGCGCGGCCGACCGGCGGACGTGGCGGCGCCCGACCGCGTTCCGGAACCGGTACACGAAGTGGGCGGTGTACGGGGTCGTCCTCGCGCTGATCGCGTGGTCGGTCGCGAGCCTGCGGATCACGCCCGGCCGCTTTCTCTCCGGAATCGGGTACGGCTACGAGCTGATCGACTCGATGCTGCCACCCGAGACCGGCAGCGAATACACGCTCAGGCTGTTTGACCGCATGATCGAGACGATCGCGATGGCGATGGTCGCCACCGTCGCCGGGATCGCGATCAGCCTGCCGGTCGCGTTCGGAGCGGCGGAGAACCTCGCGCCGCGGCCGGTGTACTACCTGAGCCGCGGGGTCATCAGCGCTACGCGCGCCATCGACGGACTGATCGTCGCGATCATCGCCGTCATCGCGCTCGGGTTCGGCCCGCTCGCGGGGATCGTCGCGATCAGCTTCAAAACGATCGGGTTCTTCTCGAAGCTGTTCGCCGAGGACTTGGAGGACATCGACATGGGCGGCGTCGAGGCAGTCCGGGCGACCGGCGCGACCCGCTTTCAGAGCGTGGTCTACGGGGTCGTCCCACAGGTCGTTCCGCGGTTCGCCGGGCTCGCCGTGTACCGGTGGGACATCAACATCCGGTCGTCGACGATCGTCGGGATCGTCGGCGCCGGTGGGATCGGCGTCCTCCTCCAGCGAGCCTACCAACGGTACGAGTACGACTACGTGGCGGCGATCCTCGTCGCGATCATCGCCGTGGTCTTGGCCGCCGAGTTCGTGAGCGCCGTCGTCAGACGGAGGGTCCAGTGATGGCGGGCGCGACGCGCCGGTGGAGCCGGTTCGACGCGCGAGAGCGGCTCTTCCGGATCGGCGGTGCGCTCGTCGCCGTCGCCGTCGTGGTCGCCTCGTGGGAGTGGCTCGACATAAGCCTCCGGTACGTGACCACCGCGCCGGCGCAGGTCGGCGATCTGTTCGGACGGATGGTCCCGCCGGACTGGGGGTACCTGCCGAACGCGGTCGGCCCGCTCGCCGAGACGATCCAGATCGCCGTCGTCGGGACGATCGCGGCGGTGGCGATGGCGGCCCCGGTCGCGTACATCACCGCCGAGAACACGACGCCGAACCGGGCGACGTACGCGCTCGGGAAGCTCATCGTCACCGTCTCGCGGTCGGTCCACACGATCGTCTGGGCCCTGCTGTTCGTCGTGATGTTCGGGCCGGGGGCGCTCGCCGGCACCGTCGCGACCGCCGTGCGGTCGATCGGGTTCCTGGCGAAGCTCCTCGGCGAGGAGATCGAGGAGATCGACTTCGGGCAGGTCGAGGGGGTCCGCGCGACCGGCGCGAGCCCCGTCCAGCTGCTCGTGTACGGGATCGTCCCGCAGATCAAGCCGGCCTTGGTCGGACTCAGCGTGTACCGCTGGGACATCAACGTGCGGGCGGCGACGATCCTCGGGTTCGTCGGCGCCGGCGGGATCGGCGTCCAGCTGTTCGAGGCGATCGACTCGTTCGCCTGGCGCACGGTGTCGGCGCTCTTGGTCGCCATCCTCGGCGTCGTACTGGTGAGCGAAGGGGTGTCGGCGTACGCCCGCCGGAAGGTGCGCTGAATTCACCTGTCGGCGGAGCGATCCCCGCCGCAACCCTCCGGAACGGATCGGTACCGAAGCATAACCGGCCCGCGCCGCGACCGACCCGCGAACCGACGACACACGAGACACATGACGACGCCTCACCACACCGACGCCCCGATCGACCGAGAGAACGACGAGGTCGTCCTCTTCGATATGGACGGCGTGATCCTCGACGGCTGGGGGACCGACGACGCGGTCCACGGCCGCGCCCTCGACGACGTGCTCGAGGAGCGAGACATGCGAGTGACCGGCGACCTGCGTCGCCCGCTGGAGACGTACGAGTACGACGACGCGTTCCGCGCCGCCTGCGAGGAGCTCGGCGTCGATCCGGCGACGCTGTTCCGGGCCCGCGAGGAGCGCAGCGCGAAGCGCTCGATCGCGCGGCTCGCGGCCGGCACGAGACGGCTCTGCCCCGACGTCGACGCGATCGGCGAGCTCGCGGAGCGCGTCCCCCTGGGGCTCGTGAGCAACAACTACCACCCGACCGTCGAGTTCGTCGTCGACCACTTCCGGCTCGACGCGTTCTCGTTCGTCCGCGGCCGCGACCTCGGCCCGGAGGGGTTCCGCCGTCGCAAGCCGGAGCCGTACTACCTGAACGAGGCCCTCGACGCGCTCGGCGCCGAGGGCGGCCTCTACGTCGGCGACCGCGCCACCGACGTGATCGCCGCCGAGCGGGCCGGGCTCGACGGCGTGTTCCTCAGGCGGGAGCACAACGCCGCGCTCGACCTCGACGCCGAACCGGTCGTGGAGATCGAGAGCCTCCGGCAACTCGTCGAACTCGTCGACCCGACCCCGCCGGCCGCGGAGACGGACCGACCGGGATCGAGCGCCCCGAGCGACGGGCCGCGGTTCGAGTAACCCCGTCGGACCCCGCAGAAACGGTTATCTCGCGCAGTCGCGTCGGGACGGTATGACTCCGTCGCCGCCGACCCTGTTCGAGGGGCTCAGGGCGCTTGAGGCGACGGTCGCGGTCCTCGTCGTCTCCGTCGTCGCCGCCGTCAACGCCGAAGGCGGTCGGTTCGACTTCGCGCCCGTGTTCTCGGACGCCTGGACGCTCGCGTTCCTCGCCGGCACCGCGGGGACGCTGCTGTGGCTGTGGGGGATCGAGGTCACGCCGCTCTTGGGCGCAGCGGGGGTCGCCGCCATCGCGGTCGGCTTCGCCGCGAAGGACACGGTGGTGAACCTCTTCGGCGTGATCGCCCTGTACTTCGACGACACCTCCAAGATCGGCGACTACATCGTCCTTGACGACGGCACCGCGGGGACCGTGATCAAGGTCGGCGTGCGCTCGACGACGCTGCTCACCCGTGACGAGCTGCTGGTGACGGCCCCCAACGCCGCGCTCAACGCCGCCAAGGTGACGAACGAGTCCGCGCCGCAGCGCCGGCGCCGGGTCCGGGTGCCGATCGGCGTCGCCTACGGAACCGACGTCGACGCGTTCGAGGCGCTCGCGGTCGAGGCCATGCTCGCGGAGCCGCTGGTCCTCGACTCCCCGAAGTCGCGACCCCGACTCCGCTCGTTCGGCGACTCGGTGCTGTAGTACGAGCTCCGCCGTTGGGTCAACGGGCCGAGGCCCCGCCGGCGCGCCCAGCACACGCGCAACCGCGCGCTGTACGTGGCGCCCTCCGACGCCGACATCGAGGTCCCGTACCCGAAACGCGACGTGACGGTCACCGCCCCCGGCGACGCGGATGGCGGGACTCCGAGCAAGCGGGCCCCGGCCCGTCCCGCCGTCGACGGGGGAGCGCCGAGCGGTGACGGCGGCGCCGACCGCGAGCCGCGAGCGGACGGTCAGTCCGGATCGGCCGTGAGAGCGGAACCGCTGCCGGGGCCGATCGCCCGGATCGCGCAGCGAACGTAACCGTTAGCGGCAACGGAGACCGGCGATCTGCCGGCAGGGTTTTTACCGTTCGAACGGAAGACATCTGCATGAGTACCGAAACGGCCGACGCGGAGAGCGACCCGGCGATCGAGGTGACCCCCGACGCCGCGCAGGAGGCGCTCTCTCTGCTGGAGGGCGAAGAGCTCGACACGGAGGAGGCTGGCCTCCGCCTGTTCGTCCAGCAGGGCGGCTGCGCGGGTCTCTCGTACGGGATGCGGTTCGACACGGAGCCGGAGGAAGACGATCTGGTCGTCGAGCACCACGGGCTACGCGTCTTCGTCGACCCCGCGAGCCGGAACTACATCGGCGGGAGCAAGCTTGACTACGAGCACGGCCTGCAAGCGGCCGGCTTCGAAGTTGAGAACCCGAACGTCGTCTCCGAGTGCGGGTGCGGCGAGTCGTTCCGGACGTGAGGCGACGCCCCGGCCGCTCCGAGCGCGGTCCCTCCCCGCGTCGCCGCCGACTCGCGCTTTTAAAAGGTTCCGACCGGTAGTAGCCGGCATGAGTCTCGACGCGTCGACGACGACAGACGGCGAGCGGGTGTACACCGACCGGACGATGGTCGAGCGGGGCGCCGAGGGGCCCTTCTACGTCGTGTTCGCGGACGCCGAGGGGTCGAACCGGTGGGGGTTCCGCTGCGGGAACTGCGACTCGTTCGACACGGCGATGGACACGATGGGCCGGATCCAGTGCACGGAGTGCGGCAACATCCGGAAGCCGGACGAGTGGGACGCGGCGCACGAATAACCGCGGTCGCGAAATCGTGAGAAACTTTATCACGAATGGCGGCGAACGCCGAGGTAGATGGCCACTGCGAGCATCCCACCGACGGCGGAGGCCAGAGACGTCTTTCGTGAACTCGGGTACACCGTCTCCGAGGGCGGACAGGAGTTCGTCGCGGAGCGGAAGTGGCGGCGCGTGCTCGTGACGGTGCTGTGTATGGACGACGACGACCTGGACCCGTATCTGACAGACGGCGGCGAGACCCCGCGGCTCCGCTGTTTCGTCACGTGGCGCGACCGGGCCGGCGACCTGCGCGACGGCCTGGTCTCGGAGAAGCCCCCGTACGACTGGGCGGTCATCGGCATCGACGCCGACGGCGAGGACTTCGCCGTGATGGAAGGCGCGCCCGGCAGTCCCTGACGGCGGTCTCGGATTCCACCTGCATTTATATACTCGTGCGTGTAACTGACACACGACATGGTGTTTAAAAAGATCACGCTGATCGGGACGAGCGAGGAGAGCTTCGACGCCGCCGCCGACGAGGCGATCGATCGCGCCGAAGACACTCTCGAGAACGTCTACTGGGCGGAGGTACAGGAGTTCGGCGTGGAGCTGCAAAGCGCGCCCGACCGAGAGTATCAGGCCGAGGTCGAGGTCGCCTTCGAGCTCTCGGATTGAGGCGTCGAACGACCCGTTCGCGAACTCTCGGCAGCTCTCTCGGGACTCGCAGCCGGGCGCGTCGGGCTCGCCGCCCCCGCGCGACGACCGACTCCCATCCACACGGATGTACCGACGGCCGGTTACAGTTCCCGTCCGCAGCTCGGACAGTACGCCGCCCCCGAATACTCACTGAGCGCCGTTCCGCAGCTCGGGCAAAACGACGGGTCGGTCCCCGAGCCCGGACCGCCTTCCGGAGTGCCACCGCTCTCGTCTGCCCCCTCATAGATCTCCGTGTCCCCGGCCGTCGGACCCTCTGACTCGACGTACACTTCCGTATCCCCAGAGCGCTGCTCACCGGCACCGGAAGCCGAACCGCCCGTCGCCGCGGACGGCTCCTGTAGCCGTTCGCTGATCGCGGCGTCTGCGATCTCTGAGCGGAAGAACCAGTATCCGACTGACCCGTCGAACCACTCCGGGTTAGTGGCTCGCGAGCTTGGAGGCGTTCACCGGGGCGCTCCTCATCGCGCTCGTCGTGTTCGTGCTCGGCCGTCGGGTCGCCTGGTGACGGGCCCCTGCGTCGCGGACACGTCGTGTGACACGCTGAGCCACGGCGAGAAACGGACCGTCGAGATCGCCCTGGCGCTCGCCATCGAGCCGAACGTGTTCCTGATGGACGAGCCCACCGCGGGGATGAACCCGACGGAGGTCACCGAGATCGTCTCGCTGATCCGCGAGCTCGACGCGGACCTGGACGCCACGTTCGTCGTGACTGAGCACAACATGGACGTTGTCACCGACATCTCAGACCGGATCGTCGTGCTCGCCGAGGGGGCGATCCTCGCCGACGGGACGCCGGAAGACGTGCTGACGGACGACCGCGTGACTGAGGCGTACCTGGGAAGTGATAGCGTATGACGATACTCGACGTCGACGACATCGACACGTACTACGGGAACAGCCACGTCCTCCACGGGATCTCCCTCGAAATCGACGAGGGCGAAGTGGTGACGCTGCTCGGCCGCAACGGCGCCGGGAAGACGACGACGATGCGTTCCATCGTCGGCGCGTCGCCGCCCCGGTCCGGGTCGGTCACGTTCCGCGGCGAGGAGATCGCGGGCAAAACGCCCGACGAGATCAACGGGCTGGGGATATCGCTCGTCCCCGAGGACCGCCGGGTGTTCCCCACCCTGACGGTCCAGGAGAACCTCCGGCTCGCGTCTAACCTCGCGAGCGATCCCCGGCCCGTCGAGGAGATGTACGAGCTGTTTCCGGCGCTCGACCCGCTGCGAAAGAGCAAGGGGCAGAACCTCAGCGGCGGCGAACAGCAGATGGTGCCGGTCGCCCGCGCGCTGGTGCAGGCGCCCGACGTGCTGCTGCTCGACGAGCCGACCGAGGGGCTCGCACCGGTCATCGTCGACGACCTGAAGGAGATCGTTCAGACCGTCGTCGACGAGAACGTCACCGTCCTCCTGACCGAACAGAACGTGAACTTCGCGTTCGACCTGGCGGAACGAGGGTACATCATGGACACCGGACAGATCGTGTTCGACGGTACCGTCGAGGAGATACGCGACCGCGACGACCTCCTCGAAACCTACCTCTCCGTGGGGACCGCGGATGCCTGAGGAGCTCACGCTCCGTCCGTTCTTCTGGCGGGCGACCCGGCTGTTCCCGGAGACGGAGGTCGTCTCGCGCACCCACGGCGGGGTCGAGCGGTACACGTACGCCGACTTCGCCGACCGCGTCCGGCGGCTGGCGGCCGCGCTCGCGGAGCTGGGCGTCGAGCCCGGCAACCGGGTCGGGACGCTCGGCTGGAACACGCACCGGCACTTCGAGGCGTACTACGCGGTCCCCCTCTCGGGCGCGCAGCTCCACACGGTGAACCTCCTCTTACAGGACGACCACGTCGAGTACATCGTCAACGACGCCGCGGACGACGTGCTGATCGTCGACGAGGACGCCGTCGAGACCCTCGACCGGCTGTGGGACGACATCGACGGCGTCCGCGAGGTCGTCGTCATGGGCGAGTCGGCCCCGGAGACGGAGTCCGACCTGCCGCTCTCGGCGTTCGAGGAGCTGATCGCGGACGCCGACCCGGTGGAGTCGTGGCCGCCGCTCTCGGAGGACGATCCGGCCGGGATGTGCTACACCTCCGGGACGACGGGGAAGCCGAAGGGCGTCGAGTACACGCACAAGATGATCTACGCCCACGCGATGATGGTGATGACCCCCGCCGCGCTCGACATCGCCGAGGACGACGTAGTGATGCCGGTCGTTCCCATGTTTCACGTGAACTCGTGGGAGTTCCCCTACGCCGCGACGATGGCGGGGGCGAAACAGGTGTACCCGGGACCGTCGCCGGACCCGGCGGACCTCGTAGAGCTGATCGAGTCCGAAAACGTGACGCTCACCGCGGGCGTCCCCACCGTCTGGATCGACGTGCTCGACCACCTCGACGAGCACGGCGGCGACCTCTCCTCGCTGGAGCGCATCGTCGTCGGTGGGAGCGCGGCGCCCCGAGAGGTGATGCGCCGCTACGAGGATGAACACGACGTGACGATCGAGCACGCGTGGGGGATGACCGAGACGATGAGCATCGGCTCCGTCTCCCGCCCGACCTCGGGGATGGCCGATGCCGACCGCGAGGCGAAGCTCGACAAGCGGGCGAAACAGGGGCTGCTCTCGCCCGGCCTGGAGATGCGGGTCGTCGACGACGACGACGAGCCGGTCGTCTGGGACGGCGAGGCGTTCGGCGAGCTGCTCGTCCGCGGCCCCTCCGTCGTCGAGGAGTACTACGACCGCCCCGAGGCCAACGCGGCGGACTTTCTCCCCGCCGACGACGGCGGGGCGCGGTGGCTCCGCACGGGCGACATCGCCACCGTCGACGAGGACGGCTACGTGGAGGTCGTCGACCGCGCAAAGGACGTCATCAAGTCGGGCGGCGAGTGGATCTCCAGCATCGAGCTCGAGAACGCCCTGATGGCCCACGAGGACGTCGCCGAGGCGGTCGTGATTGCGGCCTCGCACGAGCGCTGGCAGGAGCGCCCGCTGGCGTTCGTCGTGCCCAAGGCGGGCCGCGAACTCGACGTCGAGGGGATCCGGGCGTTCCTCGCCGACGAGTTCCCGCGGTGGTGGCTCCCGGACGACGTTCGGTTCCGCGAGGAGATCCCGAAGACCGCGACCGGGAAATTCGACAAGAAGACGCTCCGGGAGACCGTCGACGAGCCGCCCCTGCCGTACGCGCCCGGAGAGGGGGGCGAGGAATGAGCGACACCTCGCCGACGCCGGACGACGCCCTCCCGGACCTCTCCGGGCGGGTCGCCGTCGTCACCGGCGGCGGTCGCGGGATCGGGAAGGCGATCGCGCTCGGGATGGCCGCCGCGGGGGCGACGGTCGTCCCCTCGGCGCGGACCGCGGCGGAGGTCGAGTCGGTCGCCGAGGAGGCCCGCGACCTCGGCGTCGAGGCGCGCGGGATCACCGCCGACGTGACCGACGACGGCGACGTGGACGCGCTCGTCAAGGAGACCGTCGACGCGTTCGGCTCGCTGGACGTCCTCGTCAACAACGCCGGCTTCAACCCCGGCGACGCGCTCGGCGACCCGACCGACGTCGAGAGCGACGCGGTCGACGACGTGCTGGACGTGAACCTGCGGGGAGCGTTCCGAACCCTCCGGGCCGCCGGTCCGCACCTGAAGGAAGCCGAGGGGAGTGTCGTCAACGTCGCCAGCGTCGCGGGCGAGGTCGGACTCCCGAAACAGCACCCGTACGTCGCCTCGAAGCACGGGCTCGTCGGGGTCACGAAGAGCGCGGCGATGGACTGGGCGCCGGACGTGCGGGTGAACGCGGTCGCCCCGGGTTACGTCGCGACCGACCTCACGGAGGCGCTCCAAGAGAACGAGGGGCTCCGGCAGTCGGTCCTCGACCGGACCCCCCTCGACCGGTTCGCCGACCCGATGGAGATCGCGGGCCCGGCCGTCTTCCTCGCGAGCGACGCGGCCAGCTTCGTCACCGGCGAGACGCTCGCCGTCGACGGCGGCTGGACGGCGCGGTGAGTTCAGAGTCGTTCGGTCTCGCCTTCGACGTACGCCAGCGTGCGCGCCGCGAGCGTGGGCACCTGCGCCTCCATCTTCGGGTACAGCGGGTCGTCGCTGTCGTCGCTTAGGTGCCGCGCCAGGAACATCTCCCCGAGCGCGGCCATCTTGTAGGCCGCGAGCGCCCGGTAGAATCGCTCGTGGGCGAACTTGCGACCCGTCGTCGCCTCGTAGCGCTCGACGAGCGCCCCGCGGGTCGGATACCCCTCTCGCGCGGTGAACGTCGACATCAGCTCGGGCATCGCCGGGTCCGGGTCGCCCTCGTCGTACCAGAACAGGAGCAGCCAGCCGAGGTCCGCGAGCGGGTCGCCGAGCGTCGACAGCTCCCAGTCGAAGACGGCGACGACCTCCGGCGGGGTCCCGGGGCCGTACATCACGTTGTCGAGCTTGAAGTCGCCGTGGACGAGCGTCTCGGCGTGCCCGTCGGGGACGTTGTTGGCGAGCCACTCCCCGACCGCGATCAGGTCCGGGACCTCCCTGACCGCCTCGGTGGTCTCGAAGGCCCACTCGAGTTGACCCGTCCAGCGCTCGACCTGTCGGGCCGTGTACCCCTCCGGACGACCGAACTCGCCGAGCCCGACCGCCTCGTAGTCGACCGCGTGGATCGCCGCCAGCGTGTCGACGAGCCCGGTGCCGACCCGCTCGCGGGCGGCCGGCGCCGCGAAGCGCTCCGGCTCCGTCTCCCTGAGCACGTCGCCGTCGGCGCGCTCCATGAGGTAGAAGTCGCTGCCGAGGACCGCGTGATCGTCGCAGGCCCGCAGGGTCTCGGGGACGGGGACGTCGGTGCCCCCGAGCGCGTCGACGACGCGGTGCTCCCGGAGCACGTCGTGGGCCGTGTCGGCCGTCTCTCCGGGGGGCGGTCGGCGGACCACCAGCTCGCGGTCGCCCCACGTGACGAACAGCGTCTCGTTGGAGTGCCCCTCGGCGTGTCGCTCGACCGCGAACGCGTCCGTCGGCCCGAACTCGGCGGTCAGATACGCCTCGAGCGCGTCGTCGTCGACCAGCCGGTTGAGGTAGTCGGGGTCGGTCACGGGCGATCCGCCCCCGCCCGGTCCGTCGCCGAGCGACTCACTGCCGTCTGGTCCTCCCCCGCTCGCCGGAGCTCCGAACGAATTTTACCGTTTACGGCATATTTGACTAACATTGTAAATCAATTTGCGATACAGAAGTGGTTAGACTCGGGATTTATAGCCTTTTGGGAGCGGATCGCCGGAACTACTATTTACATTGATAAACAAGCGTTGCTATGGAGTACGACGACATCGGTCGCGGGCCGGAGATCGCCGAGGCCGTCAGAGAGTTCGTCGACGAGACGGTGCTTCCGGTCGAACGGGAGTGCCTCGGCCGCGGACCGATCCCGCCGGCGGAGATCGAGGCGCTGCGCGACGCCGCGCGCGACGAGGGGGTCTACGCCCCGCAGGTCGACGAGGAGTACGGCGGGCTCGGGCTCGGCTTCCGCGAGATGCTGCCGGTGTTCGAGGAGGCGGGCCGGAGCCTGCTCGGGCCGACCGCGCTCCGGTGTGCGGCGCCCGACGAGGGGAACATGCACACCCTCGAGATCGCGGCCACCGACGAGCAGAAGGAGCGCTGGCTCCGGCCGCTGGCGGCCGGGGAGATCAATTCGGGCTTCGCGATGACCGAGCCCATGCAGGGCGGGGGGTCGGACCCGAAGATGCTCGCGACGACCGCCGAGAAGGACGGCGACGAGTGGGTCATCGACGGCCACAAGTGGTGGACGACCGGCGGCGTCGAGGCGGACGTGCTGTTGACGTTCGCCCGCACCGACCAGGAGGCGCACCCGTACGCCGGCTGTTCGGTCATCCTCGTGCCCGCCGACGCCGACGGCGTCGAGATCGTCCGGAACATCCCGCACCTCGGCGAGGGACTCGTCGGGACGACGCACGCCGAGATCCGGTTCGACGACGTCCGCGTGCCGGTCGAGAACACGCTCGGCGAGGAGAACGAGGGGTTCACGCTCGTCCAGCAGCGACTCGGGCCGGCCCGGCTCACGCACTGCATGCGCTACGCCGGGATGGCCGACCGCGCGCTCGACATCGCGACCGCCTACCTCTCGGAACGGGAGGGGTTCGGCGAGCCGCTCTCGGAGAAGCAGGGGCCGCGGTTCCGGATCGCCGACCGCCGCACCGAGCTCCACGCCGCCCGCACGATGGTCCGGCACGCCGCCGGGCGGATCGCTGACGGCCACGAGGCGCGCATCGAGGTGGCGATGGCGAAGACGTTCGCGGCGAACGTGACCCAGGAGGCGATCGACGACGCGCTCCAGTTCTGCGGCGGCAACGGGATCGCGTACGACCTGCCGATCGCGCGCTTCCACGAGAACGTCCGGCAGTTCCGCCTCGTCGACGGCGCCGACGAGGTCCACCGCCGGTCGATCGCTCGGGACGCCTTCGAGGACCCGCCGACCGAGGAGCTGGAGCCGGTCACGCGGTTCGGCGAGTTCGACTGAGCCGGCGGTCGACGGCGGGGGTCACTCGCCGTCGCCGTCCTCCTGGAACACCTCGAACAGCTCGGGGTCGGTCCCGAACTTGAGGACGTTCGTCACGACGGAGTTCCGGAGGTTGTTGATGAGCTCGCCGTGTTCCTTGTAGAACTCGTGGATCCACTTCGACTCCTGTTCGCGGTCCTCGAACATCATGATCGTCTTCCACTGGTAGTCGCCGTCGGAGAGGAAGTACATGAACGTGTGGCGGCTCGACCGGACGTGCTCGAGCGCGTCCCGCCAGTGCTCATCGAACCCCTCCGGATTGAACTGGAACTCGAACAGCGAAAAAAAGAGGTGCTCCTCGTTGGGGACCAGCGCCTCGCGGAACACCCCGTCGTCGCGCATCCGCCGGATCGACTCGTTGACGGTGACGTGAGAGACGTCGATGTCGTGCTCCTCGGCGAGGAGGTCGCGGAGTCCTCGGGAGGTGAGCTGCGGGTCTCGGGCGAGTTCCTGCAGGATGATCGTGTCCCGCTCGGAGAGGTTCCAGTCGGAGGTCGGCGGTTTCTCGGGCATGCTCTCCGTGGAGGTGGACGCGTCATGGTAATCAGTATTTGGACGGGCGAACACCTATTTATCCGACCGCGACCACGGGCCGTCAATGACCGCGTCACGCGCGCCGGGAGAGCCCGAAGTCCGGGAGTTCGAGGCGACGGTGGAGTCGATCGACGGCTGCGAGGTCGTCTTGAGCGAGACGTTCTTCTACGCCGAGTCCGGCGGCCAGCCGGCCGACAGGGGGACGATCGACGGCGTCCTCGTCGACGACGTGACCGAGCGCGACGGCCGGGTCGTGCACGCTCTCGCCGAGGAGCCCCCGGCGTCGCTCTCGGTCGGCGAGACGGTGTCGGCGATCGTCGACGACGCGTTCCGGACGTACTGCACCCGGGCGCACACCGCCTCGCACGTGCTGTACGGCGCCGCCCGCCGGACCTGCGAGGACCTCGGCTACGCCGGCTTCGACATCTCGGCGGAGAAGGTGCGCGTCGACCTGACGACGGCGACCCCCATCGACGACGCCGACCTCGTCGAACTCGAACGGCTCGCCAACCGGGTGGTGTGGGACTCGCTGCCCGTCTCGTGGGAGACGCTTCCGGAGAGCGAGGCCCGCGCGGTCGACGGGATCGCGTTCAACGCGAAGACCGAGGAGGGCGCGATGAGCGGGAGCGAGGCGGTCCGCGTCGTGACGATCGGCGGGGGCGACGCGGGCGACAAGGGCGACCCTGAAGAGGGCGACGCCGCGCCGGCCTGGGACGTCGCCGCCTGCGGCGGCACCCACGTCCGGAACACGAGCGAGATCGGCCCGGTCTCGGTGCTTGACCGCTCGAACCCCGGCGAGGGCGTCACCCGCGTCGAGTTCGCGGTCGGCCCGACGGCGATCGACCACGACGCCGCGGTCCACGCGGCCGCGCTCGACGCCGCGACGGGCCTCGACGCGCGGGTCAGCGACCTCCCCGACGCCGTCGATCGCCTCCGCGCCGAGGTCAACCGGGTGGAGGGAGAGCTTCGGGACGCCCGGACCGATCTGCTCGTCGCCCGACTCGGTGAGTTCCCGAGAACGGAAATCGGCGGATCGACGTGGGCGGTGGGCACGGTCGACGACGCCGACCCGAACGACCTGCGGGGGCCGGCAGAGAACGTTCTCGCGGGCGACGGTGAGGAGAGCGACGGCGACGCGAGCGACCGCGGTGCGGCCGGCGACGCCCCCGACGCGATCGCGGCGGTCGGTGCGGGCGACGCCCCGTTCGTGGTCGTGGCGGTCGCTGACGAGGCGGCCGGTGCGGGCGGGGGGGCACCCGACGCGGGGGAGATCGTGGACGCCGTCACCGACGAGTTCGGCGGCGGCGGGGGCGGCGGCCCGACGTTCGCCCAGGGCGGCGGGCTCGATGCCGACCCCGCCGCCGTCGTCGCGTGGCTCCGCGACAGATGACCGGTAAGATCGGGCCCGAGGCGCTCGCGGAGGTCCTCGCGGCGACCGGGGCCGACGACGCGGCGGTCGACGTGGGGGCCGCCTACGGCGAGGACGCGGCCGCGATCGATCTCTCCGGCGCGGAGTCGACGCTCGTCGTCGCCGTCGACCCGCTCTCGCTGGCGGCCGACGCCGTGGGCGAGTTCGCCGTCCACGTCGCCTGCAACGACGTGGCCGCGAGCGGCGCGGACCCGCGATGGCTCACGCACACGCTCTTCCTGCCCGACGGCGAGCCGGACCGCCTCCGGACCGTCACGGAGCAGGTGGACGCGACCGCGGACGACCTCGGAGTCGCGATCGTCGGCGGCCACACGGAGGTGTTGCCGTCGCTGGAGCGGCCCCTCTGCTCGATGACCGCGCTCGGGACGACTGACCGCCTCGTGTCGACCGCCGGGGCCGAGCCGGGGGACCGCCTCCTCCTCACGAAGGGCGCCGGTATCGAGGCGACCGCGATCCTCGCGACCGACTTCCGCGAGGAGTGCGCCGAGGCGGGTGTCTCGGCCGCAACGCTCGACGCGGCCGCCGGCTTCCTCGACGAGGTGAGCGTCGTCTCCGACGCAGCCGCCGTCCGCGACGCCGCGAGCGCCATGCATGACCCGACCGAGGGCGGCCTGCTGACCGCGCTCGTCGAGACCGCGAGCGCGAGCGGGACGGTCCTCGCGGCCGAGCGCGACCGGGTCCCGGTCCGACCCGAAACGCGGGCCTGCTGCGACGCGCTCGGCGTCGACCCGCTGGCGACGTTCGGTTCCGGGGCGCTGCTGGCGGCGATTCCCCCCGAGCGCGTCGGCGAGGCGACCGACGCGCTGGCGGCCGCGGAGATCGCTGTTGGCGAGATCGGCGAGGTCCGGGCGGCCGACGACGTTGAGGCCGCTGACGCCTCGGACGGTCTCGGCGCGGGGGCCGGCGCCGTCCTCCTCGATGGCGACCGGATCGAGGAGCCCCCCCGCGACGAGCTATACCCGCTCTGGGAGTGACCCCCACACCAACCGCTCACCTTTTTTCGTGTGGGATCGAACGCAGAGCCATGACTGGCGCACGCGTCGGCTCGTCGCTGACCGACGAACAGGAGGCGATCCGGGAGCTCGTCCGGGAGTTCGCGGTCGAGGAGCTCCGGCCCGGGGCCGCCGAGGCCGACGAGACCGAGTCGTTCCCGGAAGGCGCTTGGGACGGGCTCGCGGAGCTCGGGCTGACGGGGCTGACGGTCCCCGAGGCGTACGGCGGATTCGACGCCGACGAGACGACCTACGCGGTCGTCAACGAGGAGCTGGCGTACGGCCACCTCGCGGTCGCGACCGCGCTCTCCGTCCACTGCCTCGCGACCTCCTGTATCGCCGAGTTCGGGAGCGAGGCACAGCGGGAGCGCTGGCTCCCGGAGATGGCGGCCGAGGGACGCCCCGTCGGGATGTTCTGTCTCTCCGAGCCGCACGCGGGTTCGAACCCGGCGGAGATGTCGACGACCGCCGCGTACGACCCCGAGACCGACGAGTACGTGCTCAACGGTGAGAAGCAGTGGATCACGAACGGGCAGCGGGGCGGCGTGGCGATCGTCTTCGCGAAGGCCGACAGTGCGGACAAGGGGTCGATCACCCAGTTCCTCGTCCCGGCCGACACCGAGGGGTTCGAGGTCGGTGAGAAAGAGGAGAAGCTCGGGCTCCGCGCCTCCGACACGACCGGGATCAGCTTCGACGACTGTCGGGTCCCGGCCGAGAATCGGCTCACTGAGGAGGGGGAGGGGCTCTCGGCGGCGTTCCGGACCCTGACCGGCGGGCGGATCGGGATCGCGGCACAGGCGGTCGGGGTCGCGCAGGCCGCGCTCGACGAGGCGACGGCGTACGCCGCCGAGCGAGAGCAGTTCGACGAGCCGATCGCCGAGATCCAGACGGTGCGCCACAAGCTCGCGGAGATGGCGACGGACGTCTCCGCGGCCCGCCTGCTCGTCCGCGAGGCGTGCCGGCAGGCCGAGGCGGGCGAGGACAACCGCGTCGCGGCCTCGAAGGCGAAGTACCGCGCCAGCGAGGCGGCGATGTCCGTGACCAACGAGGCCGTCCAGATCCACGGCGGCTACGGCTACACGACCGACTTCGACGTGGAGCGCCTCTACCGCGACGCCAAGATCACGGAGATATACGAGGGGACCACGGAGATCCAGAAGACGATCATCGCTCGGGGGGTGTTGGGCGAGTGACGGGGGACGACGCCGCCGTGCCGAGCGTCGACGCCGACGGGAGCCTCGCGGGCTCCGACGCGATCGTCTACGACCTCGACGGGACCCTCGTCGAGCTCGCGGTCGACTGGGGCGCGGTCGCGGAGTCGGTTCTCGACGTCTACGCCGGACACGCGGTCAAACCGCCGACCGACGAGCTCTGGGGACTGCTGGAGGCGGCCGACGGGTACGGGATCGGCGACCCGGTCGAGGAGGCGATCGCGGTCCACGAGCGGTCCGGCGCGCGCGACTCGACGCTGCTCCCGCTCGGAGAGCGGTTGGTCGAGGGGGGCGACGGGGGGGCGGGCACGCCCCCGACCGGCGTCTGCTCGCTCAACTGCGAGGAGGCGTGTCGGGTCGCCGTCGACACCCACGGCCTCGGCGACGCGCTCGACCCGGACGCGATCGTCGGCCGCGACACCGCCGAGACGCACAAGCCGGACCCGGAGTCGCTGCTCGCGGCGGTCGATGCGCTCGGCGCGGCGCCCGAGGACGCGCTGTTCGTCGGGGACTCGCGGCGCGACGCGGTGACGGCGGAGCGCGCCGACGTCGCGTTCGCGTGGGCCTCGGACCTGATCTGACTACTCTCGGGTGCCGTCCTCGGCGCCGCCGCCCTCCTCGGCGCTCTCGCTTTCGTCGCCGTCGGTGTCGGCATCGGTGGCATCGCCGTCGCCGGTGTCGACATCCACGCCGTCGCCGTTTTCGTCTCGCTCGACCACGCCGTCGCCGTTTTCGTCTCGCTCGACCACGCCGTCGCCGTTTTCGTCTCGCTCGACCACGCCGTCGCCGTTTTCGTCTCGCTCGACCCCGCCGTCGCCGTTTTCGTCTCGCTCGACCCCGCCGTCGCCGGCCTCGGTGCGGCGCGCGTAGAGCGCGACGGCGACGGCGGTGACGAACCAGATCGGCGCGCCGACGCGGACCGCGAAGGCCGCGCGGGCCCCCCACGAGTCGAGGGTGACGAACGCGGAGAGGACCGCGACGACCGGGGCGCCGACGAGGATCGTGAGCACGAACGTCGTCTGCATCACCCAGCCGTAGTCGATCCCCTCGAACTCGGCCCGCTCGACAGGTTGCACGCCCTCGTCTCGGGCACCGAGGGGCAAATCGGTGGCGGTCGCGGGGCGGGTCGGGAGGCCACGACGTGACGAGGCGGAGTCGCCCTCCGAATCGGACGATTTTAACCGGTCGCGAGGGTGACTCCGGGTATGACCACGACGCGCGGACTCCGGGGCCGCGAGGCGCCGATCACGATGCTGACCGCGTACGACGCTACCACCGCGGCGGTCGTCGACGAGGCCGGAATCGACGTCGTCCTCGTCGGCGACAGCATGGGGAACACCGCCCTGGGCTACGACTCGACGCTCCCCGTGACGCTCGACGAGGTCGCGAGCCGGACCGGGGCGGTCGCCCGCGCGACCGAGGACGCGCTTGTCGTCGCCGACATGCCGTTCCTATCCTTCGGCGTCGAGGAGGCGGAGTCCGTGCGAAACGCCGGCCGACTGCTGAAGGAGGCCGACGCCGACGCGGTGAAGATCGAGAGCGGCCCCCACACGGTCGAGATGACGCGGCGCATGACCGAGGTCGGGATCCCCGTGATGGCGCACCTCGGCTTGACCCCCCAGCACGTCAACCAGTTGGGCGGGTACACGCGGCAGGGGACCGACCAGGACGCCGCCGAGGAGATCGTCGAGCTCGCCGGGGCGCACGCCGACGCCGGCGCGTTCGCGCTCGTGTTAGAGCACGTGCCCGCGAACCTCGCTGGCGCCGTGACGGAGGCGCTCGACATCCCGACGATCGGCATCGGCGCGGGCCCCGACTGCGACGGGCAGGTGCTCGTGATCGACGACGCGGTGGGGCTCGGCGAGTGGTCGCCGCCGTTCTCCCGCCAGTTCGGCGACGTGCGCGGTGAGATGCTCGGCGCGGTCGAGGGCTACCGCGAGGCCGTCGAGAGCGGCGAGTTCCCGGCCGACGAGCACTCGCACGTGGAGTCGGAGCTCGAGGACCTGTACTGAGTCGGATATTTACGAGCGAACGGCGGCGCTGCGGTGAACTCCTCCAAAGCCCCAGTCGAGAGGGCGGCGCACGCTCGTTGCGCTCCTCAGTCGCTCGTTTCACTCGCTCCCTCCGGTGCTTACGTCGCCTGCGC
>NZ_JAODIX010000001.1:139138-183530 GCF_026586675.1 Halorubrum yunnanense
CCCCCCCCCCGCGACTCCCTCGCGCGCGCCGCTCGCGGCCAATTCTGGCCGCTCACGGGCACGCGCCACCGCATCGGCTTTTATAAGTCATCTCCGTTGCAGCCCGTCTATTTTTAATTGTCACATCGACCTACCGTCTCGATCGAACCCACGTTCGAAGGGGCTGCCCTCACGGAGCTACTGAGCCGGATCCCACGCCGAAACCGCCACACCCGGCGTGGGGTATATACGCGCGAACGGCCTACGTGAACTCGTGACAACCCGGACCATCCGCGCCCGCGACCGGCCGGTGTTCGGCGTCGACGTGCACAGCGGCGACGTCCGCGGCGACGACCCCTCCTACGCCCTCGTCATCCTGGACCCCGTCGACGAGGACGACCCGGACGCGCCCGACGCCGACGGCCCGATGGCGCGCGTGACCCGGGACGTGGTGTCGTTCCGGAAGCTCTGCCGGCTGATCGACGACCGCGAGCCCCTCTACGTCGCCACCGACAACGCCTACGAGCTGGCGGCGGACAAAAACGAACTCGTCGGGTTCCTCCGGTCGCTGCCCGACGGCACCCGGCTGGTGCAGGTGACCGGCGCGGAGCGCCCGGAGCCGCTCTCGCGGGTCGCCTCCCGCCACGGGATCCCGTACGGGAAAGAGCCGATGAAGGAGGCGGAGGCGTCGGCCCGGCTGGCCGCGGCCAACGTCGGCCACGAGGTGACCGCGTTCACCGACGAGACGACGGTGAAGGTGTCCCGCGGGCGCTCAACCGGAAAGGGCGGGTGGAGCCAGGACCGCTACACGCGGCGGATCCACGGCAACGTCCGGAAGCGAACGCGGCAGGTCCAGTCGGAGCTGAAGGACGCGAACCTCGACTTCGAGCGCGACGTGACCGAGAAGTACGGCGGCTACGCGAACGCGACGTTCACGGTCGAGGCGCGTCCCGAGGACATCCCCGTGTCGAACTCGCGGGCTGGCGACGTGCGCGTCGAGGTCGAGCGCGAGCGCCGCGACGGGATCGAGTACGAGCCCCTCGTGCAGCGCCGCGACCGGGTGATCGTCGGGATCGACCCGGGGACGACCACCGCGGCGGCCGTCGTCGGGCTCGACGGTACCGTCCACGCGCTCTACTCCTCGCGGACCGCCGACACGGCCGACGTGACCGAGTGGATCATCGAGCAGGGCCGCCCGATCCTCGTCGCCGCCGACGTGGAGCCGATGCCGGAGACCGTCGAGAAGTTCCGGCGCTCGTTCGACGCCGCCGGGTGGCGGCCGACCACGGACCTCCCGGTCGACGAGAAGCTCCACCGGACCCGCGAGGCGAGCTACCAGAACGACCACGAGCGCGACGCGCTGGCGGCGGCGCTGTACGCCTACGACGACCACGAGGACCAGTTCGAGCGCATCGCGGCGAAGACCCCGCCGCGGCTCGACCGCGGGGCGGTGATCGCCGGCGTCGTCGCGGGCGGGGCCTCCGTGGAGTCCGTCATCGCGGACCTCAGCGAGGACGACGGGAACGACGGGGGAGACGGGGAGGGCGACGCCGACGAGACGGACCCCACAGAGCCGGAGCGCACCGAGGAGGAGGAGACGATCCGCCGGCTCCGGGAGCGCGTCGAGCGCCTGGAGTCGCACACGGAGTCGCTGGAGGCCGACCTCGCCGACCGCGACGAGCGGATCGCGGAGCTGGAAGGAGAGCTGGAGGAGGCGAAACGCGAGGAGCGCATCGAGGCGCGCTCCCGGCGGGCCGTCTCCCGGCTGGAGCGCGAGACCGACCGGCTGGAGCGCGAGCGCGACGAGGCGCGAGAGACCGTCGAGGACTTGGAGGGCAAAGTGGAGACGCTCAAGGAGCTGTGGCGGCTCGACCACTCCAACTTCGACGACGTGGCCGCCGACCAGGGGCTCGCCAGCGTGAAGACCGTCGAGCAGTTCACGCTCGACGCGCTGGAGGCCGCCGACGAGGCGTACGGGCTCGTCGCCGGCGACGTGGTGTACCTCCGGGACGCCTCGGGGGCGGGGCGCCGGACCGCCGAGCGACTGGCCGAGACGGAGCCGCGGGCGGTGATCCGGGACGGAAACCTCTCCGACGTCGCCGATCAGGTTCTCTTCGACCACGACGTGCCGGTCGTCCCGGCCGACGCGGTCCCCGTGCGCGAGGTCGACGACCTGGCGGTCGCGAGCGAGAGAGAGCTGGACGCCGCCCTCGACGACTGGGAGCGGGGAGCGGAGCGGCGGCGGAAAGCCGAGAAACAGGAACACCTCGACCGGATCATCTCGGAGCATCGGGCGGGGCGGACGCTGCCCGAGACCGAGGAGTAGGTCCCGGGGCTCCGAGGCGGGCGCTCGCTCCCTCGCCACCCGTCCGCGCGCTTCCAGAAGTCATATGTCCGACAACCGCACAGTCGTGCGTATGGACGCCTACGAGCGGATCACCCGGAACGCGGCCGAGGTGGTCACCGAGGAGGAGATCGAGGCGCTGGCCGACGACCCCGACGGGAAGCGGGCGTACGTCGGCTACGAGCCCTCGGGCGTCCTCCACATCGGGCACATGCTCACCGCGAACAAGCTCATCGACCTCCAGGAGGCCGGCTTCGAGGTGACGGTGCTGCTCGCCGACGTACACGCCTACCTCAACGACAAGGGGTCGTTCGAGGAGATCCGCCACACCGCCGAGCGCATGCGCGACCAGTTCATCGCCTACGGGCTCGACGAGTCGAACACGCAGTTCGTGCTCGGCTCCGACTTCCAGCTCGACGACGACTACACGCTGGACCTCCACTCGCTGGAGCTCGAGACGACGCTCGCGCGGGCCGAGCGCGCGATGGCCGAGATCACCTCCGGCGACTCCGTGAAGGTGTCGCAGGCGGTGTACCCCCTGATGCAGGCGCTCGACATCCCGTACCTCGGCGTCGACCTGGCGATCGGCGGGATGGAGCAGCGCAAGGTCCACATGCTCGCGCGCGACGTGCTCCCGAGCATCGACCGCGAGCCGCCGACGAGCCTCCACACGCCGCTCATCGCCGACCTCGGCACCGGACGCGGGAAGATGTCCTCCAGTGCGGGCGTCACCATCTCGATGGAAGATTCCCGCGACGACATTGAGTCGAAGGTGAACGACGCCTACTGCCCGCCGACGGCCGACCCCGAGCCGACGGACGACGGCGAGGCCCGGGAGAACCCCGTCCTGCAGGTGTTCGAGTACCACGTGTTCCCGCGGTTCGACGCCGTCACCGTCGAGCGCCCGAAGGAGTACGGCGGCGACCTGGCGTACGAGGGCTACGGGGCGCTGGAGGCCGACTTGGAGTCTGGCGAGCTTCATCCGGCGGACGCGAAGGGCGCGCTCGCGGAGTACCTCGACCGCCTCATCGCACCGGGACGCGAGCAGCTCGCGGAGTAGGCGGACTCACTCCTTTTTGTCGCCGGGCGCGTGTCCCGCGTACTCGCAGGTCCCGTCGAGACAGTCGCGGCCGGTCGCCGTCTCGAAGACCGGGAGCCCGCAGTCGCACTCGTCGACGACGACGCCGGATGGGACCGAGAACGTCGTCTCGCAGTCGGGGTAGCGCTCGCAGCCGAGGTAGACGCGGCCGGGCGCGGATTTCACGAGCAGTTCGCCGTCGCAGTCCGGGCAGTCCCAGACGCGGTCGAACCGGTCGCTGACGGCGTCCTCCATCGGGTCGCACCCGGGGTCGAGACAGAGGTGGAACGGCTCGCCCCGCTCGATCCGGATCTTCGGGAGGCCGCAGTCGTCGCACACCCCGTCGGTGACGCACGCGCCCGCCGGGAGCCCCCACCGCTCCTCGCAGTCGAGACAGACCACGTCGCCGCGCGAGCGCACGAGCGCCCCGCCGTCCTCCGGGCAGGTGCCGACCGGAACTCCGGCCTCCGTGATAGGGAGGGCGCGGCCGGCGGTCGCCTCCTCGGCGACGACGCGGAGGCGTCGGGTGCCGTCGCGGGCGGTGACGGAGAAGCCGTCGCCGTCGCCCTCGACGACGACCGAGTCGGGGCGGGTGAGCCACGCGACGGGCTGGTAGCCGTCGGCGTCGTGGACGAGCGTGGTGTCGTCGGGCTTTATGAGGACGACGACGCGCCCGCGGTGCGTGCGGGAGCGGTCGCCGCGCTCGGTCACTCGACAGTCGCCGGCGAACACGCGGAGTCGTTCGGGCATACGACGGGTGGCCGCGGTATGTGTGAAAAGCGGTCGTTGCGGGGGTTTATCAGGGATATAGAGCGGTTGTTGTGAGTGGTCGAGATCGGGTGTCTCTCGTTGCTGGCGCGGTGACCGATTCCGAAGTTTCGGCCGATCGATTATAAATGGTTGATCGCATATCGACGGTGAAACCTCCAAATCCACAGCCGCTCGTTTATAAACCACTACTGGTGGATCGATGGTGGACACTGTCAAAGCCCCAGTCGCGCTCGGCTCCCACAGCTCGCTGCGGTCCTCGGTCGCTGCGCTCCCTGTGGTCCTTGGGTCGCTGGGGTTCGCCGAGCGCGACTGCCCCTTTGAGTCCCACCCCGCCCCCACAGCACCGCACCTCACGCCTCCCCAACCTCGCCGCTCGCTCGGGGCTCCCTTCGGTCGCCCTGTCACTCGCGGCGTCCCTCGCACCGTCGGCTCGCGGCCCTCTGGGCCGCTCACCGGGGCGCGCCACCGCACAACTATTTATAAGCGATCGTCGCTCCCACTCATGACTCTTTAAATATCCCGTCGCCAGCGACGACTCACGGGGTCGGATTCCGACGCCGCTCCTACTCCACGCGAACCGTCCGCGCGGCCCTGACGGGCATCAGCGGCAGGTCGGGGAAGACGGCCTCGACGACGAACGCCAGTTCGTCGGCGTCGGGCGGCCCGAACACGCCGACCGGGACCGTCGTCTCCCCGTCGAGGTACGTCGTCGTCGCGGTCATCTCCACGTCGTTGACGGTGACCCGGATTCCCGTTCGAGCGCTCCCGGAGACGGTCGAGACCGCGACCTCGCACATGTCGTTTTCGCCCGCCGCGATCGCGTCTGGGAAGTCGCCCCAGTCGACGTCGATCCGGGGGCAGTCGCGGGCGGCGTCGACGATCCGCTCGGCGACAGAACCGCTCATCCCGGCGTTCTCGAGGGCGCTTGAGCCGGCGTCGACCACGGCGGCGGGGGAGGTGAGCCCGGCGTCCGCGAGCCGCTCCGCGCGGCCGGAGCCGACTCCGTCGATCGCGGTGAGTGCGACCGCCTCCCGCGAGACGCCGTGTTCGACGCGCGCCTCGACGCGGCACGCGAGGTTCGCGGCGCGCGGGCCGGCGAACCGGTCGAGGAACTCCGAGAGCGCGGCGATCAGGCGGAGCGCGTTCTGTCGGATCACCCACGCGTCCGACCGCAGGTCCGAGGGGATCGAGTCCGCCATCCCGGCGAGCAGGATGGCGAACACCTTGCGGTGGCCGTCCTCCAAGTCGGTGTCGTGGCCGTCGAGGATGCGATCTATCGCGTCCGACTCGGCCGACCGCGCCGAGACCGAGTCGAACTCGCCGGCCGAGGCGACGGCTTCGAGGATACGGTCGACCGTCAGCGTCTCGCGGTCGGCCAGCTGCCGGAAGCGACGGGCGGTGTCCAGCCGGAGGTAGTACTTCGAGGCGAGCCGACCGAGCCCCGTCGGCTCGATCGCGAGGTCGTCGTCGGCCGCGACGAAGCCGTCGTCGACGAGCGAGTCGAGGGTGTCGCGCACGCGGTCGCGGAGGGTGCCGAACTCGTACTCGTCCGGTTTCGACTCGGCGCGGACGTAGTAGAAGGTCGTCTCCAGCCACTCCATCACGTCTTCGAGCCCGCGGATCGTCCCCATCGCGATCTCCGCGTTGAGGTGCGACTCGAGTTCCGCGGCGAGCCGGGACTCGATCTCTTTGCCCTGCTTCAACAGCTTCCGGTACTTGTCGGCGTCCGCTCGGTCGCAGACCACCCAGCCGTACCCCACGTCGTCGTAGCCGGGGCGACCCGCGCGCCCGAGCATCTGGAGGACGTCGAGCGGCGAGATGTCCGTCTCCCCCTCCAGCGGGTCGTGGTACTTCGTGTCACGGATGACGACGCAGCGCGCCGGGAGATTCACCCCCCACGCGAGCGTCGACGTCGAGAAGAGCAGCTTGATCTTCCCCTGTTTGAACCACTCCTCGACGCGGTCGCGGTCCCCCTTCCCGAGCCCGGCGTGGTGGAAGCCGACGCCGTCGGTGACCGACTGCCGGAGCGTGTCGTTGGTTAGCCCCTTGGCCTCGTTGTGGAAGTCGTAGTCGTCCCGCGAGTCGATCGGGATGTCGCGGTCGGTTATCTCGTCGCGCGCCTTCTTGGCCGCCTGCACCGTGTCCTGCCGCGAGGAGACGAACACGAGTGCCTGCCCGTCCTCGCGCACGTGCGGCTCCGCTAGGTCGAGCGCGCGGTAGAGCCGCCGGTACTTGTCGGCGAAGGCGTTCGAGCCGTGCGAGTACGTCTTCACGTCCGTTTCGAGGTCGACCGGCCGGTACTCGTCGCCGAACTCGTAGGTCGTCTCCGCGGGCGCGTCGAGCCACTCGGCGACGTCGGCGACGTTCGGCATCGTCGCCGAGAGCGCGACGACGCGCGGGTCCTGTAAGCGGCGGAGCCGCGAGACCGTCACCTCCAGCACCGCGCCGCGCTTCTCGCTGTCGAGGAGGTGGACCTCGTCGATGACGACGCAGTCGACGTCGGTGATAAACGAGTAGCGCGCGGAGTCGTGTTTCCGCGTCGCGCTGTCGGCCTTCTCCGGGGTCGTCACGAGCACGTCCGCGCGCTCCGCGCGGCGGGGGTTGAGGTCGCGCTCGCCGGAGACGACGTAGACGGAGTAGCCCAGCTCCTCGAAGCGCTCCCACTCGCTCTCCTTCTCGTTGGTGAGCGCGCGGAGCGGGGCGACGAAGAGGGCAGTTCCCCCCTCGGAGAGGGTCTTGCAGATCGCGAGCTCGGCGAGCGCGGTCTTCCCGGAGGCCGTCGGCGCGGAGGCAACGACGTTGTGATCGGTCTCCAAGATCCCCGGTAACGCCTCCCGTTGCATCCGGTTGAACTCCTCGAACCCGAAGGCGTCGGCGAACTCCGGCACCGCGTCCGCGACCTTCACGGCGGACCACGCCCGTGGGAGACTCGACGGCGACCGAGAGTCGTTCGCATCACGTCGAACCGGGGGCTTCGAGAGCAAAGGCGTTTCTCATGCGGTCGGCGGAGACGGGGCGTTCGGCGGCCGGCGGTGTCGAGGCCTTCGGCGTCGACCCCGAGCGTTTAGGTGACGGCGGGTCGACCCACCGGTATGATACCGTCGGATCCGATCGTCGTGGGGGCCGTGGCCGTGATCGCCCTCCTCGTCCTGTTTGCCGTCGTCAGCCGTCTGCGCGGGCCGTCCGAGGAGGCGAAGGAATCGAAGCGCGCCCACGAGGCCGCCCAGGACCGCGACCCGCCCGTCGAGATCGGCGAGACGTACGAGCTCGGCATCACCGAGCTCACCGACCATCACTCCGGCGAGGAGGTCGCCGTCGGCAAGGTCGAAGGGTTCGTCGTCTTCACCGCGGACATCCCGCGCGACCTGTCGACGGGCGACGTGATCCGCGCTAAGGTGCTCTCGTTCAACGAGGGGCGCACCTCGGCCGACGCGACGTTCGTGACGAAGGCGTAGCGAGACCGCGTTCGGATCGAGCGGAACCGGAGCCCGGAGCGAGCGGAACCGGAGTCCGGAGCGAACGCGCGCCGCCGGCTCCACCTCCGCCCCGAGCATGAGGTTCATACGTGGTGGCGACGAAGTGGCTTCGTAATGGCTCAGGCCGGGAATCAGGACCTCACGGAGCGGTTCATTCAGTTCTACCGTAACTACTACCGCGAGGAGATCGGCACCCTCGCGCAGCGATACCCCAACGAACAGCGCTCCCTGTACATCGATTACGACGACCTGTTTCAGTTCGACCGCGACCTCGCGGACGACTTCCGCACGAAGCCGGACCAGATGCGCGAGTACGCCGAGGAGGCGCTGCGGCTCTACGACCTCCCCGCCGACGTCAGCCTCGGTCGCGCGCACGTCCGCATCGAGAACCTCCCCGAGAGCGTCGACATCCGCGGCATCCGCGTGCACGACGACCACATCGGGAAGCTCGTCTCGGTCAAGGGAATCGTCCGCAAGGCGACCGACGTCCGCCCGAAGGTGACCGAGGCGGCCTTCGAGTGTCAGCGCTGCGGCACGATGACGTATATCCCCCAGAGCGACGGCGGCTTCCAGGAGCCGCACGAGTGTCAGGGCTGCGAGCGACAGGGCCCCTTCCGCGTCAACTTCGACCAGTCGGAGTTCATCGACTCCCAGAAGCTCCGCATTCAGGAGTCGCCGGAGGGGCTCCGCGGCGGCGAGACGCCGCAGTCGCTTGACGTCGACATCGTCGACGACATCACCGGGAAGGTGAGCCCCGGCGACCACGTCACCTGCGTCGGCGTCCTCCACATCGAGCAGGTCGAGCAGGGCAACGAGAAGTCCGCCATCTTCGACCTGTACATGGACGGCGTCTCCATCTCCATCGAGGACGAGGAGTTCGAGGACATGGACATCACCGAGGCGGACAAACGCGAGATCATCGAGCTCTCCAACCGTGACGACATCTACGAGGCGATGGTCAGCTCCATCGCGCCCGCCATCTACGGCTACGAGGAGGAGAAGCTCGCGATGATCCTCCAGCTCTTCTCCGGCGTCACCAAACACCTCCCCGACGGGTCGCGGATCCGTGGCGACCTCCACATGCTCCTGATCGGTGACCCTGGTACGGGTAAGTGCCAAAAATTTGATACTAAAGTGACACTAGCCGACGGGTCTGAACAGGCAATCGGGAATATAGTAGAATCAAGCCTCGAGGAGCCGATAGAGGTTGACGACGGAGTGTACGAACCGGTTGATATTGACGTTCAAACCGTAACGGAAGCGGGAGAAGTCGAGACTGGGACCGCAACAAAAGTCTGGAAACGAGAAGCGCCGGATGAGATGTACCAGATTACGATGGCCTCGGGGCGAGAGGTAGAAGTGACGCCATCACACCCTCTGTTCAAACAGTTGGACAGAGGATTGTCTCCACAGCGAGCGGATCAATTGGCGGAAGGAGATCTCATTGCCGTCCCCGAAAATATCGACGCGGATTGGAACGATTCGCTTGACGTTTCGTTCCAGCGGGTCGAAACCTACAACGCGAATTCCTTCACCCCTCCCAGTCAGATCGACCCCGCACTGGCGCGGCTTCTCGGCTACATCATTGCTGAGGGCCACACCCATATTTCGGGATCAAGCGCCGCTACCGCGATCACGAACGTCGACGAAGAGATCCTGACGGACGTGGAACACTGCTTCCGGGAGTTGGGTGTTCGGTGGTCCCGCCGGGATAAACAGGACCACGAAACCGCCGAGATTGTCAGCTGCTCTTCGTTGGAGTTCGTCCGGTTCCTGAGAGAACTCGAACCGGCGATTCTCGAGACTTCTGAGGATCAGCTCGTACCCAGTTGTCTTAAACGAGCGAGTCCAAAAAACAAGGCAGCATTCCTACAGGCGTACGTTGACAGCGAGGGAACTGTCTCGCCAAAGGAACGCGAGATCACAGTTTCCTCGATGAGCAGAGAATTGCTAGCAGGTGTACAGACACTGCTTGTTGCGTTTGGTATCCAGAGCCATCTCCGGAGACGGCACAACGACAGCTATCGACTGCACATCAGTGGACGGGATTTCGTCAAATACGTCGACGAAATTGGGTTCGTTACCGATCGCAAAACGACGGCCTCGCGAGCGTTCGAGGACGTTCCAGAGAACACAAACACGGACGTGATCCCCGGACTGAGTGACGACCTCCGGCGGATTCGCGAGGCGCTCGCGTTGTCGCAATTCGATATCGGACTGCCGCGTCCGACGTATCAACACTACGAACGTGGCGACAGAAACCCGAGTAGATCGAGTCTGAGAGCGGTTGTCGACACGTTCGAAACTCGCTTGGACTGGCTTCGCGAGAAGCGCGGAGAGCTGCTGGACGGCGACTGGCAGGGAGTCGAGACACTGCGGAAGGAACTGAACATCTCTCAGAAGATGCTCTCGGAGGGTATGGACGTCTCTCAAACCGCGATCAGCTACTACGAGCGGAACGACGTCGCTCCCGACGGTGGACAGACCGCGGACGCAAAGGACGTGATTTTGGATCGTCTCGATGAGGCCTTATCGGTCGCCCAAGATGTCTCCGAACTCGATCGTCTGTGTGCGAACGACGTTCACTGGGACCGGATCGAGTCGATCGAGTCGGTCGATCCGGATTACGAGTGGGTCTACGATCTCGAGGTCGCAGACACGCATACGTATCTCGGAAACGGCGTCGTCTCCCATAACTCCCAGATGATTTCGTATGTAGAAAATATCGCGCCCCGCTCGGTGTACACCTCCGGGAAGGGCTCGTCCGCGGCTGGGCTCACGGCTGCAGCCGTAAGGGATGACTTCGGCGACGGCCAGCAGTGGTCGCTCGAAGCCGGCGCGCTCGTCCTCGCAGACAAAGGGATAGCCGCTGTCGACGAGCTAGATAAGATGGATTCGGCGGACCGGTCGGCAATGCACGAAGGGTTGGAACAGCAGCAGATCTCCGTCTCGAAGGCGGGGATCAACGCGACGCTGAAGGCGCGGTGTTCCCTCCTCGGCGCCGCGAACCCGAAGTACGGCCGGTTCGACCAGTACGAGCCGATCGGCGAGCAGATCGACCTCGAACCCGCGCTCATCTCGCGGTTCGACCTGATCTTCACGGTGACGGACACTCCCGACCCGGAGCACGACTCTCGGCTGGCGAAACACATCATCAAGACGAACTACGCCGGCGAGATCAACACCCAGCGGACGGAGTTGGCGAGCTCGGAGTTCACTTCGGACGAGGTGGCGGAGGTGACTCAAGAGGTCGCCCCGGAGATCGACTCCGAGCTGCTCCGGAAGTACATCGCCCACGCGAAGCGGTCCTGTTACCCGACGATGACGGAAGAGGCGAAGGAGCTGATCGAGGAGTTCTACGTCGACCTGCGTTCGAAGGGCGCCGACGAGGACGCCCCGGTACCCGTCACCGCACGGAAGCTGGAGGCGATAGTGCGGCTCGCGGAGGCGAGCGCCCGGCTCCGGCTCTCGGACACCGTCGAGCGCGAGGACGCGGACCGCGCGACCGACATCGTTGAGTCTTGTCTCAAGGACATCGGTATCGACCCGGAGACCGGACAGTTCGACGCCGACGTGGTGGAGACGGGCACCTCCAAGAGCCAGCGCGACCGCATCAAGAACATCAAGGCGCTCATCGCCGATATCGAAGAGGAGTATCAGGAGGGCGCGCCCGTCGACGAAGTGCTCGACCGCGCCGGCGAGATCGGGATGGACTCGGGAAAGGCCGAAGCGGAGATCGAGAAGCTCCGGACGAAGGGCGAAGTGTACGAACCCAAGCAGGGCCATCTCCGAACGACGTAGATGGACCGGATCTCCGCGATACGGAACGTCGAGGACGCTCTGCGCGCGTTCGAGAACGGCGAGGCCGACCTCGCCGACACGGAGCGGCGGGTGGCCGCGGTGCTCCGGACCTACGCCACGGAGTTCGACGGCGACGACGACGTGTTCCGCGCGATCGGCGAGGAGCCGGTCGACGGGCGAGTCGTCGTGGCCCCCTCCGCGCCGGCCGCCCGCGAGCGCGTGCTCGCCCTCTCGGGAATCGATGCGAGCGGCGCGGGAGAGACCGATAGTTCAAACGATCTGACAGTAGACAAAAACGACGCAGTCCCCGAGTTCGAGGTCGAACGCGTAGTCGATCTGGTGTAGTTCGGAACAGCTAAGTTTGACCCCCGATCAGCCGCGTTCGTGCTGCTGATCGTGACGTATTCGGAGGCGGCCCGCACGGGCCTTCGGAACCTGTGTCGACGCCACGAGGAGCCGGTCGTCCGGCGGTTCGGGCGGGCGGCGCTGCTCGACGCGACGGAGTACGCCGCGTTCCTCGCCGTGCGGCTCCGCGAGTCGCACGGGGGAGATGTCCAGATCGAGCGGACGGAGCCGTTCAACGAATTCGTCTCGCTCGACGAGCCGGTTCGCGAGGCGGCGAGCGCGTACGCGAATCGGGAGGCGACGGCGACGCCGTACGCCGCGTTCGCCGCCGGGACGGAGCATCCGGATCCGGAGGGGCTGAAAGGCGAGGAGCTGTGACCGCCGGACCAAACTCGGAGGTGCCGGGAGAGCGCTCAATTCCCGCGCCCGCGACGGTCCTCGGTCAGGTGCCGACCGGCACCAGCCTCCGACGGGAGCTCGCGGCCGCGGCGCGGTCGCGCGGATGCGAGTCGTCGGTGAACGACGAGATCGGTCGGATCCGCGACGAGATCGTGGCGATCGAGACCGAACCGGTCAATCTCGCCGCGGCCCGTCGGCGGGTCGCGGAAGCGACCGGGGAGGAGGAGCGACTGAAGGAGCGCGTCGCAGCACTTCGCGGCGACGTCCGAGCGCGGAGAGCCGTCGAGGCGGAGACCGACGAGGCGCTCGGCGACCTCGAATCAGCCGCGGCGGAGCTCTCGAGCGCACAGACCGAACGGATTGCGGCGGAGCAGGCGCTCGAGCGGACCCGCGAGCGGGCCGCCCGCGCCCGCGACGAGCGCGAGCGACGGCTCGAGCTCCGGGACCGGCTGCGGAATCGCCGCCGAGAGGCGCGCCGCGAACTCGCTCGCGAGACGTATCCGGCGTTCCGCGACGCGCTCACTGCGGTCCCCGGCGCCGAGCCGGCTCAGGCCGGCCCCGACCCGTCGGAGTACGACGGGCCGGAGATCGCCGCGTCGCTCGCAGCGGTTCGGACCGCCGACCTCGATACCCCGGTCACGCTCGGCGTCGAGGCCGCCCGCTGGCTCGCCGAGCGGAGGTCGAGGTCGCCGGAGCGGGTGCTCGACGCGACCCTGGCCCGTCCGGACACCGCACCGGAGGTCGCGCCGGACAGGTGACTGACGGCGGCTCCGTGCCGAAATTTAAATCGGATACCGCGGGAGCCGGCGTATGGATCTCTCGTGGACCGTCGACCGAGCGGGCGACGCGTCGCTGGTGCGCTGTCGCGTGCGCAACGACGACGCCGCCCCGCGACGCGTGCGAGTGGAGAGCCGGTTCGACGCGCCCGTGTTGCCGCCGCGACGGGCCGGTACGCCGGTAGACGGGTGGGACGAGAGCGGGGTAACACTCCGGGTCGACCCGGACGAGAGACAGGGGTTCGGCTTCGCAGTCCCGGTTTCCCCGGTCGATCCGCCCGTCGAGATCGCCGATGTCGCCCCGATCGATCCGGGTGAGAGGATCGCCGACCCCGACGAGGACGGCGGAACCGCCGGTTCGACCGCAGCCGACGCGCTCCGCGAACTCGCCGAGCACCGGCCGCCGCGGGCCGCGGTCGACGGGGATCGCGAGGTCGACGATTACCGTGATGACGCCGCTTCGGTCGGAAACGCGTGCGCCCCCGGCGGCGAACGCGACGGCCCCGAGCGCGACGCGGACGGATCGGAGCGAGCGGCTCCCGCCGCGATCGACGACTGGTTCGACGCGGTCGAGGCGCGGCTCGCTCGGGCGGAGCGGCTCGCCGACGCCGACGTGGAAACGGCGACCGAAGTGGTCGCCGACGCGGGCGGCGTCGGCGCGCTCGCCGACCTCGACGACCGACTCACCGACGACGCGGAGCGGCTCCGAACGGTGAGCGAGCGCGCGGCGTCGCTGGCGGAGCGCGCGGACGCGACCGACGTCCCGATCGGGGCGCTGGAGCGGCTCGCGTGATTCTTGCCGCCGCCGGCGGCAAGGGCGGCGTCGGGAAGACGACGCTCGCGTACAACGTCGCCGCCGCGCTCGACGCGGTCGTCGTCGACGCCGATCTCGGTATGGCTGACCTCCCCGGCGGTCGCGGTCCGGACCTCCACGACGTCCTCGCCGGACGCGCCGACCCGACGGAGACCGTTCGGACCGCTCCGGTCGACGTCGTCCCCTGCGGGCGGACGCTCGCCGGTGCCCGCGCCTGCGACCTGTCCGCGCTGGGAGACGCGATCGCGGCGATCGAGCGGGAACACGGCGTCGTCGTCCTCGACTGCCCGGCCGGCCGGCGGGCGGACGCCGGCGTCCCGCTCGCGGTCGCGGACGCCTGTCTGTTGGTCGTCTCCCCTCGGGCGTTCGCGCTGGCCGACGCGATCCGGACGCGGGAACTCGCCCGCGAGCTCGGCGCCGGACTGGTCGGGTGTGCCGTCAACCGAGTGACTGAGGAGCCCCCCACGGGGGCCATCGCCGACGCCTTGGGGGCGCCCGCGGCGGTGGTCCCCGCGGACCCGCGGGTGGGTCGCTCCGTCGCGGCGGAGCGACCGGTCGTCCACGCCGCGCCGGACAGCGACGCCGCGGCGGCGATCGAGGAGCTGGCCGGTCGGGTCCCCCGCTGACGGGGCGCCCAGTGCGGGAATATCGGGTCGTTTTACACGATCGGGAGCCGACGGGGAGCCATGCTCACGGTCGCGTTCCTCGTCGGCGTCGCCGTCGTCGCCTTCCTCGCGGTCGAGGTCGGCCCCCTCTACGCCGCCGACCGCTTCCGCGACCTGCGCGAGCCGACGGCCGGAGAGCGCGAGCGGCTCGCCTCGCTCCGCGAGACCGCCGGCCTCGACGTCGACCGGGTCGCGATCGAGACGAGACGCCGGGAAGACGGAGGCGCCGAGGGAAGCGAGGACGCGATCGGGCGGATCGACGCCGGCGTCCGCGGCCCGCCCGGAAGGCGGGTGCTGTTCGTCACGGAGAGCGTGCTCGACGCGCTCGACGAGGACGTCGCGATCGGGCTCCTCGCGGCCGAGGCGGGGCGAGTCGAGACGTACTACGGCGAGTTCCGCGCGGTCGCGATCGCGGCGGTCCTCGCGATTCTGGCGGCGATCGTGACGGTCGCGGTGCCGTTTCAGGCCGGCTTCGCGTCGCTCGTCGCCGTCGGGCTCGCCGCGTTCTGGGCCGGTCGACGGGTGCAGTACGCCGCCGACGACCGCGCCGCCGACGCGGTCGGCGCGGGGCGCGTCGCCGACGCCTTCGAGCGCGTCGCCGCCGCTCGGGGGGTCGAGCCGGAGACGGGCGACTGGTCGACGTGGTTCGAGGTCCAGCCGCCGCTCGGCGACCGGATCGCGACGCTCCGAGAACGGGGGGACGGCGAGAACTGAGAGAGCCGGTACGGTCGGCGCTCGCTACTCGGCGACCCGAGCGATGACCTCGTCGCAGTCGACCCGCACCTCGTACTCGCCGACGGCGAACGAGAAGGCGACCTCGCCGTCGGAACCGCGCTCGACGAGCGAGTCGAGCGCGTCGGGGTCGACGTAGTCGTACAGCACAACGTCCGCCTCGTCGGCGAGCGCGTCGGGCTCGACGCCGGCGAGGCTCGCGATCGCCTCCACGACCGCGAGGCTCGGCGACCGGTCACCGCGGCCGTGGGCGACTCGGACAGACCCGGAACGCGAGCCGGCGTCGGAAGCGCCCGTTGGAACACTACTCATACTCTTTTTATTGACAGATCAGTATATAAACTCTCGGTGTAGCTTATCAGATCAGAGAATAAGAGCCCTCGACGTCAGGCCCGGAGCGAAACGGTTAACGGCGTTTGCGAGCCACGCGTTCGGATGGCACCCGAACGCGTCACGGCGGCTATCGCCCGGGGAGTCGACGGCGATGCGTCCGGACTCTTTTTCTACTAGCCGGCGCGCGGCGGACCCGCCCCGCGGTCGGGGGGCGAAACCGCGCGGTTCGGCGGCGACGGGACGCCACGGACGCGAGCCGACCCACCGTGTCGCCCCGCGACGGCGACGTCCCGGAACCGTTACCAACCAGCCACACGCGTATGGATACAACTCGAATGCGACTCCCACAACGACAGCTCGCGGTCCTCGAGGCCGCGAGCGCGACGGACGAACGGACGATAGACGAGATGGCGACGGCGACGGGGCTGAAACCCGAGACGGTCGTCGGCGCCGCCTTCGACCTCCGCGACGAGGGACTCCTCTCGCTGGCGGAGCGCACCGTCGACACCCTGGACCTCACTGACGAGGGACGGCGCTACGTCGACGGCGGGCTCCCCGAGACGCGGCTCTACCGCGCCGGGCTGGCGCTTGACGCCGACGAGTCCGCGGTGTCGATGGGGGAGGTCATCGGCGAGGCCGGCCTCGAGGGACCCGAAGTCGACATCGCGCTCTCGAACTTCGCGCGGAAGGGCCTCGGGTCGATCGACTCTGGCGAGCTACGGGTCGATCCCGACGTCGACCCCGACGCCGACCCGGAAGCGGCCGCGCTCGCGGCGCTCGTCGAGGGCGACGACCCCGCGGCCGACGAGGCCGTTCTCGACCAGCTCGACTCCCGCGGGCTCGTCGACCGCGCCGAGTCGGTCACCCGCTCCGCGACGCTCACGGAGGACGGCGTCGACGCCCTGATGACGGGCGTGGAGGCGACGGAGACCGTCTCGGAGCTCACGCCGGAGCTGCTCGCCAGCGGCGAGTGGCGCGACGTGGAGTTCTCCGAGTACAACGTCGAAGCCGACGCGCCGACGGCGCGCGGCGGCCGGAAACACGTGCTCCGCCGGACCGCCGACCGCGTGAAGGACGTCCTCGTCGGCATGGGCTTCCAGGAGATGGAGGGCCCCCACGCCGACAGCGACTTCTGGATCAACGACTGCCTGTTCATGCCCCAAGACCATCCGGCTCGGACGCACTGGGACCGGTTCGCGCTGGACGTCGACCCGATGGACCGGATCCCGGACGAGCTGATCGCTCGCGTCGAGGCGACCCACCGCGACGGGTGGGGAGTCGACGGCGACGGCTACCACTCGCCGTGGTCCGAGGAGTTCGCCCGCGAGGTCGCCCTCCGGGGCCACACCACCTCGCTGTCGATGCGCTACCTCTCCGGCATCGCGGGCGCCGAACTCGAACCGCCGCAGCGCTACTTCTCCGTCGAGAAGGTGTATCGCAACGACACGCTGGACCCGACGCACCTCCTCGAGTTCTTCCAGATCGAGGGGTGGGTGATGGCCGAGGACCTCTCGGTGCGCGACCTGATGGGCACCTTCGAGGAGTTCTACCGGCAGTTCGGGATCACGGACATCCGTTTTAAGCCGCACTACAACCCGTACACGGAGCCGTCATTCGAACTGTTCGGGGAACACCCGGAGACCGGCGAGGAGATCGAGATCGGCAACTCCGGCGTCTTCCGCGAGGAGGTCACCGGCCCGCTCGGCGTCGACTGCGACGTGATGGCGTGGGGGCTCGCCTTGGAGCGGCTCGCCATGCTGACCACCGGCGCGGAGGATATCCGCGACCTCCACGGGACGCTGGCAGACATCGACTTCCTGCGGAACGCGGAGGTGAGCTACTGATGCCCGTCGTCGACATCGACACCGACGAGCTGCGCGGGCTCACCGGCCGTACCGACACCACGGACGCGGAGTTCGAGGAGGACCTGTTCGGCCTCGGCCTGGAGTTCGAAGGAGAGACCGACGACGGGCTCCTCCAGTTCGAGTTCGCGCCCGACCGCCTCGACCGGCTGAGCGTCGAGGGCGTCGCGCGCTCGCTGCGCTACCACTACGGCGACGACCGCGGCGTCTACGTCCCTGAGACGAACGACCCCGAGTGGACGATCGAGGTCGACGAGTCGGTCCCGGACGAGCGCCCGTACGTCACGGGCGCCGTGGTCCGCGGCGCCGACCTCGATGAGGGCGCGCTCGAGTCGCTGATCCAGCTCCAGGAGAAGCTCCACGCGACGATGGGTCGCGGCCGCGAGAAGGGCGCGATCGGGATCCACGACCTGGCGATGGTCAAGGGCGCGCCGCTCCAGGAGGGGTCTGAACCGTCGATCACCTACCGCGGCGTCGACCCCGACGGGGTGTCGTTCGTCCCGCTGGACGCGAACGACGAGCTGACGCCGACCGAGGTGCTCGCCGAGCACGACACCGGTCGAACGTACGCCGACCTCGTCGAGGGCCTGGACCGGCACCCGGCGATCTACGACGAGCTCGGCCTCTTCTCGTTCCCGCCCGTCATCAACGGGAAGCGGACCGAGGTGACCACGGGCTCCCGCGAGCTGCTCGTCGAGCTCACCGGCACCGACCAGTGGACGATCGACCGGATGTGTAACATCATCTGCTACGCGCTCTCGGCGCGCGGCGGGACGGTTGAAAAGGTCGAGGTGAACTACGCCGACGGCGCGACGCATCCCAGCGAGTACGGCGCCGAACTGGTCCGCCCGAACTTCGACACCGACGAGAAGGCGGTGAAACACGACCGGATCGAGACCCTCCTCGGCGTTGACTTCGAGCCCGAGGAGGTCGTCGACTGCTTCGAGCGCGCCGGCCTCGAGGCCTCCTACACGCTCGACGAGGACGTCACCTACGAGGTGGAGATCCCGCCGTACCGCGTCGACGTGCTCCACCCTCTCGACCTGGTCGACGACGTGGGGCGCGCGTACGGGTTCGATAACCTGGAGCCGCGCTACCCCGACGTGGGGACGGTGGGTGGCCGTCACGAGCGCTCCCGGCTGGAGGACGCGGTCCGGACGAGCCTCGTCGGGCTCGGCTTCGAGGACCTGCTCAACTTCCACATGACGAGCGGGACCGAGAACTACGACCGGATGCGCGTGGAGCCGGGGAGTTCGGCTCTCGGCGGCGGCGAGCCGGTCGAGATCACCGAGCCGTACAGCGAGGAGTACACCCAGCTCCGCACGTGGGCGCTCCCGTCGCTCGTGATGCTGTTAGAGCGGAACACGCACAACGCCTACCCGCAGGACGTCGCGGAGGTCGGCTTCGTCGCCGAGCGCGACGACGCGGGGGACACGAACGTCGCCGAGCGCCGTCACGTCGCCGGCGCGGTCGCCCGGCGCGACGCCTCCTACGAGGCCGCGAAGGGACGCCTGCAGGCGGTGTGCGACGATTTCGGCACCGACCTGGAGACCCCCCGTACCGAGCACCCCTCCTTTATCGACGGCCGGACCGCTACGGTCGTCGTCGACGGCGACGAGGTCGGCGTGATCGGCGAGCTGCACCCCGCGGTCCTCGTCGAACACGACTTGGAAGTCCCGGTCGCCGCCTTCGAGTTCGACCTCGACGCGCTGCGCTGATCGGGACCAGAAGCGATATACCCGTCTTCGCGAGTCGGCCGAGTGTGAACTGCGAACGCTGCGGGGAGGACACGTCGGTCGTACACCCCGACGTCGACGGGTTCCCGTACTACCTCTGCGTGCCGTGTGCGGAGGAGTGGGACGCGGTGCGCGACGCGACGACGACGGTCGGGTCGGCCGGCCGGTCGCCGGGGCGGTAGCGGTCGGGACGGCACCGTCGGACTCGACACCGAAACCGCGGCTACTCCTCGAACCCCTCTTCCCACCGGAACGCCCCGTCGCGCTGGACGACCTCGCCGTCGACCTCCGTCCGGGAGCGCCCGCTCACGTCGCTTATCATGTCGACGTGGACCGCGCTGTCGTTGCCGGACTCCCCTTCGGGCAGGCAGGCGTCGTAGGCGCGACCGACCGCCATGTGGACGGTGTCGCCCATCTTCTCGTCGAAGAGGATCGAGTCGGTGAACCGGTCGATCCCGCGGTTCATCCCGATCCCGAGTTCGCCGAGCCGCCGGGCGCCCGGGTCGGTGTCGAGCACGCCCGCGAGCGCGTCTTCGCCGGCCTCCGCGGAGAAGTCCACCACTTCGCCCGCCTCGAAGACGAGGTGGACGCCCCGGACGCGGGTCGCGTCGATCGTCATCGGCACGTCGAAGAAGGCCTCGCCCGCGGTGTCGTACGGGGCGGTGAACACCTCACCGGAGGGGAGGTTGTGTGAGTCGTACGCCACGGAGGCGGCGGAGTTGACCGCGGTGCGGCCCGCGATCGACATCGTCACGTCGGTGTCAGGCGCGCCGTCGCGCTCGGTGACGAGCCGGACCTCCTTCCCCTCATCGAGGATGGTCTTCATCTCTGCCATCTCCTCGGCGAGCGCCTCCCAGTCGCGGAGGACGGCGTCGTAGACGAACTCTTGATACTCCTCGTAGGCCATCCCGGCCTGCTGTGCGAGGCTCCGGGTCGGGTGGACCGTCGACACCCAGTCGGTGTCCATCCGGGCCTCGCGGATGCCCCGTCTCGCTTTCACGTAGGCCTGGCGGGTTTCGCTCCCCACGTCGGCGCTCGCGGTCGTGTTGCGCCCGCCGCCAATCCGGAGGTAGGCGTCGGCGGCCTCGAAGATCGCGCGGTCGACGGCGGGATCCGCGTCGAAGTCGTCCGCGTCGACGTCGCCGTCGGCCTCCGCCTCTGCGCCTTTTAAATACGCCCGGGAGAGCTCGTCGGAGCCGTACAGCGTCGTCACGGTCGCCCCGCGCTCGCCGAGCGCCTCGGCGACGGCGACGCCCAGCTCGTGGGCGTCCTCCGCGACGCTGACGACGACGTCGTCGCCGGCCTCGACCCGAGCGCTCCAGTCGACGAGCACTTCGGCGTGCTCGCGTACGCGTTCGTCCATGCGCGGGTGTTTCGGGGGATCAGTTAAATATGCACTCTCCCCCGCGAGGTCCGTGCGCTGATATCTGCCGGCCGGCAGACCCCCGGAACGCGTCAGAGGGACAACCGGCGTCCCGACGGGCGCGTGACCCGGGCGAGCGTGGTCGTCAGTCGAGCCGGTTTCCACAGAGCGGACAATAAAACGCGTCCGCGTCGACGCCCTTGCCACAGTACCGGCAGTACACGTCGTGTTGACTCCCGTCGTTTCCACCGGGATCGGACTCCCGTGTCGCCTCGTCGGCGCTCGCTTTGTCGGGGCGAAACGCTTCGGTCTCGTCGGTGCCGCTACCCGTCTCCGGCCCCGTCCCGAATATCTCGGTATCGCCGCCCGTCTCGGTCGCGTCAGTGCCCGGTCCCGGATCGAACACTCTCGTGTCCCCGTCGGCTTCGTCCGCAGCAGTCGTCGCCGGCTCGGGGTCGACCACCGGCTCGCCTCGTTCACCCGGTGGCGCGCTCAGGTCCACGGGGTCGACGTGCAGTTCGTGGACGGTGTAGATACCCACCTCGTCGACCATCCGATTCCTCGCGTCGTCACCGCACAGCGGCGGCCGGTCTTCGGAGCGGAGAGCGACGAAGCCCGGCCGCCCGGCGTGGAACGCGACGTAGTAGTCGCCGCTGTAGACCCGGTCGGAGAGCTCGACGTACCCCGTGAACGACGTCCCGGAGAGGTCCCCGATGACCCTCTCGATCGGCAGATCGCCCGTGTAGCGCCGCAACTGTCGCTTCCCCCTCCCGTGTACGGCGACGAGATACGGGAGTTCCGGCGCGGGCGCCTCTCGGGCCCGGTCGACTCGCCCGGTCTCGCCCGGCGAGGGGAGGTCCCGATTCGCACGGACGGCGAACCCGTTGACGACCAGTATCGACGTCCGCCCCGCCGACGTCGACCAATCTAACCCCCCCGAGAACCTCCGGCCCGCCGATCCGAACTCTTCGAGAGAGCGCGATCCGGGACCGTCTACTGGTACCGAATCCCAATGGTCGGTGATCGATTGTACGTCGTACTCCATTTTACCTCTTAATGTCACGTCGGCAAAGCAACTCTTTCGGTTCCGGAACGACCTCGGTCGGCGGTCTCGCGGGGGCGAGAGCGACACGTGACCCCGGACCGCCGGGGTGCACGTCATCTCGTTCCCGACGGAGCGGAGACCGGACCGCGGAGCCGCGGGGCCGAGACCGAGGGACCTGACCGGGTCGCTACGACAGACCGAGCAGCGCCGCGATCTCGTCGAGGTAGTCGTCGTAGATCCCGACAGCGGACTCGATCGGGTCCGGCGACGCCATGTCGATGCCGGCGAGTTCGACGACGTTCAGGGGGTAGTCGGAGCCGCCGGCCCGCAGCATCTCGCGGTAGTCGGCGGCCGCGGGCTCGCCCTCCTCTAAGACCCGCTCGACGATCGCGGCGGCCGCGGAGATGCCGGTCGCGTACTGGTACACGTAGAAGTCGTAGTAGAAGTGGGGAATGCGCTCCCACTCGCGCTCGACACCGCCGGTCAGCTCGGTGGGCGCGTAGTAGTCGCCCTTCAGACCGGCGTACATCTCGTCGAAGGCGTCGGGCGTGAGCGCGTCGCCGGCCTCCACCCGCTCGTGGATCCGCTGTTCGAACGTCGCGAACATCGTCTGCCGGAAGAGCGTCGAGCGGAACCGCTCGAGGTACTCGTCGAGCACGTGCGTCCGCAGCTCGTCGTCCTCGACCGTGTCGAGCAGGTGGTGGGTGAGCAGGGTCTCGTTGACGGTGGAGGCGATCTCCGCGACGAAGATCTCGTAGCTCGCGTCGTGCCACGGCTGGGCGTCGCCCGCGAGCTCCGAGTGCATCGAGTGGCCGAGCTCGTGGGCCAGCGTGTACATCGAGGCGATGTCGTCCTGGTAGTTCATCATGATGTACGGCTGGGTGTCGTAGGTCCCGGAGGAGAACGCGCCGGAGCGCTTCCCGCGGTTCTCGTAGACGTCGACCCACCGCGAGTCGAGCCCCTCTGCCATCCGATCCTGGTACGCCTCGCCGAGCGGCGCGACCGCCTCGATCACCCACTCGCGGGCTTGGTCGTACTCGACGTCCGGCCCCTGATCGCCCGTCAACGACATGTACAGGTCGTGGCTCTCCAACTGGTCGACACCGAGGGCCGCCTCCTTCAGCTCCGCGTGCCGGTGGAGCACGTCGAGGTTGTCGTCGACCGTGTCGACGAGCGTGTCGTACACCTCGACGGGGACGTTCGAGCCGTCGAGCGCGGCCGCCCGGGCGCTGTCGTAGCCACGGATCTCGGCGCTCGTCGCGTGCTCGCGGACGGCCTTCTCGAGGGAGGTGCCGACCGTGTTGCGCACGTCTCCCCACTGCTCGTAGAACGTCTCGTGGACGCGGCGGCGGAAGTCGCGGTCGGGGTTCGTCTGGAGCTTCGTGAAGTTCGACTGCGTGATCTCGGTCTCCTCGCCGTCGGGGTCCTCGACGACGCCGTAGGTCATGTCGGCGTTCGTCAGCATCGAGTAGATCTCGCTCGGGGCGTCGGTGACCTCCGACAGGTCGGCGAGCACCTCTTCGACCTCCGCCGAGCGCGTGTGCGCTTTCATCCGCAACACGTCGTTCAGGTAGTGCTCGTACGCCTCCAGGGCGGGCTCGCTCTCGAGGAACTCCCCGACCCCCGCCTCGGTCAGCGACTGCAACTCGGGCTCGAGGTAGGAGAGCGCGCTCGAGGCCTCGGAGCTCAGCGACGACGCGCGCGCCGACATCGCCTGGTACTCCTGGTTCCGCGTGTCCTCGGAGCCGCGGAGGCGGGCGTACGTCGTCACCTGCTGGAGCTCCCGGAATATCTCCTCGCGGAGCTCGAGCAGCTCCAGCAGCGTCGCGGCGTCCTCCGTGACGCGCCCCTCGTAGTCGCGGAGCTCGTCGATCCGGTCGGCGACCGCCTCGTAGGCCGTCTCCCACGCCTCGTCGTCCTCGTAGATGTCGCGGAGGTCCCACTTGTACGCCTCGTCGATCGCCGCCCGCTCGGGAACCGAACTCATACCGTACGGTTCGCGCCCCGGGCACTAAGAGTTGTCAAAAGCGGAAGCTCCCGGGAGACGTGGACGGTGAGCGCGCGGCGGGCTCCCGGCCGGCCCGCGTGCCGCCGCCGCTCCGCGGGGATCACTCCCCCGTCGCCCACTCGGCGAGGTCGACGACGAGCACGATGGCGTCCTCGCCGTCACGGTAGTAGTTCGAGACGCGACGGACCGGCTCGAACCCCTCGCCGGCGTACAGCGACCGGGCGACCGCGTTGCTCTCGCGGACCTCAAGCCGCACGACAGCGACGCCGACGCCGCGGAGCCGTGCGAGCGCCGAGCGGAGGAGTCCCCGTCCGAGCCCCTCGCCCCGCGCGTCGGGGTGGACCGCGAGGTCCTTGACGTGGCCGATGTCGCGGCCGTGGTTCGGCGTGGAATCCGCGACGACGTAGCCGACGACCCCGGCGTCCCGCTCGGCGACGAGGAACGCCGGCTCGTCGAGCAGCCGCTCGAAGGCGTCGTACGGCCACGGATCCGAGAAGCAGGCCCGCTCGATCCGCACCAGCGCGAGCAGGTCCGCGCGCTCGACCCGACGGATCGTGGCGTCGACGGGGGTCACGGTTCGGATTAGCAGCCGGGAGGAATAAACGCGACGGGACGTCGGAGCGGTGATCGTCGGGCTCGGGGTCGCACCGCTCTCACCTGTCGATCCACGGCTCCGCCGCTCCGACCGCGTCCGGACCGGGCGCCTCGACGACGAAGCACGCTCCGCCGGGCCGCGGGACCTGGGGCGGGAGGTCGGCGACGCCAGGGTTCGACCGGAGGCCGACCGTCCAGCCGTGGCATTCGACGACCTCGCGGACGATGTCGAGGCCGTATCCCGTCCCCTCTGCGCTGGTGGTGAAGCCGGGCTCGAAGACGCTCTCGCGGTGCTCGGGGTCGATCCCGGGACCGTCGTCCGCGACGAGGAACCCCTCGTCGGTCGCGCTCACGACGACCGTGAGGTCGGCGGCGGCCTCGCAGGCGCGTTCGACGCTGTCGCCGGACTCCGTCCGGCTGCCAGTCGGGCTGTGCTCGACGCTGTCGCCGGACTCTGTCCGGCTGCCAGTGGAGCCGTGCTCAACACTGTTTCGGAACAGGTTCTCCAGCGCCTGCCGCAGTCGCCCGCGGTCGCCGCGGACCCGTGCGTCGGCACCGACGACAAGCGTCGCGTCGTCGCTTCCGGCGGTGCCCCACGCCTCGCGGACGACCCCTTCGAGGTCGAACTCGGTCGGCTCGTCGATCCCCGACCCCTGTCGGGCGAGCGTCAGCAGCTCGGAGACGAGCCGGTCGATCCGGTCGACCGCGCGCTCTCCGCGCTCCAGCGGGTCGGTGTCCTCCTTCACCCGCGCCATCTCCATCGACGCGCGGATCACGGACAGCGGGTTCCGGAGGTCGTGCGAGACGATGCTGGTGAACCGGTCGAGCCGCTCGTTTCGGTCGGTGAGCCGGCGCTCGCGAGCCTTCCGCTCGCTCACGTCGCGGGAGTTGATGAGGAGCCGGCCGACGGCGACGTCGTCGGGAAGCGACCGCGTCCGCGACTCTAACCAGACCCAGTCGCCGTCGGCGGTGCGGTACCGGTACTCCATCGTGGGCGCCGCCTCGGGATTGTCGAGAGCGTGGTAGAACCGCTCCGTCACGCGCTCGCGGTCGTCCGGGTGAATGTACCCGAGCGGCGACCGGCCGACGGTCGACCCCTGCTCGTAGCCGAGTACCTCCTCGATCGAGGGGCTCTCGTACCGGACCCGCCCGTCGCCGTCGACGACGGTGACGAGGTCGGTGCCGTACTCCAGGAACTGTCGGAACCGCTCCGGAAAGGCGCGGTCGACGTCGACGCGACGCGCGGTGACGACGCGTCCGCCGAACTGCGGGGCGAGCTCCTCGTCGACGACCGACTCGACCCAGACGAACCCCCCGCTCGCGTGCCGGACCCGGTGCGTGACGGTCCGATCGGTCGCGACCGCGGAGAGCGCGTCGGAGACGGGGTCGCGGTCGTTCGGGTGGACGCGGTCCAGCAGGTCGGTGCCGAGCAGCGCCTCGCGCTCGACGCCCAGCACCGCGGGCACCGACGGGCCGGCGAAGAGTACCTCGCCGTCGACGGCGACCGCCGCGATGAACCGGTCCGAGCCGGGGTCGCCCGCGGTCGCAGGCTCCGCCGTTTCGACGTCACCCTCGGACGTCGGCCCAGACTCGGATCTCCTCTTGGCGCTCGAGCGATTCCGGTCCGCCGGCGTCCGCCCTTCGTCACCTCGGCAGGCCTCGCTTCGCGGCGCGGACGATCGGTCGCTGGGACGGAGGGTCACGTTCGTTCTGTTCGCGCTACGGACGCCTAGGTATAAACCCGCGTGCCGCAGATATCAAAACAGATATTTCACGGGGCTGCGAACCAATGGCGAGGGCGCGGAGAGGCGGTTGGCGGGTTCGAGTGATCGGCGGGCCCCGGAGATCCCGACTCCGCTCGGACGGGAAACGGGAGCGCAGTCACGCGATCGCGACGCCCCGAGTCAGAAGCGTTAAACGCACGCCGCGGATATCTGAGCGTGAGGGCGCGTAGCTCAGCGGACAGAGCACTTGGTTCCGGACCAAGATGCCGCGGGTTCAAATCCCGTCGCGCCCGTTCCTTCGCTTCGCTCAGCCACGGGCGCGACTGGCTCCACGCTCGCTCACTCCGTTCGCTCGCGTGGATCCCGTCGCTTTCTGTCCCTTTTGAAAGAATGCATCCGACCATATTTGATCGGGCGTGGATGCTCTCCCTCGCAGGAGGGTTTTTGTTCAGCCGTGAAAACCTCGATCTTGAATGAGAGCATCGACGGCGAAGGAGGAACTGCTTGATAAGGGATTACAGATCGACCACGAGCAGTTTGAGCAGCTCTGTAAAATGGTGATCGAGCGTGCGGAGCCAACTCGTGAACTTGAGCTAACGCCGTTCCGTGGCGATGGTGGAATCGATATTCACGCGGTCATCGATCGAGAACTGTTCCACGCACGGCTTGGCATTCAAGCGAAACAATATGCTTCTGGAAACACCGTCGGCGCTCGCACCCTCCGCGGATTTAAAGGCGCACTCTCTGAGCAACAGTACCATATCGGAACGGTGATCACAACGTCCTCGTTCACTTCTGGGGCAGAGACAAGCGCAGATCAAGATTTCATCCGATTGATCGACGGTGACCGGCTCACAAACATTATGATCGAGAGCGGTATCGGCGTCGTTACAGACGACGAATCATACGAACTCGATCCCACGTTCTGGAGTGCGTTCGAGAAGCCGGAGCGCACCGATACGATTCCGTCACTAGAAGTACCACAGGCGGACAACTTTGACGTGATACGCACCGTCATCCAGGCAGTTGGAGTGGGTTCCGACACTAAACCCAATATCGCAGACTACGTCCGAAGACAGACAGATACGGACACGTTCGATCCGCGGCAAGCGGATTATTACGGTATCGCCGCGTGGCTTCTCCAATTTCTCCACAAAGAACAGGAGATCGACGTCGACAACTACACGATCCGCCGTTGGGGACTCACCCGGCTCGGTGAGGAATACCTCACGTACCTCGATCGTGGCAATCAAGAATCTGCGGGTGACCTTCTCACAGAGCAGATTCGCGATGTCGAGATCATCTCTCGTGTATACGCTCAACTAGAAGCAGACGGTACTCTCTCCCGAAGTGATATTACGGAGATCCTCGCTGCCGAAACAGATCTCTCGGACTCAACCACTCGTCGACGTGCCCGAACCGTCGGACAGTGGCTCGTTCGCCTTCCAGAAATCACTACGAGCGGTCGAGGAACTCAGCAACAATACGTTCTAGCCTCGACGCCACGCTGAGGGATTTTTGACGACTCATTCAGTAAAGTCGGAGAGAGTCTTTCGCCGTTGCTCATCTGGTGGAACGTTTGTAATGAGTACTTCCGAGACTTCCCCACGACTGCTGGCATCACTATTTATCGCACGAGTGGCGTCTACGTATCTGACCGAGTACGCGTCGTAGCCCTCGTATAATTCTACAACCGGCGGCGAATTAGAGAGGATCACGGAAACGCCCATCTCTGTGAGCTCTATGACGACATCACGAAGCCGCCGTTGGTCCTCTCGATCGAATCCAGCCGCCTGATATGAGTTAAAATCCGCGGTTTTCGACACCGGTTCGTACGGCGGATCAAAATACACAAGATCGCCACTAGAAGCCTCATCGACGACGTAGCTAAAATCCGTATTGAACACGGCCGTGTCTTGGAGGACGCGCGATGCCTTTCGGATCCGCTGTTCTTGTACCCAATCTGGATTTGAATACCGTCCGAACGAGACGTTGAATTCGCCGTCACTGTTCTCCCGGTACAATCCGTTGAAACATGTCCGATTCAAGTATAATAGTAAGCTCGCCTCTCGGACTCTCTCGTCCTGTGTTAGAGTCGACTGGGTAAGGAGCGTATTGAACTCCGAGCGAGCGTCGTAGTAGTATTCTTCCGTATGCTCGTGTGTTTTGTTCTCGGTAATGAGGGCGTCCGGTTGGTCTCGAGCGATCTCATAAAACGTTGTTAACCGTGTGTTCAGATCGTTTATTGTCCCATCGTCAGAACCCTGATAAAAAAAGACGGCGCCACCTCCTACGAACGGTTCGTGATACGCCTCATATGAGATCGGAAACAGCGCCGTGATCTCTGAGAGAAGCTGGCGCTTCCCACCCGCCCATTTTAAGATCGGCTCCACCATTCAACATAGATCTCCTCGGTATTAGCAAAAAACTGTCTCGTTGGAGTAGCAGTCTCTCTCGGTACTTGATCTGTCTTGTTGAGGTGGCGCTTGGGGGTTAGTTACCCGTAACACCACCCTGTTCTCGGAGAACTGTTGCTACGTCTCCGAGCCTCTCTGACTCCTTCGGGAGATTCTCAAGCGCCGTATCAAGATCGACCGCCAGCGAATACTGGTTTTCGTCGCCACGACCCCGACCCTGCCGCTTATTGAGCACGTTCGTGTCAGCGAGATCATTTAGCCGGTCACGGAATCGACGGTTCGAGAGGACGTTCACATCCACGTACTCACAGAAGCTCTTGTACTGGGTGTAGATCGGCGTCGTCGTCACGGGCGTGTCACCGTGTATCCCGTGATACGTGACCGCCATGAGCGCGAGCATTCGTTGATTCGGGAGTGTCTGAATCCCCGACTCGATGGCTTTCGTCTCGAGGAAGTCCCGTGCTTCACGCACGTGCTCCTCTGTGACGGTCGTCTCACTCCTATCGTCGGCGAATCGGGTCGCACGGAACAACAGACGGATCGCCTCGCGAGCGTCTCCCGTATCCTGTGCGCCTAACGCCGCGGCAAGCGGGATCGTGTCGTCGCTCAGAATCTCGCTTCGGAGGTGCTGGAAGTCCTCAATGTCGTCCTCGAAATACGTGTCACGGAGGGCACCGACAGCACGTCGTGCGAGGATATTGCGGAGCTGATCGGCGTCGTACGGTTCGAAACGGACCTCATCCTCGCCGAGACTCGACCGGACGTCGGCGTCGAGGTTCTCGCGGAACTGGAGGTCGTTTGTGATCCCAATGAGCGAGAGACGGACACCGTCCGGATTCGACCGCGGGAGTTCGTAGAGGATGTAGTCGTCGTCGCCGATTGCGTCTATTTCGTCGAGGACGACGATGACTGTCCCACCGACTTGCTCCAGATTTTCGATTACCATGTTGAGGAGGGTCTTCCGCTGGTGACCGCTGGGGAGCTCCTCACCGGGACCAAACCGCTTCTCACGGAGTCGCTTGACGAGGTGGGTCAGGACGTGATAGGAGCCGTCCATGCCCTTACAACGAATGTGAACCACAGTGAGGTCCATCTCAGAGTCATCAGCGTACTCCTGAAGCTGGTCGGTCTTGAGACGGATTCCGACGGTCTTCCCCTGACCGGATTGACCGTATACGATCAGATTTAGCGGCGTCGACCCCATCGTTGCCGGACGGAGCGCGGAGTGGATCTGGTCGAGTTCAACCTCGCGCTCCGGTAGCGACTCGGGCTGATACGTCTGCTCGTTGGGGTTGAGGACGTCCATATCCTCGAAGATCGTGTCTTCGTCGCCGAACGCCTTCATACGCTCCCGTTTTTAGGAGACACACATAAACCCCCGTGTCCTACATGTCTTCCTGTCTGGGATACGGGTATGCGTCCTGAAAGTCTCCACCAGTTCTCTCCCGGTTCTACTGTGCTCTGGGTGGCAGCGGGGGATGGAGGGGGGTACGTCCGGCAAACTGCTCAGACGCTTGACTGCCGCTCCAGTGTCCTCATAACGAGCTACGATCACAGAACCGCTCTGTGCCTGATACGATACTCGTATTCATCGGCCTAGGACCGCGCGACCCTGGGAGGGGGGTGCGTCCGGCAATAGACCGCAGCGAATGACGCTTCGAGAATAGTCGGCTCACAACATTTTATCAAAACTCCCGGAGACGCATGTCTATGGAACAAAATGTCTCGCAGATCCACGAGCACGACCTCCGCTCGGTGTGGGAGAACGAAGAGCGGGACTTCACGCAATGGTTGACAGAGAACATCGACCTGCTCGCATCCGAGTTGGGGATAGAGATCGAGGACGCACGAGTGGAGGAAGCCGTCGGCGACTTCTCGGTCGACATCGTCGCACGAGAGATGAACACGGGCGAGACCGTCGTTATCGAGAACCAATACAATCGGACGGACCACGACCACTTGGGGAAGCTCCTGACGTACTCGTCGGGAAAGAACGCCGGGTTCACGATGTAGCTCGCCGAGGAGTTCCGGCCGGAACACCGGAGCGTCCTCGAATGGTTAAATGAAACTGGGCCGAAAGGTGCGAAATTCTTCGCAATCAGACCCCGCGTCGTGAGTATCGAGGGATCCGAGGAGCGTGGGTTCGAGTTCGAAGTCGTCGTTGAGCCGAATGAATGGGAACGCGAGGTGAGTACCGAGTCGCTTTCCGACTCCGAGCATAGCTACCGTCAGTTCTTCGCCGAGATGGTTGAGGCGTACTCGCAGCGCCGTCCGAACTGGTACAAGCTCAAGCCCGGACCTCGGAACTATCTGACGTTCAGTGCCGGTATCTCTGGCGTCCGATTCGGCTGGGTATTCCATCAGGGGCCGGAGTTCTCCGTTGAGCTCTACATCTCCACGTCGGTTGACATCCTCCTCCGGCTAAAACCGGAGGAATCCCGAGCGTTGGGATATTACGGTTTACAGTCTTCTCGTTCTCTCGGTGTGAACCGTCCGCTCTCGCGGTCGAACAGGAAGACTCTGGGCTGTGCCAACCAGCCGTTACTCATATCCTCTGTCGGGGGACTCTGAGTTATCTTTCGCCGGATGTTTACTGCACCGTTTACGTCTGCGTTCATCGTCGTCTCGCACGACGAACAAACGTACAGACCACGCTCCACTCGGTTGCTGTCACGAATCTGTCCGCAACACGAACACGTCTTGCTCGTGTTCTCCTCGTCTACACGGTCAACGAGGATACCGTGTTCCTCGGCTTTGTATTCGAGGAGATGAGCGAATCGGTCGAACTCCCAACCGTGGAGTTTCTTGTTCCCTGACGCACCCCAGTTCCGCGAATCGCCCTTTTCATCCTCGCGGATGTAGCTGAGGTCGCCAACCGCAATCTTCCCCACTCCTTCTTCGACACACCGTTCAACGATGTGTTTCGAGAGTGTGTGAAGGAAGTGGTCTTTACGCCGAGAGAGTTTCTGCCGAGCCTTCCGCGCACGCTTCGACGGCCCACTTTCCCCTTCGGTTTGGTACTCCTCGCGGGTGAAGTAGTGCTTGTCCTCTTTCAGCACGTTCCCCGGATACAGTTCACTCGCCCCATCTTCGTAGTCGATGGCGAGGTAGTTGCTGATGCCGAGATCGATCCCTGCCGTGTTGTCGCCGGGTGCGTTTTCGACTGGAATTTCTTTCTTACAAACGAGGTGGAGTTCCCACCTGTCTCCGTTCCAGACGGCACGCACCTGCTGGATGTTCTCGACTTCTACGTCGGGTCGGGTTTCGTACTCCGCGAGGATGAAGTCAGACCGCGACTCTTTCAGGTTGAAGCCCTTCGAGAGGCGAAGTTGGCCGTGTTTCGTGTCGTGCTTGATGGCCCGTTTCTTCCACGTGACGGTGGAGCGCGGGTGGTCGTCGCCACGTTTCCGGTAGCCCGGTGGGCTGTTGCCGTCGTCGGAGTTGTACCAGCCGACGAACGCCTCAGCAAGCTCTTCGAGAACTCGCTGACTTGACTGCGAATGTAGGTCACTGTAGCGTTCGTGGTCTTTCAACTCCGACTTCAATTCGGCTTCGTCAGGTATCTCACCGGTTTTGTCCCACCGTTGTTGGATGTAGTAGCGTCCGACGTTCCACAGTTTGGATGTAGAGAACCCACACTGGTCGAGGCCATCACGAACCTGTTGGTGGTTCGTGATGCCTGCGACGTAGGTGCGGGTCGTCTCTAACATCGTACTAACTTCATAACACATTATGTAACAATATAAATTAAAACCAACGACTGGGCGTTGAATATCCGGCTGGAGTGTCGTCGTGGATTGGCGGTCAGAGTGTCGGATTCATCCCGCGCCTTTAGGCGCGGGTATTCTCCTCGCTCTGTATAAGGAACGCAACGAGGAGATATTCGAGGCGCTGAAACGCGAACGAACGGATATTGAGAGCAATTTAGGCGTCGAGTTGGAGTGGGAACGTCTGCCTGAGAAACAAGCATCCCGGATCAAGCAGCCTGAAGATATTGATAGGACGATCACCGATCTAACCGCAGACCAGCGAAATCACTTGGTCGAATGGGGGGTGGATGCGATGGACGAATTCCAGGAGGAGTTCGAACCACGTCTCTCCGCTCTCGGCTCCAGCTGATCACTGCTTCTACTGGTGTAACGAACTCGCTGTGTAGGTGCCTTCTATTCTCACCGTCTTGTTGGACGCACCCCCCTCCCCCAGGTTCTATTTTGAATCACCCCAACCTCTGCCGCTCGACTTGAACCTCTCTCCCTGAAACTGTCACTAACCACGTTGAGGGGTTGTTCTCCTGTGTCGATGTGCTAATCCCCGCAGTCGGACCCGTGACGATGAGGGGGGTCTCGTAGCCCGCTATCGAAGCGCGACTCCCAACGTGTAGATCCCCCGAAGCGATCAGGTCCAGCCACTCGTCGGCTGAATCGAGGAATTCCCTGAGATCCAGATGATTCGGATCGGTCCGGTGGATTGGAGACTCGTTCTCGTCGACCACTGGGTACGGTGTGTCGTGTAGGACGAGGATCGATACGGACTCCCCATTGTCGCCGGGCCTCTCCGGCGGGGGACTCGAAAATTCTCCTGCCCCGTAATCAAGTCCAGAAAGTCGCACGACATCATCTCCGAATACGACCGTCTCTCCACCGATATGGACTCCTGGACCCCGGCGTAACGTTCTGTTACCCGCTTCGTTGTCGTGGTTTCCGTGGATGTAGTACACCGGAACCCCCGTGTCGTGGGTGCGTCGGATCTCCTCGCGAACGTGATCTCTGTCTTCTCGGGTTATCTCGTGGTCAAACACGTCGCCAGCGTGAACGACTGCGTCGACGCCAAGGTCCCGAGCACGGGCAAGACTCCGACTGAACGTTTGTCTGTTGTCGACCTCTCGGGCCCACGGGGATTTCGTATTCGATGGCCGATGTCGATATCCGACGTGTGTATCGCCGAGGACGAGGAGCCGTAACCGGTCTGATTCGGGTGTAACCCGCTCGACAGCAAAATCCGCGTTACTGTGGATCCGCAGCTCCGGGCCCGAGGCGTCGATGTATCGCTTCGCTCGTCCGCCCCTGATCGGGTAGGTGGCACCGACCTCCCACTCCACCGTTACGTCGTGTTTCTTCCAAGTAACGACCTGTAGCTTCACCCCGTCAGCATCAGTCGCGATGAGTTCCACGTCTCGAGGCGGTTTAGGGCCGGTGTTGACGTCGTGGACCATCACCTCCAACGGACCCGTTACGGACTGGTTGTGCCGAAGGCCGCTACTGGTCTCCACGGAGTACGCCAACCCGGACGTCCTGTTAGTTCTGCTGATAGTGACGGCCACATCGAATTTGGATATTCTCCCAAGCTAGTAGGCGTCCAGAACGATTTGATCGAATCAACTCATCAATGTCGCGCGAGACCATTCCTGCCACAAACCCCCCGATATCGATGTTTTTCTCACGAGTGGACGAATCTCTTTCTGGGATGTGAGCCACCAATATCGGCGCGCTGTATGGCGATTTGACGACATAGATCGCTCGTCGATATGAGTTGGTAGATAACCTGTGATCTCGCCTCTGTAGTTGGCGACCAGACGCAAATACAGAACGACAATTGGTGTCAGAGTAACTCATACGATCAGATTCACACCAGAGTTGTAGGTTGTTTTGGCAGGAATTGGTGAATATAGGCCGCCCAACCACCAATTCTGACCAACCTATATCAGTAAGTTCGGTCTGCGCACTGACGTGACCAATCGCACTGAATCGGTCGCCGCTCGTATCGACTCAGACTCGAAGACCAAGCTCACCCGCGCTGCCGAGGAGTGTGATCTCACCGTCTCGGCATACCTCGAGAGTGTTATCGAGGAACACATCGACCAGAATCCCCGCGATCTTCGAGCACTCGAACCGTCTCCTCCCCGAGATTCTGACCAGACGACGACCACTACACCCGAGGAATCACCGGATGGATTCGTCAAGGAAATGCTCGAGGAGTTAGAGTAACCGTGTCCAACGAGGTCCCTTCCATCGCCGAGCCGGACAGCCTCGAGAATCGCCTCGAGGAGTTGCTCGAACAAACGACTGAGTCGCTGGAACCGACCGACCCGGAACGAGCGCTCGAACTCTATCTCGACGATAAGGCTCGCGACTGCCAGGAGGCGACCGTCGATGCCCATCGCTCTCGGCTCGGCTTCTTCGTTGACTGGTGTGACGACCAGGACATCGACACGCTCGACCAACTCTCCGCTCGCGACCTCAACGAGTTCCGCGTGTGGCGGCGCGAAGACCTCAACGTCGTCAGCGAGAAGACGCAGATGGACTCGCTGCGCGTGTTCATCGAGTGGTGCGAGACCATCGACGCCGTCGAATCCGGGCTGTATCGCAAGGTCGACTCGCCGAACCTAGACAATGGCGAGAACGCACGAGACACCGTGCTCAACGCGAAACGCGCACAAGAGATCCTCGCTTACCTCGAACGGTACGAATACGCCACAACGGAGCACGTCTGCTGGGTCGTCCTCACGGAAACGGGCGTACGCCTGGGAGGAGCTCGTGCCCTCGACGTGGGCGACTACCAAGCCGACGCGGAGACGCCCCACATCGAGATCCACCACCGGCCGGACTCGGATACACCGATCAAGAACAAAGAGCCGGGCGAGCGTCGTGTCGCAATCACCGAAGCGGCGTGTGACGTGATCGACGACTACCTCGAACAGCGCCGCCCGGACATCGTCGACGATCACGGCCGGGATCCGCTCCTCGCGACCCAGCGAGGTCGCGTGGGAACGTCGACTATCCGGACCTACGTCTACCGATGGTCACGGCCGTGCGCTATCGGCCGGGAGTGTCCACACGACCGCGATCCTGACGACTGTGAAGCCGCCAACAACGAGGCACGAGCCGCACGCTGTCCGTCGAGCGTGACGCCCCACCCGATTCGCCGAGGATACATCACGCAGTTGCTCCGGGCAGGTGTTCCGGTCGAAATCGTCAGCGACCGGTGTAACGTCTCGCCGACGATCATCGACCAGCACTACCACGTGCGGTCGAAGGAGGACAAAATGAAACAGCGGCAGGAAGCCCTCGACGACGTCGACGGTCGTGGTTCATCGTACACCTAGTCGTCACGTCCCGACTATCGAGTGTCGCAGACACAGACGCCGCCTTCCCGTATCTGGTCCGTGACGTACTGGTGAACGCTGCGAGAGAGTGCATACATACTATCTGCTTGCTTCTCCGTGGGCCGCTTGCCGCCATAATAGCTGTCCGTTCGGTTATCATCGTACAGTCCCCGAAGCTCTCGTGTCGCCGGCCGCGAGAGCAGACCGAGCTCCACCGCTCGGTCGTAACAGTGCGTGTGGTCGTGGAAGTCGTCCAGCTCGTCACCACCGACTGCGAGGGCATAGGCCTCGATAGACCGCTCGGTTGCTCCGAAGCAAAGTTCGATGACAGCGGTGTAATGTCCTTCTCCGTTGATCCGTGCGACCGCATCCAGCAGCCGACACGCCTTCGTGAGCTGTGTCTTCCACTCGTCGTCGGTCGCGATCGCGTCCTCGCGGTTCGGGACCCCGAACCCCTCCTCGTTGAACGCGTCGATAGCCGCATCGAGAGCTGTTCTGATATCCCGCGGATCGGACTCCTCACTCATCGAGATCACCGTGGAAAACCATGCTCCGGACCGTCTGGAACTTCTCCGTCTCGTGAATTACGATCCCGTCGCTGAGTACCTCCCGTATCTCGGCGATGTACTTTGGGACCGCCTGAAGCGCCTCAACGTCTATCTCGTACTCGTACCGGCCGTTCTCAAACTCCTCGTCTTCGAGTGCCTGTTTGACCTGATTCGCCGCTCGCTGGTTTGCCATCCGATCTTCCTCGACGAGCACCCAAAGATCGATATCGCTCCGCCGGTCCGCTTCGCCTCGCGCGACGCTACCGTACAGAACGATCCCGATCACGCTGTCGAGTTCGCCGTGGAGTTCGGTTGCTGCTGCTCTCACCGGTTCTTGAAACTCGGCCTGAGGAATCTGTAGATAGGGGTCGTCCGGGACGTGGAGCCGCTCCTGGTTGATACGAACCCATCGCGTGTTGCCCTCGCGTCGTTCGACGACGAGATCGTTTTCGGAGAGTACGGTTACCGCCTTGGAGACGCTCGGCTGCGAATAGTCCACTGCCTCAACGAGGTCACTAATCGAGAACTCCTCAGTGTGGTGGCGACATAAAAAAGAGAGAACTGTATCTGTGGCCGTACTACCGAATAATTCTCCGCTTTTGGCCGGTATAGCGAGAAGTATCTGTAACCCGTCTTCGGCCTCAATATTCGAGCTACTTTTCATAGCAAAGGATCTGTTTCTCTTTCTACTTAAACTTTATAAGAACAGGGCGGCTTAGTTTATAATACATAGTTCTCTGAGAGGGTCAGCGACGGCGCCCGAGAGTGGCTCTAGATGTCGTCGAGGTATCCTCTCCGTTGTTCCATCTTCTCTTTCTGCGAGCGCTGGTCGTAGTGCTGGTCGATAACGTCGGCCGTCACGTTCGCCCGGTCGCCGACCACCGTCTCGGGCACGTCGCTCTGTAGGTAGTGCGTGATAGCGCCACGACGGAACGGATGCGGACTGACGCTAGACGGACACTTCGATGCTGCGCGACTTATCGTGGCCTCACAATCGGCCGGTTCACGGTCGTGTGGACATGCTTGGCCGTACTCGCACGGACGGGACATTCGGTAGCATTTCATCCGAAAACTAGACTTTGAAATTCGGCCGCCGCTCGTCGTGAGAAGCGGGTTCCGGCCGTGGTCATCCGTGACATCGAGCCGCCGCTCCCGGATCCAGTCGTCGAGGACGAGACAGACCTCGTTCGAGACGGCGATGATCCGTTCGCCTTCTCGCTTGTTCTTGAGTGGCGTGTCGGTATCGGGCCGATGCCGGAGTCGGAGGGACTGCTCTTCGGGGTCGTAATCTTCGACATCAAGCGCTCTCACCGAACCCATCCGAAGCATCGTGTGCCACAGGATCTTCGCGATCACGTGGTGAAGCGACGCGTACTCGTATCTCTCGAGGTACGTCAGTAGTTCCTCTGCGTCCTCGGTCTCGAGCATCACGTCGCGACTGTTCTCTCGGGGCGTGATATCGGGCGAGCGGACCTTCTTGTGGAGGTCCTGTTCGACGGCGTCGATTGACTCCAGCCACTTCACGAAAACGCGTAGCGTGTCCATCTGCGTCTTCTCGCTCACCTTCGTGAGATCGCCGACGTTTCGACGCCAGAGCCGGAACTCCTGAAGCCGCCGGCCGGTCAGCTTGTTCAGGTTTTCGATGTCGCGTTCCTCACACCACCGGAGCAGGAAGCTCCGGCGTGACTTGTGAGAGGCGACGGTCGCGTCCGCGACCGAGGTCTCTTTCTCCGCGATATACAGCTCGAATGCCGTTTCGGGGTCGATTGGTTCGAGTTCCATGGTTCGATCGGTCTCGAACCACACGAAGACGCGGCCTTCGACACCCGTTCAGCGAATCACCAACTTTTCCGAGTCGAGGGCCGTATCCCGTCGCGCCCGTATCGTTCTAATCGGATGACTGCGTCGGGGTAGACACCGCAATACTGCGAGGCGTATGCTTTCGTTCGACAGGTGACCGTCCACGGATGCATTAGTGGGGTTCGCGTACACCCAAACAGGACGCAGTAGAGAAAATCAATCGCTGATTGACCCATCCACCTCGCTTGATCGGAGAGACGGTCTCGAATTCGACGGGATCCAACTACTGTCTGGAGAAGATCCAGTCAGTACAAGGCACTTATTCGTCTTCGAGGGCGTCGTAGACGTCCCGGTTCGCATCTCGGTCGTTCGCCGCGACCCGTCGGACCAGTTCCCGCCGGATGTCCTCCATCACGTCGTCAATCGGAGAGGTCGTCTCTGCTCCTTCTTCGGTGGCCATGCCTGAACGGACGCTTCGAACGCGGTTAATCGTTCGGGTCCGACGAATCGCCGGTCAGCCGGTCCAGCCCGTACCGGACGAGTTCGTCTCGCCACTCATCGTTCTCACCGGCCAGATCCAGCTCCTCGGTGTGGGATCGCAGATACTCGGTAGTATCCTCCTCATCGACGGCCGCTTCGTCGGTGCCGAACTCTTTCAGGATCGTTCTCACTTCGTTGTCGTACTCGAACCGGTACCCGTTGAGGAAGTAGAAGACGACCGTCACATTGAGTGCAGTTCGTTTGTTCGCATCGACGAAGGGGTGGTTAGCGACGAGGAGCCGGAGGAGGTGATACGCTTTCTCGTGGATGGTGTCCGGTCCGGAACCGAAACTGCCCTCTTCGATGTAGTTCAACGCGAACTCGATGTCACCACGCGATCGAACACCGACGGGAGTATCGGGATACTCCGCGACGACGTCGTCGTGGATGGTGACGACGTCTTCGACGGACGGGTACCACAACGGGTCGGCCATTCGCTCTGGCGTCGGTGCTACACCAGTGTAGATTTTGTCATCGCCGGCTGAACGATGTCTGATATCACCGTTTCAATGACGTCGATTTCGACCGTCTCACACCTGAAAGGTCTAGTCGTTCGACAGTCGAACCAGCGCCCGTCGCGCCCGTATCGTCATAATCGCATGACGGCGGCGGGGTAATTGCCGCAATACTGCGAGGCGCGTGCTTTCGTTCGATGGGTGACCGTCCACGGATGCATCAGTGGGGTTTGCGTACATCCAAACAGGACGCAGTAGAGAAGATCAATCGCTGATTGGCTCATCTATACTGAGTGATCCGTACTTCACCTGTATCGGTTGCGGTCGGGTCTGACGGTACCACCAGCTGAGGATCTCAACAGGTTCTTGAATTTCGTAGTGAATGGACCTGCAAGCTCCTCGGAATACTTAGCGTATCCTCGCGGGCAACTGCTACTCCCCGACGCTGTTGAGCGCGCTGTTTAGCTCGAAGAGCTCGCGGACGACATCGCTGTCCGCGACCCGGTATCGGCGTGGTGACGTGTTCGGAACCTCCTCGATGAGTTCCACCTCAACCAAGAGGTCGGTATAGTTGCCGACGGTCTGGCGCGTGACGCCAGCGTGTTCTGCGAGTTCGGTCTTGTTGAACTCGCGGTTCGGCGGGAGATCGAGCAGCGCGTCTACGAGAATCGGGATCGCATCGTGCTGCGTGAGGTAGAGCCACCCGCTCGGGTGCTCCTTCCGGAGCTCCTTCTTTGCTCCGCGGTCGTCCGCCTGTTCCATACTACTCATACACAGAGACACCATCTGTGTGTGTATAAGTGTTCCCACTAGCGTTAATCGTCATTAACAGTCTTTATGTGAGTATGGATTCATCCCTCCGCTATGGAGAAGCCGTCGGTGAAATGTGCCCTCTTGGCGACGATGATAGCGAAACACAAGTGGGGCACACCGATCACGGAGGAGGCACTCCTCAATCTCTCAGCGATCGACGGCGACTATCCTACTGCGCGAGATGTCTACGCCGACCTTCGCCGCGAACCCTACATCACCTACCGCGGAAACCGCGGTATCGAACTCAACAAGAGCCGCTTCGACAAACTCGCCGATGTCCTCTACCACGAGTGTGGCTGGGAAGCGTGGGAGATCGACAGTCGTCTGAAGCACTACGAGGGTATCGAGGAGCACGATTGGAAGTGACCCCGCTATACTGAACGAGCTAGCTCCCGCTGAGCCGGAGAGGCCGATACGAGATGTGGGCTCTGTATCTCGCACGGATCGTATAGAGTGTTAACTTAGTTGTCAGAAAGGCGGTTTTGAACCAGCCGCATTCGACCGCCTCACGCCTGAAATGTCCAGTCGTTCGACGTACGACGTGCGTGTTGACCTCTCAGCCGAGGGGTTCGATCCGTGGTGCGACTGCCCGTACGACGGATCGAAGGCGTGTAAGCACGTTGTCGCCGTGTTAGTTCGGTGTGCCGACGACGTTCTGAGGGACGAAGGCGACCGGCTTGACGCCACGCTCGACGCCGCGGATACGGACAATCTTCGGGTCTTCTTCGGGGAGACGCTGGCGACCGACGCTGCCATCGGTGAACGCTTCTTCGCCCCTTTCGGTGAATCGTCGACGCGGTCGGTCACCGACCTGCGCGCTGCGATCGACCGGCAGTTCGAGGAGACGAATCCCGACTACCTCGTCGTCTTCGAACCGATCAACTTCTCGGAATGGTTCGACCTCGCGAGCGAGTATCGCGATCAGGGACGGTACGCGTCGGCAGCGGCAGTGTATCGTGCCCCCGTCGAATCGCTCGACGGCAACATGGAACGTGTCGACGAGGCGTACGAGCACTTCTCGCAGGCATTCAAGCGAGCGCTCCACGGGCATGTCGACTGCGTGACGGCCGGAGATATCGACGCTGACGAGGCCGCCGACGCCGTCGCGTTCCTCAGGGAGCGGCCGGCACCCGGGACGCCGTTGCTCGGCGAGTGCTTTGAGCACGCAGCGGCGAAGTTAGAGGAAACGCTCACTGAGCGGCGAGAGCATTAATTCACCGCTATCTCGCTTTTCGCCGCGCTTCAATTGCTCACTCTCCGAGCGCGGCAACAATGTCGTCGATCGTATAGAGACGTACATCGTCACGTCCGGCAGCGGCTTCGCGGACGCTATCGGTAAACCCGCTCCGGGAGAACAGCGCGTATTCGACCGTTCGCGTGCTACCGCCCGACGGCTGCCACCGGAGTTCCTCGACATGCGTCTCCAGTGAGCCAAGTGCGCTGTAGTCGAGTGGCGATTCCTGATACTTGCACTCACCGACGACGAGCGTTTGCTCGTCGGTGAGTCCGACAACGTCGATCTCGTGGTCCTGATACCACCACTGTCCGACATCGACGATCGGTGTCTCGCCGTACAGCGTCCACAGGGCCTCACAACACAGCTGTTCGAAGGCGGGAGCGACGAAGTCAGCCAACTCCGGTTCGACGAGCCGTTCGTAGGCGTCGTCGCCAAACTGGTCGTAGCGATCCGAACTCCCGTACAGGAACCGGAACCAGAACCGGAACAAAGGGTCACGCAGCCGATACTGGCTTCGCTTGGATCGCTCCGGCTTCTCCGTCACCGGCACGTGCCGTTCGATGAGCCGAAGCCGAGAAAGTCGATCCAAATACGTCGATAGCTGGTTGTAGTCGATACCCGTCACACCGGCGATCTCGTTCCGTCCGGTCGCCCCGCCGGCGATCGCTTCGAGGATCGAGAAGTAGCGCGTCGGCTCTGTCAGCTCCATACGAAGAACGTACTCCGGTTCGTTACGGAGCGATCCGTGATGAGTCAGCACCGTCTGCTGAATGTTCTCGCTGAGTGATCTGTCGGCGTCAACTTCTTCGAGGTAGTAAGGAACGCCACCGAACACACTCCACGCACGCAGGGCCTCGTCCGGTGTCACACCGTCTGGTAAAAACTCCGTCGCGGCGTCGAACGAAAGTTCACGGATGTCGAGGGTAAGGGATGTTCGCCCATATAGCGGGCTGTCTCCAAGCAGAGTCGCTTCCTCCATCATGCTGATCGACGATCCGACCAGAACGAACGTCGTCTCCGACTCGTCGAACTTGTGATCGAACAACGCCTGTAACACTGACGGGAGGCTCTCGTCCTGTTCGATCAGGTATGGGAATTCGTCGAGGACGACGATCGCATTTTGCTCGGCGAGATACCTGAACAGCCGCTCCCAGTCGGGCCGAATGTCTTCGATGCCGGGAAACGTCTCGGCTGCGGCCTCGATGAACTGTTCCAGTTGAAGCTCTCGCGTCTTCTGTCGTGCCTGATAGAAGACTGTGTTCGCCTGTCTCTCAAGCGCCTTCTTTACGAGTCTCGTTTTCCCCAGCCGTCGCCGTCCGTACACGACCGCGAGGTCTGCGCTCCCCGAGTCGAAGAGATCGTAGAGTCGATCCAGCTCCTCCGATCGGTTCACGAAGTTTACCATGGCGACGAGTTGGTGACTCTGGAATAAAAATATTCTGAATAATCATATTCCAGAATATCATATTCCGGGATATCATATTTGAGTATATTATAATGGATAGTGACGAGCAGTGATCGGTGAGCGCGTCTCAGATGTTGTCGAGATACCCTCGGCGCTGCTCCATTTTCTCATCTGACTCCGTCGGTCGTAGTGCCCGTCGAGAACTCCTGGCGTCACGTCCGCAGGATCGCTGACGACATCTTTCGGAACACCATTGCTTAGGTGGTGAGTGATTCCACCACGTCGAAGAGCGTGTGGACTGACGTTCGAGGGGCAGTCGAACGCGGCAGTATACGCCATCGCGTCACAATCGTCTGGATCACGGTCATGCGGGCACTCTCCAGTGGAAACGCAGGGCCTTGTGTACCTGTAGCCATCCCCCCGAAGCGTCGATCGGTGCGTGCGTCCCTTCGACGTTGACACGAGTGGTCGCCTGCCGAACTCGTCGTCTACATCGGGTCGCTGATTGGCTATCCAGTTGTCGATAAGCCCGCACACCCTGTTCGATAACGCGATCAGCCGCTCTCTATCTCCTGCATTCTTGATTGTCGCTCCGGTCTCAGGTCGATGGACGACAGCGATGTATTGCCCGTCTGAATCGTAGTCGTTGACGCCGAGCGAGTGGACCGCACCGGTCCGCATCATCGTGTGCCACATCAGCGTGAGCACGACGTGAGGGCGTGATGCGTACTCGCACTTCGAGAGGTACTCGAGAACCTCTTCAGCACGATCGGACTCGAGCATCACGTCGCGGACGTTCTACGGGTCTCGTAACACGGGCGACCGCACCTTCGTGTGGAGGTCGTCGACGGCGGCGTCGATACTCTCTAACCACTTCACGAAGACGCGAATTGTATCCATCTGGGTCTTCTCCGTGGCGGGTGCGAGACCACCCTCACGACGCCGCCACAGACGGTACTCGTGGAGCGTCCGTCCGCTCAGCTTGTTCAGGTTGTCTATGTCCTCCTCGTCACACCAGCGAACGAAGTGACCGAGACGGGAGCTGTGCGAGTACAGCGTTGCCTTGGCCACCTCGGCTTCGCGATCGGCGAGGTCCAGTTCTACGGCTGTTTCCGGGTCGATTGGTTCAAGACTCATCGCTCTTGGTGGCGCGAGTCGTAGTTACGACCCCGATCTGAAGTCCCTGATTTCAGGCAGTACAGGCCCGAAAAGACGATCCGTTCTCAGTATGAACTCCCGCCCGTCGCGCCCGTTACATTTTCTGTCAGAGCGGATTAGTACGTTGACAAGCAGACATATAAGCCAAACTTCGTCGCTTTGAATTCTTTGTTGTCGGTGGGCCCGCGTCGACTATCGACATATGCATTTTCGTTGCAGCTCATGCCTTGTCTCCATGATCGAGTCGACAACGGCGAACAACGCTTCCATCGCGTCTATTCGCAGTTTCGCCATGCTTGTGAGCCGCCGTCGTGACTATGCTTAACCCCTCATCGCAGCTACGCTGTGAATACACCGGCAGAGCCTTGTTTAGACGCGGTGTGGATAGGGCGAAACAGCCGCTATCCAAAGAAGAAAATCAAACAGGGAGGCTCCACAGATGGATCCCGTTCAGTCAACATAGACGCTAACCCGCGTTCCCGGGAGCGTCTAAACAAGGCCCACCGGTAGCATTTCGTATCCCACCGTGCCTGCGAGAGCTGATGTCGTCACTACGCAAGTTCGTGGACTGTAACGGAAACCCTGTGTGACGCTTGATAAAGGTGACCTCGGGACGGGCTGGAATCCTGTCCACGGCGAGATCACGGCCGAGCAACGAGTGTACGTCCAGCGACTCGGCCGGGGTCTACGTCGTTCCGGCACTTGCGGACGGACAAATCCCGAACCTCTCCGAGGAGATTTGGTGAAACCCGCTGCAAGGCGGTTCTTGACGCGACACCGTAGGATTCGATACAGAAGTAACGCCAGATTCATTTGTCTATTCATCCAATTCTATCGAATTATTCTCAATATAACTCGGTTTAAACGTGAAAAATAATCTAATGATCACTAACGATCAGTGATCAGTAATTAAAACTAGAAAATTAGATTTAGATATACGCTCTTGTGTAGCACATTGTTGATTTCAGAGAGTTGCTTTGACGGCGTGTTTGAGCGCTTTTCGTCCGGGTTTGCGGTAGAGTTCTCGTCTGAGTTGGAACGCTCGGAGATACTGTGTGAGGCGATCTTTTGA
>NZ_JAODIX010000010.1 GCF_026586675.1 Halorubrum yunnanense
ACCGAGAACCGCCCGACCCGCCTGAGAATCCCGAGAAGTGCGTCGGAATCGATGTAGGGATTCTCACGTATGCCCACGACACGGACGGAACCGCCGTCGGGTCGCTCGATCTCTCCGACGAACGTGACCGCTTGGAGCGCGAGCAACGGACGCTCTCGCGGAAGGAACACGGGTCGAACAACTACGAGAAGCAACGACGGCGCGTCGCGGAGTGTCACGCTGACCTCCGACGGAAGCGCCGTGACTTCCTACACAAACTCTCGGCGTACTACGCGAGGGAGTACGATCTTGTGGCGGTCGAAGACCTGAACGTGAAGGGGATGATGGAGTCGCCGTCGAACAGCCGCAATACGGCGTCTGCCGCGTGGCGAACGTTTCTCTCGTTGCTCGAATACAAGTGCGAACGAGAGGGGACGCACTTCGTCGCGGTCAGCCCGAGAGGAACGACCAAAGAATGCGCGGCGTGCGGCGTCTCGACGGACAAGCCGTTATGGGTCCGTGAACACTCCTGTCCCGCCTGCGGGTTTGAGGCGGACAGGGACGCGAATGCGGCGTGGAACATTCTTTCTCGCGGCCTCGAAGACGTAGGAGTGGGACACTCCGAAGGAACGCCTGTGGAGACTGCGCTCCCTGTGGATACGTTGGTATCTGCAAAGCGCGTCGTAGAAGCAGGAAGCCCTACCCTCAAGAAGCGAACGGCGTCAGCCGTGAGCGAGTAGGGTAGGGTAGTTCACACGACGTCCACGCGGGTGACGTGACCGCCGCAGCCGCACCGCTCGACGTACTCCGGGTCGAGGCCCTCGCGCTCCTCGCGGAGCGCGTCGTAGAGGAACTCCTCGGGGTGGCCAAGCTCGCCGTGGGTGACCAGGTTGACGTGGTTGCCCGCGGTCGTGTGGTTGACCGCGGCGAGCGCGTCGCGGACCGCCAGCCGGGGGTCGTCCGCGTACTTCGGCTCCTCTAAGTTCGCCGACCAAGAGTTGTCGTGGACTCGGTCGGTGATCGGTTCGGCCGTCTCGTCGTGGTCGTGGTCGTCGGTGGTGGTCATGGGGGTGATCAGGTGTCGGCGGCCGCGGGCTCGGCGTCGAGGGGTCGGCTGGGGAGGTCGTCGACGAACTCCCGGACGACGGTCCGCTCGACGCGCTGGAGCGTCTCGCTGCAGGTCGATTTGGCGATGCCGACGTGCTTGGCGACCTCCGTCAGGGTGGACTCGCGCGGGACGTCGTAGTAGCCGAGGTCGACGGCCGCGAGCAGGAGCTCCCGCTGCCGGTCCGTCAGCAGTCGGGCGGGGTCGACGCGCTGACGGACGCGTTCGACCTCGAACTCCAAGCCGAGCTCGCTCAGCCGGCGCCCCATCTCCGCGACGCGCTCGTGTTCGCCCGTCACCTCGACCTCCGCCACGCCGTTCTCGATGTCCAGCGGCATCTCGATCGGAAGCCCGGAGCGCTTCGCGGCCAGCAACAGCAGCGGCGCGTCGGTCTCCAGCCGCACCGTCGCGACGCCGTCCTCCCGCGCCATCACTGACACCGACCTCAACGCGTCGTGGGCCTCCATCGCCGACAGCGCCGCGTCGACGTCGCGGGCGGAGACCCTGACGAGCGCGAAGCCGGCGCTCTCGCCGGGGACCGCGGTGAGCACGCGGAACCCCGCGTCGGGGAACTCGCGCGAGACGTCGGCTATCCACGGGCCGTCCGGCAGGTCGACGAGGAGGCGTGCTTGGGGCATCGGTGTGTCGGTGATCGGGGTGCGTTCGCGATTCGATTCAGCTCGGTCCGGTTCGGTCTCGGTCGCCGGGGGTCACTCCACGTAGACGACGCCTTTCATCCCGATCGCCTTGTGGGGGGTACAGACGTAGCTGTGGACGCCGGACTCCTCGAACGTCTGCTCGAAGGTGTGGCCCTCCTCGCCGACGGTCTCGCTCTCGAAGTTCCCGTCGGATCCGGACACGTTGTGCTGGCCACCCTCGCCGGTCCACTCCCAAGTGACGGTCGTTCCGGTGGACACCGCGACCGCCGCCGGGCCGAACGCCAGCCCCTCGCCGGCGCCGACCTCGACGGTCACCGACTCGGAGCCGGTCGCGTCGACCGTCCGCTCGTAGTTGTTGGCCTCGTCGAGGAACCCGCCGTAGTCCGGCTCTTCCGAGAGGAACTCTTGCTCGCCGCTGCCGCCGTCGCTGCTGTCGCCGCCGTCGCTGCCGTCGCTGCCGTCGCTGCCGTCGCTGCTGTCGCCGCCGTCGCTGCCGTCGGTTCCGTCGCTCCCGTCGCCCCCGTCTCCGCCGCCGCTACAGCCGGCGAGCGCGGTGGCCGCGCCGAGCGCCGCAGTCGTTCGAACGAACGTCCGCCGGTCGAGTGTGTGTCGGGTCATGCGCCTCGACGTAGGGTAGTAGGGGGAATATCTTCGGCGGGGATTCCCAAACTGTGGGGGAGCAAGCCGAACTGTTCGGCTCGGAGTATGACAAGGTCCCACGGGGATAGCGGCGCTCGCCCTCGCCGTTCAGGCGTGCGCGATGGTCACGTGCCACTCGTCGTCGGCGATCCGTTCGGTCTCGTGTTCGAAGCCGCGGTCCGCCAGCACGTCGTACAGCGGGACCGGCTCGAAATCGTTCACGAGGCGTAGATGTTCGTCCGGGCCGAGCCCGTCGAGCGCGTCGCTGATAGCCGGGAACGGCGGGTCGTCGCGCTCGCGCACGTCGAGGACTGATTCGGCGTCGCTCATGTCCGAACACACGCGGCGTTCGGGCATGGGCGTTCGCGGGAACATGTTCGACTGACGGGCCGATCCCCCCGGTTCGGTCGGTCGCGGACCGGACCGCCGCCGCGACCGTTCAGAAGGGACTCGTCGGGCCGCTCCCGCTACCGTCGTCCAGCGCGTCCGCTCTATCGCCGACCGCGGGGGCGGCGTCTCCCGATTCGAGCCGTTCGAGTCGGTCGTTGACGGCTGCGCTCCCGTTGAGCGAGGGGTCGACGCGGACCCGAACCAGGTCGTAGCCGTGGTCGTCGACGGCGTCGAGCGCGCGGAAGGCGCCCACGGCCAGCGGCTCCGCCTGCGGACAGAACGCCGTCGTCGGGGTGAACTCGGCGCGGAGCGTCGCGGGGTCGTCGCCCTCCTCCGCGTAGCGGAACCCCGCGTCCGTGTGCCGCGGGTCGAGGTTGAGCCGGGCGAGGTTGTAGCCGAACGTGGCGTCGTACACGCCGTGCTCCTCGAAGGCGTCCCTGGCGCGCCGGTGGACCGCGACGTGCTCGTCGCCCGCGAGGACGTCGTGGTCGGCGAGGAACTCGCCCGGCTCCGGGACGTGTTCGGGCACGAACTCGCCCGCGTCGTCGAACTCGGGCTCGGAGCCGCCGAGGAGGCTCATCGGTCTCCCTCCCCGGTCCAAATCGCGGTGACGACGCCGTCGTCCGTCTCGGCCGTGTCGTGCGCGTAGCCGCGGCCCTCGAGCTTTGGGAAGAGGAACTGCGGGACCCGGTCGTTGCGCTGGACGAGCACGGTCTCGTCCGGCAGGTCGGCGAGCAGTTCGAGCGTCCGCCGGAGCGGCTCCGGCGGGCCGAGGTCGGCGACGTCGAGCGTCTCGACCGGTCGGTCCGCCGGCGCGTCCGTCTCCTCGAGGGCCGTCGTCCGATGTGGCATGGGCGGGGGTTCGCTCTCCATGCGCCCGTCGTTTACCCCGAACGTGTTCGTCGGGGTCGCCCGCGCGGCCCACATTTATAAACCCCGAACGGGTTCGGGGACGACCACAGGGGCGCGCGGCCCCTCCGTACACACATGCGAGGCGTCCCCGGCGATCTCACGACCTCGACGCGCCCGCCGACCACGGTCCCGCTCCGCCACTTCCTCGTCGCGCTGGCGTTCCTCGTCGCCGGCGCGACGCTCGCGCTCCTGCGCGCTGCGGGCGTGGCGGGCTCCGGAGCCTCGCTCGGCGGGATCGCGGCGACGCACCTCCTGCTCGTCGGGTGGGTGTGCCTGACGATCCTCGGCGCGATGACCCAGTTCGTCCCCGTCTGGTCCGGCGTCGAACTCCACTCCGAGCGGCTGGTGACGCTCCAACTCGCCGCCGTCGCGGTCGGCGTCGGCGGCTTCGCCGGCGGGCTCTGGCTCGGTCGCCCGGCCGACGCGGCCCTCTTCGCGGGGCTCATGCTCGTCGGCTTCGCCGCCTTCGCGTACAACCTCGCCCGGACGCTGTGGCGCGCGCGCCCCCTCGACGTCACGGAGCGGCACTTCGCGGTCGCGGTCGGCTTCCTCGCGCTCGCCGCGGCCCTCGGTGGGAGCCTCGCCGCCGACTACCGCTGGGGCGTGCTGGCCCCGGTCGGCGTCTCCCGGGTCGCGGTCGTCGGCGCGCACGTCACGCTCGCCGTCCTCGGCGCCGTCGTCACGACCGTGTTCGGCGCGCTCTACCAGCTCGGACCGATGTTCACCCAGACCGACGCGCTCCCGGTCGAGGACCGGCTCGCGCGCGTCGAGACCGCGGCGTACCCGCTCGGCGTGGCTCTGCTCGCCGCCGGGCGGCTCGCGGGGATCCCTCTCCTCGCGACCGTCGGCGGACTGCTCGCCGCCGGCGGCGCGGCGGTCGCCGGCGGGATCCTCCTCCGGCGGCTCCGCGACGCGACGGCGGCGGGGACCCCGATGCTCTCCCGGTACGCGGTCGTCGCTCTCGCGACGCTCGGGTGGAGCGCGACCGCGGCCGCGGCGTGGGTCGTCGACCCCCTCGGCCCCGCCGCCCGATTCGGTCACCCCGCGGTCGGGCCCGTCCTGCTCGGCGCGCTCGTCGGGTTCGTCGTCGTCGGGAGTCTCTACCACGTCGTCCCCTTCATTGTCTGGCTCGACCGGTACGCCGACCGGGTGGGGTTACAACGGGTGCCCGCGATCGACGACCTCTACGACGCCCGCGCCGCGAGGGTCGACCTCGCCGCGACCGTCCTCGGGGCCGGGCTCCTGCTCGCGGCCGCCGTCTCGCCGGTCGCCGCGTCGCTCGGAGGGCTCGCCGGTCTCTCCGGGGACCTCGCCCGGATCGTCGGCGGCGCGCTCGTCGTCGGCGGGGCCCTGCTGTTCGCCGGCAACATGGTCGCGGCCGTCGTCCGACACGGCGGCGCCGCGATGCTCGGCGGGGCCGAATCGGCGGAGACGGCCGAGCCGGGCCCGTCCGACGCCCCCGATCGCTGACGGCGATCGACGGCGACCTCTCCGAGGCTGAGGACGAGCGACAGTCCGACCGCGGCTTCCGGAACCCGCCCAAGCGCGACCGACGGGGCGAGAGCGACGCTCCCGCTCGCAGCCGGCCCATAGCACCGGTGACGAGGCTGGGGAGGCGTGAGGTGCCGTGCGGTCGCTGGCGGGGGGAGCTCAGGGCTGGGCTCTGGAGGTCTCCACCGCAGATCTGCCACCCATTTATAAATAGCCGCCGGCAACGCCTCTCTCATTTATAAATCACTCATCTACCGCCGCGATACACCCGTCTCCGCTACCGCCGCGATAGACTCGTCTCCGCGACCGCTCGCGGGCGACGATATCAGCGGTCGCCGCGCCGCGTCGACAGGGGAGCCCGATCGGCGAGGACCGGGTCGTACATGTCCGGGCCGGACAGCCGCCGGAGGCCGACGACCAGCGTGACGGTCATGATCGCGAACAGCCCCGCGAGGGCGAGGAAGAAGCCGGTCACGCCGACCGTGACGAGCGAGGCGATCCCGAGTAGCTCCCCGCCTATCGCGGCGAGGAGGGAGAGTAACGTGAGTCCGAGCAATCGGTCCTCCGTTTCTGTGGTCATACATCCACTTGGGACTGGACGCGGTTAAGCCGCGCCCGACACCTGCCCTTGTGCCTCACGCTGCCACGGACCACCGACACCATCGTCTCCCGCTCGCCTGCCGCAGCGGACGTCCGCGGAAAAGGGGCGTCGAATCGCCCGAGCGAGACGCCGGACCGCCTCGGCGACGGTCTCAGATCCGCTTCGACCGCAGCGCGACCGCCGCGACGCCGACGCCGAGGACGACCCAGCCGCAGAGGACGACCACGAGCACCCCGACGGAGAGCCCGCTGCCGTCGAGCGCGGCCGCGAGCCCGGCGCCGCCCGCGTCGGCGGGCGTCTCGTCGCGCTGTTCGTCGGCTCGCGCCGTCGGCTCGTCGCTGTCGTTAGCTGACTATAGGCGCTAAGCCCCCGTCCTCAAGGAGCGAACGAAGTGAGCGAGTAGGGCGGGGATACAGCGCCGTCATCGTTTTAGTTTCACTACACGGCATAGCGTTACTACCCCTGCGATCAATGTCGGTAGTACGATGCTCACCACGCTTCCGGTGGTGTTCAAGCGCGAGAAGAAGCGCGCACCCTCGGTT
>NZ_JAODIX010000100.1 GCF_026586675.1 Halorubrum yunnanense
ATTTGCTGAGGTTGCTCATTACGCCGATCTTGAGGACCAGATTGAGGGAGATGTCCCCACGACCGAGACGCCCGATATCCTTGGAAACGTCGTCAGCGAGGGCGAATTGCTTGAGCGTCATGAGGCTGTTGCCGACCTGTTCACACCGGCCACGGACCCTTCTCCATCTCGCGAAGAGATCGTCGAGGAGTTAATTGAGCGTGGGGTGGGGACCTCACTGACGGGGCGAGAGAATCGCCTTCGAGACCGTGAGGAGCTGTTGAAAATAAAGGCCTCCGAAGCGCTTGAGCGCCACCATACGCCCGTTGAATTTGACCTAGCTGACCCCGATGACCGCTACGATGACTGTGGGTCACTCACGGTCGCGACGTTTGGTCAAAGTCAGCTGACAAACGCGATCCACGACGTGACCCCCAGTGTAGCCTCTGAATTGACAGAGATTGTTGGCACACTGATCCCGTCGACGATCGATGCAGTTCGCCGCATCGCAGAGCAGGAAGGTCGGCCCGTGGAGTCGCTCAATCTGCCACCGGCTGACGAGGAGTACGGTGGTGTCAACCACCTTGCGAAGAAATACGGCGTGAGTGGTGGTAACCTCGCGTTCGCGACCACAGTAATCGCAGCTGCTGATTGTCCGATGGATGACTGGCCGGACGCTGTTCGCGATAATCTCCGGAAGTATGGCAGCGGTCAGTCTACAGAAGGGAAGCATCTCGATGGGCTCCGTCACACACACGTTGCACTCCTACAGGCCGCCGGAGTGACGCCGAGAATCCAGTTAGTCCTTGATGGGCCGACGTGGACTGACGTCGAGGACCGACGGATGATAGAGCGATTCTTTGATTCGCTCGACATCCTCGCCAAGGCTGTCGACATTGAGCTGGTTGCGTCACCGCACGTCGTCCGCACGCTGACGCGCCGTGTTCCGGATATCGTCGACGAGCATGACCTTACTGAGGGCCGTGGCGGGTCCCTCCTGTCCAATCACGACACAGACAGCGGAGACCGGACAGAGGCTTACCGCGTTCTCGATGAGCTGAACAGTCCCGGTGCGCATCGACTCATAGCCAACATGTTCCAAGACGAGCCTCGAACCGTTCAAGAACTGAAATCTGACGAGGAGATCGCCCTTGCTGCAAGCACCGTTGATCGATACGTGCGACAGCTTGAACAGCATGACCTGCTCGAGGTTGCCGAGTACACGACGCAGAGCAACACCGTGACACTCACCCAGTTTGGTAAAATTGCAAAAGGGCTCATAACGCCGTCATATGAACTTCTCCCTCCAGAACAGCAATCTCTCCCAACCGAGCCTTACCGGCCCCCGAAATCTTCTCACAAGTACAGTGTGTCGAGCGCCGACAAGGTCGAGGAGGGGGGAGGACCCCTC
>NZ_JAODIX010000101.1 GCF_026586675.1 Halorubrum yunnanense
CACTCATCCAGCGCTGGTTGTAATCCTCGTTCATCCGGGCGTTGTGAGCCTTCTGTAGCGGTGTTTGCTCCCTGTGCTTGATCAGTGGTCGCGTTGAGTTGGAGCGACACTCCTCACGGAGGTCGCTCCACGAGTAGTTCGCGTCAGCAGACAGCACACGCAGGTCTTCCGCGTTCCGGCGGAAGACCTGCATCCCAATATGACCGTCCCATGCCTTCTGCGTCGTGAAATGAACGTCCTTGATCGCTAGCGAATTCACGTCGATCAAGATCGTCGTCTTCATCGAGTGGAACGAGTAATTTGCGCGATCGCGGTAGTGGTGGCTGGTTTGATCGCGTTGAAAGCCGCTTGCGTCAATTGCAGCTTCACCACTCCAGCCCGCCTGCTCCGCCGAAGCGCGGAGCAGGCGGCGGAGTTCACGCATTCGGTACTCATTTTCCCACCGACAAAACGAACTGTAGTGCGGTGCGTCGTCGAGATCAAACACGGCGAGGACGCCGGGCATCTCGTTGAGGTAGTCTTCGGTCTCACGGAGACTCTTTTCGAGTTCGACGCGATACAGGATCAACGCGATCTGTACCCACTCGGCGTACCCGTCCGCGCCGTCCGGCGCGGCGGGTACGTCCG
>NZ_JAODIX010000102.1 GCF_026586675.1 Halorubrum yunnanense
CCGGTGACGCATCCTCTACCGGTGGCTTTGTGCAATGGATGGATGGACGCGGAGCAGATCTTGACGCATTTGCCCTTCATGAACGCCATACAGCGGCCTCGAAGGGAGAGGGCATCACCCTGCTTGACGCTCCGGTCCACGAGATGGACGATCCACGGGTTACGTATCTCTCTGTGATGCGTGACCAGCTTCATGCAGTCACACAATGGGGTGGCTCAAGAGCCACACTGGGACGCATCGCGGCAGCCTTATCGGGAGCAAAAATTTGGGGGAAGGCGCTATCGGAGAAAGCGCTCGAAGGAGTCCTCTCAGACCTCGGCTCGACTCCAGATGAAGTGCTCAGTTTCCTCCGCCGGGGCATGCAGATCGGGTGGCTTGATGCGGAGTCAGTTCTCGACGAGGACGGCGTCAACTACTATGAACTGCGTGATGCACTGTTCCGCGCTGGCCGGAATATCCTTGGACGACTCTCTGATACCAATCAGAGCCCTGATGAGCGCTCTAAGTTCTATCGCGACTGCCACGGGTTGATTACGTCGATGACGGCACTCCTCGATCACGTTGGCATCGAGACGTCGATCCACCTTCGGTTTCCTCGTTCATCGGAGTTCCTCTCTAACGACGATGCGAGACGAGACTTCGTCGAGTTCTTGACCTACACTGCCCCGAAACAGGCTCGATACGGTGTTCACAGCGGGTATCGGCAGGTCGTCGAAGATCGTGATGAGAAACTCAAGTTCAGGCTGCCAATGGAGGTAGATCCGGTAGACCGAACGGCTGATCTCACAGCCTCGTGGGTGATTGCTGGTGAGGGGATGGATGAATTAGCTGAGGAAGTGCTCAGTGGGTTGGACAGCGTGAATGCTCGTGACTCGGTCGCGAACGGCGAGGAAGAGTCGATCGGTATCCAAATACCCGTCCATACCGGCGGTACGACGGGACAAGCTCGGCAAGTCATTCGCGATTTGCTTGCACAGAAAGACTGGAACCCGGATTTCCAGAATACTGACCGGATCACACGGGTGCTGATGTCAGTGCTGTC
>NZ_JAODIX010000103.1 GCF_026586675.1 Halorubrum yunnanense
CATTTCGCGCCGCTCGTACGAGACCCATATCGACACGCTCCGAGATTTGGACGTGTTTGCTCGGGATGCTAACGGGTGGTTCGCCACGCTCGAGCCATGGTGGGCCTCACCATCTTCTGCTGGACGTTCTGAGCCGTCATCCGACGCTCGAACGACCGATACCGGTGATACTATCCTCGCATCGGCACCACCGACAGTCGACGAGGTCGTCGGCGAAGTCGCGAGGAGTCTCGCTTGGCGTGGCTGTCTCGATGTAGATATAACTGAAATTGCGGTCCGGTACGCCGCTGATCACGGTAGACAGCCCACAGCTCGCGAGTGGGTCCGGCATGTCCCAGATATTGCTGGGTGGCTCCCCATTATGGAGTCTCTATGGCCTGATAACGATCTCTCACAGGAGAGTACAGATTCCAATTCGACTGATTCTCTCTGTCAAAGTGTTCGGATTGGTCAGGGAGACAACAATCAAGTCTCTCTCATCACTTCTGTGGCCCCTGCCGCGGCCTCATCCGACTAATATTGCACAGAGATATAACCCTGATCAAAAGGTCAGCTGTCATCGTTCCGCTGTGTGGTCAGTAAACAGTTTATCCGGCAGATCGTCAGGCTTGATCCGCTACCGACAATGCACCACGAATGCCGTCACTGTGGATACAGCGTGGAGAAGGACATCAATGAATGTCCACAGTGTGGCTCTCACGAAATTGCGGTCTACGATCTCGAGTAATTGC
>NZ_JAODIX010000104.1 GCF_026586675.1 Halorubrum yunnanense
GGCAGCAGAGGTTCGTGATGATTCTCAGGGATGGGCTCCGTCGTGGAGCCCATCCCGTTACCTCTGCTGTCTGTACTGGAAGGTGGGATCTGTGAACGGAGATGATCTCACCAAAGAGGAGTTGCTCTCCCGGTTTTTACAACTTGAACAACGAGTCGAAGAGCTTGAACAAGACAACGCACAGCTCCGAGAGAAGTTACAAGAGAAAGACGAGCGGATCGAAGAACTCGAAACACGTCTTCGCAAATACGAGAATCCGCACACTCCACCCAGCAAGCGACGGTCGGGGACTGACGAGTCCCCGACCTCGCAAGACGACGAAGACGATGATGTCCGAACTGACGGCGGCACTCCCGGTCGAAAAGACGGTCACGCCCCAGAGTGGCGTTCTCCGCCCGATCCTGACGAAGAAATCGAGGTCACCTGTGACTGTTGTCCTGAGTGTGGCGACCACTTCGACGAGTCGGTGGGCGTCAGCCCCCGACTCGTCGAGGAGATTCCTGATCCGCAGCCCCCAGAAATCACTCGGTACAACCGCCACTACTACCAGTGCGATTCCTGTGGAACAGAGACAGTTGCGGCTCACCCCGACTGCCCCGATGAGGGGCAGTTCGGGGTGAACGTCATCGCTCAATCAGCTCTGTCACGGTACGATCACCGCCTTCCTTACCGGAAGATCGCTGATCGCTTCGAGCAACTACACGGACTCGAACTCTCGGGTGCATCCGCGTGGCACGCGACCGAGCGCGCTGCGCGCGCCGGTCGCTGTGAGTACGAGCAGATCCGTCAAGAGATTCAGGATGCTGACGTGGTTCATATCGACGAGACAGGCATCAAGCGCGACGGTGAACAAGCGTGGATTTGGACGTTTCAGACCGTTCAACACACGTTGTACGCGGTCAGGGAGAGTCGCGGAAGTGATGTTCCCGCGGAAGTCCTCGGCGAGGACTTCGCGGGAACAGTCGTCTGTGACGGGTGGACGGCGTACCCAGCTTTCAGCAGTAACCTCCAGCGGTGCTGGGCGCACATTCTTCGAGAAGCTGAAGACGCCGCCGAAAAGCAGCCAGAAGGTGAACCGATCTACCAGGCTCTCAGACAAGTATACGTCGCTCTCCAGGCTCGGCTGGAGAGCGACCCAAGTCCTCGTGAGAGAGCAGAGCTCCAGCGTGTGGCGCGAAGAGAGCTTGAATCGCTGATTGACCGGTCAGTACCCGACGGACCAGTGGCAACACTGCTGGGGAAGATCGAAGGAGGTCTCGACCACTGGCTCACCTTCGTCGGTGAGCCAGCGGTCTCTCCGACAAACAATGCCGCAGAGAACGCACTTCGTGAGCCAGTGGTTCTCCGGAAAATCATCGGAACGCTCCGTAATGACCGAGGAATGTTCGTTCACGAGACGGTCTTGTCCCTGCTGGCGACGTGGCGCCAGCAGGGACGCAATCCATACGAAGAACTTCGTCGAGTCGT
>NZ_JAODIX010000105.1 GCF_026586675.1 Halorubrum yunnanense
GCGGAAGCGCGTGCAGAACGCGGGGAAGGACAGCATTCACGACACGTTGAAAGGGCGTGAGGAACGGTTTGTCCGTGACCGACTCCACAAGGTGAGCCGTCATATCGTGGAGTGGAGCAGTCAGTTCGAGAAGCCGTGTATCGTCTTTGAAGACCTCAAAGAGATGCGCGACAGTATCGACTACGGCACGCGGATGAACCGACGCTTGCACCACCTCCCGTTCCGCGCCCTTCAGTTCTATACATCGTACAAGGGGTCATTCAGGGGGATTCCGACTGCGTGGATTAACCCTGAATACACGAGCCAGCGGTGTCCGATGTGCGGGCATACGGAGCGTGCGAACCGCAACAAAAAGCGGTTCAAGTGTCGGTCGTGCGGGCATCAAGACCACAGCGACCGTGGTGCAAGCGTCAACATCGCCGTGAAAGGCATCAAGAAACTCGATTGGAATGTGCCTGCTCTCAACAGCCTTCCCGTTGTTCGGAAGGTGCGACGGCAGGCATCGGGGGCCGTGGACGCCCCGACCGTGACCCACCCGACCGCCCAAGGCTATCAGGCC
>NZ_JAODIX010000106.1 GCF_026586675.1 Halorubrum yunnanense
AGCATATTTACGAAAAATGTCACAGATGAGCGTTCGATACGTTTCTACATCGGGTGCATCAAGTGGCGACAGATCGCGTTTAACACTCTTCCAGATCTGTTCAATCGGATTGAGATCTGGTGAATACCGCGGTAATGCTACTCTCGTCAGATCGAGCTGTTTTACTATATTATCGACATATTCAGCAAAGTGAGACGAAAAGTTGTCGCAAACGATGATGATCGGTCGCTCAGGATTCTTCTCGCGGATCTTGTGGGAAAAAATCGCCCACAGATTCCTTGCTTAGATCCGCTTTGCAGTCGACGACACTTCTTCCGTTGAGCGCGTAAAATCCGAAGACGACATCGTCAAAATTCTCTGTCGGCGTCTCCTTTTGGATCGTTGGTTTCTCGAAGGCCCACAACCGCCGGCTGTTGTCCGTTGGTCGAGGCCACGCTTCGTCAAGAAACCCGACGACGACACCGCCGTCAGTTACCGCGTCGTCGTCAAGATCGTCGAGAGCGGCCTCGAGACGTTCCTCGAGCTGCTCTTCGGCATCGTCAGGGCGATCCGGTGATTCTGGTCGAGGGATCGCGTATTTAAGTCCAAGATCTTTGAGAATTCGTGAAAGATGTCGTTGTGAGTATGACACGTTAAATGCGTCTTCGATAAGCCGCTGAACTTCGTGGGTGGTGAGCGGTTGGTGCTGTTCGAGCACCTCTCGAAGTCTTTCGCGCTGGTGCTCGTCAAGTTTTGGTGGACGACCATCACTGAACTCTGGTCGAAGACCGTCGACAGCGCCGTCGTTCCAGCGATCGATCCAGCGGCTCGCGGTCGGCGTCGAGACGC
>NZ_JAODIX010000107.1 GCF_026586675.1 Halorubrum yunnanense
CCTGACATGGAGATCGATATCCTCGACTTCATCGAGCAGTGTCGTCACCTAGCTAAACAAGCGTTGGGGAAGCATGCGGGCGAGCCCGCCAGCGGCGGGTTCGCCCGCTGGGTTCATGTCGTTCTCCACTGTTTTCGGGTCGAAGAGACCCACAGCTACCGTGAAACGCCGAATCGGCTGCAGTACATGGCTGAAGTTCGTGACGCTCTCGGCTTAGCTCGGGACGACCTTCCTGATCACACGACGATCTACAAGTCGTTTGATCGGCTGAAAATGTGGGTATGGCGGGCGCTGCTGCGCGTTTCCGCGCAGCAGCACCCGCAGTCTGGCCACGCCGCTCTCGACAGCACGTTCTTCGATCGCCGACGTGCGTCATCGTACTTTCGTCAGCGGGCCGGACGGACGATACAGACGCTGAAAGTGACGACATTGACTGATGTGGAATCGCTTGCTGTGCTTGATGTTCACATCGCAGCTCGATGGAAGCATGATACGAAGACCGGACCGCAGGTCGTCCGCCGAAACGCGGACGACCTGCAGTCCGTCGCTGCCGACAACGGCTTCCAAGACTGGCACACTGAGTACGAAATCGCCGCATATGACGTTGAGTACCTCGTTCATTACCGCGGCTCGTCAGCGAACGCAGCCGCGAACAACGCGCTCAACCGAGCAAATGGCTACTCTCAGCGGTGGATGGCCGAAAC
>NZ_JAODIX010000108.1 GCF_026586675.1 Halorubrum yunnanense
GAGCTCTAACTCGCCGCCTGCGTCAGGTTATGGATAATGCACTTCCGAGTCAGCTCCCGGAACTGGCCGTGCCAGCTCCGGGAGCGTAGCTTCTCGCCGTCGTCTTCCTTCAACTGCGAAAAGCCGGTTTCACTCATCCAGCGCTGGTTGTAGTCCTCGTTCATTCGGGCGTTGTGGGCCTTCTGCAACGGTGTTTGCTCTCTATGCCTGATCAACGGTCGCGTTGAGTCGGAGCGACACTCTTCACGGAAGTCGCTCCATGAGTAATTCGCGTCAGCAGACAACACGCGCAGGTCTTCCGCGTTCCGGCGGAAGACCTGCATCCCGATATGGCCGTCCCACGCCTTCTGCGTCGTGAAATGAACGTCTTTGATCGCCAGCGAGTTCACATCGATCAAGATCGTTGTCTTCATCGACTGGAACGAGAAGTCTGCGCGGTCGCGGTAGTGGTAGCTGGTTTGATCACGTTGAAAGCCGCTTGCGTCAATTGCAGCTTCACCACTCCAGCCCGCCTGCTCCGCCGAAGTGCGGAGCAGGCGGCGGAGTTCACGCATTCGGTACTCGTTTTCCCACCGACAAAACGAGCTGTAGTGGGGTGCTTCGTCGAGATCAAACACGGCAAGGACGCCGGGCATCTCGTTGAGGTAGTCTTCGGTCTCGCGGAGACTCTTTTCGAGTTCGACGCGGTACAGAATCAACGCGATCTGTACCCACTCGGCGTACCCGTCCGCGCCATCCGGCGCGGCGGGTACGTCCGGATCCTCAACATGCTGTTTGGCAAGGTCTCGACACATCCAAGCAAGCCGTCTGAGCGATGCCATATCGCCAGACGGCATCCATTTCC
>NZ_JAODIX010000109.1 GCF_026586675.1 Halorubrum yunnanense
CAGTTTTTCTAGATAGGAAGTCGGATCAATGTTATGCACAACACCAGATCCGACACAAGCCGAAACACGGTTGAATCTCATAAGAGTACTGTTCGTGCGTTTCTCCAAACCCACGGTGAAGTCGCTTCGAAAGAAGCACTCCGCGCTGGCACCTCGGTGCCAGCGTGGTACATCACCCATATCTCCTCTACAGATGCGTTCTACACCTCGCTGAACCACAACGGCAAATACATCGCTAGCAAGCATATCGTCGGTCACCGCTCTACTCACGACGGCTTTTGGCGACCGGAGGTGGATGACGGCACCGCCGTCTTCCACCGGAAACGAACTACCAAAGCCACTCTCAAACACCTCGCGTTCCGCCGTCCATCTGGACTTACACCCGCTGAAGGACGTGATCTACTCAGAAGGCAGTGCTACCGTCCACTCCGGAAGCTAGCCGAAAATGACGAGATCCACGCGACTGACTGGAACAACACTACTGTCTACACTCACAGTTGGCCGTCCCGACGGGACGACCAACTGTCTCAGCGTCAAACCGATCAGCCAACCGATCTCACACCTGACGACGACGATGCCGATGGCTATCTCTACCGTGACGAGCTCATTGCTACGTTCCTCTCGGTTGCTGTTTCACAGATTCAGTCTATTACGCCCGAACGTGCCGCTGCACTTGTTCTACGGCAGTTCGAGGGCGACTCGTTTGACGCCCTCGAACGCCGTCTTCGCCGGAACCACTCATTCCGTGAGGCACTGGATTACGTTGAGCCAGAGGATGTCCCCGACGGGACATCCCTCTGGCGTGCCTTCGACGAACTCTCTCCGAACGAGCTACGTGATTGTCTCCAATCAATGTGCAGCGAGTTGCTTACCGATCACGAGCATGGCGGCGAGTTCGTTGTGATCGATGGAACTCACATTGCTGCTTGGGCAAACACACGCGAAGAGATCGAAAACGGAGACGTAGAGGGTGCTAGCTGGGGT
>NZ_JAODIX010000011.1:0-31324 GCF_026586675.1 Halorubrum yunnanense
TTCTTTCCGTGAGAGTTCGCGTTGTTCACGGTACAGACGCTCGTATTCGTCTTCGAGGTCGATCCAGTCTACAGTCGTCCCGTCCGACGTGTGGATGTAGTTGAGGATGCCGAGGTCAACGCCGACGCTATTATCTGTATTGAGTGAGTCTACGTCGGGTTTCTCGGGCAGGTCAGCCTCGTCAGTCTCGAGGCCGAACGAGACGAACCACTCGCCGGTCGTCTCTTTTTTGATGGTGACTTCTTTGATGGCTGCTTCGTCGGGGATCTCGCGGTGGTAGCGGAGTTTGATATCTCCGATTTTGGAGAGCCAGAGCGTCGCGCGTCGGCCACTCGTGTTTTTGAGTTCGAAGCCAGACTGCGAATACGTTATACTCTGGAACTCTCTCGGAGACTTCCACGTGAGCTTCCCGACCTTGCGTCCGTTTTGCTTCTGCTCGGAGAGTCCGGTGAGGTTCTGGTAGAACCGAGTGACGGTTCGTTGCAGAGCCTTCGAGTTGACTCCCGAGAAAACGGGGAACTCGTCTTTCCAGTCGGGGAGTCGGGAGTGGTGCTTGTACGCAGAGCCGATGTTGTCAGCGTCCACGTTGTCGTACTCGTACAGGGTGTAGTTGTACGCTTGGCGATGAATGTCGATATGGTGGTCTAGTTCAGCCGCTACCTCTTGTGTCGGGTAGGCATGGTAGCGGTGACTGTACTCCATCGCTGTCTATTGATTATCGATATGTTGAGTTAATGGTTTGTACTGGTGTACGGCGATTCATCCCCTCCCTACTCGCTCGCGGTACTCGCTCGTGGAGGAAGGGGCATTCTCGCCTCATTTCTGGTAAGCGACGGGCGGGTCAGCTTCGGCCTGGGAGCCGCCCGCTGACGGCGAGGTAATCCCGCGCGAACACCGCCAGCGACGGGGCGAGAACCGCGGGTGCGAGGGCCCACACAAGCTCGGTCGGGACCGGCGGGACGAGCGCAATCGTCACGAAGACCATCTGGACGCCCGCGAGGTACCTGCCGAGGTCGCTGTCGGGCAGGTCGCCGACCGGGAGCCCGCGGGCGCGCCGCAGCCACACGAGCCCGCGGAAGACGTAGCGCGCGGCCGAGAGAGAGAGGTACCAGACCGGCAGCAACCCCCACACCACCGCCACCAGCGGCGCGGCGACGAACCCGAACGTGTCGAACGCCATGTCGAGCCGGCGGCCGACCTCTGTCTCCCGGCCGACGGTTCGGGCGAGGGTCCCGTCGAGGTTGTCGAAGGCGACGCCGGCCCCGTAACACAGCGCCGGCCCCCAGGCGAGCCCGGTGTCCGGCGGAACGACGACGAACCCGGCGACGGCGGCGTACAGCGCCCCCCGCGCGAGCGTGACCGCGTTCGCCAGCCCGAGCAGCCGCCGCCAGAACCCGTCGGTGGGCCACCCCGAGTCGAACCCGTAACCGACGTACCAGAGCTGTCCGGCCCAGCAGACCCCGGCGACGACCGCCGGAGAGAGCCTCCATCGACCCATCGCGTCTGCCGGAAGCAGCCGCAACAGGAGGGCGGCGAGCGCGACCGCGGCGACGAGCGGGAGCCCGACCCCGATCCCGACGCGGACGGACCGCTGCCGGTCGGCCTCGGCCATCTACGCGTGACCCCTCGCCGTCGCCGCCGCTTCGGCGGCGTTTACGACCGTCAGAGCCGCGTTTACGCCCCCATCGAGCGCGTTTACGCCCGTTTCCGCCCGCACGGCGGCGCGCTCCAGCCGCGGTCGACGCTCCCGGACCGGCACGGCTATCGACGCAGCAGGGCGACCAGCACGGCGATCAGTACGACCTGTGCGAGCTTGTCCACGGCGCCGAGCGTCCCGATGTCGGCCGGGAACGACTTCGTCCCGCCCGAGAAGTTGACGACGTACCACAAGACGATCTGGACGAGGGTGAAGGCGATCCCCACCGCGTACACCGTCCGCCGGCGATAGCCGATCGCGAGGAGACCGACCCCGCCGACGAAGCCGAGGCCGGCGAGGACGAAGCTGATCCCCATCGGCGAGGGGACCATCCTGACGCCGAGGAGGAGGTGGACGGCGGCGGAGACCAGGGCCGCCGCGATCCCCGCCCAGTGGAGGGCGTTCAGCGAGCCGATGTCAACCGCGGGTCGCTCCGCTTCGGTCGTTGCCATATCACACACACGGACCTCACTCACATAGGAATACCGCCCGAATCGGTGGGATCGGGTCGAGTAGTGTCCCTTTACCGCTCGAAGTCGGGGTCGCGCAGGGCGTCGACGCGCGCGATCTCCTCGTCGGTCAGTCGCTCGCCCCCGGCGGCCAAGTTCGAGACGACGTGCGACTCGGCGGTGCTGGACGGGATCGGGACGACACCTCGGGAGACGTTCCACGCGATCACGACTCCCGCGGGCGAGAGCCCCCGCTCCGTCCCGATCGCGTTCAGGACGGGCTCGTCGAGGAGGCCGGACGCCGACAGCGGCGAGTGCGCGACCACGCGGATCCCGCGCTCGCGACAGAACTCGACGAGCCCGTTCCGGGGCCGGTAGGGGTGTCGCTCCACCTGCACCAGGGCAGGGTCGACCGACCCCGTCTCCAGTACCGTCTCCAACTGCGCCCGCGAGACGTTGCAGACCCCGAGTGTCCGCGCCCATCCCCTCTCGCGGACGGCCTCCAGGTTCTCCCACGCCGTCGCGAGCGACACGTCGGCGGTCGCGGGCTCGCCGTCCTCGCCCCCCGGGAAGGTGAGCGCCTCTTGGCGCTCGACCGACCGCTCGGCGAGCCGGCTCAGCTCCCCCCGGTGTTCGAGCGCGGAGGGCCAGTGGAGCGCGTAGCAGTCGAACGCCTCGATCCCGAGCTCCTCGCGGCTGCCCGCGCAGGCGGCCAGCAGGTGCTCGCGGCGGTGATTGGTGCGCCACGCCTTCCCGAGGAGGAACACGTGCTCCCGGTCCGGCGCGCCCGGCGCGCCGAGCAGCTCCCCGATCCGGTGCTCGTTGCCGTACAGCTCGGCGGAGTCGAGGAGGCGGTAGCCGGCGTCGAGCGCGGTCGCGATCGAGTCGGCGCGCTCGACGTACGCCCCGTCGCGGTAACGCGAGCAGCCGAAGCCGACCGCGGGGAGCCGGATCGCTGCGGCGCCCGATCCGTCGCCGGTCGACGATTCCGCCGGCCTGACGACCGGCGCCGGCGGCGGCTCGGCGGTCGCCCCGCAGTCGTCCACGGCGACGGGCCCGCTTCCCTCGGCCGCCGCCTCGATCGCGTTGCAGACGCCGACGACGTGGGCGCCCCGGCGACCCCCGGCCCGCGAGGGCAACCCCGATTCGACCGTCGCGGCGAGGCGCTCGACGGCGTCGACGTACTCATAGGGGTCCTCTGGGGTCGTCGGCGGCGCGTTCACGTACTCCCGCCCGACGCGGCCGAACCGGATGTGATCGCGGGCGGTGTCCATCGCGCCGGTCCCCTTCAGGTACAGCGACCCGTCGTCGCCGTGCAGCTCCAAGCCGTAGAACTCCCGGCTCCGGTGGGGCGCGTAGAAGCTCGCGGTCAGCCTGACGGTCGGGCCCGCCGCGAACGCCAGCGTCGCCTCAACGTGGCTCGGCGTCGACGGTCGCCGGTCCTCCCGCTCGGGCCAGACGTCGAGGGCGTCGGCGACGCGGACGCGGTCGACGGGGCCGAACCACGCTACCAGTAGCGCGAGCGGGTACACCGCCCCGTCGTACAGCGGCCCGATCTCGAGGAAGGAATCGGGGCGGTCGTGCCAGTCGGTCACGCGCCCGACGTGGGCGTGGGCGTACCCCAGCCCCACCGGACCGAGCCGACCGTCAGCGAGGAGCCGGCCGGCGCGGCGCTGGGAGGGCGCCCGCGGGGTCCCGGGCGCACAGCCGAGCGCCAGGCCGCGGTCGCGGGCGAGCGCCACCAGTTCCCTCGCCTCGTCGGCGTCGAGCGCGAGCGGCTTCTGCGAGTAGACGTGGCGGTCGGCGTCGAGCGCGGTCCGCGTCACCGGCCCGTGGGCGGCGTGGCTCGTCAGGTTCACCACGAGCGGCGCGTCGACCGCGGAAAGCGCCGTCTCCATATCCGTGAACGAGGGGCAGTCGTGATCCGCGGCGAGGGTCGCAGCACGGTCGCCGTCGAGGTCGACGACGCCGGCGAGCGACAGCGAGCTCCCGGACAGCCCGGCGGCGTACTCCGGCGCGATCGACCCGGCCCCCACGAACAGACAGTTCACGGTCGTACCGAGGCGGGGAGACGTATAGGTGTCCCGACGGGGGTGAGCAGCCAACGGCTTCCGTACCGCCGGAGCGGTTTAGTCGCCTCGCGCCAACCCACACGCGTGACGGAGCCGGGAATGAGCCGACTCGGAACCGCCTATCTGCGCGGGCTGCAGGCGATCGGTCGGCGGCTGAACTACGGGACGAACGCCTTCGACCGCGAGTGGGACGTCCTCGTCGTCCTCGACGCCTGCCGGGCCGACCTGTTGCGGTCGGTCGCGCCCGACTTCGACGTCCTCGGCCGCGTCGAGACGGTCCGGTCGGTCGGGAGTTCCTCCTCGGAGTGGTTGGAGAACACGTTTGCAGATCGCCCGGAGACCCCGAAGACGACGATGGTCACGGGCAACACGTGGACCGATCGCTACCTCGACGCCGGCGCGCTCGCCGCGCTCGACGAGGTGTGGAAGTACGCGTGGGACGACGCTATCGGCACCGTACCGGCGGCGTCGATCACCGACCGGGCCGTGACGCTCGCCCGCGAGCGAAACCCAGAGCGGCTCGTCGTCCACTACATGCAGCCGCACCACCCGTTCGTCACGGACCCTCTCGACGGCGACGACGGGCTGGCCCGGACCGGGAGCCACAGCAACGAGGGGAACCCGTGGGTACTGCTCCGGCGCGGGGAGATATCCGTCAAGCGCGTCTGGAACGCCTACGAGGCGAATCTCTGACACGTCCTCGCCGAGGTGGGGACGCTCGTCGACAACGTCGACGGTCGCGTCGCGATAACGGCCGACCACGGCAACCTCTTCGGCGAGTGGGGGCTGTACGGGCACCCCATGCACACCCCGGTACCGGCCCTCCTCGCGGTCCCGTGGGCCGAGACGACGGGCGTCGATCGCGAGACCCTCGCGCCCGAACTCGAACCGCCGGAGCCGCTGCCGGTGAGTCGGGTCCACGGGGAGACGGGCGAGCGGGAGCGGCTTGAGGCGCTCGGCTATCTGTGACTCTCACCGCGCCCGTCTCCTCCTCCCGCCCTCCGGATTTAGGTGCATCGCGCCCGTTGTTCGGCGCATGTACGCGACGACGGTCGTGACTGACTTCGTGGCCCAACACTACCTCACGGTGCCCGATCCCGGGCCCGAGGGCGTGCCGCACTCCCACCACTTCGAGGTGGAGCTGACCTTCCGCGGCCCCGAGCTGAACGCCCACGACTACCTCGTCGACATCGACGACGCCGAGGCGGCGCTCGCCGACCTCGCCGACCGCTACCGCGACGAGCTGCTCAACGACCTCCCGGAGTTCGAGGGGCACAATCCGAGCGTCGAACGCTTCGCCCGCGTGGTCTTCGAGCGCGTGACCGACGCGGTGACCGACGACACCGTGGCCGAGCTGGCCGTGACGGTCTGGGAGGACGACGCGGCCGCCGCGACGTACGACGCGCCGGTATGAGGGTCGGGCTCGCGCTGTACGGGAGCCTCGACGAGCGGTCCGGGGGGTTCCGCTACGACCGGAAGCTGGTCGAGGGGCTCCGCCGGGCCGGCGACACCGTGGAGGTCGTCGAGCTCCCCTGGCGGGCGTACCCGCGCGGGCTCCTCGACAACGCCTCCCCGCGCTTTCGGGACCGCCTCCGCGTCGACGTCGACGTAATGCTTCAAGACGAGCTGGCGCACCCCTCGCTGCTCCGCGCCAACCGCCACCTGCCGTGCCCGACCGTGAGCGTCGTCCACCACCTGCGCGCGAGCGAGCCCCGACGGCTCGCCCCGCTGTACCGCGCGGTCGAGCGCCGCTACCTCGCGACCGTCGACGGCGTCGTCTGCAACAGCGCGGCGACCCGCGACGCCGTCGCCGCCCTCGGCGTCGACCCCGACGCGACCGTCGTCGCCCCGCCCGCCGGCGACCGGTTCGACCCCGCGGTCGACGACGACGATATCGCGGCGCGGGCCGGGGAAGGCCCGCTGCGGGCGACCTTCGTCGGGAACCTCGCGCCGCGGAAGGGGCTGGACACGCTCGTCGAGGGAGTCGCTCGGGCCGACGCCGCCGTCGACCTCACGGTCGTCGGTCGGACGGTCGACGAGGGCCACGTCGCCGACGTCCGGCGGCTGGTCCGGGAGCGGGGGCTCGGGGACCGCGTGCGCTTCTCGGGCCGGCTGTCCGACGCCGAGCTGGCGGACGTCCTCCGCGCGAGCCACGTCCTCGCGGTCCCCTCCCGGTACGAGGGGTTCGGGATCGTCTACCTGGAGGGGATGAGCTTCGGACTGCCGGCCGTCGCCTCGCGCGCCGGCGGCGCGAGCGAGACGGTCGCGGACGGGGAGACCGGCGTCCTCGTCGACCCGGACGACCCCGGCGCCGTCGCCCGCGCGCTCGACGAGCTCGCGGCCGATCCCGACCGGCTCGTCGAGATGGGCCGCGCCGCCAGGCGCCGGTACGAGCGCCACCCGGACTGGGACGACTCGACGGCGCGCGTTCGGCGGCTGCTCGCCGACGTCGCGGACGCGCCCGACGCCGCCGAACCGGAGGTGGCGACGTGACGGGTGACGACGGCGGGCCTCCGGATGTCGACGACGACGGCATCGCCGCCGACCCGGCCGCGTTCCGGCGGTACCTCCGAGCGAAGCGGACCGTCGACGACCGGGCGCTCGACCGGCGGCTCGTCGGACTCCTCCGCGAGCGACTCGCCGACCGCGCCGCGGCGACGGACGGCCCGCTCCGCGTCCTCGAAGTCGGGGCGGGCACCGGGACGATGGTCGCGCGTCTGATCGACTGGGAGGTGCTCCCGCCGGGCGAGACGCGCTACGTCGCCGTCGACCGCGACGCGGAGGCGCTCGCCGGAGTCGGTCCCTTCCTTCGGGAGTGGGCGGCCGACCGGAGGGCGCCGACTTCTATCGACGAGGCCGCCGCCGACGAACCGGACGCGCTCGTCGTCGAGACCGACGCGCGCACCGTCGCGGTCGAGCCGGCCGCCGCCGACGCCGTCGCGTACGCCGCAGAGCGATCGGGCGAGTGGGACGCCCTCATCGGAATGGCGCTGCTCGACGTGCTCGACCTGGACGGGCTCGGGACGCTGCTCGGCGCGCTCGCGCCCGACGGAACCTACTACTTCCCGATCACGTTCGACGGCGGGACGCGGTTCCGCCCGTCGCATCCGGCGGACCGGGCGATCGAGCGCCGCTACCACGCGCACATGGACGCCAAGCCCGGCGGGAGCAGCCGCGCCGGCGGCGACGCGCTCGCCCGGCTCCGCGGGATCGAGGGGGCGTCGCTCCTCGGCGTCGCCGGCTCGGACTGGGCGGTCCGGCCGGTGGAGGGCGCCGGTCGAGGAACCGGTACCGACGCCCGCTACCCCCGCGACGAGGCGTTCTTCCTCCGACACATCCTCGACACCGTGGAGGCGGCGGTCGGCGAGGTGATCGACGGGAGCGCGGGGGCGTCGCCGGCGGCGGGGTCGTTGGAGGACCCCGACGCCGAGCCGGCCGCGGAGCTCGACGAGTGGGTCGCCCGGCGCCGCCGACAGGTCGACGCCGGCGAGCTCGTCTACCTCACCCACCAGCTCGACCTGCTCGGGCGGGTCGACGGCGACGGGTGAACGCCGACGGCGACGCGTGAGCGCCGACGCGTGAGCGCCGCCCGGCTCAGACTGCCTCGATCGAGTCGAGCAGCCGGCACTTCCGGCAGACGTCGCGGCTCGTCTTCGATCCGCAGCGCTCGCACTCGCCGAGGTCGGGGGTGTCGGCGGCGGCATCGCCGCCCTCGCGGTACGCTTCGGCGGCGAGCGCGGACAGCTCCTCGTAGCCGGCCATGATCGAGTGGCGGGCGCCGGGGTGGTTCTCCTCCAGCTCGTGGATCGTCGACTGGATCTCCCCGCGGTACGCCTCCGAGGAGTGGGGGCACTCGGCCATATGCGTCGGGAGGTCGCGGACGTGACAGTAGAGCGCGATCTCCTTTTCGGGTACGTCGCGCAGCGGCTTGGCGCGCGGGACGAACGCGTCCGTCTCCTCCCGCTCGTCGAAGGGCCCGAGCGAGGCGTCGAAGTGTTTCGCCACCTGTCGCACGTCGCCCTCGAGGAAGTTCATCATCGCCGTCTGGGCCTCGTCGTCGAGGTTGTGACCGGTGAGCAGCTTGTCGGCGTCGAACTCGGCGGCGTACTCCTCGAGCAGGTCGCGCCGGAACACGCCGCAGTACGCGCAGGCGGCCATGTTCTCCGGGTCGTCCTCGACGACGTCGTCCATCCGCACGTCGAACTCCTCCTCGTAGGAGACGACCTCGTGGCGGAGCGAGAGCTCCGCGGCCAGCTCGACGCAGGCGTCGAGGCTCTCGTCGCGGTACCCCTCGATCCCCTCGTGGATCGTTAACGCGAGCATCTCGACGCGCGGGTCCTGTCCGAACACGTCGTCCAGAATCCGGGTCAGCGCGACGCTGTCTTTCCCGCCGGAGAGCCCGATCACCCACCGGTCGGGATCGTCGGGAGTCGCGTCCGGGTCGAGGAGGCCGTCCTCGCGGACTCGGCGTTTCAGGCGCTTCTCGACCGACCGGCGGAGGTGTTCGCCGCACAGGTGCGCCCCGGAGTAGGCGGCGTGGTGGACGGCGTCGGCCCCGCACTTGTCGCACTCCATCGGTGTCGGGTTGCGGACGCGCGCGGATACCCGTTTCGGGCCGCCTACGTGAGCGCGGATGGAACTGAGACCAACCGAAGCGCTTCCGAAGCTTCAGTCGCTTATTTATAAATAGTTGAGCGCAGCTCGACGACGAACGCTTCCGAAGCCCCAGCCGCTCGTTTATAAATAATTGATGCTGGATCGACGGAGAACGCCTCCAAAGCCCCAGCCGACGAGGAGGGCGCACGCTTGTTGCGCGCTTCGGTCGCTCGCGCTGCTCGCTCCCTGCAGTGCTTACGTCGCCTGCGCCCGCCTCGCCGGCTGCCCCTTTGAGTCCCACCCCGACCGCACCGCAACCGCACCTCACGCCTCCCCAGCCTCGTCGGTCGCCCTCCGCGTTGCTCCGGACGACCGACTCCCTCGCGCGGCGCCGTTCGGGACCTGTCGGCCGCTCACGGGCGCGCGCCACCGCAGTCGGTGTAAGTAAGCGTCCGACATCGACGTCGACACCCCCCGCGCGTTGTCGCCGGTTCCGACACGCGTTTGACCGCGGCCCCGACTCGATCCGATGTGACCGACTCCCCGACCGGCGTCGACCGCGACCCCGATCCCCGCCCCCTCCGCGAGGACCCGCCGGCGGAGAGCCTCCGAACCCGCCTGTGGCGGCACGGCTTCAACCTCCTTCCCGCCTACCGCGGAACGGGTGCCCGCGTCGACCGCATCGGTGCCGACTGGCGGTTCGTGCGGGTCCGCATCCCGTTCAACTGGCGCACCCGCAACGCGGTCGGGACCATCTTCGGCGGCAGCCTCTACGGCGCGATCGACCCGGTGTTCATGACGATGCTCCGGCGGGTCCTCGGCGACGGCTTCACCGTCTGGGACAAGTCGGCCGCGATCGAGTTCCTCGAGCCCGGCCGCGAAACGCTGTACGCCGACTTCGAGCTGCCGCCCGCCGAGACGGAGGCGATCTGCGGCGCGCTCGCCCCCGGCGAGTCGACCGACCGCGAGTACCTCGTCTCGCTCGTCGACGAGGCGGGGACCGTCCACGCGGCCTGCGAGAAGACGGTGTACGTCCGGCGAGACGAGTGACGCCGATCGGCGGTCAGCGATCGCCGATCGGCGGTCCGTGCCGCCGAGCACGCGCCCGCCTCAGACGGTCGCGCCTGCGACGAGGCTCTCCCGGACCGTCTCGACGAACCGGTCCGGGTGCTCGACGTGCGGGAGCAGCCGCGCGCGGTCGAAGACGACGAGGCGCGCGTCGGCCTCGTCGGCGAGCTCGCGCCCGTCCGAGAGGGGGCTCACCTCGGCCTCGCGTCCCCAGACGATCGTCGGCGGCACGTCGAGGTCGGCGAGCGCGGCCGCCAGGTCGAGGTCGCTGTTGAGGTAGCCGGAGACGAACGAGGCCGGGGCGAACCGGGCGTTCTCGACGTGGGTCGTCCGCCACTCGTAGTCGGTCCACTCCTCGCTCGGGTTGGTCGGGTCGTCGTAGCCGTGGTCGGCGTTGAAGTACCGGATCGACGGCTTCGACGCGATGACGTTGAAGAGGGCGTCCCCGATCAGCGGGGAGCGGAGCAGCTCGCGGAGCCACGACTTCGGCGGGCTCGGCCCCGCGGTGCTCGTCGGACAGACGCCGACGAAGCCGCTCACGTCGACCCCCGAGTCGTCCCCGGTCGCCGCCCCGGCGGCGTACGCGGCCGAGAGCGACGAGGCGACGACGGCCGGCTCGTCGAGGTCGGCGAGGAAGTCGCGCACGAAGTCCTCGTACAGCGCGGCGGAGTAGCGTAGCGGCGGCCGGTCGGAGCGGCCGTATCCCGGGAAGTCGGGCGCGATCACGTGGTAGTCGGCGGCCAGGTCGTCGAACACCGCGCGCCACTCGCCCGAGGAGCCGGCGGCGTTGATCCCGTGGAGCAGCGCGAGGTCCGGGTCGTCGGGGTCGCCGGCCTCGGTGTACGCGACGTCCATCCCGCGCCAGCGGAAGACGCCGTCGTCGCCGTCGAGCGGGGCCTCCAGTTCGCCCTCGTACCGGAGCCCGGTGTTGACCGCGGCGAGCGCGCCGACGCCGAGGAGGGCGGTCCCGGCGAGGTTCCTGAGCTTCATGGAAACCTGTTGGTCCGCTGGCGACTTATACCTCGTGGCGGAGAGGCTACTCCCCGTCCGCCTCAACGCAGTCGACGATGGGGGCGACGACCTCGGCGGCGACGCTGTACGGGTCGGTCTCGCGCTTGCGGACCGACTCGGCGAGCCGGTCGATCCCGCCGCGGCGCTCGATCTCGCCGGCCGCGAGCGCGCCCACGTCCGAGCGCACGAGGGTCCGGATCTCCTCGGCGTAGCGCCGGCGCTTCGTCTCCTCGATCTCGCCTGACTCCCGGAGGTGCGCGGCGTGGGCGTCGAACGCCCCGATTAGCTCTTCGACGCCCTCGCCGGTGTTCGCGACGGTCCGGAGTACTTTGGGGGTCCACTCCGGGGGGGCTTCCTCCGCCTCATCGCCCTCGCCGTCCCCTGCCCCGTCGCTGTGGTCCGAGCCGTCCGAGCCCTCCGGGTCGTCGGGGTGCTCCGGCGCGTCGAACCCGTGATGGCCCGTCTCGAGCCCCTTCGTCGGTCCCTCGCGTCTGTGGACCATCTCCTCCAGCTCGGCGAGGGTGCGCTCCGCGCCGTCCATGTCGGCCTTGTTGACGACGAACACGTCGCCGATCTCCAGGATGCCGGCCTTCAGCGTCTGCACGTCGTCGCCGGAGCCGGGCTGGACGAGGACGGCGACGGTGTCGGCGGTGCGGACCACGTCGACCTCGTTCTGTCCGGCGCCGACGGTCTCGACTATCACGGCGTCTTTCCCGAAGGCGTCGAGCGCCTTCACGGCGTCCGCGGTCGCCATCGAGAGCCCGCCGAGCTGGCCGCGCGCGCTCATCGACCGGAAGAACACGTCCATATCGCCGACGTTCGACCCCATCCGGATCCGGTCGCCGAGCACGGCGCCGCCGGTGTACGGCGAGGAGGGGTCGACGGCGACGACGCCGACCGTGTCCCCGCGCTCGCGGTAGGCGGCCGCCAGCTTGTCGACGAGGGTCGACTTCCCGGCGCCGGGCGAGCCCGTGATCCCGATCACGTCGGCGCCGCCGGTGTGCTCGTGCAGCGCGGAGACGATCGCTCGGTGCCCCCCCGCGCGGTCCTCGATCCGCGTGATGACACGGGCGAGCGCCCGGTGGCTCCCGGCGAGCAGCTCCTCGACGAGCTCGGCGTCGCGGTCACTCAGCTCCGGCGCCCCCGGCGTCGCCCCCCCGTCGCGTTCCGACCCGTCCATCTACGCCCGCTCCGGCACGTTGTTCCGGATGAACTCGACCGTCTCCTCCATCGGCGTGCCGGGCCCGAACACCTCGGCGACGCCGAGCTGCTTGAGCTCCGTCTCGTCGTCGTCGGGCACGATCCCGCCCACGAGGATGAGGGTGTCCTCGAACGCGTCGTACTCTTTTAAGCCCTCGATTACCTTCGGGACGAGGGTGTTGTGGGCCCCCGAGAGGATCGAGATGCCGAGCACGTCAACGTCCTCCTGGACCGCCGCCTGCACGATGTCCTCCGGCGCGCGGTGCAGCCCGGAGTAGACGACCTCGAAGCCGGCGTCGCGGAACGCCCGCGCGATGACGTGTGCGCCCCGGTCGTGGCCGTCGAGCCCGACCTTCGCGACCAGACACCGGATCGCCCGCTCCTCCTGTTCGACGCTCATGCCGGATACTGCGTCGCCCCGCCGCTTGACTCTAACGGACGATCGGGAGGGACCGACGCGTTGAACGCGCGGGCGCCCCTCGACGGCGACATGCCCAGCGCCTCACCCGGCGACGCTCTGCCCGACGACCGCCTGCCGACCGAGACCCGGATCGGCCGCGTCGCGCTCCGCGTCCGGGACCTCGACGAGACGACCGCCTTCTACCGCGACGTCGTCGGCCTCGCCGTCCTCGACCGCGACGGCGACGAGGCCGTCCTCGGCCTCGACGGCGCGGCGGGCGCGGCGGGCGCGGAGCGCGACGCCGACCCGCTGCTCGTCCTCCGCCGCGACCCGGACCGCCCCGAGCGCGGGGCCACCGACGCCGGCCTCTTCCACGCCGCGTTCCGGGTCCCCTCCCGGGCCGCGCTCGGCGCGGCGCTGGACCGGGTGCGCGGCCGCTGGCGACTCGACGGCGCCTCCGACCACCTCGTCAGCGAGGCCCTGTACCTCGACGACCCGGAGGGGAACGGGGTGGAGATCTACCGCGACCGCCCGCGCGGGGAGTGGCCCACCGCCGACGACGGGACGGTTCGAATGGCGACCGAGCCGCTCGATCTGGAGGGCGTCGCCGCCGCGGCGGAGGGGGGTAGCTCCGCCGCGGCCGACGCAAGCGACTCCCGACTCATCGACCGCGTCCCGCCCGGCACCGACGTGGGGCACGTCCACCTCGAAGCGACGTCTCTGGCGGCGTTCGAGGCGGTATACGTCGACGGGCTCGGCTTCGAAGTCGGCATGACCGGACCGGACGTCCGGTTCGTCGCGGCCGGCGGCTACCATCACCACCTCGCCGCGAACACGTGGCGGGGCCGGACGACGCCCGCGGCGGGCCGCGGGCTCGCGTGGTTCGAGGTCGTCGTTCCCGACGAGGGTGCGCTGGCGGCAATCCGAACCCGCCTCGACGGGGTCGCGGCCGACGGCGACGTCGATTTCGCAGTCACCGAGCGACGGGACGGCCTCGCCGTCACGGACGCCGACCGCATCGGGGTCCGCGTTCGGACGCCGTAACCGATATCTCCGGGCCGGTTCGGGGACCGGGGCGGCTCACGGGTCGCTCATCCGACGATCGTCCGGAGCGTCGACTCTGTCAGCAGCGTGGTGACGCCGAACGCCTCGGCCGTCATCCAGCCGAGGAAGAGGAGGTACATCGCGAGGAACACGTACCCCTCCTCGGTGGTGATCTCGAAGTCCGTCGCGGCCAGCACCACGACGATCAGGGTGGTGTAAAACAGGAAGAGCAGTAGCGGCACGGAGGTGAGAAAGCCGATCGAAACGCCACCGGCGAGGATGACGCCGATCGGCAGCGCCGCGACGAGGTTGAACGTGTTCGTCCCGAAGACGTTCGCGATCGCCGCCCGCTTGTCGCCGGCATTCCCCATCTTCACGCCGACGAGCAGGTCCGGGAACGAGCTCAGCACCGACAACACCGTCACGGAGACGAGGAACGACGGCGCGCCGAGCGCGGCCGAGATCTGCACCGTCATACTGACCATCGCCTCGACCCCGACGAGCACGACGACCAGCCCGGCCGCGAACAGCCCCGCCTGCTTGGGGACGTTCGTCGATTCGGTCCGCTTCAGGTCCGACGCGCCGCTCTTCCCGCCGGCGAGCAGGATGACGTACACGCCGTACAACACCAGCAGGCCGACGCCCATCTGCGGGGTGATCCGAGCGAGCTCCCGCCCGTCGGTCCCGAGGACGCCGAGCGCGATCACGCCGAAGAGGGCGAGGACGGCGACCATGTAGAAGATGGCGTCGCGGTAGACGATCCCCTGCGTCGTCGTCGTGTCGCCGCTCGTGATGGCGACGGCGGCCGGGATGACCAGGATATTGAACACCGCCGTCCCGATGAGCGCTCCGGCGCCGACGCCGAAGTCGCCGAGCACGACCACCGAGATGATGATGATCGCGAGCTCGGGGAACGACGTCGCGGCGGCGACGATGAGCCCGCCCTGGATCGCCTGCGAGACGCCGAAGTGGTCGCTGATCTTCGAGGTCGTCGACTCGATGACGTTCGCGCCCTTCCAGGTCAGCAGGAACCCGATCGCGCCCAACGCGATCCAGACGGCGAGCGACTGGTCCCCGATGAGCTCCTGCAGTACGGTCACGTCTCCTTACCACGGCGGGAGACGATTATCACTTCCGGAGGCGACCCCCCCTACTCGCCGTCGCGCTCGCCGAACCGCTCGTCGAAGACGGCGACCACGCGGCGCTCGACCTCGTCGCGGATCTCGCGGACCTCCTCGATCGGGCGCTCGCCCGGGTCGTCGAGGTCCCAGTCGTCGGTGTCGACCCCGTCCAGCTCCAGCGTCGAACACCCCATCGTGGCGACGAAGTCGGACGCGGCGAGCGTCTCGTCCGAAACGTGTCGCGGCGTCCGCCCGTTCACGTCGAGGTCGACCTCCGCGAGCGCCTCGACGACCACGTCGTGGACGCTGTCCGCGGGGGCGGTGCCTCCCGTGACGACCTCGACCGCGTCGTCCAGCCCCCGTCGGTCGCGCTCGCGCTCCGCGAACGCCGTCGCCATCTGGCTCCGGCCGGCGTTCCGGACGCACATGAACGTCAGGACGGTCGCGCTGTCTGCCTGTTCGCCGTCGGTGGTGTCGGTGGGTCCCGTCATAGTGTGGTGAGTCTCGGTCGGCCGCCGCCGCTCGCCGCTCAGTAGATCAGCTCGTCGTCGCTCTCGATCATGAACAGCGTCCGCGCGGCGATGTTCACCGCGTGGTCGCCGACGCGTTCGAGGTCACGGATCGCGAGGAGGGCGCGGGAGACGTCGTCGAGCGCGTCGGCCAGGTGGTCGGGTTCCGGCTCTGCGGTCCCGTTGGTCGCGGCGCGGGCGCGGTCCGCCTCGAGGAGCTCTCGGACGACCGACTCGCTGGCCCGCCGACACCGCTCGTCGAGGTCGTCGTCCCGGACGTCGATCTCGCGACAGGCGTCGGGATCGGACGTCTCGTAGGCCGCGACCGCGTCGGCGACCATCTCGCCGGCCGCGTCGCCGAGTCCGCGGAAGTCGACGGCCGAGTGGATCCCGCCCTCCTCGCCGCCGTACGCGGCGATGTTCGTCGCCAGGTCGCCGATGCGTTCGAGGTCGGTGATGATCTTGAACGAGGCCGCCACCAGCCGGAGGTCCCCGGCTACGGGCTGCTGGAGCGCGAGCAGCTCCGTGCAGTTCTCCTCCAGTTCGAGGTAGCGGTCGTTGACGACGTGGTCGCCGCCGATCACCTCGTCGGCGAGGTCGTCGTCGCCCGTCTCGGCCGCGCGGAGTGCGGTCTCGTACCGGTCGAGGACCAAGTCCCCCATCGCGACCACGTCGGTCCGGAGCTCGTCGAGCTGTTCCTGGTAGTTCTCGCGGGGCATTATCCGAACTTCCCCGTGATGTAGTCCTCGACGCGCTGTTCCTCGGGGTCCTCGAAGATCTTCGTGGTGTCGTCGTACTCGACGAGCCGGCCGCCGGTGAGGAAGACGGCGGTCCGGTCGGAGATGCGCGCCGCCTGCTGCATGTTGTGCGTGACGATGATGACGGTGTACTCCTCCGCCAGATCGTCGATGAGGTCCTCGATCTTCGAGGCCGCGACGGGGTCGAGCGCCGAGGTCGGCTCGTCCATCAGGATGACCTCCGGGTCGGGCGCGATCGCCCGGGCGATACAGAGCCGCTGTTGTTGCCCGCCCGAGAGGTCGAGCCCCGAGGAGTCGAGCTGGTCTTTCACCTCGTCCCAGAGCGCGGCGCGCTTGAGCGACTCCTCGACGCGCTCGTCGATGTCGCCCTCGTACCCCTGGATCTTCAGGCCGTACGCGACGTTGTCGCGAATCGACTTCGGGAACGGGTTCGGCTTCTGGAAGACGATCCCGATCTTCCGGCGCAGCGCGACCGGGTCGACGTCGTCGTCGTACACGTTCTTCCCGCCGAACTCCACGTCGCCTTCGACCCGGCAGACCTCGATCATGTCGTTCATCCGGTTGATACACCGGAGGAACGTCGACTTGCCACAGCCCGAGGGGCCGATCAGCGCGGTCACGTCGTGCTCGTTTATCTCCATCGAAACGCCGTCTAACGCCTGTTCTTCGCCGTAGTATACGTCCAAGTCACGCGTTTCGATGACCGTGTCTCGGGCGTTGAGGGGAGCGTGTCGCGACTCCTCGTCGCCGGTCTCGATCGTCGTCTGTATCTTCGGGGAACTGTCTGATTCGCTCATTTGTTAGTTCGTACGTCCGTACTTGTTCCGGATAACGATTGCCGTCGCGTTCATCAACAGCATCAGTACGAGCAACACCACGGCGGCCGCCGGAACAACCCCGTGTCGGAACTCGGGCTTCGCGTTCGCCGACGCGGCGAAGATCTGGAGCGGGAGCGCCGTCGCGCTGGAGAACAGCCCGCTCGGCGGACTGTACTTCGTGGTGGCGACCGCGATGATCACGAGCGGCGCGGTCTCGCCGATCGCTCGCGCCAGCGCGAGGATCGTCCCGGTGAGGGTCCCGGGAATCGCTTCGGGCAAGACGACCTCGCGGAGCGTCTGCCACCGGCTCGCGCCCATGCCGTACGACCCCTGCCGAAGGTCGTTGGGGACGGACCGCAGCGCCTCCTGCGTCGAGACGATGACGATGGGGAGGATGAGGAGGCCGAGCGTCCCGGCCGCGGAGACGACGATACCGGTCCCGAACCCGAGCGTCCGCCGGAACAGCGCGAGCCCGAGCAGCCCGTACACGACCGAGGGGACGCCGGCGAGGTTCGAGATGTTCACCTCCAGAAGCGTCGCGAGTCGACCGCGGAGCCCGGTGTCTGGCGCGTACTCCTCGAGGTATATCGCCGCGCCGATTCCGACCGGGAACGCGAGGACCGCCATGAACCCGACGATGATGATCGATCCGACGATTTGCGGGTAGACGCCCGCGTTACTCGCGGTCAGTCCGTCCCACGACTCCAAAATCAGGGTCGGCGTGAGGTACGAGTCCGGACTCTCGATCCCGAGGCGGTCGACGAGGGAGGCACCGAGCAGCACGCCGCCGAGGATGACGAACGGCCCGGCGATGCCGACGCGTCCCTCCGGATTCGTCTTGACCGACCACCAGGTGACGTACCCCGTGGGGACGGCAAACGCCGAGAAGACAACGATGGGAAGCGACGCGTCAACCCCAGCGGCTATCGACGCCACGGCGACGGCGAGGCCGCCCGCGGCGACGACGCCGCCGGCGACGGCGCCGGTGCGGCGACCGCGGCGGGAAGCGGTTAGCCACGCGACGAGGAGCGCCGCCGGAACGGTGACGAGACCGAAGTACATGATCCACTCCGCGGCGACCCCGAGCGGCCCGCTGATCGGACCATCCACCAGCGCCGCGACGCCGACGCCGACGATGATCGACACGGGGATGAGCGGTCCGGTGTACGTCCGCTCGTCAGTCGTCCGGTCGTACGCCAAGACGAGTACCGGGGGGAGCGACGCGAAGAACGCGTAAATAAACACGTCGTAGGGGCTGAGCGCGTCGACGACGACGTACGTGACGAAGCTCAGAAGGAGCCCCCCGAACACCGCCGCGAACGCCAGGGCGTTCGCCGTCCGCACTGCCGGCCGCCGACGGGCGTACAGCGTGAACGCGGCCGTTGGCGCTACGAGAGTACCGAAGTAGACGAGGAACCACGTGGAAGACGCCGTTCTCGGCCGGAACGCGTCGTTCGAGATCTGTGCGAACAACACGAGCAGCGAGACGATCCCGACGAGCGTCGCCGCGACGAGCGCGACCTCGAAGAGCTGTCCTTTCAGCTGCTGGATCCGGAGTGCCGTGCTTTGTCCGAGTTGGTCGCTGGTAGTCTCTTCTGTAGCCATATTAGTACTCCTCCCGGAACCGCCGTCTGACGAGTTCGGCGAGGATGTTCATCGTCAGCGTGATCGCGAACAGCGTCAGCCCGAGCGCGAACAGCGCCTCGTAGGTGGGGCCGCCGCCGTACGAGTCGGCGCCGGCGATCTGAACCATCGCCGCCGTGATGGTCTGACTCGACTCCGCGAGGTTGCGGAGGACGTTCGGGAAGTACGGCATCTGCGGGCTCATCCCCATCGCCATCGTGACGGCCATCGTCTCGCCGATGGCCCGCGAGATCGCGAGCACGTACGACGCGACGATACCGGAGGTCGCCGACGGGACGACGATCCGCGTCGAGACGTCGAACTTCGTCGACCCGAGCCCGTAGCCGCCCTGTCTGAGGCTGTCCGGCACCGCGCTCAGCGCGTCCTCGCTGATCGACGAGACCATCGGGATAATCATGATCCCGACGACGATGCTCGCGGACAGCGCGTTGAACGTCCCGAGAGACGGCATAACGAGCGTGAACTCCGGGAGAACCGACACGCCCGGCGGAATAATCTGTACGGAAATCGGGAGGAAGCTGTCGATCATCGGTGTGACGTACACGAGCGCCATGTAGCCGTAGATGACGGTGGGCACGCCGGCGAGGATCTCCAGGGCCGGCTTCAGTATCGATCGGGCTTTATCACTCGCGTACTCGCTGAGGTAGATCGCCGCCGCCAACCCGACCGGGAGCGCGATCAGCGCCGAGAAGACGGTGACGATGAGGGTCCCGCTTACCAGCGGGAGCACGCCGTACGACTCGGCGATGACGGGACTCCAGCTCGTCCCGGTAAAAAACGCGATCGGTGATATCTGCGACCAGAACGAGAGCGCTCGTCCCGACAGCGCCAGGATGATCCCGACGGTTACGAGTATCGTCAGGACGGCGCACGCCGCGATCAGACGGCCGTAGAATCGTTCCTTTCGGACGACGAATCCGCTCCGTTGGAGCGACCCGACCCCGCTCTCCGATTCCTTGCTCATGCAGGTTGGTAAAACGTGAGGTGTGTAATCAGCGTTCCCTTTCGAGCGCTACGCGCTGTACTCGTACTCGCCGGCGATCGCCTCTTCGAGGGCGGTGAGGTTGGCCTCGACCATGTCACTGCTGCTCGGGACGTAGCCGATGTCCTGGGCGATGTAGTCCTCGTCGGCCTCGTTGATGTAGTAGCGGATGAACTCCTGAAGGTGGTTCTTCTCCTGGATCTTGCCCATGTGGCCGTAGGTGAACAGCGGCCGAGCGAGCGGGTAGTTCCCGCTCTGTGCGCCTTCGAGGCTCGGCTCGACCGGCTCACTGCCGCCCTCGCTGAGGCTGAGCGCCTTGACCGAGTCCGGGTTGTTCGTATAGTACGCGAAGGGGAGGTAGCCGAGCGCGTACTGGTTACCGGAGACGCCCTGCGCGATTAGGTCGTCCTCCTCGGTCCCCTCGAAGTCCTCGCGAATGTCCTGGTCCGCCTCGGTCTCCCCGATGACCGCCTCGATGAAGTAGTCGTACGTGCCCGACGTACTCGCCGGTCCGTAGAGGTCGAACGGCTCGTCAGGCCAGTCGGAGTTGACGTCCGCCCACGTTTCGGGTTTGGTGTCCGGCGACCAGATCGTCCCGAGGTCCTCCAGCGAAATGGAGTCGATGAAGTCGGCCTCGTTGTTGACGACCACGGTGAGAGCGTCCTGCGCGAGGAAGAACTCGACCGGCTCGATGCCGTTGTCGCGGCAGCGCTGGAGCTCGTTCTCGGTGATGGGTCGGCTCGCGTTGTTCATGTCGCTGTCGCCGGGGATGAACACGTTGTTGAACCCGCCGCCGCTGCCGTCCCGAGTGAGGTTGAAGTCGACCTCGGAGTGCTGCTCGGAGAACTGACGAGTGACCTCCTGAGCGACCGGGTAGACCGTACTGCTTCCGGAGATCCGGATGTCTCCGGAGAGGCTCTCGGAGCCGTCTCCAGAGCTACCGTCGCTCCCGTCTCCCCCACTGTCGGACGTACATCCCGCAAGCCCGAGTGCACCCACACCGGCGAGCGCCGCAAGCGATTTCCGCCGCGTGATGCCGTTCCCGTCCGCGTCGTGGCTTGATGCCATCACCTGATCGAGGGCGTCTTCGACATAAGTAGTATGCTATGAGGGGTACTGTTCGGAGGGTACCGCTCGGGTGAACTATGTACGCTATATAGATCGCTCTGCGACCGCGACGGCCGGAGCGCGCGGCGTTCGCGCTCACGCCGGCGTATGTCTAAGACCCTCCGTGCGAAGACCGGGAGCATGGCCTCCCCGAGGAACGGAGACCGGATCCGACTCTCGCTCTCCCGCGAGGAGGCGTGGGTCGCCCACACCGCCCTGCTCGATGCGGGCGCGACCGTGGTCGACGCCGACGACGCCCCCGCCCAGTGCCGACCGATCCACCGTATCGAGCGCGACCGCGCGCTCACCTCGGACGGCGCCGTGCTCCTCCGCGACGCGCTGGTCGACTACCTCGGCGACGCCCCCGTGCGCGACCGGGCGCCGGGACGGGCGCTGTTGCGGCGGGTCGACGAGGCGGTCGAGTCGTTCGGCCTCTCGCGCCGCCGACTCGAACGTCTGAGCCGGCCCGCCGCTCCGGTTCGACCCGGCCACGACCCCGCCGCCCCGGTCACTCCGCCTCCACCGCCTCGATCAGCAGCTCCGCGACGTCGACGATCTCCACGTCGTCCTCGAAGTCGCCCGTCTTCCGGCCGTCCTCGAACATCGTCGTACACATCGGACAGGCGACGACGAACTTCTCGATCGCGTCGCCGGCGTCGGTGTCCTCGACCGCCTCGCGCAGGCGCTCCTCGCTCGGCTTGACGTCCTCCTCGTGTTCGGTCCAAAGGCCGCCGCCGCCGCCGCCACAGCAGAACGAGTCATCGCGCGAACGCGGCATCTCGTGGAGGTCGGCGCCGGTCGCCCGGATCAGCTCGCGGGGCGCCTCGTACTCGTCGTTGTACCGACCGAGGTGACAGGGGTCGTGGTAGGTGACGGTGTACGCCAGCTCGTCGCCGGCGAGGCCGAGCCGCCCCTCGTCGACCAGCTCCTCGACCACCTGCGTCCAGTGGAAGACGTCAATCCCGCCGTCGGCGTTCCACGGCGCCTCGCGGTCGAACGGCATCATCGGGTCGTCGGCGAACTCGGCGAAGTCGACCTCGGGGTACTCGTTTTTGATCGTGTTGTACGAGTGCGGGTCCGTACAGACGATCGAGTCGAACTCGCAGCCGGCGAACGTTTCGACGTGGTGGCCCGCCAGTTCGAGGTAGAGGAACTCCTCGCCGATCCGGCGGATGTCGTTGCCGTCGGTCTTCTCGTCGTCGAAGAGGATTCCGAACGACACGTCGGCCTCGTCGAACAGGCGCCCGAGCGCCCGGGCGACCTTTTTGTTCCGGTCGTCGAAGCTGGGGTAGTCGCCGACGTACCAGAGGTATTCCACCTCGCGCTCGCGGGCGTCCGGGACCTCCACGTCGTCCAGGTCGTCCGCCCAGTCGCCGCGGGCCGACTGCGACTCGCCGAAGGAGTTCCCCTTCTGCATGACGTCTTGGAACATCCCCTGGAGGTTCGAGTCGACCGCGCCCTCGTCGACGAGCTGGCGGTTCATCTTCGTGAACGAGGTGAGGTGTTCGATGTCGACCGGGCAGGCGTCCATGCAGGCCATACACGACATGCAGGACTCCATCGACTCCGCGTCGACGACCCCGCCCTCGTCGGCGACGATGGGGACCGTTCCGCCGTCGGAGGCCGCGGTCCCCCCGTCTGTCGCCATCTCCTCTCGGTGGCCGGCCACCGGGTCGTCGGTGACGGACTCGCGGTACGCCTTTAAATCCAGAATGACGTTCCGCGGGTCGAGGTTCCGGCCGACCGTGTCGGCCGGGCAGGCGTCGGTACACCGGCCGCACTTCGTGCAGGCGTCGCCGTCCATCAGCTCCTTCCAGGTGAAGTCGTCGAGCGACTCCGCGTTGGTGTGGTCGAGGTCGGCCGGCACGTTCGGGAGGCGGGCGCCCGCCTTCTCGTCGCGGGCGACGACGTTCGCGAACGAGGAGATCATGTGGAACGGCTTCGCGTACGGGATCCACGCGATGAAGGCGAACGCCAGAAGGGAGTGGCTCCACCAGACGACGCCATATATCGCCTCGGCGCCGGCGGCCGTCAGGCCCAGCCCCCGGAAGCCGGCCGCCATCGCCATCCCGATGAAACTCACCGTCTCGTCCGCGCGCGCGGGCTGGCCGACGATGCCGAGCGCCTGCACGACGAAGCCGCCGACACCGAGCGCGAAGAGGGTCCAGACGAACGCGTCGTCCTCCAGCGAGGTGTGTTTCCCCCACAGTCGCCCGTCGCGCTCGCGGTAGCGGCGGTACATGGCCATCCCGACGCCGACGACGAACAGCAGGCCGAACGCGTCGACGACGAACTGGTAGGCCAAGTAGAAGTCGCCGACCCAGAACGACTCGCCCGCGATCGGGCGGTAGAGGTCGATGTCGAACCCGAGGATCGTCGTCGCGACGAGCAGGGTGAGGAAGCCCCACAGCACGAACGTGTGCATCACGCCGGCGTACGCGTCGCCGTCGAACTGGTTCTCGTTCGACATGACGGTCCTCGTCGCCGCGACGACCCGCGACGGGAGCTCCGACAGCCGGTCGCGGGGGTCCGCGCTCCCGCGGGCGTACGCCGCGAACCGAGCGTACACGCCGTAGCAGAACACGAGGATCGCGACCGCGGCGAGCCAGTAGAACGCGGCCTTCCCCACCGGGCCGATCGTCCAGAACGTCTCCCGGGTGGCCGCCTGCAAGGGAGTCATGGTAGATTAGCCGGATACGGCGGGGTTAAAACTTGCCACAACGCGGAGTCGCGCTCCCTCAGAGCGCTCTGACGACCGCCGCCGCGAGGAGTCCGCACCCGACCGCCAGCGCGACCGCGTCTCCCCGCCCGAACGCGAGCCGCGGGAGCGTCGGGTTCCAGGCGAAACACCGCGCGTTCAGCGCGGTCCCGAGCCGGTCCGCCCGTCCGAACGCCCGATTGACGCCCGCGACCGCGACGAGCCGCATCCGATCCCGGACCGGGAGCGCGCCGCCGCCGCGCGCTCGTATCGCCTCGCGCGCCGTCAGCAGGTCCCGCTTCAGGAGGGGCAGGAACCGGAAGACGAGCGCGACGCCGACGCCGAGGAACTGCCCCGCCCTGCCCGGCACCGTGCGCTGGAGCGCCGCGCGCGACTCCCGGACCGGCGTCGACCGGACGTACCCCGCGGCGACGACAAGGATGAGCAGCACCCGATAGCTCGCGAGCCCCGTGGCCGCGGCGCGCTCGGGTCGGAACCACGGCGCGCCGAGCGTCGCGCCGGCGACGAGGGGCGCGAGTGCGAGCACCGGGAACGCGAACCGGTAGGTCCACACGTCGCGCGGGCCGCCTTCGGCGAAGGAGAGGCAGGCGACGGCGAGGAGCGTGAGCGCCGCGAGCCCGCGGGGCGTCGTGTACGCGTACGCCGCGGCCGCGAAGCCGGCCTGTACGAGGAGTTTCGATCGCGGATCGAGCCGGTGGGCGAGCGAGTCGCCGGGGGCGTACGAGAGCGTCACGGGTCCGACGCGGAGGTCTCGCCGGCGCGGGTCCCGGCGGCTCCCGCGGGCACTCGGACGTCCAATCCCGGCAGGTCGCCGACCGCCGCCTCCGGAGCAGCGTCGACCGCAACCCGCCCGTCCGCCAGTCCCACCACCCGGTCCGCGAGCCCGAGGACGTCGCGGAGGTCGTGGGTGACGACGATCACGCTCGTTCCCGCGCGGCGACGCTCGCGAAGGCGGTCCACGACCGAGCGGCGGGCCGGCTCGTCGAGCCCGGTGAACGGCTCGTCGAGGACGAGGTGGTCGGGCTCCATCGCGAGGGCGCCGGCGATCGCGACGCGCTCGCGCTCGCCGCCCGACAGCGACGCGATTCGGTCCTCCCCGCGCCCGGCCATGTTGACAGCGTCGAGCGCCGCCGCGACCCGGCGGTCGATCTCCTCGTGCGCGAGCCCCAGATTCTCCGGGCCGAACGCGACGTCGGCGCCGACGGTGGCCGCGACAAGCTGGTCGCGAGGGTCCTGGAACACCATCCCGACCGCGGTCCGGGCGGCAACGAGGTCGTCCGCGACGGGCGTCCCGTTGACCGCGACCGTCCCCGCGTCCGGCGTCGCGAGCCCGTTGAACGTCCGGACGAGCGTCGTCTTCCCGGAGCCGTTCGCGCCCGCGACGACGAGAAACTCGCCGTCGGGAACCGAGAGGGAGACGTCGTCGACGGCGGTGACGGCCCCGTCGTCCGACCCGTCCCCGTACCGACAGGTGACGCCGTTGACGTCGATCACGCTCCCGCCTCGGAATCGCTCACGCTCCCGCCTCGGAATCGCTCACGCTCTCGCCTCACGCGGCCGCGATGGCGTCCGAGCGCACGACCCCGACCGCGGCAGCGACCTTCGCGGCCTCCGCGGGGAGGAACACGGCTGCACCGGTGACGAACGCCTCCGCGAGAGTGAGCTCGGGGAGCACGACCGCCAGCCCGACGACGCCGAACGCGTAGATAACGACGACGCCGGCCGCCGTCGCGCCGACGAGGGTCCCGACTCCGACCGCGTCGAGGTCGCGGAGGTCGGTCCCGCGGTGGACGACCGCCCCGACCAGCGCCGCGGCGATCGGGTACGACCAGAGGTAGCCGGCCGTCGAGCCGACGAGTACGCCGACACCGGCGGAGCCGTTCGCGAACACCGGGGCGCCGAGCGCCCCGGCGAGCAGGTAGAAGGCGAGCGCCGCGCCGCCCCACACCGGACCGAGGTAGATCCCGGCGAGGAAGACGCCGAGTACCTGCAGCGTCACCGGCGCGGGCGAGAGCGGGAACGGGAACGATACGTACGCGAACGCGCCGACGAGCGCCGCGAACAGCGCCGCGCGGGCGAGGTTCGTCGCGGCCTCATCGCCGACGAGCTCCACCGACTCCGTGTTGGTTGCCATGTGCGCGACAAACTCGTAAACCGACTTGAAAATACTGGTTGACGACGGGCCGAATCACCGACCCCGCGCCCGAGGGGTCGGCTCGGTCGTCACAGCTCCGCGCCGCACTCCGGGCAGAACGACGGGTCGAGGTCCGGGTCGATCGACGACCCGCACCGCGGACAGAACCGCGTATCCCCGTCGTCGCCGGCGAAGACCCGCGTGTCGGTCCCCGAGTCGTCGTCGACGAAGACCTCCGTGCCCGACGCGTCCCGGGCGAACAGCTCGACGTCGTCCGCAAGGGAGTACGCGCTGATCTCGTCTTCGTCGACGGCGAACAGCGCGTCCCCGTGCGACTCGGTGACTCCCCCGGGCCGTTCCAGTACGAGCGCTCCGTCGGACGGGTCGAGCGCCCGGAACGCCTCCGATCGGGTCTGGACTACGTAGTCCGCGACGAACTCGATCCCCACGCCCCACTCGTCGGTCGGGTCCGAGCTGAGCGACCACAGCCGCTCGCCCGAACGAGCGTCGAACGCGCACCCCATCTCTCCGTCCTCTTTCGACCCCGCGAACACGATTCCGCGTCCGACCCGGATCGTCCAGACTTCGCCGCCGAGCGTCGACTGCCAGCGCTCCTTTCCGGTGCGCTTACTGAACGCGACGATAGACCCCTCCTCGCCGCCGACGTACGCGGTGTCTCCGTCCATCTCAAACGAACCCAGGATCCACCCCTCTGACTCCGCCACCCAGCGTTCGCGTCCCGTGTCGAGATCGATCGATCGAAGCGTGTTATTCTCCTGAGTCACCGAGCTGTTCGTCCCGACGTACAGCGATCGGTCGTCGATATCGAACGTCCAGCAGTAGTCGCTGAACGGAACCGACCAGACCTCGTCGCCCGTGCGCAGGTCGAGCGCGACGATCCCGTCGTACCCGTGGAACAGCAACGTGGTACCGTCTTGGACGGTCTCGAAGATACGGTCGGCGCCGTACGACCAGACCGACCCCCCCGTGTCCGGATCGAGCCGGTGGACGTTCTCGTCGGTGTCGACGACGTACGGCTTGCCGTCCGAGGTGAACAGGTCTCCGGAGTACCCCGTGGAGCGCGTCCACAGCTCGGTTCCGTCTCCGGAGACGGCCGTCACGTGGCCCGTGTCGTCGCCGAGGTCCGTACACTCGACGTACGTCCGGCCCGTCTCGGTACGTCGGACGTCGTCGATCGGGTCGGGAGCGACGTACTCCCACCTTGTCGCCCCGGTGTCCCGGTCGCACGCCCACAGCGTCGGGCCGGCGGTCAGGTACACGGTTCCGTCGTCGCTCGTGAACGCGTTTTCCGCCTCCGACGTCCACGCGGTCTCCCCCGTCGAGACGTCCAGGGCCCGCAGCGCGTTGTCCGTGTTCACGTATACGAGGCCGACATCTGAAGCGCCCTCAGCCCGGATCCACCCCGCGTCAGGAACGGTGGTCGTCCACTCGGTAGTGACTCCCATATGTTCTTCTACGATCCTCTGTCACGTAGGCGTACCGCTCCCCGTAGGTCTGCCCACGCCGCCCCGGGACGGCCGCGCCCGTGACGGGCCGTGTCTGCGGGACGCTCACTCCGACCGATCGCGGCCGGGAGCGTACGTCAGGCGCGGGGCGTCGAGACGCCTTCCACCGCGCTAACCCCGCCGTGAGCGCCGCTCGGACGGAATGCCGACGACACGCTTATTGGTCCGCCGACCCGACTGCCTCGTCAATGGACGAGAAAACCGCCGAGCTCCGCGACATCTTCGTCGAGGCCACCGGGTCCGACACGGTCACCGAGCGGCAGGCGGAATCACCCGGGAGCCTCACCGACCGGGACGAGGCCGCCCTCGGCGAGCGCGCCCGCGAGCTGGTCGCCGCGATGCGCGAGCGGTACGACTTCTCGACCGACCTCGACGACGCGACCTACGTTCGGATCGCCCGCGGTCACTTCGAACTGGACGACGACGCTGCCGTGGCCGCCGCGCTCGCCGAGAACGGCGAGGCGTCCGCCGAGCCGGTCGACGTCGAGCCCGAGACGGTCCGGGACGCCCGCTTCGACCTCCACCTCGTGCGCGAGGCCGACCGCGAGGTCGACGACGGGCCGTTCGAGTACGCGGACCTGAAGTCGCTCACCGCCGAGGGGCGCTCTATCGTCGAGTGCGCGGAGGCGCTCGACGGCGATCCCGACGCCGTCGCGAAGTACGCGCGCGTCGCCCGCGTCGACCTGACCGCCACCCGGGCGAACGAGCGCTTCCGCGACGAGCTCCGCGACCTCCTCACCGACGCCGAGATCGAGGGCAACCACGCCGAAACCGCCCGCGACGACGGCCTGAAGGAGGCGACCGAGGACATCGAGACGGACGTTTCCTTATAAATACCGCACGCCGAGGCGGCATGCCGGTCCGCGGCTTTCTCAGAGTTATCCGACCGTCCACGCTCACTCGTGCGCGTTTAGAACGAAGCGGCGCGCCCGCGACGTCGGCAGCGCCACGCCCCGGCCCCCGTGGAACCGCCGACTCTCGTCGAAGGCGGCGGCCCGGGGTGGCGCCGCCTGCGCCGGGCCGTCCGCCGTGGCGCCGTCCGCGCCGAACCGTCCGCCGCGGCCGGAGCTTTGGAGGCGTCCGCCGTCGACTCGCACTCGACCATTTATAAGCGAAACCGCGCCCAACCACCCCGTGACCCCATTCAGCGACGTGGCCCGCGCGGCCTACTGCCCGCGACAGCTCTACTACGCCCGCCGCGAGGACGACCGGGCGGTTCCACCCGACGCCCGCGCCCGGACGGACCTCGCATATCGCTACCCCGCGCTCGCCGACGCGCCGGACGCGACGCTCCGGCGGCTCCCGCTCCGACGCTCCCCCGCCGCCTACCGGCGGAACCTCGACCGGCTTCGGGAGCGCGACGACTACGACCGGCTCGCTGACCCCGAGCGCGAGCGCGCGTTCGTCTCCGGGAAGGACTGCCACGGAACGATACATAAGGTGCTCTCCCCCACCGGCGACGATCCGCCCGTCCCCACGGTCGTCTCGCCGGGCGAGCCACCGGAAAACGGCGTCTGGGAGCCTCAGTCGGTCAGGGCCGTCGCCGCCGCGAAGGCGCTCGCGTGGGAGCGCGAGCGCGAGGTGCCGCGCGCGCTAGTCGAGTACCCGAGCGTCGGCGCCGTGCGCGAGGTCCGACTCACGACCCGCAAGAAGGCCGCCTACCGGCGGGCGCTGCGGGCCGCTCGCGCGATCGACGGCCCGCCGTCGCGGGTCGACGACGACCGGTGTTCCGCCTGCGACTACCGGGGGCAGTGCGGCGTCGGTCGCCGGTCGTTCCGGTCGCTCCTCGGGTAGCTCCTCACGGCGAGAACGACGTCCCGCACTCCGAACAGGTGAACCGGAACCGCCCCTCGTCGGTCAGCTCCGTCGCGTGCGGGACCTCCTCGCCGACGAATCCTCGCGGACGGCCTCCCACCGACGAATCCTCGCCGAACCCCCGACCTCGCCGACGATCCGTTGGCCAAACCTGTTCCGACCCGTTCGTTTATATGTGTGAGACGCGTCGGCACGGACACGAATGACACGAGACGATCGTGGTCGTTCGGAGGATAGAGGAAGTCGCCTCGCGGCGGCTGGCCGCGAAATTCTCCGAGAATAACGACTCCGGGGCACGACCGCCCCGCGGCGGCACCGGCTCCGAACCCACCGCAGAGACGACGGACTCCCTTTTGACCCGAACACCACTCACCGACCTCGACGAGGTACAGCTGTTAGACACCACCCTGCGCGACGGCGAGCAGATGCCGGGCGTCTCGCTGACGCCGGCCGAGAAGGTCGACGTCGCCCGCGAGCTCGACGCCGCGGGGATGCACCTGATTGAGGCCGGCTCGGCGTGCACCTCGGAGGGCGAGCGCGAGGCCATCCGCCGAGTCGCGGGCGAGGGGCTCGACGCGGCCGTGACGAGCTTCGCCCGCGGCGTGAAGCGGGACGTCGACCACGCGCTCGACTGCGGCGTCGACGGAATCAACCTCGTCGTCCCCGCCTCGGACAAGCACGTCGAGACGAAGGTCGGCTCGACCCGTGACGAGGTGGTCGACACCACCGTCGAGCTCGTCGAGTACGCCACGGACCACGGCCTGTGGGTCGAGGTGCTCGGCGAGGACGGCTCCCGCGCCGACCTCGACTACCTCGACCGCCTGCTCGGGGCCGGCCTCGACGCCGGCGCGGACCGGATCTGCTACTGCGACACCGTCGGTGCGGCCGACCCGGAACGCACCGCCGAGGTCGTCTCTCGGCTCGCGGACCTCGGCCCAACGAGCCTCCACACCCACGACGACCTCGGCTTCGGCGTGGCGAACGTCCACGCCGGGCTGCGGGCGGGCGCCGACACCGTCCACGGCACCGTGATGGGCGTCGGCGAGCGCGCCGGCAACGTCGCCCTCGAGGAGGTCGCCGTCGCGCTTGCCCGGTCGTACGACGTGGACACCGTTGACCTCCCCCGGCTCTACCGGCTCTGCCGGACCGTCTCGGAGGCCACGGGCGTCGCGCTCCCCCCGAACAAGGCGGTCTGCGGGTCCAACGCCTTCGCCCACGAGTCCGGGATCCACACCGACGGCACCCTGAAGGACGGGACGATGTACGAGCCGTACCCGCCGGAGACCGTGGGCCGCGAGCGCCGGCTCGTTCTCGGCAAACACGCCGGCCGCGCGGGCGTCAAGGCCGCGCTCGCCGAGCACGACGTCGCGGTCGACGCCGACGAGCTGAGCGCGGTCGTGAGCCGGGTCAAGGAGCTCGGGGACCGCGGGAAGCGCGTCACCGACGCCGACCTGCTCGCGATCACCGAGGACGTGCAGGGCCGCGAGCGCGACCGCCGCGTCGAGCTCGTCGACCTCTCGGCCACCTCCGGCGGGAACCTCCCGACGGCGTCGGTCCGGCTCCGCGTCGCCGACGAGGAGCGCGTCGCCTCCGGCACGGGCGCCGGGCCGGTCGACGCTGGCCTCGAGGCCGTGCGGGCCGCGCTGGCGGGCGATTCATCCGGCGAGGGCGTCTCCTTCGACCTGAACTCCTACCACGTCGACGCGATCACGGGCGGCACCGACGCGGTCGTCACCGTCGAGGTCGACCTCTCGCGGGGCGACCGCTCCGTCTCGGTCTCCTCGACCGACGCGGACATCACCCGCGCCAGCGTCGTCGCGATGGTCGACGGGCTCGACCGCCTGCTCTCGGCCGCCGCCGAGGACGGGTCCGTCCCGGACGCGCCATCGCTCGCCGACGACTGAGCGAGGGGCCGCCGCGAGCGCGTCTGACGAGGTTTTTAAGCGACGACGCCCGAATGTCGCCCGTGAGCGTCGTCGTCGCGGTGAAGCCATCGGCGCGAAAGCGCAACGCGAAGGTGGGGCGGCTCGTCTTCGAGGACGGCCCCCGCCACGCGTTCGAGAGCCGCGCGGCCGCCGAGCGCTGGGCGGCCGACCTCTCGACGGGGGACGGCCACGTCTGGGTCGCGAGCGCGCATCCCCGCGACGGCGACGACGTCGACTGCTACCTCGTCTCGCGGGCGACGAACGCGAAGCTGGAGGCGGCCTACGACAAGCGCCGGCGTCGGCTGCGGGGCGACCGCGCGCCCCGGCAGGAGTCGCTGGGCGGGGAACCGTAGGGGTCGCTCGTCGCGTCGCTCGCGATACGGCGTTCGAGAGAGAAGCGCCGAGGCGGAGATTTGAACTCCGGTGTCCGAATGGACAGTAGATTTCGAATCTACCGCCTTGGCCAGGCTAGGCTACCTCGGCTCACTTGCGGGTTGGCCGGTTCCGCTGTTATGCGTTTCGATCGGGCGCGACCGGGTGCGTCGATCTTTCCCCGCTTCACTTACTTATATATCGTCGACGACGACGCCGTTAACGCCTCCAAAGCCCCAGCCGCTCGCTTATAAATCGCCGCTACTGGATCGCCGGTGAACGCCTCCAAAGCCCCAGCCGCTCGCTTATAAATCGCCGCTACTGGATCGCCGGTGAACGCCTCCAAAGCCCCAGCCGC
>NZ_JAODIX010000011.1:31373-63912 GCF_026586675.1 Halorubrum yunnanense
TGGCGGCGACGCCGCCAGCGACTCCCTCGCGCGTGCGACTTCGCGGCCTACCGGCCGCTCGTCGGCACGCGCCACCGCACCGTTGTTTATAAGGAATCGTCGCCGTCCCCGCACGGACGCGAGCGTGTCCGGAGGTGCGAGAGAGTTCACCGAATCCGAACGCAATGTGAATCGCGGGCCGCCGATCTCCATTTAAAAAGGGTCTGCTACTCCGCGTCCCGTTCCGCCAGCAGCTCCGTCGCCGTGAGCAGCGACTCCAGCTCCACGTCGTGCTCGGCGAGCAGCTCCGCTGCCCCCTCTTCACGGTCGACGACGACGAGCACGCGGTTCACCGTCGCGCCCGCCTCGCGGAGCGCCTCGACGGCGTCGACGGCGGACTGCCCCGTCGTGGCGATGTCCTCCAGCACGACGACCTCCTCGCCCTCGTCGAGCCGGCCCTCGATGCGGTTGCCCGTGCCGTACTCTTTCGCCTGCTTGCGCGCGATGACGTACGGGCGGCCCAGCTCGGCCGCCGTCACGGCCACGAGCGGGACGGCGCCGAGTGCGACCCCCGCGAGCTTCGCGTCCGCGTCGCCGACCCGCGCCGCGAACGCCTCGCTCACGAGCGTCAGCGCGTCCGGGTCGGTCTCGAACAGGTACTTGTCCACGTAGTAGTCGCTCGTCCCGCCGTGCGAGAGTTCGAACTCACCGAATCGGACGGCGTCGGCCGCCCGCAGCGCGGCGATCAGCTCGCGTCGTCGCTCGTCGTCGGTCATACCCAGAGGGGACGGGGCGGCGACCATAAACAGGTCGGAACGCGGGCGATGGTTATCGGTCGATACCGGCGGCGCCGCCGACGACGTCGGCCACGTCCTCGGGGGTGATCACGGCCAGGTCGCCGTCGACGGTGCGCTTCAGGGCGGCGGCTGCGGCGGCCCACTCCAGCGCGTCGGCGACGCCCCCGCCGTTGAGCCGCTTCGCGAGGTAGCCCGCGACAAACGCGTCGCCGGTGCCGATCGCGTCGAACGTCTCTGCGTCGAAGACGCCCTGCTCGTACACCGAGCCGTTCCGCAGCGCCACCGCCCCCTCCGTCCCTCGCGTGACGACGACGGTGTCGAAGCCGAACTCGGAGGCGAGCCCGTGGGCGATCTCGACGGCGTCGCCCTCGCGGTCCAGCACCTCGCGGGCGTCGCGCCGGGGGACGAACAGCGTGTCGACGTGCGCGAACAGCTCCTCGTACGCCGCCCGCGCCGCCTCGGGGTCCCAGAGCTTCGCCCGGTAGTTCAGGTCGAACGAGCGCGTCGCGCCGGCCTCGCCCGCGGCCCGGAGCAGCGCGGTCGTCGCCTCCGCGGCCCGGTCGGAGAGCGCCGGAGTGATCCCGGTCGTGTGGAAGCGGGCCGCCGACTCCAGCGCCCCGGTCGGCAGCTCGTCGGGCTCGACCGTCGTGATCGCGGCGTCGGCGCGGTCGTAGATCACGCTCGTGCCGCGGGGTTCGCCGCCGTGTTCGAGGTAGTACGTCCCGACGCGGCTCGACTCGGGGTCGGCCCACGCGACGCCGGTCCGGACGCCGTGGCTCCGGAGCTCGCCGACGAGCCGCCGCCCGAGCGGCGACTCCGGGAGCTTGGAGAGCCAGACGGCGTCGACGCCGAGTCGCGCCGCGCCGACCGCGACGTTGCTCTCCGCCCCGCCCGCCTGCACGTCGAGGGACCGAGCGGTCTCCAGCCGCTCGCCGCGCGGCGGCGAGAGTCGGAGCATCGTCTCGCCGAACGTCACGAGGTCCGTCACGCCGACCACCTCGCGGGCCGAGGTCCCGCTCTCGCCGCGGTCGCCGCGGTTGCCGCGCTCGCCGTCATCGCTGCGGTATCCATACCGGACCGTCGACGGGGGAACACAAAAGGGCAGGCGATCGGGGCCGGACCGAGAGCGCCGGGAGGGGTCAGTCCCCCGACCCGTCGACGGCGTCGTCGAGGGGCGTCGTCGGGAACAGCGCGTCGACGTCGGGGTCCGGGTCGATGAGACGGTAGCGGGCCCCGTCGCGCTCGGCGACCCCGGCGTCGGCGAGGTGGTCGAGGTGCGCGAACGCCTCGCCCGGCCCGTGGAGCACGTGGATGTCGACCAGCTCGCCGAACAGCTCGGCCGACACCTCCCACGCCGTCGCGGGGCCGCCGTCGGCGAGGACGTCGAGGACGCCTCGCGTCCGGTGGCGGTGGTGGTCGAGGATCGTCGCGGCCCGGCGGCTCGGGTCGTCAATCCGCTCGCGGTGGCCGGGGTGCGCCGCGTCGAAGTCGCGCTCGACGATCCGCGCGAGGCTCCGGGCGTACGCCGCGAGCGGCGCGTCGACCCGGACGTCCGCGCCGCCGACGTTCGGGGTGTACCGCGGGAGGAGCGCGTCCCCGGCGAACAGCTCCTCGGGGGCGGCCGAGTCGCCGCGGGACGCTCCCCCTTCCCAGTCGCGACCCCCTCGCCCCACCGGCTCGTGGTCCGGGACCTCGCGCGGGTCGAATGCGAACCCGCTGAGCCCGGCCGCGTGGCCCGGCAGGTGGACGGCCTCCAGCGCGACGCCGCCGACCTCGACGACGTCGCCGTCGGCGAACGTCGTCACGTCGGCGGAGCGGCCGCTGAGATCGGCGCTCACCGCGTCGAAGAACTCCCGGAGGCGATCCCGGTCCGCCTCGGGGAGCCCCCACCGCTCGAACGTCTCGCGCTGGAGGTCGCGATCGAGGAAGAGGGGGGCCTCACTGCCGTCGACGAGCGGCGCGTCGGCCTCGTGGATGAACACGTCAGCCCCGCCCGCGGCCTGGACCTCCCCGGCCAGCCCCGCGTGGTCGGGGTGCCAGTGAGTGAGGGCGACCGCGTCGACGTCGCCAAACGCGACCCCGTGCTCGGCGAGCCCCGCCTCCAGGTCGGCGCGGACGTCCGGGAGCGCGACGCCGGTGTCGACCAGCGCGGTCGTCTCGCCGTCCAGCAGGTAGACGTCGTTCTCGCCCTCGAACACGGTGTTGCCGAGCTGGATCCGCTTCACATCCCCTCGTCGTCGGGCGCGCATTTGAGGGTTGCCTCCGCGGAAATCGCCCCGGTCGCACCTCCGGAACGGAGCCGGCTCAGTCGACCACGTCGACGCCGGTGAACTCGAACCGGGCACCGCCGTCGGCGCTCTCGGCGACGCGCACGTCCCAGCCGTGGGCCGCCGCGACGGCGTCGACGATCTCCAGGCCGAAGCCGGTGCCGTCGTCGTTCGTCGTGTACCCCACCTCGAACACCGCCTCGCGGTCGCTCTCGGGGATCCCCGGCCCGTCGTCGGCGACGTAGAAGCCGCCGTCGACGTCGCTGACCGCGACCGTCACGCCCTCGCCCGCGTGTTCCACGCTGTTCCGCACGAGGTTCTCGAACACCTGCTTGAGCCGGCTTCGGTCGGCGCGGACCGCGCGGTCGGTCTCGATCCGCAGCGTCGCGTCGGCCGTTTCGACGCCCTCCCAGCACTCCTCGACGATCCGGCGGAGGGAGACCCGCTCCACCTCCTCCACGCCGTCCCCGTCGCGGGCGAGCGTCAGGAGGTCGTCGATGAGCGACCCCATCCGCTCGTGGGCGTCGGCGATGGCGTCGAGGTGTTCGGAGTCGCACTCCTCTCGGGCGAGGTCCAACCGCCCCTCGGCGACGGAGAGGGGGTTCCGGAGGTCGTGCGAGACGATGCTCGCGAACTCCTCTAACCGCTCGTTCTTCTCTCTGAGCACCTCCTCGCGCCGCTTCCGCTCGCTGACGTCCCGGATGACGCCGACGCGGTCGAGGCCGCCCAGTCCGTCCTCGCCCCCCGCGTCCTCGCTCTTCTCGCCCGCGAGTCGGCTGAACCGCATCTCCACCGGGAACCGCTCGCCGTCCGCGGTGAGGAACTCGTACTCGACGGCGCCGGCCTCCCGCTCTCCGGCCGCCATCTCGCGGCGGACCTCTCTGGCCTTCTCCGCGGCCTCCTCCGTCACCCAATCGTAGATGTCTGTCCCGATCAGCTCCTCGCGGCTCGCGCCCTTCATCTCCGCGTATCGGTCGTTGACGTACGCGATGGTCCCGTCGGGACGCACGGCGTAGACGGCGTCGTCGAGCGACTCGAGGATCGTCTCGTACCGGCGTATCTCCCGCTCCCGACGTGAGTCGTCCATCGTGGCTCTTCCCGTCTCCTCGTTTCGCCCGTCAAGTAATAAATGGGCCGTCGCGGTCGCCCCGCCCTGTCGGCCTTCGATCCGATCGCTTCGCTCGGCAACCCCGGGCGACTCCCGCGCGGATCCGGTGCGTTTTCGTCGCCGCGGGCCCACCCGGTCGCATGGAGTACCAACCGGGCGTCTGTAACATCGGACCGGCCCAACAGCGACGGCGGCTCCTCCTCGGGATCGCCTCGCTCCTCCTCGCGGTCGCCCTCGTCGCCGCGGTCGTCGCGGTCGGCTGGCCGCGCTGGGCGCTGCTGCTCTCGGTGTTCCCCCTGTACGGCGCCGCGATGGGCTACTTCCAGTACCGCGAGCGGTTCTGCGTCGGCTTCGCCGGGATCGGCGTCTTCGACGTCGGCGACGGGACCAACCAGGTCCTCGACGAGGCGGCGCTGGCCGCCGACCGAAAGCGCGCGATCAGGCTGAACGCGAAGTCGCTGGCCGCCGGGGTCGTCGGTGCAGTGGTGATCTACGGCGTCGCGGTCGTCGGTTTATAACAACTCGCGGGTCTCGTCCGCGTTCGATAGTGCGTTTTTACTTTCGGCGTGAGCAGTTTCGGAGCTTCCGGCGTTTATTTATATACCGTTGCCGGCGCAGCGAGCACTTCCGAAGCCCCGGCCGCTCGCTTATAAACAGTTGCTGATAGATCGTCGGTGAACACCTCCAAAGCCCCGGCCGCGAGGACTCGCGCGACTCGCTGTGCTCCTCGCTCAGTCGTTCACTCCGTTCACTCCTTCGCTGCGGTGCTTGCGTCGTCGTGCTTCCTCCTCGCGGCCGCCCCTTTGAGTCCCACCCCGCCCCGCTCCGCACAGCACCGCACGCCTCCCCAGCCTCGCCGCTCACTTCGTTCGCGACTCCTTCGCGCGTGCTCCTCGGCCGCGAGGCGGCCTCGGAGGCACGCGCCACCGCACCGCACCGCACCGCGAGCCGTGCCGTCCTCGAAGTCGAACTAGAGTACACGAACGTGTACATAGAAAAGCATTAGAACCGGCTCGGTAACCACGTAAGTGAATGAGTTTGTCCGAACCGGACCGCGAGCTCGTGGTCGCCGAGCTCGGCCGGGAGCCGACGACGGCCGAGGCCGCGCTGTTCGAGAACCTCTGGAGCGAGCACTGCGCGTACCGCTCCTCTCGCCCCCTACTCTCGGCCTTCGAGAGCGAGGGCGACCAGGTCGTCGTCGGGCCGGGCGACGACGCGGCCGTCCTCGCGCTGCCCGAGCCGGACGCCGCCGACGTACCTGCGGCCGACCGCGACCCCGACGACTACGGCGACCAGTACGTCACCTTCGGCGTCGAGAGCCACAACCACCCCTCCTTCGTCGACCCGTTCGACGGGGCCGCCACCGGGGTCGGGGGCATCGTCCGCGACACCATGTCGATGGGCGCGTATCCCATCGCCCTGCTCGACTCGCTGTACTTCGGCGGCTTCGACCGCGAGCGCTCGCGGTACCTCTTCGAGGGCGTCGTCGAGGGAATCTCCCACTACGGCAACTGCATCGGCGTCCCCACGGTGGGCGGCAGCGTCGCCTTCCACGGCGGCTACGAGGGGAACCCCCTCGTCAACGTCGCCTGCATCGGCCTCACGAACGGGGACCGGCTCGTGACGGCGACGGCGACGGAACCCGGCAACAAGCTCGTCCTCGTCGGCAACGGCACCGGCCGCGACGGGCTCGGCGGCGCGTCGTTCGCCTCCGAGGACCTCGCGGAGGACGCCGAGACCGAGGACCGGCCGGCGGTGCAGGTCGGCGACCCCTACGCCGAGAAGCGGCTGATCGAGTGCAACGAGGCCCTCGTCGACGAGGACCTCGTGCTGTCCGCCCGCGACCTCGGCGCGGCCGGGCTCGGTGGGGCCTCCTCAGAACTCGTCGCGAAGGGCGGGCTCGGCGCCCGCATCGACCTCGACCGCGTCCACCAGCGCGAGCCGGGGATGAACCCGACCGAGATCCTGCTCGCCGAGAGCCAGGAGCGCATGTGCTACGAGGTCGCCCCCGACGACGTCGACCGGGTCGCCGCGCTCGCCGACCGGTTCGACCTCGGCTGCTCCGTCATCGGCGAGGTGACCGACGGGAACTACGTCTGCGAGTTCGCGGGCGACGCCGACGAGAGCGAGGTCGTCGTCGACGTCCACGCCGAGTGCCTCGCCGACGGCGCCCCGATGAACGACCTCCCGAGCGCGGAACCGGCACAGCCGGCCCGCGACCTCCCCGACCCCGAGCCCGCCCTCGCCGACGCCGTCGAGGCGGTCGTCTCGGCGCCGTCGACGGCGAGCAAGCGCTGGGTGTACCGCCAGTACGACCACGAGGTGGGCGCCCGGACCGCGCTTAAACCCGGCGACGACGCCGCCATCATGGCGATCCGGGAGGCCGGAGAAGCCGGGGAGACCGCGGGAGACGACGAGGGGGCCGCCGCGTCCGACCCCGACCACGAGGGTGTCGGCCTCGCGCTCTCCTCGGGCGCGAACCCGAACTGGACCCAGACTGCCCCGTACGAGGGCGCCCGCGCCGTCGCGCTGGAGAACGCGACCAACCTCGCCGCGAAGGGCGCGGTCCCGCTCGCCGCGGTCGACTGCCTTAACGGCGGCAACCCCGAGAAGCCAGACGTGTACGGCGGGTTCGAGGGGATCGTCAACGGGCTCGCCGACGCCTGCGCCGCCCTCGACGTCCCGGTCGTCGGCGGCAACGTCTCGCTGTACAACGACAGCGTCGAGGGCCCGATCCCGCCGACGCCGACGCTCGCGGTGATCGGTACCAAGCACGGGTACGACGCCCCGCCGGCCGCGCTCGACGCGGCGCACGCGGCCGATTCCGAGCTCCTTCTCGTCGGCGCCGGTGGGGACGCGCTCGGCGGCTCCGAGTACCTCGCGCAGGCGGGCGGGACGGACCGGTTCCCGGACCTTCCGGACACCGATTCGACCGCTCTCTCCGGCCTCGTCGCGTCGCTCGCGGCGGTCGCGCGCCACGAGTCGACGCTCGCGACCCACGACGTGAGCGACGGCGGGCTCGCGGTCGCGCTCGCCGAGCTGATGACCGACGCGGCCGGCGCCGACGTCTCTCTGCCCGACCGCGTCGCGGCGTTCGACGAGACGCCCGGCCGCCTCGTCGTCCAGACTACCGACCCCGAGGCGGTCGCCGAGGCCGCCGGCGACCTCCCCGTACTTCGGCTCGGCGACGTCACGAGCGAGGGGACGCTCTCGCTGACGGTCGGCGGCGAGTCGACCGCGCTCGACGCCGACGCGATCCGCGAGCTCCGCGGCGTGATCGAGCGCGAACTGGCCTGACGGGTCGCCGAGGGCGCTCGCCCTCCCCATTTTCGCCGCGCGGAAGCGAGCGATACGTTTTTAGGTATTCCTAAAATATGTGGGTGCAACCACGGGACGCCGGTCGAACCGGCGCCCGACTCATCGATGGCTCAAACGCAACACGTCGGAACGAGACGGTCGAGCGACACGGAGAGCGGGTCGCCCGCGGACCCGTCGCTCGACCCGGTGTTGTCGCTGTCGAACGTGACGAAGGAGTTCGGCCCCGAGACCGCGGTTGACGGCGTCTCGCTGGACGTCGAGCCGGGCGAGCTCCTCACTTTCCTCGGCCCCTCCGGCTGCGGGAAGACGACGACGCTCCGGACGATCGCCGGGCTGGAGGAGCCGACCGACGGCGAGATCAGCCTCGGCGGCGAGACGGTCGCCGGCGACGGCGCGTTCGTCGCGCCGGAGGGTCGCGACGTCGGGATCGTCTTCCAGAACTTCGCGTTGTTCCCGCACCTCACCGTCCGCGAGAACATCGCCTTCGGGCTCTCTGACGCCGACGAGGAGACCGCCACGGCGCGCGTCGACGAGCTGCTCGACCTCGTCGATATGCCCGACCACGGCGAGAAGACGCCCGACCAGCTCTCCGGCGGGCAGAAGCAGCGCGTCGCGCTCGCCCGGTCGCTCGCCCCGGAGCCAGAGGTGCTCCTCCTCGACGAGCCGTTCTCGAACCTCGACGTCCGGCTCCGCGTGGAGATGCGCGAGGAGGTCCGCCGCATCCTGAAGGAGGCGGGCGTCACCGCCGTCTCCGTCACCCACGACCAGGAGGAGGCGATGTCCATCTCCGACCGCGTCGCCGTCATGAACGAGGGCGAAATCGAGCAGGTCGGCAGTCCCGAGACCGTCTTCGAGCGCCCCGAGTCGAAGTTCGTCGCCTCCTTCCTCGGGCGGGCGTCGTTCCTCGAGGGAGAGCTCCGCGACGAGCAGGTCGAGACCGGGATCGGCCGGTTCGACGCCGTCACGCTGGAGGGGTACGACAGCGTCTACGACGGGGCGCCCGTCGACGTCCTCGTGCGCCCAGACGACCTCCGGGCCACCCCCGCGAGCCCCGAGCTGGCGGACGGGATCATCGTCTCGCGGCAGTACGTCGGGCCGTCGTTCGTCTACCGGGTCGAGCTGGAGTCCGGCGACACGGTTCACTGCCTGCACAACCACGTCGAGGAGTTCGGACTCAACGAGCCGGTCACGGTCGAGCTCACCGCCGATCACCCGCTGGCGTGGTACCCGCGGTGAACGCGCCGCTATCGACGGTTTCAGCTGTCTTTTAAAAGCGGACGCGACGCGCGCCGCTCAGAGGCTGAACAGGAAGGGGATGACGTACGCCACCAGCAGGCCGACGAGGGTGACGGCCGCGCCGATGCCGACCTCGCGGCTGCCGAACCCCTGCATGGGAGACGTCACGCGTTCGTCCGGGTCGGGCTCGTGTGAGTGATCGTCCATGTGCTTGAGTGAGGACGGGAGGCACATAAGCGCATCTGAACGGGGCGGTGGATTTCGAACCACGGCCAAGCTTTGAGAAACGCTTTCCCGCGACCGACTCGAAACGCGGGTCGAACGACTCGACGTCGAGGAGCGCTGTGAGCGACTCACGAACGCCTGAAGAGGGCTCGGCCGGAGGCGACGACCCCGAGCGACCGCCCCGCTACGAGCAGGTGATCCGGTGGGTCGAGTATATCAAAGAGCACCCGCCCGAGGTGTGGGGGCCACAGCAGAACGCGGTGGTGAACGGACAGATAGAGAGCACGCGCGCGGTCGACGTGAGCGCCGAGGAGAAGCAAGCAATTCGGGAGTTCGCGGACGACGTGTTGGAGGCGGAAGGTGAGACCGATGAGGAAAATAACAACGAGGAGTAGATCGACACCCAAACTCAGCCGTAGAGTATCTCGTCGATGTCTGCTTCGTCGGTCGCGACCCCGGAACTGACCCGACCGCGCCGCATTCGTTCCTTTTCCTCCTCTGATAGCGGGAGCGACGATGCCATATCGGTGTCTCTCTCACGAGCCGTAGTGACATCCTCCTCGCCGTAAACGGCGAGGCTTCCCACGCATGGGGAATACCAGTTAGTCGTCGCTGGCAGAGGGTTCCGACTCTTCGTAGGCCGTGAGCGTCATCTGCGCTGGTACGCTCTTCTCACGGTGAGTCGTGGCGGTGTCACAACCGCTCCCATCCTGAGGCGAGTCATCGCGCTCCGCCTTGTCAAGCGGGACGCTCTCTCCCCACGGGTCGACCCGTCGTGCGATATTCGCGGAAGCGTTGATGTCGGCCTGAAACGTCGAAACGTGGCAGTCGCCGTTCGGACACCGAAACTCGGCTTGGGAGTCCCGCCGACCGATACGGTGGCACGAGTGACACGTCTGCGAGGTGTACGCCGGATTCACGTACTCGACCGGGATGCCTGCTTCCGTCGCCTTGTCCTCGATGCGCCCTTGCAGTCGGGCGAACGCCCACGAGTGAAGCCGACGGTTCATGTACTTCCCGTAGTCGAGACGCTCACGGATGTACGTCAAGTCCTCCATCACCAACACGGGATTCTCGTACCGCTTTGCGTACTCGACGGCTTGCCGAGACGCTTTCTCCACGATGTCGGTGAGCGCGTTCTGGTAGTGCGAGAAGCGGTCTTCGATACGCCACTCGGATACGTCACGCTCTTGGAGTCGTTTCAGGGTCGTGTGCATCTCTTTGCGGAGATGCTTCGCTCTGCTTCCGCTACACACGAACGGGTCAGTCGGAGAACCATCCTTGAGGGCACAGCCCGTGATGAGGGCGGTTTCTCCGATGTCTAAGCCGATGTGCGTGGTGTCACCGTTTGTCGTTGGTTCTTCGACCGGGTACTCGACGGTGACGTGCAGTACCCAGTTTTTCCGATGCTTCTGAAGCCGTATTTCGCCCGCCTTTGCGTCCTCCGATACGAGGTCATGCCAGAGGTCTTCCTGTTCAGGGTTGATGCGGAGCGGTATCCAGAAGTTCGTTCCCCGACCGGGACGCGGAACCCACCACGTGAACGCGTAGTCGCGTTCTTCAGAGTGGTCGAACTTCGCGGCTTGATTCGTGAGCCGTATCGGGTGGCCGTCGTCCAACTCCTTGGCGTTGTACGTCTTGCGGAGTTTCGGAACGTAGTTGCAGAGAGCGGCCTTGGCCTGATACGGGAGGTCGTAGGGCGTCACGATGTCGCTCACCGCCGACATGGTACTCGCTCCGGCGTCGAACGCTTCTTGCAGACCGTCACGGTAGGTTTCGAGCAGGTCGTTGAGTTTCGACTGCTTGTGCGCGGTGGGTGGCGCGAACGTCGCCTGCAACGTTTTTGTGACGGTCGTGGACATCGCTACTGCTCCTCCACGTACTTCATGAGTACGTCGATGCTCACTTGGCCGGTGGTGGCGAGGAAGTACCCCGGTTGCCAGAACGCCTTGTCGAGCGCCTGCCGAACCTCGGGATTCTCGTCACGGATTTTGCGGGACGTGACGCCCTTGAGCGAGTTGATGAACTTGGTGAGGTCGGTCGTTGGCTTCGCTGTGAAGAGGATATGAACGTGATCGCTTCCGCCGTTGACGTTCTGGATGTTCACGCCGAAGTCTTCTGAGATGTCGCTGGCAATCTCACCGACCCGTTCTGCGATTTCGTCGGTGAGGAGGTCTGCGCGGTACTTCGTGACGGTCACAAAGTGATATTGGAGCGCGTGGACCGTGTGCGACCCGGTTTCGAGGTTGTACTTCATTTGACCGTACTGATTTCTATATAGAGCGTGTCATAGAAACAGCCGCATGCTATTATAGGACTGCTTATGCGTTTTAACCCGTAACCGATTTAGAAGTACGTGCACTTGGTGCACGGCTGTAGAAAGCTGTTTTAGAGCGCCCATTCATTCACTGGAACGAATACTTTACGTCTATCGGCCATCGCGTGGCTCAGAACGAACAGCTGCTATGACAACGGGTTTGACCGTCTCGAAGCTACTGGCTCCGAATACGTGGGCAACCACGAGAACTATTCTATGACACGCTCATATATCCAATTTTAATAAAGATTTGCAGTCGTGGGGTATTCGGCCTGTAACCGACGGTGGAACGTGTAGGAGTTGTCGGCTTCACGCCCGCCGTAAACGGCGGGATTCTCGCCTTGAAAAAAGATAGTCGTTACTCGAACGACTCCAACTTCCCGACGATCTTCGTGTACACGTCCGGCGCCACGTCCCAGCCGTGATCGATCATCGCGTCGATGGCGTCGCGGCCCCCCGCCGTCGACAGCGCGCCGTCCTTCACGGCGGCGAGGACGAGATACGCGGTCCCGCGCGTCTCGATGTCCTCCACCTCGGCCGCGGAGCGCCCGGCGGACTCGTCCATCACGCCGACCGCGTCGCGGGCGTCCGCGCAGGCGAGGACCGCGGCGTCGGCGTCGCTCAACCCCGGATGCCGCGCGAGCCGCGTCGCGACCGGGGAGTCGTCCGTGTCGACCGCGACGACGTCGACGAGGCCGTCCTCCACGGCGCGCTCGATCCGACGCGCGTCGTCGTACCCCCGCCCGACGCCGGTCGTCACGACCTCGCGGTAGACGGCCTCCGGCACGACTGGCGGTTCGTCCAGCGTCTCGATGGCGTCGAGTCGCTCCGCCTTCGCGAGGTAGATCAGCGGCGTCGCGTCGAAGACCCAGCTCACAGCTCATCGAGGTCGGCTTCGAGGTGATCGGACGAGACCCACGCGTCGTCCGCGTCCTCGACGAGGTCGGCGAACTCCCAGACGGAGAGCCCGGCGAGTTCTGCGGCTTTTATAAGCGAAACGTCGCCGTCGGCGAAGCGTTCAAGCGCGCGCTCCGTGTGCCACTCCTCGAGCCCTTCGGAGAGGAGCTTCCGGACCGCCGTGCTTCGGTCGAGGCGTTCCGATTCGAGGTACGCCTCGAGTTCCGCTTCGAGGTCTTCGGGGACCCGGGTAGAGATCGTAGGCATGTTGTTTGCTATGTGTACAATGTGTTCATAGGTTTCGGCGGGCGGGGATCCAGCGATCGCGCTGACCACCATCGGTGCCACCGTATGCCAGCTGGCGGAGACCGACACAGCCTTCCGAGCCGCCCGAAGGACTAAACGGATATCAGTCGTATCTCATCGTATGACCTCGATTGTCCGGAACGAGGCGATTCGCTCCGGCGAGGCGCGCGTGGAAGGGACGCGGATCACCGTGCGCGACGTCAAGCGGCGCGTGATCGACGCCGATGAGGATCCACACGTCGTCGCCGGCGAGTACGAGATCTCGATGGCCGACCTCTTCGGCGCGCTCGCGCACTACTACGAACACCGCGACGCGTTCGAGGGCGACGAGCGGGAGGCCGAGCGGACACGGCGCGACGGCGAGCGACAGACGCGCGCCCTCGTCGAGGAACTCCACGGCGAGAACTCGGGGTCGACAGAGGACGCAGCGTAGTCGTGTCTCGGATTCTCGCCGACGCGAACGTGCCCGAAGAGTACGTCTCCGCGCTCCGAGGTGACGGGCACGATGTGGTGTACTCCCGGGAAATATCCGAACTCGGCCCGGAGGCGACCGATGACGCGATCGCGGCGTACGCCGAATCCGAAGCGATGGCGATCATCACGACCGACGTGAAAGACTTCGCTGATCGAGACGCCGTCGTCCCGGTCTTCGTCGCACCGCAGGACATGACCGGCGGGGCGTCCGTGCAGCGGTCGCACGTATCGAGGCGCTGCCGTTCGATCCGGCGGAGACGGAGCCGATCTGGCTCTCGGCGCTTTGATCGCCGTTCCCGCGACCGATTCCGACTTCCGGGCGAGTCACGTGTATCGGTCCGGAGCAACGCACCACCCGCGTTCGATCGCCGCGTCGTTCGTCTCGCGTCTCCGATCGGACGATAGCTCTCCGCGTTTCACCGGCGAGAGAACCACGGACGCGGGTGGAGGTGGTGTGCGTGCGGCGTTTGCTCTGTGTACGATATATTCGTAGGTTTCGACGGAATTCGTTCGTGAGCTTGTCTTGAATCGTGGAGTGGTCACCCTGACGCCCAAACGGTGGTCCCCGCTCGGGTGTCATTTATATAACCGCGAACGCAATACGCACGTATGTCAGAAACGGGTACAAACGACGCCGAAGTCGACGATCCCGAGACGACGACGATCAACGTCCGCGTCACCGAACGCCAGCTGGCGGAGATCGACGCGGTCTGGAAGGAGGAGGGGTACACCTCTCGGAGCGAGTTCCTTCGGCACGCGATCCGTGACGCGACGGATCATCCCGGCGCGTCACGCAGTATGTTGGCGAGCATCGCCGCCGAGGAGTACGCGATGCGAAACGGTGAGAGCGAGGCCGTCTCTCGCGATGAGGTCGTCGATATGATCGATGACGAGGAGTGACGACTGGACGTGGGAGTTCCGGCCACCCGCTGCGCGGGCGTTTGAGGGACTCGATACGCCGATACAGCAGCGTATCGTCTCGAAGCTCGACGACATCGTGACTGACGAGTGGCGGGACCCACCCGAGTATATCGAACCGCTGTCGGGCGTTCCGCACGGTAAAATTCGGATCGGTGACTTTCGGTTGGGAGCATCTGCCGATCGGGATCGAGAGGTAGTGGTAATCTACGATATCGAGCACCGATCGGGTGCGTACCGACCCGGCGACGACTGAGCGCCGATTCGAACGTGATGACCGACTCTGGAACCTCTGAGGGAAGCTCAGCCGAAGCCGACGACGACCCCGAGCGACCGCCCCGTTACGAGCAGGTGATCCGGTGGGCCGAGTATATAAAGGAACAGCCGGCCGAGGTGTGGCGCCCACAGCAGAACGCGGTCGTGAACGGCCAGATCGAGAGCGCGCGGCCGGTCGACGTGAGCGCGGAAGAGAAGCAGAGAATCCGGGAGTTCGCACGGGCGGAAGTTGACGAGGCGGTGGATTCCGATACGGGAGGCGGGGAGTAGTTCGCGATCAAAACTAGCCGCCGAACGGATCGGTTTTCGTGTCGTCTGTAGCGACCGTGTTTCCGGTACTGTTGTCCGAACTATCCGGCTTCACGAAGACGCCCTCGATCCCTTCAATCTCGATACCGGCGATTGATCCCTCCAGATCGCCGTCGAAATCCTCGACACCGAGGTTTTCGTTCACCAGAACGTACTCGAAGTCGTCGCTAGATGTCACGTTCCCGTCGTCCTCGCAGTATAATTTCGCGCTTACGACGCCGCTGACACCGCTGTTGCCGTTACTCTCACCGGTGAGTATCCGGAGATGTCCGCTATTGCCTGGGAACTTGACTTCTGTGACATGCCCGGTGACGTCTCGCGGTCGAAGCGTGAACTCCCGGGTCTTGTCGACGCTCGCGCCGCCGGCCTCGCCCGCGAACGACAGGGCGAACGACCCCTCACCCGCCTCGTCGAAATCGACCCGTACGTGCGCTTCGTTTCCGGGGCCGAGTTCGCCCTGACCGCTCTCGTCGTCTACGTCGATATCACTCTCTCCGCCCGTCCCGTCTACGAACGTTATCGGTCCCTCAGCCTCGATTTCGCCGATTGCGCCGTCCGCCGAGTTCAGCGTTACCGTCAGGTCGAGGCGATCGGCGAACTGGTTTTTGATCTGAACCGCGTCCACCTCTTCGTCGACCGCTATTCCGAGGTACGCCTCGTCATCCTCCACGACGTTCACCTCCACGCCGCGCTCGGCCTCGACGCTGCTGAACGCGCCGGTCCCCATGCTCATCGCGCCGGAGCTCGCGCCGCCGAGCAGCAGGATGAAGTTTCGTCGTTTCATTTGCGATGGGATCGCACGGTTCGGTCACTCGACACAACGCGCCCCGACCCTAAGGTTATGCGGCGCCGGAACCCCGGAAGGCACTGCTTGAACACCGGCGCCTTACTGTAGTTCCGGGGGTTCCTCGGGTTCGCCGACCTTCATCTCCGTGGTGTAGTACTTGTGCGTGATCGCGGAGAACGCGAACGCGACGACGATGGCGACCGTCCACGCCATGTTGGGAAGGAGGACGAACGGCCACGCGCCGAGCCACACCGCGCCGGTGAGCGCGGCCGCGACGCCCGAGAGCCCGAGGTAGTAGTCGCTCCACGGGATCTCCTTCCCCTCGACGACGTCCATGTAGAGGTCGACGTTCTGGAGCGCGGGCGTCGGCTCGACGACCCCCCGGTCCTTGTTGAAGTCGACGACGCCCGCGTCGTCCATCTTCGGCAGGTGGGACTGCTGGAGCGCGGTGTACACGCGCTTGCGCTCGTTGCCCGTGATCTCGGCCGTGTCGATCCCGTTCTCCCACGCCGCTATCTGTTCGGCCATATCACCGATCTCGATCCGATCCTTCTCCCCTCGTTTCAGCAGATGGACCGCGAACCGCCGCCGCTGGTTCGCCAGCACGTCGAACAGCTCATCTTCGGACACCTCCGTCGTCGGTTCTACCCCTCCCCCGTCTACCTGCTGTACCGACGCCATTTCTGTCTGACACACATGAATCGGCCAACATAAAACCCGCGGTCGTAATACTTTACCGAAGTTTCTCGGAGTTCAAAAACGGGTGGTGGTCGATCGCTCAAACATCCGAAAACAGGTGTTTAAGTGTCCTATAGCATATTTTTCGAATTGGTTAGTACATTGTAAATTCGATTAGTCGGGCAAATTTATCAGATTATGTATCGTTTAACGGTCGATCGGCATCGTTCAGGCTGCGGCCGAACCGGGGAAGACTCGTCTTCAAGCGGCGATTGAACCGGGGCGGCCGCGGTTCAGGCGGGGGCAGAACCGGGCGGCCGGGTTTCAGTCCCACCCGGAAGTGTTTCTGGAAATTCATAACGATATGGGATAGGCCCCATGGGTGTCGTAGAGCGACCCCGGGTGACGCGGGATGTCCCGCGTCGGCGGCCCGCGGGTCGTGTGCGAACACAGGTAACAACTATGACAAACCGACGCAAGTTCATGGCCGGATTGGGTGCATTAGCATCAGGGAGTGCAGCAGCAATAGGTACTGGTGCGTTTTCAAGTGTAGAGGCCGAACGTGACGTTACCGTCGAAGTCGGCGGTGACAACAGCGCATACTTAGGACTCAAGGCGGAGCGCGACGACATCATCAGCGACGATGGTGGTAATGGGCAGCTTAGTCTTGACTTCGGCTCGCAGACGACAAACAAAGGCGGTGAAGGATTCAATGAGGACGCCGAGACAGAGATTGATGGTGTGTTCAAGATCATCAATCAAGGAACCAATACTGTCGCTGCTGGGTTCTCTCAGAATCCCAGCCGGCCCCTTTACAACGTCGGTGTCAAGGCTACCACGAAACCGATTGACGGCGTCGAGCTTGAGGTTCAGAACGCGGAATCGTTCGACGAAGGTGACAGTCAAGGTGCCGTCCTCAACCCTGGTGACAGCACGCTTGTTGACGTAACGGTCGATACGCTGGACGACGACCCAGAAAATGAGAACGGACAAGTGGTTATTGGAGCATTCGTGGAGGACTTCTAACAATGAACCGACGTAGTCTCATCGCCGGTATCGGTGCATTGTCCACAGGTAGTGCCGCGGCGCTCGGAACCGGTGCGTTCTCGAGCGCAGCGGCACAGCGGAGTGTTAGTGTCCAAGTTGCTGACGACGCAAGTGCGTACCTCGCGATAGAGTCAACGAGCCAATACGCTGACGGAAGTGGCGACGCGATCGCCTTGGATTTCGGTACCCTCGTCGAAGATCAAGACGGAAACGATCTAGGTGAGCACGTCGGAGAAAATTCAAGCACAGTCTTCGGCAGTGGAGCTGCAGATAGAAATGTCTTCACTGTTCGCAATCAGGGTAGGAACAAGGTAAAAATATCCCCTCAATATCAGGTTCTGAGGTTCGACAGCGACGGAAATTCGGTTGAAAGTGACGGTGAGTTGGCTATTGCGCTAGCCCTCGGTACTGGTAATGTATCTGAACAGGCAGAATTGTCGACAGGAGATTCGGCAGGGTACTTTGTCCAAATCGTTGCAGGAGATAACCCACCGGACACCGTGACCGCAACGTTCGAAATCAACGCGAACGAGATCGAAGACTAACAAGCTTATAAAGCCCCACAATGAAACGACGCACCTTCGTATTTGGTCTGGGCACGGCTGTCACCGGCAGCGGTGCACTAATCGGTAGTGGGGCGTTCTCGAGCGCCGAGGCAGAACGGAGTGTAAGCGTCGAGACCGCTGACGATGACGACGCGTACTTAGCGTTGATCAAAGGCGAGAGCGCTACTGATGATAGGGCCTACAGAGACGATGGACAACTGAACTTCACCTTCCCCGGCCTACGGGAGAGAACTGATTGGCTAATCGACACCAACCCAGAGAATCCCGAAGGACTCGGAGAAGACTCAGTTTACCGATTCGGGAGTGAAACTGACGGGGATCCGTTGTTCTTCTCGAGAAACCAGGGAACCCAGACGATCGAACTGTACAGTCGGCAGGATGATACAGAAGGTCTCCCACACGTTCAAATATTCAACGTGAACACGGGGGACCTCCTCACCGGAGACGGTACTAGAGCGGTCCTTGAAACTGGTGACTCGGTGCCACTCGGTCTTCAGATCGATACGACGGGGGTTGACGCACAAGAGAGTGCGTATAGCGTATCGCTGACAATTGTTGGCAAAGCAACGGAACAATAGCCAATATAACTCCCCGGGTTGACGAAACAGAAGAACGCGATTCCGTCTTCTCCTTCTCTGTCGACTCTTGAACTATTGATAGCTTCACACCGATCCGACTCCGCTGGTAGGTATTCAGCGAGGGACACTGAAACGGCAATTCTAATTATTGGAACGTATTCTGAGGGAAATCATGCCGTTCGCCTGGCTGACATCTCGTTACAGGCAACCCCTTCAGCCGTTTCAGGCACCGCGTTATCAAGAGCCTACAGGCACAAGCAGAGGTAGACGTACCCTATGCCAACCCTCCGCCGCACCCTGATCCTCGCCCTCGTCCTCGTAGCCGCGGGTTCGCTGATCTTCACCACGGGCGCGGCGGTTATCGACGGCGACGCCGACACCTTCGCGGAGGACCGCCTCGCGATCCAGCCGGCCGACGGCCCGAACGGGAACTATTCTTATTTAAATGACGACGACGAGATCGCGATCGACGTCTCGGCGTCGAACCCGAACATCCAGGATCCCTCCTTCGACGGCGTCAACGTCGACTCGACCGGGACGATCGACGACGTGTTCACGATCACGTACACGGCCGACCGGTACGCGCACGTGTGGATCGAGTACGACGGCGACGGCGAGGTCACGTTCGTCGCCGACGGCGACTCGATCGAGGGCGAGGCGAACAACGTCACGCTCGCGCCCAACCAGACCGTCACGGTCGGCCTCGAACTCGACACGCGCGGGAAGGCCGCCGGGACGCAGCTGGGCGCCGACGAGTTCTCGATCGAGGCGAAGATCGCGGAGCCCGACGCGGTCGGGGGAACGGGGGCGTCGACCCAGCAGACCGGCGACGGCGGCCCGACCACGACGGTCACCTCCCCGAGCGCGGACCGCCGCGAGTTCGTCGCGAGCGACGTCGAGCGCGGCGAGGCGGTCCAGTTCCTCGCCGAGGGAATGGAGATCGCCGGCGATGACGTGACGCTCGAAGGGATCGACTTGGAGGGCGTCCGGAACGAGCGCGTCGAACTGGACGCCGAGGGGAGCCGTGACTCCTTCGCGAACGGGAGCGCGCTGACGGCGCCGACCCGCCCGCGCCCGGTCGGGTACCTCTCGCTGGACTACGACTTCGCGCCCAACGCGGTCGACGCGATGACGATCCGGTTCAGCGCGGACCCGGCGTACCTCAACGAGACCGGGACCGACCCCGAGGACGTGACGCTCTACCGGCAGACGGAGGCGGGCGCGTGGGAGGAGGTGCCGGTCGAGATCGTCGACGAGGCGGTCGTGGAGATCATGGGGCTCCCCGAGGACCGCGTCCACTTCCGGGCGACGACCGAGGAGTTCTCCACGTTCGCGGTCGCGGAGCGCGTTCCCCGGTACGACGTGACCGAGGCGACGGTCGCGCCCGAGGCGGTCGACCCCGGTGAGAACGTCACGGTCCGGACGACCCTGCGGAACGGCGGCGGCGCGGCCGGCGAGCGCACGGTGACGCTGACGGCGAACGGCACCCCGGTCGCGAACGAGACCGTTTCACTCGACCCGAACGAGACGGCGACGGTCGCGTTCGACGCGACCTTCGGGACCGCCGGCGCCTACGACCTCGCGGTCGACGGGACCGCCGTCGGGACGCTGCTCGTCGGCGACCCCGCGGGCGACGACGCGGGGGGATCGGGCGACGAGTCGAACGTCGGCAGCGACGAGTCCGCCACCGTCACCGGGACCACGGAGGAGCCGTTCGGGATCGACCCGGCGGATCTCGCCGGTCCGCTCGCGCTCGTGGTTATCGCCGTCGCCACCCTCGCGCTCGTCCGGCGGATGCCGCGATGACCGGCCGGTCGTCTCGGGGCGCCCTCGTTCGAACTGTCTTCCCGGACATCGATTTTTCAGCTCCGAGACGCGCGCCGACAGGTCTTACCCGCTGGTCGGCGAGGTCCCGCCCGTGACCGCGCCACCGACCGACGAGCGCGACCGCGCCGTCGGCGCCGCGAGCGCCGACCGGGACGCGGACCGGGCCCTCCGCCGGGAGCTGCTCGCGAGCGTTCGAGCCGTCGACCTGCTCGTCCTGCTCGCGGTGCCGGCGGTCCTGCTCGCGGTCTTCGCGCTCCCGGAGCCGACCCGTCGGTCACTCGCGTTCGCGTACGCGGACCCGACCGTCCCGACCGCGTTCGCCGCGCACTACGTCCACCTCGACGCCGGCCACCTCGCCGGGAACGTGGCGAGCTACTGCCTCCTCGCGGGCGTCGGCTACGCGCTCGCGGTCCTCGGGGACGCCCGCCGCTTCTTTTTGACCGCGCTGGCGACGTTCCTGCTGGCGTTCCCGTTCGTGCTCTCGGGACTGAACCTCGCTGTCCCGCGGGACGCGATCGGGTTCGGCTTCTCCGGGATCAACATGGCGCTCGCGGGGCTGCTCCCGCTGCTGCTCGGGACGTACGCCCGCGAGCGGTTCGCCCCGGACGCGTCGCTCCGCGCGCTCCCCGCGGTCTTCTTCGCGCTCCTCGGCTGGATCGCGCTGCTCGCGCTCCCGCTCTCGACGACCGGCGTCGGGCTCGCTGGCCTCGCGGTCGGCGTCGCGGGCGCGCTGCTCGCGCTCCTCTACGCGTCGAGCGCCGGGATCCGCGTCCTCGCGACCGCGCGCGAGGGGCTCCGCGAGATCGCCTCCCGGCCGGGCGAAGGCGACCTCTTCGCCGTCGGCGCGGTCCTCGTCGTCGCCTACCCCGTCGTCGGGTTCCCGGCCGACCCGACCGGCGCCGGCAGCGTCGTGAACCTCTACGTCCACCTGCTGGGGTTCTGTCTCGCCTTCATCGGCCCCTTCGCGCTGCTCGCGGTCGGGGCGTTCGACGAGTGAGATCGCGAGACAGAGGGGCGCCCGCGCCGCGAGCCGCGAGCGTCCGACCCATTCTGCTCCGACCCACGGGCTTATAACGTCTCGCTGACATTCCACGATCGGAGCCACGCGCCGGACCCGTGACGAGATCGACGCCCGCGGCGTGGCGCTGCCACCGACACGACCCATGTCACCGAAACGAGTATTCTCGATAACGCTGCAGGTCGCGGTCGTCCTCGTCGTCCTCTCGCTGGTCGTCGGCCAGCTCCTCGGGCAGCCGATACTCCTCAGCTTCGTCGAGACCGGCAGCATGCAGCCCACGCTCGATCCCGGCGACGGGTTCGTCGCGATCCCCGCGCCGCTCGCCGGCGACGTCGGCGCCGGGGACGTGGTGACCTTCGACGCACAGGAGATCGAGGGCGGCGGGTTAACCACCCACCGCGTCGTCGAGGAGACGGATCGCGGGTATATCACGCGGGGCGACAACAACCCGTTCACCGATCAGGACGGGGGCGAACCCGTTGTGCAGGACGCTGAGGTCGTCGCCGTGGCGCTCTCCGTGGGCGGGAGCGTAGTCGTCATCCCGCACCTGGGCACTGTCGCGATGGGGATCCAGTCGGGGCTCTCCTCGGCGCAGACGTGGCTGGCGGTCACGTTCGGCGTCCGCTCGTTCCAGGGGACCCAGGGGCTGGCGTACATCCTCTTCGGGCTCTCCGTGGTCGCGTACGTGGTCGACTGGTACCTCAACCGCAACGCGCGCGAGGGGCGCGAACGCGACCGCTCCCGCGACGACGGCACCTCCGTGTTCGTCATCGTCGGCGTCCTCGCCTTGGTGCTGATGGCGACCGCGACCGCGGCGATGATCGTCCCGGCCGGCACGCAGGAGTACGGCGTCGTGAGCGCCGAGTTCGAGTCGGAGAACCCCACCGTCATCGAGAGCGGCACGAGCCAGGAGCTGGAGTACGTCGTCCCCAACGCCGGCTTGGTCCCGGTGTACGCGTACGTCACCCCGGCGAGCCCCGGCGTCGAGGTCGACCCGCAGCGGCTCGCGGTCGGGAGCCGCGGCGAGGCGTCGACCACGGTGACGCTCACCGCGCCGCCCGAGACCGGCTACTACCGGCTGTTCGTCGCCGAACACCGGTACCTCGCGGTGCTCCCGCACGGCGTGGTCGACGAGCTGTACGGCGTCCACCCGTGGGCGCCGCTCGTCGCGATCAACGGCCTGCTCGGCGGCGGCATCGCCGGCCTCGGACTCGTCTTCCTCCGCGGCGAGCCCGCGCGTATCCGTTCCCGGGAATCGCGCGAGAACCCCCCGCTGTACCGCCGCCTCCTCCGCCAGTTCTACAGGTGACCGAATGAGCGCTTCATCCCCCGACGAGACTCGACTTCGACTCCGCGCGATGCTGGACGCACAGTTCGCCGTACTCCTCGCCGTCCTGCTGATCGCGGCCGCCGCCGGCGGCGGGCTGGTCTACGCGACCCACGTCGATCCCGGCACCGAGGCCCGCGAGGAGACCGTCTCCTCGTTCACGGTCGAGACGGCGTACGACCACTCCGCCGAGGTGACCGAGCCGAACTCGGTGTTCGAGACCGGAACGGTCCTCGACGGCCGGGAGACGTACTTCACGCAGGTCGCGCCCGTGCTCGACGTCGCCGTCGAGACGACCTACGCGGCCTCCTCGGCGTCGGACGTCGACGTCCGGTTCGACTCCGTGCTTGTCATCCGCAACGTCGGCGAGGAGGGCGGCACCGTCTACTGGAGCGAGCGGGAGCCCCTGGCGTCGGAGGCCGTCTCGGACGTCGAACCCGGCGAGACCGCGGGGTCGTCGTTCGCGCTCAACAGCTCGGCGGTCGACGCGACCGCGGCCGCGATCGAAGAGGAGCTCGGCGCGTCGCCGGGCGAGACCGAGATGTTCGTCGTCACCGACGTGGCGGTCGAGGGAACGATCAACGGCGAGTCCACCTCGTACGCCCGGACGGTCGAGCTGGGGCTCGACCACGGCGGCGACACGTACGCGGTCGACGATCCAGGGGTCTGGTCGGACACCGCCGAGCGCACGCGGACGGTGGCCGTCGAGCGGAGCTACGGCCCCCTCCGGTCGATCGGCGGTCCGCTCCTGCTCGCGGTCGGGCTCCTCGGGAGCGGCGCGCTGGCGTACGCCCGGCGGGAGCGCGACCTCGCGCTCACGCCCGCCGAGCGCGACTACCTCTCGTACAGCGACGACCGCTCCGAGTTCGCGGAGTGGATCACGACCTTCCGGCTCCCGGCCTCCGTCCACGAGCGTCCCGAGGCCGAGGCGGAGAGCCTCCGCGACCTTGTCGACTTCGCCATCGACAACGACACGGGCGTCGTGGAGGACCCCCGGACGGGCGCGTACCACGCCGTGTCCGGCGAGTTCGTCTACACCTACCGGCCGCCGTCGCCGCCGGCGGTCGCCCCCGAGGAGGGCGCGGACGACGATCCCCCCGCCGGCGACGTCGACGACGCCGACCCCTCCGACGACGCCGGGGCTGGCGGCGACGCCGGTATCGATCCCGACGACCGCGACTAGCGACCACGCGTCCACTTCCCGGCGGGAGCGGTCCGGACCGCGACCGACATCGGCGTCGGTTTCGAATCCCCAGCCGACTCCGGAGACGCGCGATCGGCCGCGGCGGTCTCGGCCCCCGCGACCCGTTAGGGAAAGTAACCTACTTGAGTGTGCGCCGGCAATTATCGACCGCAGTCCCGTGGTGTAGTGGCCAATCATAATGGCCTTTGGAGGGAATCCGTCCGCGTTCGCGGCTGAGACGCGACCACGGTCTGTCTCGTCGGAGACGACCGTCGGATGCCCGAAGTCAGCCATTGACGGCGGTTCGAATCCGCCCGGGACTACTCTTGCCGCGAGCAACACCGCGAGCGGCAAATACGTCCAGCGGATTCGAAGCAGGGAACGGAGCGAGCGAAGCGAGCGGAGTGAGTAAGGTTCGATATCCGCCCGGGACTACTCGCCTTCGAGACCGTCTCGCCTCGCTTTCCGGTCTCGCCCGAACACGGCATCTCGAAAAGCCACAGGAGTTTTGCCGCAGGCAAGCGGATGGAGGGGTAAGCGCCGATACCGCGGACGGCGGCAGCGTCGTATCGGCTGGAACAGACGATTCCTGATGGCCCCTGACCTGACGCTCGTAACGACCGCCGTCGCGCTCCCTTTCGTGGCCGCAGCCGTCTCGCCGCTCCTGTATCGGGTCCTCGGCGAACGGACCGGCTACGCGGGGGCCGTCGTCGCGACAGCCAGTTTCGGACTGCTGGCGACGGGGGTCGACGATTACGGCACCGTCGGAGTGTCGTGGGTCCCCGCGCTCGACGTGGGCATCCAGTTCACCGTCGACGGGTGGGGGCTCCTCTTCGCGCTCTTGGCCAGCGGCATCGGCGCCCTCGTGTTCGTGTACTCGACGTCGTACATGCACGGCGAGGAGGGGTTGGCGCGCTACTACGCGGCGCTGCTCGCGTTCATGGGGTCGATACTCGGCGTCGCGCTCGCCTCGGACCTCGTCTTTCTCTTCCTGTTCTGGGAGCTGACCAGCCTCTGTTCGTTCGTGCTCATCGGCCACCACACCGAGGACGCAGAGTCGCGCTACTCGGCGCGGATGGCCATGGTCGTGACCGTGGGCGGCGGCCTCTGCCTGCTCGCGGCGCTGCTCATGCTCGCGGCCGCGGCGCGGGGCGCCCTCGGCGGCGTGACGTTCGATCTGACGGCGATGATCGCGAACAGCGGGGCGATGCGCGCCGCTCTCCGCGAGTCGGGACTGTTCCTCCCGGCGCTCGGGCTGATCGTCGTCGCCGCGGCCGCGAAGTCGGCGCAGGTCCCGCTCCACTTCTGGCTGCCGAACGCCATGGTCGCCCCGACGCCCGTCTCCGCCTTCCTCCACTCCGCGACGATGGTCAAGGTGGGCGTCTACCTCCTCGGCCGCGTGCGTCCGCTCCTGATGAGTCCCGAATGGGTGCTGATCGTCGCGACGCTCGGACTCGTGACGATGACCGTCGGGGCGCTGCTGGCGGTGGCCTCGACCGACACCAAAGAGCTGCTCGCCTACTCGACGGCGAGCCACCTCGGGCTGATGGTCGCCGGCTTCGGCTTCGACATCGGCTACGGCGCCGAAGCCGGCGCGTTCCACCTGCTCAACCACGCGCTGTTCAAGGCGCCGCTGTTCCTCGTCGCGGGGATCGTCGTCCACGAGGCCGGGACCCGCAACCTCAACAACCTCGGGGGGCTGTGGCGGGAGCTGCCGGTCACGGCCGCCGTCACCGTCGTCGCCGCGTTGAGCATGGCCGGCATCCCGCCGTTCAACGGCTTCTACTCGAAGGAGCTGCTGTTCGAGGCCGCGTACGAAGTGGCCCACGAGGCCGGCGGCCTCGCCTGGCTGTATCCCGCCGTGGCGACGCTCGCGAGCGTGTTGACCGTCGTCTACTCGCTGACGTTCCTCGCGCTGTTCTTCGGCGAGCGGCGGGCCCCGGCCGCCGACGTCCACCGACCGCCGGTCACGCTGATCGGGCCTCCCGCGGTGTTGGCCGTCGCGGCGGTCGTCGTCAGCGTCGCGCCGCAGTTGGCGGTCGACGCCATCGTCCAGGGGGCCGTCGACGCGACCGCCACCGGCGAGGCGCAGCTCGCGGTCGGACTGCCCACTCACCTTTCGCCTCCGGTCGCGATGTCCGGCGTCGCCGTCGTCGGCGGGGTCGCCGCGTACCCGCTCCGCGGGCGTCTCGCGACCGGCGTCCGACGCGGCGTCGACGCGCCCGTTCCCGTTCGGCCCAGCGGGTGGTATGACTGGGTCGTCTCGACCACGACGGCGACGAGCGCCCGGTTCGGCTCGGCGGTCCACAACGGTCTCCTCCGGAGGTACGTGGGATGGACGGCAGCGGCCGGGAGCCTGCTCGCGCTCGCCGGCTTCGCCGCCACGGGAGCCCCCGCCCCCGGCGCGCTCGGCGGGACCGGCGTCACGCTGGCGGTCGCCGTCGTGTTGGGGGTCGCGACCCTCGCCGGCGTGGCCGTGGCGGCCGCCGCGTCGCACGTGTCCGGCGTGCTCACGCTGTCGATCCTCGGGTTCATGCTCGCCATCTTCTTCATCCTCGCGAGCGCGCCGGACCTGGCGCTCACGCAGCTGGTCATCGAGACGCTCATTCTCCTCATGTTCCTCTTAGTGCTCCAGCGGCTGCCGTCGTTCTACTCGGAGATACGGCCGCTCTCGATCGCCCGCGACGCGAGCGTCTCGCTCCTCGTGGGCGCGACGGCGTTCGTCGCGGTCCTCCTGACCATCCCGGATCCCGACGCCGACCCGACGAGCGTCGCCACGTACTACACGGAGCAGGCGGTTCCGGGCGGCGGCGGCACGAACGTCGTCAACGTCATCCTCGTGGACTTCCGGGCGTTCGACACGCTGGGTGAGCTGCTGGTCGTCACGGTCGCCGCGATCGCCATCCTCGTGCTCGTGACGATGCGGACCCGCGGCGAGGCGTCCGAGGCCGCGAGCGACGGGGAGTCGATTCCCGACGGAGGTGACTCGCCATGACGACGACGATCATGCGGACGACGGCTCGGGTGACCGTTCCCGTCGTGCTCGTCGTCGCGATCTCGCTGTTCTTGCAGGGCCACAACCTGCCCGGTGGCGGCTTCATCGGCGGTGTCCTCACCGCGGCGGCGTTCGTGCTGATATACGTCGCCTACGACCTCGACTACTTGGAGTCGGGGGTGCTCGGCAGGGAGGTCGAGCACGGCACCAGCGTGTTCGAACAGCGCACGGTCACCGCCTACCGTCGCATATTACTCGCGGGCCTGGTGGTCGTTCTCGCCAGCGGCTTCGGCGGGATGCTCATCGGCGACCCGTTCCTGACGCAGGGGTACGTCCACCTCGAGGGGGTCCCGATATACCGCGAGGTCGAGCTCGCGAGCGCGCTCCTCTTCGATCTGGGCGTGTACCTCGTCGTTGTCGGCAGTGTTTTGACTATCGTCTCGGTGGTGAGCGCCGAATGAGCCGGCGCAGCGAGACGACATCGGCCGGATACGGAGCTGACGGCCGATGAGCGCCGCCCTCGCGGTCGCGGTCGGCGGGCTGTTCGCTGTCGGAACGTTCCTGCTCCTCCAGCGGGACCTAGTGCGGGTCGTGTTCGGGATCGCGGTCGTCTCCCAGGCCACGTTCGTCTATCTGATCGCGATGGGCGGTATCGAGGAGGGAACGGGTGATCTCGTCCCCGTCCTCGACACTCACGGCGGCGCAGTCCCCGAGATCGCCGACCCGGTGGTACAGGCGCTCGTCCTGACGGCGATCGTCATCAGCTTCGGAACGACCGCGCTGGCGCTCGTCTTATCGTACCGCGCCTACGAGGAGAACGAGAGCATGGACGTCACGGAGTGGTCCCGATGAGCCTGCTCGTGATCGCGCCGCTACTCGTCGCGGTGACCACCGCCGTGTGTACGCTCGCGCTCGGCCGGCGGCCGCGTCTCCAGCGCGCGGCGAGCGTCGGCGGCGCCGTCGGCTACGTCGCGAGCGTGTCCGTCGCCGTCTGGGCGCTCGTTCTCGGACCGGCGGCCCCCGGTGCGGCGGTCTATCAGGTGGGCGACTGGCCCGCCCCCTTCGGGATCACGCTCGTGTTAGACGGGCTGTCGGCGTTCATGCTGACGATGGCCGCGGGTGTTGGCATCGCGTCGATACTGTTCTCGGTCCGATACGTGAGCCGCGAGAACCAGCGCGTGTACTACCACCCGCTGTTCCACATGCTCCTCGTGGGCGTGACCGGCGCGTTCCTCACCGGCGACCTGTTCAACCTGTTCGTCTGGTTCGAAGTAATGCTGATCGCCAGTTACGTGTTCGTCGCCTTCTACGGTACCGATCACGCCACCGCGGCGTCGTTCCGGTATCTCGTGATGAACGTCTTCGGAAGCGCGCTCATGCTCGTCGCCGTCGGCGGCCTGTACGCCGCCACGGGGACGCTCAACATGGCCGACATGGCCCGCCGACTGGCGACGCCCGACGCGTACGGCATCGATCCCGCGCCCGTCGTCGGACTGTCGGCGCTGCTGCTCGCGGTGTTCGCGCTGAAAGCCGGGCTCGTCCCCTTCCAGTTCTGGGTGCCCGGCGCCTACACCGCCGCCCCGGCGCCTATCACCGCGATGTTCGCCGGCGTCACCAAGAAGGTCGGCATATACGCCATCGTTCGCTGCTACTTCACGGTCTTCGCGACCGCGTCGGTCCCCGTCGATCTGCCGGGCCTCACCGCCGCGTCACCGCTGGGCTTCCTCGCCCCGGTACTGGGAGCGATGGGAGTTGCGAGCATCGCCGTCGGCGGATTCGGCGCCGTCGGTCGGGACCGACTCGAGAGCGTGTTCGCGTACTCGAGCGTCGGACAGGTCGGCTTCATCGCGGTCCCCGTCGCCATCGCCGCGGCGGCGGATCCCGCGGGGGCGTTCCGCGGGGTCGCCATCGCGGCCGCGCTCGTGTTCGCGCTCCACCACGCGCTCGCGAAGGGGCTGCTCTTCCTCGCGGCGGCCGCCGTCGAGGACGCGACCAAGACGGGTCGGCTGCGGCACCTCGGCGGCCTCGCCGGCCACTCGCCGGTGCTCTCGGGGGCCGTCTTCGTCGGCCTCCTCTCGCTGATCGGCCTCCCGCCGCTGACCGGGTTCTTCGGAAAGTTCCTCGCGTTCGACGCGGCGGTTCGAGGGATCGCGTCGAACCCCGGCCCGTCGTCGGCGCTCGCGCTTGTCGCGCTACTCGTCGGCGCCGTGCTCACGATCCTGTACGCGACGCGGGTGTGGACCAGCGGCTTCTGGGGCCGGGAGACGGCGGCCGTCGAGGTCGCCTCCGCCGATTCGGGACAGGTCGCGGTCCTCGTCGCGCTCGCGGCGGCCGTGGTTCTCGTCGGCGTCGGGTTCGATCCGGTCTACCGGTTCGCCGAGACGGCTGCGACCGCCGCGCTTGACAGCGAGGCCTACGTCGATGTCGTGGGCCTGAACGGCGGTGACCGGGCGTGACCCGCACCTGGCCGGTCGCCGGGGTCCTCTTCGGCGTCCTGTGGGTGTTCGTCCAGGGACCGCCGCTCGCGCCGGAACCGCTTCTCGGATCGCTGCTGATCGGTCTCGTCGTCGGCTTCCCCACGGCCTTCGTGTTCCGGCGTCTGTACGGTGAGACCGTCGATCTCTCCCGATCGCTTCGCGGGGTCCCGTACGTGTTGCTGTACGTGGTGACGTTCGTTTGGGAGGCGATCGTCGCCAGCCTCGACGTCACGTACCGCGTGCTCGCGCTCTCCAGTCCGTCCGAGCCCGAGGTGATCCTCATCCCGCTGCGCGTCCGGACCGACCTCGGCGTGACCACCATCGCCAACAGCATCACGATGACTCCCGGGTCGCTCACGCTCAACTACGACTCCGAGGAGAACGCGCTGTATATCCACGTCATCGACGGGAGCGACCCGGAGGAGATCGTCGATCCGATTCGTAAGTGGGAGAACTACGCGCTCGTCGTCTTCGACGAGGAGCTCTCTCCGGGCGACCCCGCGCCGGACTTCGCCGTCTACCCGCCCGACGAAACGCATCCCGCCCTCAAACAGGCCGCCCCGGAAGTGGGGGAGGAAACGGAAACCGAGCTGTCGACGGCGGAGACGAAAACCGAGCCGTTGACCGAGGAGGCCACAGGAGGTGACGGAGATGGCCGCTGACGGACCCCTGTTGCTGGTCATCGACGCCGCGATCGTCCTCGTCGCGCTCCTGAACCTGTTGTGCGGCTACCGCGCGGTCAAGGGGCCGACCGTCCCCGACCGCGTGGTCGCGCTGGACGCCATCGCGACGAACGTCGTCGCGATCGCCGTTCTGTTCGCTATCAAGACCGGTCGGGGCCTCTTCGTGAACGTGAGCATCGTCCTCGCCATCATCGCGTTCCTCTCGACGGTCGCGGTTGCCAAGTTCATCACCGAAGGCGACGTCATCGTCACGCGAGAGTGACTACGTCATGAATCACCAACATCACGTGAAACGAATCGTTTCGACGGATCACCGGGGCTCCGGGGGCGATCACCGATGATCGAATCGACTCCGACACGGACCTGGATCGTCGTCGCGTTCGTCGTCGTCGGGGCGTTCTTCCTCACGGTCGGGACGATCGGTCTGTTGCGGCTGCCGAACGTGTACAACCGGATGCACGCGACGAGCAAGCCGGCGACCATCGGAACGGTGGCGATCTTTCTCGCCGGGTTCGTCTACTTCGGCCCCGGGGGCGCCGGCCTCTCGTCGCTCGTCGGAATCGTCTTCCTGTTCCTGACGGTGCCGACCGGCGCACACATGATCTCGCGGGCGGCCGAACAGACCGGCGTCCCGTTCCTCGGCTCGGTGACGTGGCCGGGGAAGTCCGACGACGACTAGGGGAACTCCCGGAAAATAACCGACTGGGCCAGAGCGGAGACGAAACACGGATCCCGCTCCGGCGGGCGGCGGTCGCGGCCTAATTCGGTGCAGTAGACGCTCGTGATCTCCGCCGCAACAGTGGGGTATGAGTACCGTCCAGAATCTCAAAGCGCTCCTCGCCGACGCTGAGGAACTCATGATCGTCTGTCACAACAACCCGGACTGTCTCGCGAGCGCACTCGCGCTGGCCCGGATCGCAATCCCCGCCGGCATCGATCAACACCACATCCTGTACAGCGGCGACCTCTCTCACCAGCAGAATCGGCCGTTGGTCAATCTCCTCGACATCGATCTAAAACCCTTCGAGCCCGCGGCCGTCGAAGACCGCGCGAGGGGTCGCTGCTCGCGTTCGTCGATCACGCGGTTCCGGGGGGAACAACCGAGTTCCGCAGGGACCCAATGTCGATATCGTGATCGACCATCACCCGGACGAAGAGATCGAGGCGCGGTTCGTCGATCACCGCGAGCAGGCCGACGCGACGGCGACGATCCTGACGGAGTACGTCCGAGAACTGGACGTCGAGAGGGACGTCGACCCCGGGACGGCCCTCCTGTTCGCGATCCGTCGCGAGACGCTCGGATTTCTCCGTGGCGTGACCAGCGACGAGTACGACGCCGCCGGCTGGCTCCACGAACACCCGGACGGTGCGTTACTCCGCACGCTCTCGACGCCGTCAGTTACCGGGGCAACTATCGACGCGTCCGACGCCAGACAGCTATACGTGAACTATCCCCAAGGAATATTTCTCTCGAGTGTGCTATCGCACCCGTATGTCCGCTTCCGCTCGATCGCCGCGTGAGGCAGACCGCGAGACGGCTACCGACGGTGACCCACCCACGGCGTCCGCGGCGGAGCGGATACGCCTCCACGGGGACGTGCCGGCGGCGTTCGAGCGCGATCTCCGGTCGCTCGCCGACGTGGCCCGGAACCCCCTGCGTCGCCCCCTTGTCACCGTCGTCGCGGCGCTCGTCGTCTGCACGCTCGGTTATCAGTCGGTCCTCGTCGCCGTCACGGCGGGCTCGGTCGCGGGGGTCCTCGCGGTCGTCGCCGTCGTCGCCGCCTACGCGGTCGCGAAGCGGCTCTGGGCGGTGCAACACCGACACATGGTCGCGGAGCTCGCGGCGGCGGACGAGCTCGATCGGCTCCGCTGAGCCGGATCGTCGAGGTTAGTCGACCGGACGCCGTGCGGGAGCGCGTCACTCGCCGGCATGTGTGTTATTTTTTATCATGCAGTACATCCACCGAGGTATGGATCACACGCAGTACCGCGACACCGTCGTCGAGAACCGCCGGAAACACGGCTTCGAGCCGGTCGACGAGCACACGAACGGGTTCGACCCCGTGTGGGAGGCCCGCGACGACGACGACTCCGTCGGGGCGGTCGCCGTCCTCGCCACGCTCGTCGACGACGAGCCGGACCCCAGCCCGGAAGACCTCGTTGCGACCGCCGACTCGTTCCGCGACGTGCTCGTCGACCGCGTCGACGACCGCCACGGGTCGACGACGCCCCTCGGCTACGTCGTCTTCGCGGTCTCGGATCCGGACCCCTCGCTGGTCGACGCGGCGCGCTCGTACACGGTCGCCCGCCGCCGAACCAACGTCTTCCCCATCGTGTACGACTGCGAAGAAGGGACGCTCCACCGACACGAGGTACCGCGGCTGAAAGGGAGAGGCATCTACCGCAGACAGGCGGAGGACGCCGAACGACTGTTCGAGGTGTGATGCGCTTGACGAACGTCGAACGGACGGGAATAACAGGATTCCCTACCGAGACAGCAGGTTCCATCGGAACGGCGTTCTAGCGGACTTACAATCGGTTTCAGGGTGTCGTTGAGCGTCTTCAATCGACGCTTTCTGAATTTCAGTCGCCCCATTACTACCCCGTCGGTAGCTCTGAAGAAAACCAATGAGCGATGGAGTTGACTCTCCGTGTGGTCTCCGATGACCCGGTGGCGTCGCGTCGCCGTGGTGTTGGTCGCAGTGTCGATCGTCACGGCCGGGATTCCGATGACTGGTGCCTTCTCCAGCGTTTCGGCCGAGAGAACGGTGTCCGTCGGTGTCGCAGAGGACGACGAAGCATTTCTCTCGCTGGAGCCGTCGAACGGTCCCAACGGCGCGTACGCCGAGCAGTCTGGCGGAACGCTCGAACTGAACTTGCCTTGTTGAATGCAAGACTGCGTCGGGGTAGGGTCGATAACTCACGGTTTCACGGTGTCAGAGACTG
>NZ_JAODIX010000110.1 GCF_026586675.1 Halorubrum yunnanense
TACATAGGGCCCGTGAAAAGACAAGCACGATGTCCGTACCGAGATCCGACACAGGTGCTCTGGCAGCGAAAGCCACGGCCTGTCGGGAGAACCGACGTTAGGGAATTCGGCAAGTTAGTCCCGTACCTTCGGAAGAAGGGATGCCTGCTCTCGACGGAGCAGGTCGCAGTGACTCGGGCGCTCCGACTGTCTAATAACAACACAGGTGACCGCAAATCCGCAAGGACTCGTACGGTCACTGAATCCTGCCCAGTGCGGGTATCTGAACACCAAGTACAATTGGACGAAGGACCCGTCAACGGCGGGGGTAACTATGACCCTCTTAAGGTAGCGTAGTACCTTGCCGCTTCAGTAGCGGCTTGCATGAATGGATAAACGAGAGCGCCACTGTCCCAACGTTGGACCCGGTGAACTGTACGTTCCAGTGCGGAGTCTGGAGACCCCCAAGGGGAAGCGAAGACCCTATAGAGCTTTACTGCAGGCTGTCGCTGAGACGTGGTCGCCGATGTGCAGCATAGGTAGGAGACGTTACACAGGTACGTGCGCTAGCACGCCACCGAGTCAACATTGAAATACTACCCGTCGGTGACTGCGACTCTCACTCCGGGAGGAGTACACCGGTAGCCGGGCAGTTTGACTGGGGCGGTACGCGCTCGAAAAGATATCGAGCGCGCCCGAAGATCATCTCAGCCGGGTCGGGAATCCGGCGAAGAGCGCAAGAGCACAAGATGGTCTGACAGTGTCATTCCCAACGAGTGACGCTGACGCGAAAGCGTGGTCTAGCGAACCTACGAGGCTCCGGAATGGGGCCCGTAGATGACAGAAAAGCTACCTTAGGGATAACAGAGTCGTCACCCGCAAGAGCACATATCGACCGGGTGGCTTGCTACCTCGATGTCGGTTCCCTCCATCCTGCCCGTGCAGAAGCGGGCAAGGGTGAGGTTGTTCGCCTATTAAAGGAGGTCGTGAGCTGGGTTTAGACCGTCGTGAGACAGGTCGGCTGCTATCTATTGGGGGTGTCAAGGT
>NZ_JAODIX010000111.1 GCF_026586675.1 Halorubrum yunnanense
CCGATCGCGACGCTCCCCGTGAGGAACCCGAACGCGGTCGAGCCGACCGTCGCGACCGGCGAGAGGTCACTCGTTACCGCGACCGCGAACGCGAGAGCGGCGAGGACGATCCCGACCGTCGCCGCAAAGTGAACCGTATGGGTCGGTCCGCGGTGCGCGACACCCGGGATCTTCATATCGAGGTCCGGGACCGTCGCGAGGAACACGGTCGCGATACCGCCCGCCGTCGCCGCGTTCGGTGACCCGAGGAGGATCGCCGCCGTCCCGATCGGCGTATATGCCAGCAGCGCGGCGCCGTAGTGCCCGTTTCGGTACATGAGTTACCTCTCGCCCCCGTCGCCGTCGCCGTCGACGTCGTCGGTGTCGGTGTCGTCGACGTCCCCGAGCAACGCCCGGGCGATCCGTACCTGAGCCTCCAGTCCGGGATCGGCCGGTCCCAGCTCACCGCTCTCGGCGGCGTCGACGAACTCCCGGAGGTCCTCGGCGTCCTGGTCGTCGGCGAGCGAGAGGTCGAGGTCCCCGCTCTCGACGGCGTCGGCGAGGTCCCCCGCCGGGTCGATATGTCGCGGGTCGCTCTCCGGGACCGGCTCGGCGTCGCCGTGTTCGTGGTCCTCCCATTCATCGACGAATCCACCTGTGTCGTCGCGGTCGGCGTCCTCGGCGTCGTCGTCGCGGGTCATGTGCCCCCCTCGGCGGTCCATCGATATGTGTCGTCGGCCGCCCGATACTCGACGATCCCCTCCTCGGCGAGATACCGGAGGCCGGGGTTGACCGCTCGCCCCCACCATGTCGCCGTGTCGAGCGTGGCCCCGTCCGCGAGGGCGTCGACGAGGTCCGTCCGCCCCAGCGGGTCGCCCGTCGCCGCGAGGTGTTCGGCCGCGCGGCGTGTCTGTGCGCGCGTCACCTCGGGATCAACCCCAGTCGACGGCTCCCACCGGGCGAGGGTCGTGCCGAGTATGGCAGCCTGAGAAGCCCGGATTTGAGACTTGAG
>NZ_JAODIX010000112.1 GCF_026586675.1 Halorubrum yunnanense
TGAGGTTAATAATGGACACCACAGTCCACCTGGAATGAGGACTGTGCCAAACGCTCCGGCGCCGAAGGATGTGGCTGCGGCCGATTAGGTAGACGGTGGGGTAACGGCCCACCGTGCCAATAATCGGTACGGGTCATGAGAGTGAGAACCCGGAGACGGAATCTGAGACAAGATTCCGGGCCCTACGGGGCGCAGCAGGCGCGAAACCTTTACACTGCACGACAGTGCGATAAGGGAATCCCAAGTGCGCAGGCATAGAGCCTGCGCTTTTGTCCACCGTAGGGAAGTGGACGAATAAGGGCTGGGCAAGACCGGTGCCAGCCGCCGCGGTAATACCGGCAGCCCGAGTGATGGCCGATCTTATTGGGCCTAAAGCGTCCGTAGCTGGCCACGCAAGTCCATCGGAAAATCCACCCGCTCAACGGGTGGGCGTCCGGTGGAAACTGCGTGGCTTGGGACCGGAAGGCGCGACGGGTACGTCCGGGGTAGGAGTGAAATCCCGTAATCCTGGACGGACCGCCGATGGCGAAAGCACGTCGCGAAAACGGATCCGACAGTGAGGGACGAAAGCTAGGGTCTCGAACCGGATTAGATACCCGGGTAGTCCTAGCCGTAAACAATGCCTGCTAGGTGTGGCTCCCACTACGAGTGGGTGCTGTGCCGTAGGGAAGCCGCTAAGCAGGCCGCCTGGGAAGTACGTCCGCAAGGATGAAACTTAAAGGAATTGGCGGGGGAGCACTACAACCGGAGGAGCCTGCGGTTTAATTGGACTCAACGCCGGACATCTCACCAGCATCGACTGTAATAATGACGATCAGGTTGATGACCTTATCCGAGTTTCAGAGAGGAGGTGCATGGCCGCCGTCAGCTCGTACCGTGAGGCGTCCTGTTAAGTCAGGCAACGAGCGAGACCCGCATCCTTACTTGCCAGCAGCACTGCGAAGTGGCTGGGGACAGTAGGGAGACCGCCGTGGCCAACACGGAGGAAGGAACGGGCAACGGTAGGTCAGTATGCCCCGAATGTGCTGGGCTACACGCGGGCTACAATGGTCGAGACAAAGGGTTCCTACTCCGAAAGGAGACGGTAATCTCAGAAACTCGATCGTAGTTCGGATTGTGGGCTGCAACTTGCCCACATGAAGCTGGATTCGGTAGTAATCGCGTGTCATAAGCGCGCGGTGAATACGTCCCTGCTCCTTGCACACACCGCCCGTCAAAGCACCCGAGTGAGGTCCGGATGAGGCTCGTTTCACGAGTCGAATCTGGGCTTCGCAAGGGGGCTTAAGTCGTAACAAGGTAGCCGTAGGGGAATCTGCGGCTGGATCACCTCCACAGACCCGAGACTCCCGCTCCGCGGGAGCTCACCTTTCGACCGTTCACACGAACGGTCACCACTCATG
>NZ_JAODIX010000113.1 GCF_026586675.1 Halorubrum yunnanense
CGCTGCTGGATCAGATCGCTCTATTCAGGCATTTCTCGAACGGTTTGTCGAAATGGCTGACTGTGACGAACTCGCTTATCCAACCTTCCACGGCTGGTTTTCACCCGCGTTCGTTGCACTCCTGCGAGAGATTCTCGATGACGCCATCGAGAATCTCGAACCGGGACAAACCGACCTCAGCGGACGTCTCGAACGCTTTCGAGACGTCCTCATTGTTGACGCTTCTATCATCACACTCTACCAAGACGCTACAGACGTCTACGCAGCGACTGGCGAAGATCAAGCTGGCGTGAAGCTTCACCTCACAGAATCACTCTCAACCGGACTTCCTACGCGTTTTCAAACGACTGACGCCAAAACGCAGGAACGGAGCCAGCTACCCACCGGTGAGTGGGTAGCTGGCGCACTCGTCTTACTCGATCTCGGCTTCTACGACTTCTGGTTGTTCGACCGTATCGATCAAAACGACGGCTGGTTCATCTCACGGGTCAAAGATGACGCAAACTTCGAGATCGTCGAAGAGCTTCGCACATGGCGGGGAAACAGTATTCCACTCGAAGGCGAGTCGCTGCAGGACGTCCTTGACGACCTGCAGCGACAGGAGATCGACGCTCGGATTACCCTCTCATTCGACCGCAAGCGAGGGTCGGGCGTCAGCACGACCCGAACGTTCCGGCTCGTCGGTGTGCTCAACGAGGACAGCGATGAGTACCATCTCTACCTAACGAATCTTGCCAGAGACAACTACCACGCGCCCGATATCGCACAGCTCTATCGGGCGCGCTGGGAGATTGAGCTGCTGTTCAAGGAACTCAAATCGCGCTTCGGTCTCGATGAGATCAATACGACAGATCCCTACATCATCGAAGCGCTGATCATCGTAGCGGCGCTCTCGCTGCTGATGAGCCGCGTTATCGTGGATGAACTCCGCAAATTAGACGCAAAGCGGCAGGGGAGCGACGACGACGCGGCCGCGTCGTCGACGCGTCTTCCACGTCGTCGGTGTTCTCACGCGCTCGAACGTCACGCACACCTAGTCCAGCTGTACCTGATGCTGGATCTCGGGTATGAACTGCCAGATCTCGACGAATTGCTGTTGTGGTCGTCACGAGATCCAAATCCACATCGAGCAAGATTACGTGAGCAGGTTGAGTCAGGCGAGTTCTGGTAGAAACTCGCCTGACAAGCCGGTTAGCTCAGAGGTAGGTAGTAGCGACAGCTCTGGATCGGCGACGCACTCACCGGAGTGAGTGCGCCGCCTTCAGAGAGTGACACAGATCTCAGCATCCGAGACAGAAGAACATCCGTTCAGTTCTCCGATCACGCTTCATTAGCGATTCG
>NZ_JAODIX010000114.1 GCF_026586675.1 Halorubrum yunnanense
GCGTGCGAGATGACGGCCCCGGCATGCCGGAGATGGAGGCGGATATCCTCGAAACGGGAGAAGAGACGCCACTCAATCACGGCGGAGGGCTCGGTCTGTGGATGGTTCGAATGATCGTCACGCAAGCCGGCGGTGATGTGTCCGTAGCGACAACCGACGGGACGGAGGTTAAGTTGCGGGTGCCGGCGTAGTTGTTATCAGAGGCAATCTGCGTCAAATCGACTGAATGTTGGTTATGCGAGAACACGGTTGAGAGTGAAACGGTGGGAGGAATGTCTTCTCGGCACGTTGCCGAGGTTCAATTATTTGTGCTGATTGTAACTTCCACATATTTCACCAAATTTCTAACGGATATAAGGTAGATCATTAGTCGTCGCGGTATATGTGTACCCTGTACTGAGCGATCACTCCCCTCCACAGACCAACCTCGGTTCGTATCACACTCGCGCCCTGTATCTTGCACGGCACTCAAAACATCACTTGAAACTGGTAGGATTCCCGTCGATCAGTTCGCACTCTTCAGTGACCAGCCGTTCGGACAATGATACGTCTGAGAATACTGAGGTATTCGGAACGCGGCTGTCTACTCTGAAATCTGAAAGTGTTCTATCTCATCTGACCCACATGTGGGACACTTATCTGCGCCCGGCCCAAGGTTCCCACCGCACTGGCGACACTCCACAACTATCTCTGTCTCGTCACTGGGCAGTAGCCGAGTAAGTACTGTGCGGATACTCATGAGTCCAGTGTTTTGGTGGCTATGAATTAATGCTACTGACGATATGTATCTTCCCATAATCCGGTGCGTCAACCCACAAAGCCGCCAAAGGCTTACGTTCCCCCCCAGATGAGATTCATTTGGAAGGAACACTGTCACACGCTCCTTCCCCTCTTCCATGAACGCTGACGAATCGTCCCTCGGTCGTTGCCCGGAATGTGGTGAGGACATATCGGAAGCGTGGATTCTTGTTGAGTACAAAAAGAACGACGGCACTGAGGGCGTGTGGGCCGAGTGTCCGGCGTGTGGGGACGTTATAGCGCCGGAGTAGCCGGCAGACAGCAGAATAAACTGTTGTTCGTCGCGTATCCGGTGTAAGACTACCCACCAGTTGAACGAGTATGGTAAGATGTCCCGGAGTCAAAACTGGTGAGCTCGGTAATACGCTGCTCCAGTTCTTCGATTTCGGCTTGGAGCTCGGTTGTGTCTTCATCGGCTCCAGCCAACTGGTCTTTGAGCCCTTGGAGACGGGTTTGCTTTGTTTCTTCGTCGACGTCTGCCTTGCGTACGTACTCGCTCTCCTCGATATCGAACACATCGGATTCAGAGAGTGACGTTACTTCTAATGCGTCGTCAACTTTGCTCGTATCGACGCTCATCACACGCTCAGGGGCAATCCCTTGCGCCTCCAGTCGCTCAAGGACTGTCTCGTCATCTTTGAGTGTCCGATTTTGGCGGACAGTCCGTTGGACGGACCCGTACTGTCCGCTTACCGGTTGATCGTGGTGGAGGCGGTCAAGCAAGACACCACGAACGTCTTGTCGAAGATCGTTGGCGTTGCGCTGGACATCAGAAAGCAACGTGTAGAGATTCACAAGCGTCGGCACGTCTAGATCGGTGAGTGATGTCACATCGTGCTGCTCGAGCGCGTCGATCAACAGGAGGGCATCTGCATAGACCGGAATATCGGGCTCTTCTCGTGTCCCATCGTCGTGTTCGACCGTATGTGCATCGACGAGCGGCGACGGTGTTGGCGTCTCGCTTTCGGAGAGCATGCCGTCTCGATCATCGATCGTGAATCGCGGATGCAGACTCATCACGGTTGCATACGCTTCAGCGCCGGGTGGGAGACGATCGAGATCGAACGCTCCAGCCGCATCGTCAACGCGCTGGAACAGCGTCTCGAACTGCTCTCGCTGGAGCGGGACGGTCTCACTGTCGGCCTGAAACTCGATCAGCACTCGGTGTTGCTGGACGTCGGTAATCTGAAACGGCTTCTGGGAAAGCGGAGTGAGGAGTGTGGCGTCTGCTGGAAGCTCTTCCACATTATCGACTAGATTGGTCCACGTCACTCGAAACGACATACTGGCGATTCAGTACTGTGGGACAAAAGCACACGGGCGTACGTGAGACGACACCCACGTTGGTTAACCAACAATGTGCAACAGTGAGGTCCGCCTGTTGGTTAATCAGCGGCATCCATGTTCTTCAAATCGACACGCGCCATGCGACCCACCGAAACAGATGCGACGGTTTCGGGGAGTAACCACTCAAGCGTCAAGTGACGCAGAGATCCGAATCGGCCGGTACTGATCGGCTTCAGTGAGGATATGTCGGCCGACGGGTGTTGAATCGTAGTTCAACACCTCGCCTAGGCCGACTACTACTCTCTAATTTCAAGGCCTTTGAGAGAACCATATCAACAATCTGCGCCACAAGAGGGATAAAAAATCAAAGGCGGTGAGCTCATCGGAAGCGTTGTGTGTGGCCTCCTTCCCGCTGTGAGGACACCTATCTCCCCATCTTGAATCGGGGGTTCAGCCGGTCAGAACGCATTTGATACTAGCGTGTGTGCCCACAGAGCACGGTGGATCTGTATAGTGTATATCGCAATACGAATTCTGTGTGACTCGCGTCTGACGCAGTTTTATATAGAATATACCTATAGGCTATACCTGTATGCTGGACTACAGGGGTGATTGGCATGTCCGCTGAGACGATGCGGGCTGCAGTTTATATCGACAAGGGAGGCACAGGAAAGACAACTAATGCTGGACATCTGGGAGCAGCGCTGAGCGAACTCGGGTCCGATGTTCTGCTAATTGATCTCGCAGGAAAGCAAAGCGACCTCGCGGATGCGCTTGGTGTCTACGAGCAGGTTCAAGAAGACATCGAGAACGAGGATGACTTCCCGAACGTGGCGACAACGATGGGAAATCGCTGGGGGGATGTCGCTGAGATGGTCGGAGCAGAAGACGCAGTTGACCGGCTAGTGTACGAAACTGACTCTGGTGTCGATCTAATCCCGGCACACTCCGATCTTGATGGGCTTGATGCTGATCTTGGAAATGTCGATGATGTCGATGAGCGATACAATCGCCTCCGCCTGTTCCTTGACGAGTATATCGATCCTCTCGACCGTTGGGACATTGTCTTGCTCGATATGCCCGGACTGGCGAATAATATCACGTATAACGGTCTCTGGGCTGCTCGAAATGTCGTCACTCCAGTTGCGATGGGCTCCTTTGAGCTGAAACAGGCACGGTCGTTGAAAACCGATCTCGAGACAATCAGAGAGAGTTACGGCGAAGATGTCCGTCTACAAATGGTGATCCCAAATCTGTACGACCGCCGAACAAACCTCCATCGAGAAATGTTAGAGCAATTTGAAGCTGACTTCCCCGAATTGATCGCACCGGAGTTCGTCGTCGATTCACAACAGATCCGCACTGCAACTGAGCGCGGGCAGACACTATTTGATCTCCCCGACGAGGAACTCGCGAAGACTGGTAAAGACGCAAAGAGTGCTTTCCTCAAGAACGCAGAGGAACTTCACGACCGATTACAGAAGAGAAACTAATGACAGATACTGACGAAGAACTCGAAAAACTCCGTGAGCAAGAATCGAAAGGGAACCGCCTCGACCGAGAAAATCCACAGTCTCAGCCTGACTTTGCGGATGCAATCGAAGAGGCACTGGCTGCCGTTGCTGAGGGAGATACCTCCGATACAATCACTGCATACGATCCCCGACTGGCCGCTGTGCTCGAAGCCCTCGAGCAGGAAGGAAAGATGGACGACGTATTCGAGCAACTTCAAGCGTCATATGACGGCGATTCAGGGCTGGCAAAACCCTCTCGGAGTGCCATTATCAGACTCGCCGTCCGTGTCGGTCTACAGGATGGAACAGACGATGTATTAGACGATCTAGAGGAAGCAATAACTCGACGAGAGACGACGACAGTCTGAATCACCTATAGGCAAAATGCATAGGGCATACCTATAGGCTAAATATAAATACCAGATCTGTCAACAGCTATCTCGATGGGGATGAGTTGCGGAATATGCGTACACCTCGTCAATTTCGCTGACTTCAGCTGAGATATACAGTAGTGTGGTATGAATTCACTAACTACTCTCGCTAGTTACGACTATCATGTTAGTCTCGCGGAATCGGTCAACCGACACACCAAGCCGGCTCAACAGCAGGTGCCACGAGATATCTCGTACCCGTGCTTTCGACATTGACGCGTGATCGACCCATCTCCAATTAGTTAGTAGGTCATCTATTATTTCGATGTCAACAGACAATTTGCCGACCTCTTTTGCATAGCCATTATTATCCACAGCGTAGGTCACGAAGAAGTAGATATACCTTTTCGGAGAGTAGTCTATCGATTCAATGAATAAATCTACATGATTTGACCACCAAATTCGAAATTCTCCATATCCACCAGATGGATATCGATTGACCGCCCCCTTAGATTCGATGTTGACTTCGTGGTGGTTGTCACTAAATCCGGTAGTGTCGATACATGTCTTGTCTCCCGGATACCGCATAAAGAAACCATCCACGTCAAAGACTGCTGTTGCGAGTCGTTCGATGTTGTAGCCTCGCGCCGCCGCTGTACTCGATCCTCTTCCACTACAGCGATTTGCACGGTACGCGCTTCGGACATCCTCAAGCATCAGATCTGGATTGGCAACCCAGTCGACGTCCTCTCCGCTACTGATCCTCACGGCCGTCACCCCGACTGGTGAACTGGGTGATCGCCGTACTCAGCTCGGTTGAGTCATACAGAATGAGTTGGACTCGCATATACAAAGTCAAAAATATGCGTATACAAAGAATTACCTATTCATCAACGATGCTATGTGAGGGTGCTGGAGAGACGGTGTATGCGCCAGCGTGCAGAATGGATGGTGCCATCAGACGATCCTATCTTGGAATATTTGGCTGACGCTGGCGAGGTTCCACCCGCCGTCATTGGACGAAATATCGATTCGCACCCAAATTACGTCGGAGAACGCTGCCGTTTGCTTGCCAAGTATGGTCTCGTGAACCGACGTGACGATGGATACTATGCGCTTACTGCTGACGGTCGTGACTACTTGGTCGGGGATCTTGATGCTGATCAGCTGACGGCAGGCCCGGACTAACGCCACATCTCCCGGATTCTTTCGACTAGTGGGTACAGTAGTTCAGGAATCGTGGCGGTCATCTACCGACCACGGGGGTGAGACCGGTACCATGACCTCTAAAGAGAGCAATTAGCCGCCGTTTTCAGCACGTTTCTGCTCGGCTCGATTGCGAAGTGACTGAACGTATTCCCGAACGCGATCCTCTGGGAGATTGAACTGTGCGGATACCCACTGCATCGACATGGTGGGCTGGGCCGCGTAGTAGGCCATGAGGACGTCCTCACGGGAGCGAGCGACCGCTGGTGGTGCGCCCCGTTCTCCCGTCTTTTCTTCTCTGAAGCCGCCTGTGACCGTCTGTACGTCGGCGTACAGTCGGGCCTTGTCCGGGTTCTGGAACGTTTGATGCGACCCATCGGGCCTTCGTAATGATACTGGTTGTAGTCGCCGTTGCGTTCCTCCTCAACAATTCGGCAGCTGTGGGCGTACTCCTCGATTACTGATTCACTCATTTTCCCATCCTTCGCCCACGGCAGGGATCAGGTCGTCATAGAGGCCAAACTTGTAGATGCCGTCTGCTCCCTCTGCCCCGTGAAGATACGGTTCACGCACGTCTTTCTCGAAGTTCTGGTACTGATCCTCAATATAAACTTGATCTTCAGTGTCTCCTTGGTTGTTGCTGTCTCCACGAATCGCTTCGGTCCTGACAGCCTTGGGAATGACCCCGTCGTGAAGGTCTGAGTTCTTCACCGAGTGTGCCGACGAGAACGTGTGCCGACCTTGATGATACACCACCTTCTGCTCTGTACTGTATGTGGTATCAAACTCATCGTAGTTTTCGGCGGTCTGTTGTGGCCCCCAGAAGATTGACCGCCAGTGAACTGCTGAACAGTTACGGCAACGGTACCGCCGTCCAGTCTTCTCGCCAGTCTCCAAGTTCTGCGCTGTGACAGGCGTATTGCAGGTTGGACATTCCTCTAGTGATTCTTCTCGTGCAAAACGACGGATGCTATCGACGTAGGTCTCAAGCCAAAGCCGACACTCCACTGTGTTGGTGACAGGTCGTCTAACCGAGCTAGCTCCAATCGCAAACAGGGGATGTAGGTCACGGTGAAAAGTTGGTGGCCTCACAAGAAGCCATTCGATGAGCGCCGTTTTGAGTTCACTGTCAACCGGCATGACGCTCCCGGTGTCTCGTTTTCGCTTGTTTCCGGCTTCTCGAATCTCTCCGTCGCCTTCCCATCCGGGCGTGTTGTCATTCGGCATTTCACTGCCTTTAGTAAAGTTCCCGTAGATCAGGAGGGTGTCGGGCCGATCTCGAACCCGAGGGTCGAGATTGATATCGTGCTTGGCGATAATCTGATCGAAGACGGGGTGAGCGATATTGAGACAGCGAAGATCCAGATTGATAGTTTCGCCCTTTCGGTTCCCGAGCTTGAACGCTAGTAGCCACATCGCCCGAGCGAACGGAGTATCCAACCAATTCATGAATGTCTTGAGTCGTGTGAGAGGGATGTATGGCCGGCCGGCATCTCCCAACTCGTCCTCGTATTCGTCACGGAAGTCGCTAAGAGGCGTGCGAACAGGATTGCCTGCAAAGGCGTCTTCTTCATTAAGTGTCGTGTAGAAACTTCTCAAGCCTTGGAGATACCCTTCAATTGTCCCCAATCCCAACTTTTGACGCGGGATCAGACTCTCATTTTTCCATTCCTCAACGTCGCTTTCAACTGCGTCCCGGACGCCGAGGATATCGTATTTATTCTCAGGGGCTATTTGCGTCAGCAAATATTCTTCAAAATCTCGAACCTGTCTTAGGTACCTTTTACGATTGCTGTCTCCAAGTTTATCCAGCTTCCCACTCTCGTATGCGTCGATAGGCGAGGTTCGCCACTGTTCCTTGGCAGTGTTCCGACGGTCAGTTCTGGTTTCTGTTTGCGTCCGTTCAAGATCACGTTTTAGACTCTTCTCATCACTTTCTACATGGTTTTCATCAATTTCATCAGTCATTTTTGTAGATCACTGGCTCCCCATTATTGTTGACTGTGTAGCTAATCTGATCGCGTTCTTCGAGATAATCAAGTGCCTCACTCAGACGATTTTTTTGTTCCTTGGTTGTCCCAAAGATTTCTGTTCGGAGCTCATCTTTTGTTGCTGCTCTATTCTTGTCTGTCGGCAGAATAGCCAGAATCTCATCTTCAGTCCCCTCAGCATCGGTGGTCAGGTCATCTTGGAGAGCGGCTGCTTCGTCGTCTTCGACCAACTGCTGGAGCATCTTGCGGTCAAGCTTCCCTGATGATTGGAACAGTCGCCGCCCCGCATGGAGATGCTTGCGGACATATTCTGACCGGCTCATGCCGAGATTGCCAGCCTCGTTGTCAATCTCATCAACCACATCTTCAGGCAATGTGATAGACATTGAGATACCCATATATGCCTATTAGGTGGGTAATAATATAAGCCTTTTTACTGTACCAATCAGTCAATCTGATTCAGAAGTATTTATTTATATATTTTATATATCCATAATTATTTGTTCAATATGGGTCATTCCCGTAGAACCATACTCAGTAATCAAAAACACACTATTTGTGTGCCAACTGCCTATTGAGAAGGTGATAGAAAGAAATATATCCCACCTAGTCACAAAAAAGAGTAAATGGATAGTTCCGATGCCGTTCTCAGACGCGAGATTGAGATCGACAAACCGCAGCACAAGTACCAGTGTCTCCAGCTGGACACTCGTGGTCGCGTGACAATCCCGAAGTCCGTCAGAGCGCAATTTTCTATTGATCCCGAAGACGATCTGGAGTACTGGGTCAATCTTGAAATAACCAGCATTGAGGTCCGAGATCCGAGCGGAGGTGACGGCTCAGAGTAGCCACTCAGAATGTACGTGTTAGCCCCAAGAGGGGCTGACACGGGCCACGTACGATTCAGCGCATGTGATTGTGGAAAGGTCCTGTGCGCTGAACCGTTACTGTGTGTGGGCCGTGCTTGTCCCTCTGCGTCCCAGAGTATTAGTTTTGCCTCATTGGTAGCTAAGTTGCTATTCTGGAGGGATGAGTCGTGAGCCTCAATAATTTTGGCGGTGAGGGATTCGCTGACCAGCCGTCGATCATCTACTCATTTGGAGGATCTGGCGACGAGGAGATCCGCGAGATGGTCAGATCAACGATGGCCGGTCTGGGTAAGGTGGTTCGTGGAGGCAATCACCAGCGAATCGGCGACATAACTGTGGCCGAGGTTTCGGAGATGACGGGGGTGACGGCATAGGGTAGCCACTAGTGTATGTATGAATCAGCCCCGGAGCGGGGGGCTGACACGGGTCACACAAAACGGGACAGCACAACAGTCTGTGGACAGGGGTGGTGTGCTGAACCGTTCACAGATGTGATCCGTGTACGCTTCTCGCTCTCACAGCGACTTAATCGCTCCGCTACGGTAATTGAGCCTCTCACTAATAGCTCAGAAGCTGTCCGGAGCAAGGCTTCTGTGAGCCGATCGCTCATCAGCGTTGCCGGCGTCTTCTGGTTTTGCGGTAGTAGTAGGAGAGGTCAGAACACCACCAGTAGCCTCAATTTCTGGGGCTGTCCCACACTTTGGCGGGACTCCACCCACAATCAGAACGTGGGTTCTTGCGCGGATCGACTGTCCCAAAGCCTACTATCAGTTTTCGTATGGGTGTCAGACACCCCCGTGAGTATTAAGGGTGATGCCGGTGCTATATCACGATATGCACGGCTAGGCGATGTCATAAATGGGGGGAAGATCCCCTGTTGGCAGCAGGGGCCGCTTTGGAAGGGGCGGGCTGGCACCCGCCCGAGGATACATCCTACTCCTCATTTCTTCCGAAGTGGTCTTAATCGTTGCGGTGGTGAGAGGCATTTCTGCCTTTTGCCC
>NZ_JAODIX010000115.1 GCF_026586675.1 Halorubrum yunnanense
TCGGCACCTATCTCGGGCTCCTCATCGTTAAGCTCACGAACCCGCTGTACGGACTGTACGTCTCGACGGAACTACAGCAAAGCCCGTATCTACACCTCGTGGTTGAGCCGCAGTTGCTCTACTGGGTCTCGTTCTCGCTCACGTACGCACTCGTGGCGCTCAGTTTCTATTGGCTACTCACGACGCTGCGTGAATCGGCGTTTCCAACTGGGAGTCTCGGGGCGCTCGGAGTTCTCGCGCTGTCACCGATCATACCGCGGTTGGCTGTCACCACGCTCCCGACCGAGCTGCTACCGCCTATTATGCTGGGATTGAGCTTCGAACCGGTCGGCGTGACCGCGTTCCTCGCAGGAGTGTTGGTGTTCGTTGAGAAACCGTTCCGGCAGATCGAGCAGTCCGCTCGCTCACGATTCTTCGAGGAAGCCGACGACGCGACGTTCTTGTACGACACTGACGGCGAACTCATCGAAATGAACACACAGGGACAAGAGTTACACTCAGCGACCGATGCTGACCTTACGACTGTCGAGGCGTTCGAGCGGGCATTCAGTCCGATTGACGAGCTCGATGATACGGATCCTGTCCCTGTGGAAGTTGATGGCTCCACCCGATACTTCGAGGTAATAACGAACCGGATGGCCACCGGAGCTGAACTTGTCGGGACGGTCGCAACTGTTCGGGACATTACCGAGCGGCGAGCGCAAAAGCGCGAACTCGAGGAGCGGAACAGAGAGCTCGAACTGAAAGAGCGAGCAATGGACGAGGCCACCGTCGGGATCACGATCAGCGACCCCGACCGCGAGGACAATCCGCTGATATACGCTAACGACGGGTTCGTCGAACAGACCGGCTACACCAAAGAGGAAACACTCGGACGGAACTGTCGATTTCTTCAAGAAGACGATAGAGATCAGGAGGCGCTTGACGAACTCCGTGAGGCGATTGCCGCCGAAGAACCGGTGACTGTCGACCTGCGGAACTACCGCAAAAACGGCGAGCAGTTCTGGAATCGGTTGTCGGTGACGCCGGTGTACGATGACGGCGAATTGGTCAACCACATCGGTGTCCAGCAAGACGTAACCGATGAAGTGCGCCGCAAACAGCGGTTGTATGAGGAACGCGAACAGTTCCGCCTGCTAACCGAGAGCGTCGACGAGTACGCCTTTCTCATCGTCGACGAGGACGGAACCGTTCAAACGTGGAATACCGGTACCGAGGACCTCTTTGGGTACGACGGTGACGCGGCGGTCGGAATGTCGATAGCTAAGCTCTATCCTGAGTCCGACCGCGAGTCCGGCCTCCCGAAGCGGTTGATGCAACAGGCGCGTCTCGCCGGCGAGAGCGCCCACGAGGGCTGGCAAGTTTGCGCCGACGGATCAGAGTTTTACGCCGACGTCCGGTACGCACCGCTCGAATCCGACGACGGGGTGTTTCGCGGGTATGCGATGATTGTCCGCGACATGACTGAACGCCGTCGCCAACGGCGCCGAACCGAGCGATTCGTCGAAGAGTCCGAAGATGTCGTTACAGTCCTCGATCCCGACGGGACAATCACCTACACCAGTGGGTCGGTGACGCGGGTGTTCGGCTACGACCCCGACGCCCTCGTTGGCGAGAATCTCTTTGATTACCTCCACCCTGATGGACGTGAGCATGCGATGGAGGCGTTCTTTACTTCTCTTGAGGAAACCGAAAGTGTCACAGCAGAGTGTCGACTCAAATCTCCGGATGGCGAGTGGTTCAACATCGAAAGTCGATACCGGAACATGCTCGCGGACGACGCCATCGACGGAGTGATCGTCTACCTCAGGGACGTGACCGAAGCCAAAGACCGTGATCGGCGGTTCGAGAGCATCTTCAACCAGACGTTCCAGTTCACGGCCTTGTTGGACACCGACGGGACAGTCATTGAAATCAACGACGCCACCCTCGAGTTCGGCGGGTTCGAGCGCAGCGACGTCGTCGGGAACCCCTTTTATGAGGCCCAGTGGTGGACACACTCCGAGACAGTCTACGATCGGGTTCAGGACGCAATTGAGCGGGCCAAAAGCGGGGATTTCGTCCGCTACGAAACGGAAGTGCGGGGCGCTAACGGCCTCGCAACAATCGACTTCTCGATAAAACCCGTGACAGATGAGGACGACGACATTACCCTACTCGTTGCTGAGGGACGCGATGTCACGGCCCAGCAGCGGTATAGTCGCCACTTGAACGTCATGCAGCGCGTGATGCGACACAACATGCGGAACGACTTGACAAAAGTCCGAGGCTGGACAGAGCTGATGAGCAGAGAGACGGACGCCGAAAAACGGGCAGAACAGTTCGAAACTGTCGAACCGATTCTTGACAAGTGGGGGAAGATGATAGAGAAGATGAAACAAATAAAACGAGTCCTCGATCCGGAAGGTGGTGGAGCAGCCACGACAGAGGCTGGCCCACTGATCGGAGAGGTTGTTAGTGAAATCCGAGAGGAACACGAGGACGCAACGATCTTGACTGAGACATCTAACAACGGGTCGGTACAGTTACAGACGACGCTCGGAGAGGCTATCCGTGAGTTGGTAGAAAATGCCGTGAAGCTGAACGATAACACGACAGTCGAGATCGAACTCGTCG
>NZ_JAODIX010000116.1 GCF_026586675.1 Halorubrum yunnanense
ATGTATCAACCGAACGCTGACACGGCTCCAATTGTTACATAAGGAATTGATCGGACGTCGTCTGAACGAAACCGAAAAACGCCCGTTGCGGGTCTGTCGTGCTACGAGTGGGAAGAATTAGCGCAATAATCACGACCAGACAATTCGTGACTTCCAGCTCTTGAGCTAAATCAGGCCCACTGGGCTCTGTTGGAATCCTCTTCCTCAGATAGGTTCTTGCCTGAAACAACTGTTCGCTGAAGGGTGTGTACTGAACGATTGAGAGTGTGGAAACATCAACTGCTGAGGATTTCACAGAGCCATTCGAGTCTACTAAACACTAAGTTGCCTCTCTCTGATCCTCTTTACTAAATGATCTCCCTCCCTCCAATCGTCGACAATGCTGATAGGACGGTCGAAGATGTCTACAAAAAAATAATCCCACAGACCGAAGAAGCGCGTATCGCTACTGGCTATTTCTATCTTTCTGGTTTCAATCTGTACCGCGAGGATCTCGAACAACTTGCTGACCCTGATGAACTCGGTCACGCTCCCATTCGTATCTTGATGGGCCGGCAGACGAATCGGAGTACAGCAGATGAAATCGGGGACGGACAAAATCTACGCAGTAATCTCAAAGATGAGGTTGAAGAGAGTATTGAGAAGCTGAATAACGCCCAATTAGGGCGGTTGGATCGGCTACGAGATTTCATAGCAGAAGATCAGGTTAGCGTCCGCGTGCGAAATCCAGAAAACGGATACTTCCACGCTAAAGGAGCCTCGTTCAGAGCGCCACGCGACGATGATGACTGGGCGACTGATGACGATACAGACACACGTCCATGTGCGACTGTCGTCGGATCGTCGAACTTCACGGCTAGCGGACACCGGAACAACATTGAGCTGAATCTCACAAGTCAGGACAGACGCGAGGCGGAGGCGTTCGAAAGTTGGTACGACAACCAGTGGGCGAATGCTGAGGACTTTAGCGAGGAGATCATCCGTATCATCGAGAACAGCACGAAGTATCAAGACTGGCGGGACCAGCAAGAAGACGAGTCTGATGACGACGATACCCCTGATGACTTAGGGACGTACATCGAACCGTTTGAGCTGTACAAGCTCCTCGCATACGACGAACTAAGCGGGAACGTCAACATCCGAGACAGTCCGCTGTACTACTTCCAGACACTCGGGTACGAAAGCGCGAAGGAGAAGCTCTCCCAGTTCAACGGTTGTATTATCTCTGACTCGGTCGGTCTCGGAAAGTCGTTCATCGGCGGTGAGCTCCTCCATGACTACCGCCAACGTGGGGATCGCTGTTTACTGATCGTACCCGCAAACCTCACCGAGCAGTGGGAAGATCTCCTCCAAGACGACACAGACGAAGACGGCAATCCGTACTTCGGTCTCGAAGTCGATGGAACGCACCTCGATGTAATGAGCATCAGTAAGTTCCAGAATCTTGCGTACGGGGAGATTCAAGACCTCAAAGACGCGTTCGACGTCGTACTTATCGACGAAGCTCACCGGTTCCGGAATCACGGGAAGTGGCGGCCGAATCCCGACCACGATGACGATTACAAAGGGACTCGACGCCACGCTAACCTCCGTCAACTCCGCGGAAAGACGATGATAATGCTGACGGCCACGCCAATTAACAACTCTGCGACCGACTTAGAGAATCTCATCAGTCTGTTCACCAGTTCCGAGGAGTTGCGAAACAAGGCGTCGCTGGATTTCAGCGCCTTCGAAGAGTACATCGAACTCTCCGAGACGCGCAAGAAGATTGCTGCCGGGAAAGAGGAAGCGAGTGATGAAAAGCTACAGAGTATCACCGAGCAGCTCCAGCGCCATTCGGAGGAGATCTCGAAGATTCTGAACGAGGTGATGGTACTGCGGACGCGGAAACACGTCAAAGAGCAGATCCAAGAGGACGAGGACTTTGAGATGAGCTTCAAGCCGCCGACGCTCAACAAGGAGCAGTACTCCCTCCCGGCGGCGTACCAGCCGGTGTACCGGATGTTGCCAGACGTGATGGACGCGCTCCATCTCCCGCACATCACGGTGAAGAACCCGAAGGCGGGCGGGACGCTGAAAGCGTTGTACAAGCTGAACCTGCTCAAGCGGCTGGAGTCGTCGACCTACGCGTTCGTTCAGTCGATTCAGACGCTACACCAGAGTGAGCGGCGGCTTCTCGGTCTCCTCGATGGACTTCCCGAGGACAAGAAGATCGACCTGTTGCGCGCAGCGCAGGACGAAGAGCAGGAGGAAACGCTTGATGACTTCGTGGAAGGAGGCGACGCCGCCGAAGATCTCGAACAGACGCTCGAAGAGTTCGGCTTCGACACGACCGCGGTTCGTGCGGACGAAGACACAGAGACCGACACGCCGGACGAATTGGCGGACGCGACAATCGGTGAGGTGAAAACGTACATCCGAGAGGACCTGACGCTGATCGCGTACTTCCTCTCGCAGTTCATCGGCGATATCGCACAGGACTCCGGTGACGTGAGCGACCAAGCCGTTTCGACGAGGCAGTGGCTTCACGAACACAATGCCGGTGTCCTTCCCGACGTTCCAGAGGAGGAGCTGAATCCGATCCTCTACCCGCGGAGCGATCTGAGCGACGTCGGCGGAGAGACTCGCGAGTTCTACGAGGCGGTGTTCTCGCTTCGGGAGTTCCGAGATCCGAAAGTCGAGCGGCTCACGGACGTTCTCAACGGCTACAACGACGAGAAGGTCCTCGTCTTCACACAGTACCGTGCCACCGCAGACTACGTCCACAGGGCGCTACTCAACGACCCCGACTCGCCACTCACGGAGGCGAACAGCGCGGTCGTCAAAGGCGGCGACGACAACAAGCAAGACGTTATTCAGCGGTTTGCTCCGGAGGCATCGGGGTACCAGCAGACGCTCGCCGAGTCCGGCGAAGACGAACTCCAGTACGTCATCGCAACCGACACCCTCTCAGAGGGGGTTAATTTGCAGGACGTGTCGGTCCAAATCTCCTTCGACCTGCCGTGGAACCCAATGCGGATCGTTCAACGCGTGGGGCGTATCGACCGGATCGGGAGTACCGACGAGAAGTACGTCCACAACTTTTACCCCGACGGCGACATCGAGGCGGCGATTAAGCTGCTGAAACGGCTCCAAGCGAAGATCAACGACATCGCACTCATCGTCGGAAAGGAGAACAACATCCTCGACCCGAACGAGGACCAGATCCTCGAACAGACCGGCGTGGAGACGGAGAAGACGATCGGCGAGCTACAGGTCGACGAGATCGAGGACTCGCTCCAGAAGTCGCGGGAGGTCGAGGACGTAAACGAGCTCGATGACACGAGCAAGAACCCACTTCTCCGTAACGCGGGGAGCAACGAACACGCCGCGTACGAGCGGTTCCTGCTCAAGAAAGAGCTGAACGAGGAGTTCGGCCTCTCCGAGGACGATTTCGAGTACGCCGCGGACTACTTCGAGGAGTCGCCGGGGGAGCGCGACCGCCTGTACACGAACGTCACCGACCACGAGTCCGGGCCGCGTCCGGGCGTGTTCGGACTCGCACACCTCTGGTTCGACGACGAGGACCGCGACCCTCCCTTGGGTCGCGTTCGGCGGGCCTTCTACTACAAGCCGTTCGCGGACGAGGTGAAGGAGCGCCCCGTCGGCACGCTCAAAATCGATCCCGAGGTGGGGGGTGAACCGATCACGGGCGACGCTGACAACGCCCTGTCCAACCGAGAGGAAATTCAGGAGGTCCTCGACGAGCGGCTGGAGGCGATTCGGGAAGGGCAGGTGGAGGGCGCGTTCAAGCAGGGGGACTCGTTCTCGAAGGAGCAGGAGACGATTCTTGGCTTTATTTCCCAGCATGTACTACCGAAACACGGGGGAAGATCTGTTCCGGTTGACGAGTACGAGACACTTGGTGAATGGGCGGATGACCTCCGAAAACGCCTACAAGATGTGAAGTTAGCCAATACCGATGAAGATAGTATCCTTCGAGAGATCTTCCGAGATCACGAGCAGTACGATTCATTTACAGACTGGCCGCTAGTAGAATTCCTAGAAGAGTTAGAAGCCTTCTTAGAAGAAAATGTAGAGGGATCTACTGAGTACCAAGCAAAGTTAGTGGGAGAAAGTGAGGTTCGGGCTCAGTTAATGTGCTGGGGGATAATCAGTTAGATTCCTGAGAATCAGACAAATAAATCATCTAAAAGTCCAAACAATTTGTCGAATGCATCAACCGCATCATCCGACGAACTCACTCCTGTAAGAGTAATTTTCCCGTTTCTAAATATCAAGAATGTCCCAGTAGATCCCGAAGGCCGGTACAAAGCGCCCGGAAATTGTTCCGGTTCGTACTCTGTTTTTTCTAACCCTAACACAACAACTATCTGTTCAAGTTCTAGTTCTTTATCGTATTGATCAAGGAAGACTAGGTTTCGAACCTCAAATGATACATCCTCATTATTTATTCCCAACTCTCGAAGTTCATCACGAAACCGGTCACTTACTCGATGTAGTTGTTGGATTGAGTCTGCTCCAGCAATATTGTACTTGCCGGTTCTAAAAATCATAATCGCAGGGGAATCTTCTGCGAATCGCACATAGAGGCCCGGCCAGTACTCTGGGTCGTACCGAACCTCTTCACCATCAAGCGCTTCGTACAGGAATTGGAGATCTAGTTCGTGCTCTAGATCTCCGCCACCAACCGCGTTTACCAATTGAGGATTAGCCATTCAAGTATTCACTACTTCGCTTGAAGAGACTGGTACTTATTAAACACCGACTTAAAGTAATCTTCGTCCATCATACGAGGTTCATTTACTCTGTTAAAATCCTCAAGAACAAATTTAGCTTCGGACTCAGTTAAACCGCATACGTGGAGTGCAGCTGCATCAAGTTCTGCTTGTACCGTCCGGCGTTCTTCATCAGATTCAACTGGATTGATTCCGCCTAGACGCTCTCTCATTTCACTGAACTGATCTCCATAACAGTTTAGTCTCGCAGCACGTTTAGATATGTAGCCAAACCATTTGTCACCTTCAGTAAGTCGCGGAACCTGAGTCCCCAGAAGGTGGAACATATTAATGTTTTCTTCAACCTTAGACTTCATAAGATAATCTACTGGAATACTATTTAGAAGGCCTGCAGCCGCAAAGAGTTCACTATCTGTAAAAATCGGATCATACACATCGTGGAGCGTGTCTTTCGCTAGATCCTCCTTAGAAGGATTCATCTCATACGGTCGCATTGTCGTTAGAGCATTATGACAGACGACACCTTTTGGGATAACTGCGACGAGTAGAGTTCTTTCATTAGTTGGGCTAGTTGCGTGACGATATACCATCCGGTACTCCGTAGAATCAAGTAAAACGTCCTCTTCTTGGAGGGTTTTTCCTCTATGTTTCTCAAGAAGATCGTTCACAAATCCCTTTTGAGACCCACTTCCGTCAAACTCATTGTAAATCGCGGTTTTTAGATTCTTTTTATTCTTCTCTCGAATTCGCCACTTTGCGCTGTCAGATTGACTTTTCTCTTCATCCACACTCCAAAACTCCGGTTCTTTGTTGTCATGGATGAACTGATAGATTGTACTTCCAGCGAAAACAGGATAGTCCCCTTTTAATGGATCGGTTACAAACCGATCCTTGTCACTCGTGCGGTCTAATTCTCGGTAAAGATCTAAATACCAACCATTATCTGTTTTTTCACGCAGCTGTGGATTCCTCAATAGCTTATTAAGTACATCACGGTGGGTTGTAGAGGTGATAAATGGGAAGAGCCCTGACTCGGGGGCGTAATTAATCAAGAGTTCTTTTGGAATCCACACAAGATGTTCCTCAACTTTTCGAAGAAAGTCCACATCTCTCTTCATAAATACACCGTTAAAACCGTCGCTGGTACCTGAGGCTTTGAAATTAACTATAGCGAATTTCTTTCGGTTATCAATAGAATTGAAGATCTTGTTATTTTCAAATCCGACAATATGCTGGACGTCAGTATTATTAAGAAGATGATATCTGAGTGATTTATTTGAACCACCACTGAAAAGGATTCCCGGGAACAGTTGTGCTACATAACCGTCATCTTGGATGAGCGAGAACAGACGCTCAAGAAACAACGTTGACTTTTCTTGATCTCCGGAAAGCGTTCGTCCATCAACCACCGCATTTTGGAGACTATATGTTGGTGACTCTTTGTAATAGTCGCTCTCCAGATCAATGTCTGATTGATATTGTTCCCACTCTTCTTCTATTTCAGCATCAGCTAAGAGATCAGATTGAACTGTGTCTTTCTCTTTATCTGAGCGGGCTCTGAAGACTTCATCATATTGTGGGAAGAAATCAGTTCGTTCCGCTTTGACCTTGTCCCAAGGCGGATTTCCAATTGCAATATCGAATCCACCGTCCTGAAAGACACGAGGGAATTCAATAACCCAGTGGAATGGTGAGTACTCTTTGATTTTCTCTAAAGAGATGTCTTCTTTGACGGCGCTCTGAAAGTCGTTTTCAATTTTTTGATCAAGTACATCTCTGTATTTTTCTAACCGCTTGTTAGCTTCGTGCCGCCACTTTGTGGCTTTTTCACTACTTGTTGCTGTTTTGTGATTTTTGATCGCTTCACTAATATTCTTCACAGCATTTCGGACACTATTCTCACCAAACGAACCAATAGTGGGTTGAACTAAATCATCTTCATCTACTGCGTCAATAGCTTCTTCAAGATCACTAACATATCCCACGAGAGTGTTGCCATGACGAATATTGAAATCAATGTTCGGAAGTGGGTTGACTTCATTTGGTTCGTCTTCGATGTCCGCGACCATCGAGAGCCAGAGGCGGAGCTTACAGATCTCGACCGCGCCCTCGTCGATGTCGACCCCGTACAGATTATTCAGAATGACCGTCCGCTTCGCGAACAGCGATGCGCCCCCCTGTCCCTCGTTGATTGTCTCTAACTCGTCGCGGGTCCGGGACTCCAGCTCCCAGCCTTTCCCCTCCGCTTCGAGCTGCTGGAAATACTCGATACACTGGATGTAGATGTCCACGAGCACGTCCTGCGCGGCGAGCAGGAACGCCCCACTCCCGACCGCGGGGTCGAGGACGTGCGCCTGCTTCAGGATGTCGTGGTACAGCGTCTCCACGTGCTTCGTCTCCACGTTCTCGGTGGCGGCCTGCTGGGTCATCGTCCCGCCGTCAGCAACCGCCGCTTCGCCATCGCCAGCTTCGACCTCGGCGAACCCGAACATGTCGTCGATCTCGTCGTACTCGGAGTCGACGGCGTTGTTGAGCTGGTCGAGAAGGTACGGATGAATCGTCCGGCGAGACATGAAGCCGGTGATCTCCTCGGGCGTGTAGTACGCGCCCATCTCCTTCTGATTCACCGTCTGCTCGAAGATGTGACCCAGTATCGCGGGCGAGAGGTTCTTCGGGTCGACGATGTCGAGCCGCTCGTCAACGTTCCAGTTCCAGTCCGACAGGAAATCCAAGACGTCGTCGAAGAGCTCGTTCGTCTCCTCGGCGGACGCGCCGAGCTTCGCGTCCGGGAACTCCTCCTCGACGGGGTTCTTCGCAAACAGCCCGCCGTTCAGGTACGGGAGCCTCCCGAAGTTGGGGTTCTGCTTGTCCTCCGCGAGGTAATCGAAGAATAGCGGCCGGTAGAAGTTCTCGTACCGATCCTCGCCGTCGTCGACGACGTCGCCGGGCTGCTCGTGGAGGTAGTTCGGATTCCGGTCCAGCAGGCGCTTCTCCTGAATGAAATAAAGGAAGATCATCCGGTCGAGGATAACCTGAACGTATCGCTGCTTCGCGTCGCCGCGGTCGTCCGGGATCCCGGACACCTCCTGAACGAGATTCGTCCGGAGCTCTTCGAAGCCCTCGTAGAATTCTTTGACGACCTGTTGGGTGTCGTACAGCGTGTCGTAGATCGCGGCGGAGGAACCGTACTCGATGGAGTTCAACTTCTTCAGGACGGTGTTCTTCTCGCCGCTCTCACTCGTGAACTGGTCTTTGGTAAACGAGATCTTCTGGTGCTTGATGCGTCCGTGCTGTTGGCCCTCCCAGCTTCGCATCCGCGTGAGGAACGTGAACTCCTCAAAGTCGTTCGTGGCGACGAGGTTCGTATGTCGAGACCGGTTGTCCGGCTTGAAATCGGTCGCCGTTTCGCCCGGGCCCGCGCTGACTAGTACGACGAACTCGTCGTCGTCAAGCTGAAGGACCAATTCGTTGCTCTCTCCGAGATTTGGACGCGGTTTCAGGCCGCGTTTCTCGAAGGAGTCGGCGATATCTTGGAGGGAATCCCAGCCTGCGATGTCCTTCGCAGTAATCTGCTGGACTGACATAGATATTGAGACACTCGTTACTCGTATGAAAGTATGGGAATCCTTCGCTAATGTCCCAATTTACTGGATATCGAATATCAGTCTACCATACTCTACTTCTGAGCCTTTTATTCGGATAAGCAATCCCCTCAAAAGGTAGTGCTATACATAAAACCGCAGTAACCCCCGCTTGTTTAATTCAATAGCACGTCCTCGAAAACGTGAGCGAAAACGGACCCTCAGACGCAGCAATCTACGCCCGAGTTTCGACGTCAGATCAGGACGTGTCTCGGCAGCTCGACGAAGCCCACGAACATCTGGAGCGTCTCGGTGTCAAAGACATCGAGGAGTATCCCGAAATCGTCTCCGGCGCTGCCGATACCGACACTCGCGAGGTGTACAACCGACTCCTCGACGATGTCGAGACGGGACAGTTCGACCTCGTGGTCGTTCACGAAATCAGCCGACTTTCTCGGCTCGGTCCGACTGAGATTCACGAGTTCATCTAACACTGCTTGGAACATGACACTGGCGTCGAGGCCCTCGATGTTGGCCTGAAGATCCACGTCGACGACGGCGAACTCCAGCAGACGATATACAGCATGGTCGCTCGGTTGATGGGCGACCTCGCCCAGATAGAACACCAGCAAAAACTCCAGCGGATACGGTCGGGCGTCCGCGCCGCACAGTCTGCTGGAAAGTGGACTGGGAGACCGCCGGCAGGGTTCGCCGTTGAGGATGGGTACCTCCGCGTTGATCCAGCCGAATTCCTACACGTCCGCGAGGCAGTCGCCCGCGTGGACCGCGGTGATTCGTTCGCGACCGTCGCCGACGACACCGGCATCGCCGAGTCGACGCTCCGGAGCCTCCACCAAGATCGGCGCGACCTCTACCTCGCCGGCGAGGCCGAGGACGAGCGCGTCGACGACGCGCTCACCGATATCCGCCCGCTGGAGGACGCCCGAACCGAGGGTCCTGACCTCGAAGAGTTGCGCGAGCGTGTTGAGCGGCTGGAGGAGGCCACCGATATTGACCTCCACTGACACACACCCTACCTCATCAACCCCGAGTCGTGCGTACGTGTCGAATTGGCTCTGTTAAAATCCTCAACTGGTGATATGTCCTCAACGACTTGCTGAATACAGCGCGTGAATCTCACACAGATTTATCACCAGATACGATCAGACCGGATCGGTCAACACAGGAAGTATACTTATCGCGCTGTACAAGCCAATTATATAATGGGTGGCGAGCATAATACTTGATATGAGCGACTCCGAGAACCCATCTGAAGCCAAAATCCGCCGTGCTGTGAGAGAGGAGATGTCAAGAGCAGGACGGTCAGTTATCTCAACTGTCTTTTGGACGATACTGGCAGCATTCACGGTGCTCGTTGGTCTTCAAGCGGTTCAAATAGCATTCTACACAAGTGGCTTGGCTACTTTGGCCTTTGGTGCGGTTGGTATACTCGTTACGGGCGCAAGCATCTATCTCCTTTATCTCCTTCACTGGGCCTAACACTAGTTGAGGAGTGAAGCGTACGCAGGCGCGTTCTATCGGCTGATTCGGCTGTAAATTCACGAAATAAATATCGTGGCAACTCTTCTATGACACCCTCATTATCAGTCAACCCGGTGCATTCGTTGGTCTCTGAGCCTTCGAGATTCCTCAGGTCCACCCACAGCATGTCAAGACGGGGTCCGGCCACTGCCTGCTCCGCATCCCGAAAGGGGAAGACACCCGCCACGAAGCGGTAAAGGCTCGCGACGCCCGCCCTCTGTCTGCTGGTGAGCGTGATCTTCGGTAGGTCAAGAACAGCGCACCCATCGCCCCAACTGTCACAGGCCTGTTCTGTGATTTGCCGTGGCGGGTCTGTTGCTCACCGGCGACGGATGTGGTCGTAGACTTGTTCAGTGGTTGTGATCGAGCGGTGTCGGAGTCGGTTGCGGACGTCGTAGAGTTCGTTTCCGTCTTCGGCGTTCATCATCCGATAGGCGACACTGTGGCGAAGTGCGTGCGGTGTTACCTGCTGTGGCTTACCCCGTGATCCATCCAGCAGGTATGGACGGACACCGGCTTCAATAGCGAGTTTATTCACGACGTTTCGAACACCTTCGGTCGTGATTCGATCTGACGATCGACTGGGGAACAGTGCGTCGCTGTTTTTCCAGCGGTTCGTGAGATACGACGACAGCAGCCGACTCACGTCACTCGCGAGCTCGAGTGTTGCGGGCGGCGGCGACGAGTCAGTGGGGTAGTCTTTCTGGATGCTCGTCGGCAAGTACAGCGCGGTGTTTCCGTCGCGAAGGTGGTCGACGTCGATTGCGACCAGCTCGCCGACACGCACGCCTGTGTCGTACATCAGCGCGATCATGGCCTCGTTCCGCTGTTGGAGGTAGTCGGCACCGACATCATAGCAGGCGGATCGAAGCGCGTCGACTTGGTTGGGTCGGAGCCATACCTTCGCACGAACTTTGGAATCTGTATTTTTGCTCATATCGACTTGGGTTGTTTATATACAGGTCACGGGTTGAGGGGTCTTAACTTTGGACTCTGTAAGAAGACTCCCAAGTTCAGATAAGCAGCGTCGGCTCTGGTGAAATCCCTCACAACTGATACGAACTACATGTGGAATACAGGGGACCCACGTACCGATGTCGAACGCAGACCTCTCCACGGCTTGTCAGTACCAGCGTGCGAGATACAGAGGATGTAGTCAGCACGGGAACCACGTTATTTTCATTAACAAAATACCGAATTAGTCGATAGAATATGCTTGCGGACTGATCGATGAAGAAACTACCAGATAAGAGTGGTATTCTTACTGGTATGCAAGATGCAGTGCGCGAGCCTTGCATGTAGCTCCTTGCGGATTTTGTCAGATTGAACCGGTCGATATAGGTGATGTAGATATTGGGGATGTCTCGAAAATTTGAGAAGAAACAGCTGCTAAATCGACCCCTCTATTGTGCCGTCCACTGTACACTGTGATCTCCATCACCGACCATCGCCGCGAGAGCAACGCACGAATTCGACGGGAACGTGGCTCAACCGGCCCGTCCGTCTCTGTGCCTCCGACACTTTTAATGCGAGTCCGTTGATAAAATTGATGTGAATACCGCGACCGAGTCCATTTCACGTTCTCCACGACGGGAGAAGTCGGACACCACACCGGTTCCTATCCTAATCGGCATCTCTAGCCATCCACCGATAGATCTATGATGAAAAATTGTACTGCGACAGAATCAACAGATAATGTGGGACACTGAAAAATCAAGCACTGACGCGACAACGCAACACGCGGCCCGCCTCGAACGCCTTCGCCGGGTCGTCGCGGACGCCCATAAGGTGTTACTGCGCGCCGAGACCCATTCTCAGGTCAAGCAGCAGATCTGTGAGGTTATCAGCGACACCGACCCCTATTTGTTCGCCTGGTTTGGCGAGCACGATCCCGATGCCCAAACCGTCGAACCGCAAGCGGCCGCCGGAATTGAAGAGGGCTATCTTAACACCATCGAGATCACGACCGACGAGCAGGCAACCGCGCAGGGCCCCACGGGACAAGCCGTCCGAACCCGAGAGACGGTGGTCGAACAGGAGATTGCAGAAACCCCGGAGTATGTGCCGTGGCGAGAAGCGGCACTCGACCGTGGCTATCAGTCCAGTGCTGCGATCCCGGTGTCTCGGGATAACTCGGTTCTTGGCGTCCTAAACGTGTACGCGGACCATCCCCACGCCTTCGACGACGAGGAACAGGAACTCCTGGCGGACCTGGCTGCCGACACCGGCCGGACACTCGACCGGATCAGGCTCACAATTATCAACGACACATCCCCTGACGCCACCATTCTCCACGATGCACAGGGAACAATCTACGACGTTAATCAGCAGACAATCGAAAATTTCGGATACACCCGTGAGCAGTTGCACTCGATGAAGATTTCCGATATTGACGACGATTACGACCAAGAGGAACTGGCGTCACTTTGGGCGGACATCAACTTCGGTGAGCGGGAGACAATCGAAGGGCACCACCGTCGGGCCGACGGCTCAACGTTTCCTGTCGAGGTTTCGATCCGAAAGATCGACTTAGATGGAGAGAAACGATTTGTCACACTGAGTCGGGACATCACTGTGCGTAAGGAGCGGGAACGCCAGCTCCAGCGCGAGCGTGAGCGGCTCGACGAGTTCGCCGGCGTCGTGAGCCACGATCTCCGGAACCCGCTGAACGTGGCTGAAGGACGGTTGGCCCTTGCCATGGAGGACTGTGAGAGTGAGCATTTCGGCCCCGTCGTACGAGCTCACAAGCGGATGGGAACCCTCATCGATGACTTGCTCTCTCTTACCCGGGCCGAAGAATCCGCGGGCGAGATGGAGCCTGTCACGCTTGCTGACCTCGTCGTGACCTGTTGGCAGACCGTCGAGACAACCTCGGCGGAGCTCGTCGTCGAAACGGAGACCACGATTCAGGCCGACACCTTGCGGCTCCGACAACTACTTGAGAACCTCGTCCGGAACGCGGTCGAACACGGCGGTGAGGAGATCACGATCACCGTAGGCGACCTCCCGGATGGCTTCTACGTCGAAGACGACGGGCCGGGCATCCCGGAGGACGAACGGGGCAGCATTTTCGACGCCGGCTATTCTACCGCAGCGGACGGGACGGGCCTCGGACTGAGTATTGTTCGGGAGGTGGCCGAGACACATGGATGGGAGATCGAGGTGGCCGAAAGCGAGAGTGGTGGGGCTCGATTCGAGGCTACGGGGGTTAATGTAAACTATGAATAACGACAACATTCACATACTTCACGTTGACGACAACGCAGCATTTACTCGACTTGCTGAGACGTTCCTCAACAATGTCGACGACCGGTTCAGGGTACATTCCGAGACCGACCCAACGGCTGGCTTCGAGTACCTGCGCGCCAACGATGTCGACTGCGTCGTCTCCGACCACGATATGTCGAGATCGACCGGTATTGAGTTCCTAGAAACGGTTCGTGCACAGTACCCTGATCTTCCCTTTATTCTCTACACGGGGAAGGGAAGCGAACTGGTTGCGAGTAAGGCGATTAGGGCAGATGTTACGGACTATCTTCAGAAAGGTGGCGGGAACGATAATTTCGAGTTGCTTGCCAATCGCGTGTCAAATGCCGTTGAACAGGCGCAAACCCGACGGGAGGCTGAGCAGACCCGGATACAGATGCGTGCGATTGTCGAGAATACTACGGATGCGGTCGTCATCATTGATACGAGTTCAACCATCCAGTTTGCCAATCCAGCGGTCGAATCGGCTGTTGGCTACGCCCCGGACGAACTCGTCGGAGAGTCACTGGCGATGCTGATGCCGAACCGTCTAGAGAAACCCCACATGGAGGCGGTCAATAGGTATCTTGAGACCGGCGAGCAAGGTATAGATTGGCAGTCGGTCGACTTGGTCGCGTTGCACCGGGACGGGCGAGAAGTGCCGGTCTCGATATCGTTTAGCGAGTTCGAGCAAGCCGGTGAACCGCGGTTCATCGGTATCTTCAGTGTGGCTTCGTCAGAGTGAGAAGAACCGGTCCCCGTTGAAATGTACCCCGTGGGTCAGCTCGCGGAACAGTTGTTAACGTGGCTGCAAAGGAACAACGGTACGGATTTGTTTTAATTTCTGTATGTTTCACCGGTCTTCTGATGGATTTCATATAAGTCGCCATTCATCACGGTATGTGCTCCCTCTGTACTGACCGATCACTTTCTCCCGCAGATTGGCATCAGTTCGTGCCACATTCGCGCACTGTATTCAGCAGTGTCTTCGCTAACTATTTTGTCTCTGTCAGTATCGGCGTGACCGATACAGAGGGTATAGTCAGCACGAGGACTGCGTTATTTTCTCAAAATGAATCCTGAACCAACCGATAGAACGTCTCTGCGAATCTTGCGCTCACGGTCTCGCATTCCGCAAATGATAAAACAACTCATCTATTTTAAATAGTATGCCGATTTCTTACACACCCTTAACCATCTCAGGGGACCCAAGTACGGTTCGCTGGGGGCTTTTTCTCATTTTCACCGGGATTGCGGTCAGTTGCTTCGTGGGTGCTGCGTACGGCTCACGGCTGCGGCGACGAGATACGCAGCTCGGGCTCAGAGCGGTCCTCCTTACCAACGGGTTGTGGCTGGGGTTTCAAGCGCTCGGGCTGACTACCACCAGCGAGTCGCTTAGCAACGCGCTCTACATTG
>NZ_JAODIX010000012.1 GCF_026586675.1 Halorubrum yunnanense
TCTGCTTCGGTAGCTTCCACACCCTTCCCAAGCAGACACTTTCACTCAAACCCGATGTGATCGACTGAGTCTACAGTCGTACCGTCCGAAGTGTGGATGTAGTTGAGGATGCCGAGGTCAACGCCGACGCTATTATATGTATTGAGTGAGTCCACGTCGGGTTTCTCGGGCAGGTCAGCCTCGTCAGTCTCGAGGCCGAACGAGACGAACCACTCGCCGGTCGTCTCTTTTTTGATGGTGACTTCTTTGATGGCTGCTTCGTCGGGGATCTCGCGGTGGTAGCGGAGTTTGATATCTCCGATTTTGGAGAGCCAGAGCGTCGCGCGTCGGCCACTCGTGTTTTTGAGTTCGAAGCCAGACTGCGAATACGTTATACTCTGGAACTCTCTCGGAGACTTCCACGTGAGCTTCCCGACCTTGCGTCCGTTTTGCTTCTGCTCGGAGAGTCCGTCGAGGTTGTGGTAGAACCGAGTGACGGTTCGTTGCAGAGCCTTCGAGTTGACTCCCGAGAAAACGGGGAACTCGTCTTTCCAGTCGGGGAGTCGGGAGTGGTGCTTGTACGCAGAGCCGATGTTGTCAGCGTCCACGTTGTCGTACTCGTACAGGGTGTAGTTGTACGCTTGGCGATGAATGTCGATATGGTAGTCTAGTTCACCCGCTACCTCTTGTGTCGGGTAGGCATGGTAGCGGTGACTGTACTCCATCGCCGTCTATCGATTATCGATATGTTGAGTTAATGATTTGTACTGGTGTACGGCGATTCATCCCCTCCCTACTCGCTCCCGTTGGTCGCTCCTTGAGGAAGGGCATTCTCGCCTCATTTCTGGTAAATAATTGATGGAATGGTCTTCGACCAGCGACTGTGGTGGGTAATAAAACCAGAACCAGTCCGCCACGTCCTCGTCATAGAGACGCGAATGGCGGTACTCAGTCGGCTGAATACCCGACCGTGGAGGGAATCGGTATTCCCGCTGAAGCGTCCAGCGCGTCTGGATACGAAGGCCCTGTTGATAGGGCCGTACCCGTTGCAACGTACGTCTTCGGTGACAATTGGACAGCTACCGTCGAAAGGTCACGCGAAAGCGTTCTTCAACCCCGAGGAAACACGGAATCTCAAACTCCACTTCGTGGAATCCTCGCCATTTAGCGCGGGGAGGATCTCAAGTCTGGAAAACTGCGTACAAGAGGATCTATCGAGGTCAACCGAGATCTGAGTCTTAACCAAAGACGGATAGGCACCGCAAGTTTCGCGAACTTCTGTTGACCGTCACAGTCTACAAGCGGTTCAACACGAGTGCCTCGGGGCTTGACTCCGAGGCGGTTCACAAGCTCAAACAATCGCTCAAACAGTGATTCCGACGCGGTCATAGGGTTCAACGAAGCAGAATGTTCTCAAAAGCGAGAATTCGACGAGAGGGACTAAGTATAGGATCGCACAGCAGTGGTGTATGGAGTTGGGAGACGCAAAATCGCCACTTCGGCGGTACGTAGAGAACACGCCGAACGGTACAGAGATTCCTAACGAGATGTTCAGGCGGCGGCATATCGGTGTGTTGGCTTTCACGCTCACGTTGCTTCCGTTTGTCTTCGGAGTCAGTCGGATGGTGGGAACGGAGTCGATCACTGGTGCCGAACTGCCGGTCATCCCACTGCTACACTCGGTTGCTGGCACTGGTATTGTATTGGGATTGGTTGCACTAGCCGCTATCCCGGTACTCCCCCGCCGAATCAGAGCGGCCACAGGCTCGATCGCGTTTATGGCACAGGCATCGGTGTTGGCATACTTTACTGGAGGATTTATCGAGGCACATTTCCTCTACTTTGTGGGAGTCGGAGTTGTCGCACTTTACGAAGATTGGATACCGTTCGCGATCACAATCGGGTATGTCGCCATCCAACACAGCGTCTTCGGGCTCATAGAGTGGTTCACAGTCTACAACCACCCCGCTGCGATGGCTAAACCGGTCGTCTGGGGCGGGATACACGCTGTTGGGGTGTTGATGCTCGCGGGGACAATCACGTTCCTTTGGCAGTCTCTCGCAATTCAACGACAAAAGGCCCGTAAGAAGGTCCAAGAGAAGCTGGAAGAAGCGAAGGAAGCGAGGGATCGTGCGAAAGAGAAGGAAATAGAGGCGGCTGAACAGCGCGAGGAGATGCAAGAACTTAACGCGGAGCTTGAACAGGCCGCTGCCGATTACCAGTCGGTCATGGTTGAGTGTGCGGCCGGTGATTTCACCCGGCGACTCAATACCGACGTGAGCAACGAGGCGATGGCGGAGATCGCCACCACGTTCAACGATATGGTAGAAGATCTTGAAATGACATTCGCGCAGATTCAAACTTTCGCTGATGAGGTCGCCTCTGCGAGTGAAGACGTGAGCGCATCGACGGCCGAGACACAGCGTGCGAGCGAGCAAGTTGCAGACTCTATTCAAGCGATCGCGGCAGACGCCGATACACAATACGAGCAGAGTCGAGAGGCGTCGAACGAGATGCAGAATCTCTCTGGGACGGTGGAAGAAGTCGCCTCCTCAGCAGACGAAGTCGCCACGGCCTCTCAGAGTGCGGTTGAACTCAGCAATGGCGGCCAAGCGGCCGCGTCAGAGGCGATTGATAAAATGGCAAATATTGAGTCACAGTCTGAGCAGACGGTCAATCAAGTCAACACGCTGGCGAGCGAGCTCGATGAGATCGGAGAGGTCGTGGAGTTGATCGAGGACATTGCCGAGCAGACGAACTTGCTCGCGCTGAATGCCTCGATAGAAGCGGCCCGTGCAGGTGAGGCCGGGTCCGGGTTCGCCGTGGTGGCGGACGAAGTCAAAGGGCTTGCCGAGGAAACCGCGGAGGCGGCGGATGAAGTTACAGAGCGGATCGAGCGCGTCCAGTCCAACTCCGACGAGACTGTTGAGGATATGGAATCAATGCAGGAACAGGTTCGTTCGGGCGCTGATACGGTCGAGTCGGCCCTCGCTGCTCTCGACGAGATCACGACCACTGTCGAAGAGGTCAATGACGGTATTCAGGAGATCAGTGACGCCACAGACAGTCAAGCTGCCTCTACAGAGGAAGTCGTAACCATCGTCGAGGATGTTGCCAACGCGGCAAATGAGGTGAACAGCGAGTCTGATAATGTCTCAGCAGCGGCCGAGGAACAAACCTCGTCGCTTGCGGAGGTATCTCAGAACGCAGACAATCTTAAGGAGCGAGCGGGAGGGCTCCAAGACCGCCTCAGTGGATTCACCATTGATGCGGATCCTAACCGCGATACTGGTGTAACGGGTGAACATGTTGGCCCTCAAGCCGGTAGTTCGGTCAAGCCAGTGGGTGACGGCGGCAGCACAGAGTGACATTCAGCCACTGAATTGTCCGCGGGCATTCCCGGCACTCATGTGCGTGAGTCGAGGGCGTGGAGTTTCGCGAGCCTTTATTGGTGGAGACGACAGTTCATGTACTCGCCGTAGTCTATTGATTCCCGTATGTATCTTAGGCCTGCCCTTCATCCGTGCTGTATATTACACTCGCTCTTGTGTAGCACATTGTTGATTTCAGAGAGTTGCTTTGACGGCGTGTTTGAGCGCTTTTCGTCCGGGTTTGCGGTAGAGTTCTCGTCTGAGTTGGAACGCTCGGAGATACTGTGTGAGGCGATCTTTTGAGATGCCTCGATGCGGCGAGAGCCACCGTCGCGCCAGCGACGCGTGGCTCTCGCAGGTGTTCACATGGACCGTCTCGTCGGCGTACTCACCGTCTCCGTGAACGACGTATTCGCGGTCAAATTGCTCATCTTCATCAAGCGGATCGTACGCGCAAAATCCGTCCGTATAGACCGTGAGAGGCTCC
>NZ_JAODIX010000013.1:0-28851 GCF_026586675.1 Halorubrum yunnanense
AAGCAGAAACTGCTGACGAGTGGCTCAGATCATTCGCTTTCGCATGGAATCAGCTTATCTGAACACTACGGCGTCTGACGGGCGACGGACGTCGCGCGGCCGCGTCCGACGCCGGACGGGCGACGGATCCGGGGCGCTCGGGGCGCGCGTGTTTTGAAAGGCTTAACTGACGCCCGAGCGGAATGTTCGGTAACCGACCTTCTCGGGGCGATCACCATGACCAACCACACAAACGCGGACACCCTTCGGACGCCGATCGTCGCCGTGCTGGGTCACGTCGACCACGGCAAGACGAGCCTGCTCGACAAGATCCGCGGCTCCGCCGTCAGCGAGGGCGAGGCCGGCGCGATCACCCAACACATCGGGGCGACCGACATCCCGCTCGACACCATCTCCGGGATGGCGGGCGAGCTCATCGACCCGACCGACTTCGACCTCCCCGGCCTGCTGTTCATCGACACGCCGGGCCACCACTCCTTCTCGACGCTGCGCGCCCGCGGCGGCGCGCTCGCCGACATCGCGGTGCTCGTCGTCGACGTCAACGACGGCTTCCAGCCGCAGACCGAGGAGGCGGTCGACATCCTCAGACGCACCGGGACCCCCTTCGTCGTCGCCGCCAACAAGGCGGACACGACGCCGGGGTGGAACCCCCAGGACGGCCAGCCGATCCAGCGGAGCCTGGAGGCGCAGTCGGAACGCGCCGAGTCGATGCTCAACGAGAACCTCTACGAGATCATCGGCCAGCTCTCGGACGCCGGCTTCTCCGCCGACCTGTACTGGCGCGTCCAGGACTTCCAGAAGAACATCGGCGTCGTCCCGCTGTCGGCGCTCACGGGCGAGGGCGTCCCCGACCTCCTCACCGTCCTGATGGGGCTCTCCCAGCGGTTCATGAAAGAGGAGATGCAGATCGACGTCCAGGGGCCCGGCGAGGGGACGGTCTTGGAAGTGAAAGACGAGCGCGGCTTCGGCGCCACCATCGACACGGTGGTGTACGACGGCGTGGTCCGAAACGGCGATCAGGTCGTCGTCGGCGGCCAGGAGGAGCCGATCGTCACCGAGATCCGGGCGCTGCTGCAGCCGCGGCCGCTCGAGGAGATCCGCACCGAGAAGCAGTTCGAGAAGGTGGCGGAGGTCGGCGCCGCGGCCGGGGTGAAGATCGCCGCGCCCGACCTCGACCGGGCGATGGCCGGCGCGCCGGTCCGGATCGTCCGCGACCGCCCGGTCGAGGACGTCGTCGAGGAAGTGAAAGCCGAGCTCGCGGAGATTGAGGTGGAGACCGCCGACAACGGCGTCGTCGTCAAGGCCGACACGCTCGGCTCGCTGGAGGCGATGGCGAACGCGCTCCGCGAGGCCGAGGTCCCCATCCTGCGCGCCGAGGTCGGCGACATCGCGCCGCGCGACATCGCCGTGGCCGAGACCGCGAACCAAGACGAGCACAAGGCGATTCTGGGGTTCAACGTCGACCTGCTCACGAACGCCGAGACGGAGCTGGAGAGCGCCGACGTGAAGCTGTTCACCGACGACGTCATCTACCAGCTGATCGAGGAGTACGAGACGTTCGTCGAGGAGAAACAGCGCGCCCAACAGGAGACGGTGCTGGACAAGGTCGTCCGCCCCGCGCGGTTCCGGATCCTCCCCGACCACACGTTCCGGCAGAACGACCCCGCGGTGGTCGGCGTCGAGGTCATCTCCGGCACCGTCCAGAACAACCGCAACGTCGGGCTCTTCGAGGGCAACGAGTTCGACCGAGTCGGGCAGCTCTCCGGGATTCAAAAACAGGGCGACGACGTCGACGAGGCGCGCTCCGGCGAGCGCGTCAGCATCGCCATCGACGGCCCCACGGTCGGCCGCGGCATCGAGGAGGGCGACACCCTCTGGACCGAGGTCCCCGAGAAGCACGCGAAGATCCTCGAACAGGAGTTAAAAGAAGAGATCACGGCCGACGAGCGCGAAACGCTCTCGGCGTACCTGGAGACCAAGCGGAAGCGGGACCCCTTCTGGGGGAAATAAGCCGGAGAGTACGAACGCCGTTCGTACGTGACCTCCTCCCCGTCGTAAACGACAGGGCTTCCCACGGTACCGCACCGCTGGATAGCCGAGGTCGGAGCGCGCTCGCGGCTCACCCGTCGAGGACGACTCCGACGAGCGGGACCGCGACGCCGACGGCGTAGCCGGCGAGGTGCGCGAACACGTTGCTGCCGAACGGGACGACCACCAGCGAGCCGATCACCCCGGCGACGGCGACGCTCGCGCCGGTGACGTACAGGAGTTCCCGCTCGGGAGACAGATCGAGCCCGACGACTCGGGGGCGGCCGACGCCGGCGGAGAGCCCGACGGCGACGAGGGCCGCACAGAGCGCGAACAGCGAGCCGACGGCCGGCAGCGACGGGAAGTAGCCGACGCCGCTCGGCGCGAGGTACGCGAGCGCGAGCGAGCCGAGCGCGGCCACGATCGACCAGCGGGCGTCGACGCCGACGGCGGGCGAGCGCCGGCCGGCGCGCTCCGTCCTCACTTCGCTCGCTTTTCTACTCGCCTCCCCGCCCGCCTCCTCACACACCTCCCCGCTCGCCTCCTCGCCCGCCTCCGTCGCCAGCGCGGCGAACCACACGACGACCACGTAGCCGAGGAGCGCGCTGTTCACGTCCGAGAAGCCGGCGGTCGGTGCGTTCGTCAGGTCGCCGAGCGCGACGATCGTCGCCCACGCCGAGGCGAGGGGGACGACGGCGAGGTAGATCGCGGTCGCCCCGAGCAGCCGCCCGCGCCAGCCCGCGACGGCGGAGAGCGGGTACGCGACCGCGACGAGCAGCCAGTAGTTGACCAGGTTGTCGAGGAGGTGCGCCGGGCTCGCATGGACGAAGCTCGACGCGAACGCGGTCCACAGCGCCCACCGGCTCTCGAAGACGCCGCCGGTCGCGAGCGAGAGGTGCCAAGCGTCGGTCCCGGGCGTGAGGCTCACCGCGACGAGCAGCGCCGGGAGGGGGACGGCGAGCAGGAAGAGGTCCCTCGACGGGCTCGACCGGACGGCCGCGCGGACGCTGGCGAGGAGCCCGCGGAGGGTGGGCGAGTTCTCGCCGGAAGACTCCCCCTCGCCGCGCATCGCTCAGGGCGTCGCCGGTCGCACCGTCTCCAGCGCGGCCGCGAAGTCGTCGCTCGTGACCGAGATCTCGTCGGCGTGGTCGTTCGCGGCCGCGCCGTGCTCGTCGGCGACGCGCTCGATCGCGACGAGGGCGGCCTCGCGGCACAGCGAGGCGATCTCGGCGCCGGAGTACCCCTCCGTCTCGTCGGCGAGGCGCTCCAGGTCGACCCCGTCCACGAGCGGCTTCTCGCGGGTGTGGACGTCCAGGATCTTCCGGCGGGCCTCGCGGTCGGGCTCGGGCACCTCGATGTGGGTCTCCAGCCGCCCCGGTCGGAGCAGCGCGGGGTCGAGCGCGTCCCGCCGGTTCGTCGCCGCGAGCACGACGAGGTTCGGGTTGTCGCTGGCGCGGTCGAGCTCCGTCAGGAGCTGGGAGACGACGCGCTCGCCGACGCCGGACCCGTCCCCGCCCGCGCCGTCGCGATCGGCCGCGATCGCGTCGATCTCGTCGAAGAAGACGATCACGGGCGCCGCCTGCCGCGCGCGGTCGAACAGGTCTCGGACCGCCTTCTCGGACTCGCCGACGTAGCGGTCGAGCAGCTCCGGGCCGGCGACCTGGATGAAGTTGACGCCGCTCTCGCCGGCGATCGCCCGCGCGAGCAGGGTCTTCCCGGTGCCCGGCGGCCCGTGGAGTAGGACCCCCGTCGGCGGGTCGGCGTCGGCGGCGTCGAAGAGGGGACCGTAGGTCAACGGCCACGTGACGGCGCGCTCCAGCTGCTCCTTGGCCTCCGGCAGCCCGCCCACGTCCGAGAAGTCGGTGGCGGGCTGCTCGGCGACGTACTCCCGCATCGCGCTCGGCTCGACGTTGGCGTGGGCGGCCTCGAAGTCCGCCTTCGAGACGGTCACCTCGTCGAGCGCCCCGGCGTCGGACTCGCGGGCGCGCCGCAGCGCCGTCATCGCCGCCTCCTGCGCGAGGCCCTCGATGTCGGCGCCGACGAACCCGTGGGTCCGGCCGGCGATGGTGTCCAAGTCCACGTCGTCGGCGAGGGGCATCCGGCGCGTGTGCACGTCGAGGATCTGCCGGCGGCCGGCTTCGCCGGGGACGCCGATCTCGATCTCGCGATCGAACCGCCCGCCGCGCCGGAGCGCGGGGTCGAGGGTGTCAACGCGGTTCGTCGCGCCGATGACGATCACGTCGCCGCGGGCGTCGAGCCCGTCCATCAACGAGAGCAGCTGGCCGACGACGCGGTTCTCCACGTCGCCCCCGTCGTCGCGCTTCCCGGCGATCGAGTCGATCTCGTCGAAGAAGACGATCGCCGGGGCTTCCTCGCTCGCGCGGTCGAACACGTCCCGCAGGCGCTCCTCCGACTCGCCCTTGTACTTCGACATGATCTCCGGCCCGTCGACGGTGATGAACTCGGCGTTGACCTCGTTGGCGACGGCGCGGGCGATCAGCGTCTTCCCGGTGCCCGGCGGCCCATGGAGCAGAACCCCCTTCGGCGGGTCGACGCCGAGCCGGGTGAACACCTCGGGCTCGGAGAGCGGGAGCTCGATCGTCTCGCGCACCAGCTCCAGCTCCTCGTCTAAGCCCCCGATGTCCTCGTAGGTCGCGCCCGCGGTGTGCTCCGCGGGCGGGGCGTTCTCGCCGCCCTTCGGCCGGGCGTCGGCCCCGGGCGGGTCGGTCCGGTCGCGGGGGTCCGTGGGGCGGTCGTCCCCGCCCGACGCCGCCCCGACCTCCCGGCGGTCCGTCTCCTCGCCCGCGTCGCCCTCGCCGTCCCCGTACGTCACCGAGACGTCGCTCCGGTTCGTCACGCGTACCGTGCCCGACGGGTCCGTCTCGGCGACGACGAACCGGAGCCCGCCGAGGCGCTCGACGTGGACCGCCTCGCCCTCGGTGACGGGGCGGTCGCGGAGGTCGCGGGCGAGCGCCCGCTCGACCACCTCGCGGCTCACGTCGACGTCGGCCAGTCGCGCGGGCGCGGCGAGCACGACCCGGTCGGCGTCCTCGACGGTGACGGACGCGACGGTGACAGCGTCGCCGACCTTCACGCCGGCGTTCGCGCGGGTGTCGGCGTCGATGAGGACGGAGCCCTCCCGCGCGTCGGGCCCGCCCGGCCACACCTTCGCGACGGCGGCGCGCTCGCCGCGGACCTCGACGGTGTCGCCGCTGAGGAGGCCGAGCCGCTTCCGGGCGGATTCGGGGAGCCTGGCGATGCCTCGGCCCGCGTCCCGCTTCTCGGCGGCACGCACCGTGAGCCGGAGGCCTGCGGTGTCGTTCATAACCACAGTACTCGCCGATGACCCTTTACCCTTGTCCGGATCCGTTGGGATCCGGTTCCTGCCCGTGGATACGTACCGAGAAGAGGCGCGAGGGGGTTCGGCGATTATTTATAAATGATCGACTGCGGTGGCGCGCGCCTGCGAGGCCGCCTCGCGGCCGAGCAGCACGCGCGAGGGACGCGGCGACCGAAGGGAGCCGCAGCGAGGCGCTTCGCGCCTCTGGCAGCCGGACGTAGTCCGGCGACGAGGCTGGGGAGGCGTGAGGTGCGGTGGCTGTGCGGAGCGGGATGAGGCTCAAAGGGGCAGCTGCGAGGCCGGCGCAGGCGACACAAGCACCGCAACGAGGGAGCGAACGAAGTGAGCGACCGAGTGAGGAGCGCAGCGAGCGTGCGCCGGCCTCGCAGCTGGGGCTTTGGAGGTGGTCATCGCGTCAGTAGCAGCAACGATGTATTGCCGAGCGACTGGGGCTTTGAAGATCTTCACCACCGTTCCGGAGTTATCAAAGTATAGCCGAGCGGTTGGGATTCCGAGGGCGTTCGTCGCAGCGTCGTCGGTCGTTTATAAATATTCGACGCCAACATCCAGATTCATTTATAAAAGATCTTCTTCCCGATCCGAGTCACCGTCCCACCGCGAGGACCGACCGCAACCCCCTTACCCCGTCCGGGCCGCTTTGGGGTATGCAACCGACAGGGCACCTGCGCGGCGACGCGGTCCGCGTCGCCGGCGACGCCCGCCAGCGCTTCTACGACTCCCGGGGGTACGGTCGCCCCCTCGACGGGAACGAGATCGCGCTCTCGCGCGTCGAGGCGGCCCACCTGCTCTTCCGCGGCGACCTCTCGGGCGTCGCGCTCGCCCCCGACGCCGACCCCGTCGGCTTCGAGCGCTTCTTCGTCGAGAGCGCGGCCGCGGCCGACCGGTTCGCGGTGCGCTACCTCGTCTACTCGGACCTCCGCGACCGCGGGTTCTACCTCTCGCCCGCCCGCGAGCCGTGGCCCGGCGGGGACGCCGACGTCGCCGAGGCGGTCGACTTCGTCGCCTACGAGCGGGGTTCGACGCCCGACACCGGGAACGTGGAGTACCCGGTGCAGGTCGTCGGTGAGCGGGAGTCGCTCCCCGCCGCCGGGCTCGCCGGGCGCACCCTCGGGGTCGTCGACGAGGAGTCCGACATCACGTACTTCGCGGCGGCGGCCGGGGGGATCGAGGGCGCGACCGACTACGACCCGCCGGACCGCCTCGACGGGGTGCTCCTCTCCGACCGCGTCGTCGTCTGGGACGCCCCCGAGGCCCTCTACGAGCGCGGCTTCTACGGCCAGCCGCTCACCGGCCGCGCGGCCGCGGTCGAGGGCGCGCTCCAGCTCTCCCTCGTCGAGGCCGCGTCGCTCGCGGCCGACGGCGTCCTCTCGCTGTCGGCGTCGGTGGGGGCGGCCGGCGACGGGAGCGGCGGAAACGAACCGGCGGCCGACGGCCCCGCCGCCGCGGTCGTCGCCCGCGGCCGCGACGTCGAGGGCGAGCGGTTCGACCGCCGGCTCGCCGTTTATAAGCGCCTCCGGGCGGCCGACGCCGTCCCGAAGACCGGCTTCAAGTTCGGCGCCGACTTCCGGACGTACCTCGACGTGGAGACGGTCGAGGACCTGCCGCACTCCGAGCACCTCGTGCGCGTCGTCGACGGCGACCACCGGTTCTCCCCGCGCGAGCTCTCGCTCGACGTGCGGCTCGCAGGGGGCGTCCGCAAGGAGATGGTGTTCGCGCTGACGGGGGTCGAGGGAGACGTCGAGGGCGATGGCGACGGGACCACCGAGGGCGACACCGCCAGCGACGCCGACGTGGAGTGGCTCTCGATCGGGCGGCTGACGCCCTGAAACTCGGTTGCACGATCGATCGGTGGGTATCGATCCGAGCGGAACCGTTTTCTGACGCCTGATTCTTTTGCCGGCTATGACCGACTACTCCGTGTTCCCCTCCGATTCGGACGCCTACGACATCTCCACGGTCGACCTCGACGACGACCGCTACGAGGTCAAACAGTCGGCGATCCGGAACAAGTACGCCGTCCGCGACGCCGCCGGTGAGGTCGTCCTGCGCGGGAAACAGAAGCTGTTCAAGCTGAAAGAGGAGTTCCCGTTCGTCACCGGCGACGGCGACGACGCGTTCTCGGTGAAGGCGGGCGGGATCATGGACGTCGCGGGCAACTACGCCATCACCGACGCGGGCACCGGCGAGGAGGTCGTCGTCCTCGACGAGGACTACTCGCTGTTCGTCGAGAACTGGACGATCCGCGACCCCGAGACGGGCGAGGCGCTGGCGACCATCCGGTCGAAGAACAAGCTGATGTCGGCGCTCCGCCACCTCGTGAGCGTCGCGAACTTCGTCCCGAACAAGTACGAGATATTCGATGCCGACGGCGGCCACGTCGGCGACATCGAGGGGAAGGTCTCGCTGCGCGACGCCTACACGGTCACCATCGACGACGCGAGCGACGTGCCGAAGGAGGCGGTGATCGCCGCCGCCTGTATCCTCGACGCCCTCGAAAACAAGTAGCGAGGCTCCCGCCGCCTACTCCCCGCCCAGCTTCGACTCACCGACCGGGTCGTGCCCCTCGATGACCTCGGTCCCGCCCATGTACGGGCGCAGCGCCTCGGGGACGGTGACGGTGCCGTCGTCGTTCTGGTAGTACTCCAGGACCGCGACGACGATCCGCGGGACCGCGAGCCCCGATCCGTTCAGGGTGTGGAGGTAGTCGGCGGACTCGTGGTGCTCCTCGCGGTACCGGATGCCGGCTCTGCGCGCCTGGAAGTCCTCGAAGTTCGAGACGGAGGAGACCTCCAGCCAGCGGCCGCCCTGTGCGGGGCCCTCGTCCATGTCGTCTCCGGGCGCCCACACCTCGACGTCGTACTTCTTCGCCTGCGTGAACCCGAGGTCGCCGGTGCACATCTCCAGGATGCGGTAGGGGAGTTCGAGACGCCGGAGCACCTCCTCGGCCTCGTCGACGAGGCCCTCGAAGCGCTCGTCGCTCTCCTCGGGGCGGACGAAGTTCACCATCTCCACCTTGTTGAACTGGTGGACGCGGACGATCCCGCGCGTCTCGGTGCCGTGTTCGCCCGCCTCCTGCCGGAAGTTCGGCGTGTACGCTTGGTATTTAAGCGGGAGGTCCTCCCCCAAGAGGATCTCGTCGCGGTGGAGGTTCGTGACGGGCACCTCCGCGGTCGGGAGCAGCCAGAGGTCGTCGTCGTCGTACTCGTCCTCGTTCGTCCCTTCCACCCGGTAGGCGTCCTCGGTGAACTTTGGAAGCTGACCGGTGCCCCGCATCGACGCGGAGTTGACCGGGATCGGCGGGAACACGTCCTCGTACCCCTGCTCGCGGTGCACGTCGAGCATGAACTGGATCAGCGCGTGCTCCAGCCGGGCGCCGTCGCCCTTCGCGACGTAGAAGCCGCCGGCGGCGACCTTCGCGCCGCGCTCGAAGTCGAGGATCTCGAGGTCCTCGCCCAGGTCGTAATGGGGCGTCACGTCGTCGGGGAGCGTCCGGAGGTCGTCGAACCCCTCGCGGCGCCGCTCGACGTTCTCCGACTCGTCGGCGCCGACCGGCACCGACTCCTGCGGGACCTGTGGGAGTTCGAGCAGCGACGCCTCCAGTTCGGCCTCCAACTCCTCCGCGCGGTCTTCGATCTCCTGAAGCTCCGACTTGAGCTCCTGCGAGCGCTCGATCGCCTCCTGGGCCTCCGCCTCCTCGCCGGCCCCTTTGAGCTCGCCGATCGTCGAGGAGACCTCGTTGCGCTCGTGACGCAGGCCGTCGCCGCGCTGTTTCAGCTCCCGCCACTCCTCGTCGACGTCGAGTATCCGGTCGAGGTCGACGTCGACGCCTTTGTTGTCGAGCGCCTCGCGGACGACCTCGGGGTTCTCCCGGACGAACTGTCGAGACAGCATTTATCAGCAGTTCCGCGGGCCGGCCCAAAACCGTATCGGAGCGTCGGCAGCGTCTCGTCCGATCCGTGCCGACGGTCCGGCGGGTCCGTAAGGGGGGATAACCCGGATCAGGCGTTGCCGTCGGCTGTGTCGTCTGATATCGGTCTGAAAAGCCGTAACGGGGTCGACAGCGGTCAGGCCGGTCGGTTCGGGATCAGAGGACGAACGTGACGATCCCGAGCACGACGAAGATGATGACGAGCCACTTCGCGATGCTCATACTCAGTCCCGCGATCCCGCTGGCGCCGGCGACCGCCGCGATTACGGCGAGAACGAGGAAGAGGATCGCCAGTCCGAGCAGGTCCCCGCCGAACTGTAGGGGCGTGGCCATGACTCCGCCGTGGATCGCCTGTGTGATGCTCATACTCACCCATGTGCCCTCACCCGTTTAGTTAAGCGACCGATATCGAGCGAGCCCGAGCCCTTCGTGTCAGATGAGAGTCGCTTACGATTCGTCCCTCGACAGCCGCCGGGAAGCGCCGTCTCGGCGGCGAGCGCGTCCCGGTCGGCTCGGTCCACGTCGCGCCGTCGGCACCGCGCGCCCGGCGCTGAGTCATCTGTCGGGGGAACGCGGCCGTCACCGACTCGCCGGCCGCGTCAAACAGTCTGTGGCGGTGCGGACGCGGGTCCGGGACCGTCGCGCGGATCACCACGGTTTAAATAGCGCGCCGCGAGCGCATGTGGCATGCTCATCACGGGTGCGGAGCTGGCCGACGGACGGGTCCGAGACGTCCGGGTCCGAGACGGAACCGTCGAGGCGGTCGAACCGGCGAACGCGAGGCTCGACCCGGAGGCGGGCGAGCGCGTCGTCGACGCCCGCGGGCGACACCTCCTCCCCGGCGCCGTCGACGTCCACGTCCACTTCCGGGAGCCGGGTGGGAGCCACAAGGAGACGTGGACTTCCGGCTCGCGGAGCGCGGCCGCCGGCGGCGTGACGACGGTCGTCGACCAGCCGAACACCTCGCCGCCCACGGTCGACGGCGACGCCTTCGACGCGAAGGCCGAACTCGCCGCGGAGTCGCTCGTCGACTACGGGATCAACGGCGGGGTCACGGGCGCGTGGGACCCCGAGAGCCTCTTCGAGCGCCCCCTGTTCGCGCTCGGGGAGGTGTTCCTCGCGGACTCGACCGGCGACATGGGGATCGCCCTCGACCTGTTCGAGGAGGCGATCGCCGAGGCCGCCGCCCGCGACGTCCCCGTCACGGTCCACGCGGAGGACGAGACGCTGTTCGACGAGCGCGCGCTCGACGGCGACCTCGGCGGGGTCGGCACCGCCGCGAACGCAGACGCGTGGTCCGCCTACCGGACCGCCGAGGCGGAGGTCGCTGCGGTCGAGCGCGCCCTCGGGGCCGCCGCCGAGAGCGACGCGCAGGTCCATATCGCCCACACGTCGACGCCGGAGGGGATCGACGCGGTCGCGGAGGCCCGGGGCGGCGATGGGGCCGGGGAGCGCGAGTCGGCGGACGCCGCCGCCCCGCCCACCTGCGAGGTCACCCCGCACCACCTCTTCCTCTCGCGCGAGAACGCCGGCCGGCTCGGCACGTTCGGCCGCATGAACCCGCCGCTGCGCTCCGAGGAGCGCCGTGCCCGCGTCTTCGAGCGCCTCCGCGACGGCGACGTCGACGTCGTCGCCACCGACCACGCCCCGCACACCGTCGCCGAGAAGCGGCAGGGGCTCGCGGACGCGCCGAGCGGCGTCCCCGGGGTGGAGACGCTCTACCCGCTCCTCTTGGAGTCCGTGCGCAAAGGCGACCTCGGCCTGGAGCGCGTCCGCGACGTCGTCGCCGCCAACCCCGCGTCGATCTTCGGGCTCGGCGCGAAGGGCCGGATCGCGGAGGGCGCCGACGCCGACCTCGCCCTCGTCGACCTGACGGAGCCGCGCGAGATCGAGGCCGGCGCGCTTCACGGCGCGTGCGGCTGGACCCCCTTCGAGGGGCTCCAGGGCGTCTTCCCGGAGCTGACGCTCGTCCGGGGTGAGATCGTCTACGAGCGCGACCCGACCACGGGCGCGGAGTCGTTCGGCGAGCCGGTCGGCCGCAACGTGCGGCGGTCGTAGGGGCACTCGGCGCGTCCGGGCCGGCGGCGCTCGCGGTCCACCGCCTGTCGCCGTCGCTCGCCCGTCTGGACCGGCAACGGACACGCACCGCGGTCGGGGTCCCGACACTATTTAATACGGTCACCCTGTAGGTCCGACCGTAATGTCGGAAGTCTGCTCGACGTGCGGACTGCCCCAGGAACTCTGCGTCTGCGAAGACGTCGCGAAGGAGTCCCAGCAGATCAGCATCCGCATCGACGAGCGCAGGTACGGTAAGGAGGTAACGGTCATCGAAGGATTCGACCCGAAGGACGTCGACATGAGCTCCCTCTCGTCGGATCTCAAGTCGAAGTTCGCCTGCGGCGGCACCGTCGAGGACGGCGCCATCGAGCTGCAGGGGAACCACTCGGGCCGCGTGGAGGACTTCCTCCGCGACAAGGGCTTCAACGTCGCGTGACCGTCACCTGACCGTCCGCCGTCGAGCGATTCGGGGATCGACTTTTCACTGAACTCGTCCGGCGAGCCACGGCTCCGCGGCTCGGAGTGGGGGTCAGGCTTCCGCTTAAACCAGGAGCGCCGCTCGGCCGACGACGAACGCGACCGCGGCGAGGAAAGTGCCGTACTTGAATCGGCGCTGCGCGCTCGCCGGGTCGCCGAACCCCTCGTAGCAGGCGTACAGCATGACCGCGTCGGCGGCGGCGACGAGGAGGAGGTAGACCCCGCCGAAGGTGCCGGTGAAGTACGGCACCGGGCTGGCCCCGACGGCGACGAGGAGCGCGCCGGCCCCGACCCAGAGGGCGCGCCGCTCGCCGACCGCGATCGGGAGGGTGCGGAGCCCTTCCTCGCGGTCGCCGGCGACGTCCTCGACGTCTTTGATCACCTCGCGCGTGAACGTCGAGAGCCCGGCCAGCAGCGCGAGGACGACGACCGCCTCGGGGGCGCCGACCGCGGCACCGCCGAACAGAAACGTCGAGCCGACCAGGTACGAGACGAGCGCGTTGCCGAGCCCCGGCGTTCCTTTAAATACCGTCGTGTAGGTGACGAGCGCGACGAGGTTGATCCCGGCGATGGCGATCGCCAGCGGCGGCAAGAGGGCGGCGAACGCGACGGCGACGAGGAACCACGCGGCGGCGACGCCGAGCGCCCCTCGCGCCGAGACGGCGCCGCGCGGGATCGGGCGGTCCGGGCGGTTGACGGCGTCGATGTCGCGGTCGAAGTAGTCGTTGATCGCGTTGCCCGCGGCGACCGCGAACGCGGTGACGACCGCGGCGACCGCGGCGGCGACGGCGGCGCCCCCCGCGCCGGCGACGAACGCCCCCGTTCCCGTGAGGACCGCGGCGGCGACGCAGTTCGCCGGCCGCGCCAGCTCCGCGACCCCGCGCGCTGTGTCGTACACGTCGTCTCCCCACCGCGGCGGAGGACATAAACGACCCGGGATCGGACCGGAGCGCGGCGGACCGACGGCGCGCCGACCGACGGCGGCGTCGGCGATCGATCCCCTGCGATTCTCTCGACTCGGAATCGGCCACGAACGTTTATGATGTGCGCAATAAAATAGGTGCGTATGGCTAAAGGCCTTGACGTCGGTACGATGAACATCCTCTCCGGGCGACAGGAGGGCGCGGAGACGGTGTTCGTACAGCAGCGGAACTCGTTCGTCGAGATCGAGTACAGCGACATGGCCGAGCAGATGCTCTCCCGCAGCGACGTCCTCCACATCCGGAAAGACGACAAGGTGTACGTCGTCGGGGACGACGCCTTGAACTTCGCGAACATCTTCAACAAGGAGACGCGGCGCCCGATGGAACACGGCATCCTCTCCAGCGACGAGGCCTCCGCGATCCCGATGATCAAGCTCATCACCGAGCAGGTGGTCGGCGAGCCCTCGAAACCCAACGAGCGCCTCTTCTACTCCAGCCCGGCCGACCCGATCGACTCCGGGCTGACGACGCTGTACCACGAAAAGACCCTGGAGTCGATGCTCGGCGACATGGGGTACGACCCCGAGCCGATCAACGAGGGGATGGCGGTCATCTACTCGGAGCTCGCGGACAACAACTTCACCGGGCTCGGGATCTCCTTCGGCGCGGGGATGACCAACGTCTGTCTCGCCTACTACGCGGTGCCCGTCATGAAGTTCTCCATCGCCCGCGGGGGCGACTGGGTCGACGAGCAGACCTCGCAGGCCACGGGGACCCCGGTTGACAAGGTGACGAGTATCAAGGAGGACGACTTCGAGCTCGACTTCCGCACCGACGTGGGCGGCGTCGAGGGCGCGCTCGCCATCTACTACGAGAACCTGCTCGACTACGTCATCGAGAACGTCTCCCGCGAGGTCGACGAGGAGGACGTCGAGGAGGGGCTCGACGTCCCCGTCGTCGTCACCGGCGGCACCTCCAGCCCGAACGGGTTCGAGGACCTGTTCGCGGACCACTTGGAGGACGCGAACATCCCGTTCTCGATCAGCGGCGTACACTCGGCCGACGAGCCGATGTACAGCGTCGCCAGCGGCGCCTTAGTCGCGGCCCGCTCCGAGGAGAGCGAGTCGGGCGGCGAGGGCGCCGACGAGCCCGCGGCCGAGGAGGCCGCGCCCGAGTCCGAGGACTGACCCCGACGCCCGACCCCGATTTTTCGGTCCGTGAGGACGCGCCGAACGCCTAAGCCGACGGGCGACGGAGCACGGGCATGGCAGAAGTCGCCGGCGGCGACGGTGAACGACGACTCCGGGTCGACCTCGAGGTCGACCCGGCCGAGGGGTGGGAGTGTCCGATCGTCTCGCAGACCGAGAGCGCCGCCGACGTCACCGTCAACGCGGTCGGCGACGAGTGCACGGTCGAAGTCCAGCCGGCGGGCGAGGAGGCTCTCCGTCGCGACCGCGGCGAGGTCAGCGAGGACTGCCTCTGTCGCGTCTTCCAGGAGTTCGGTTGCGTCCCTCACGTGCGACGGGTCGACGAGGGAACCGTGCTCGTCACGTCGTACGTCGACGACCGCGACGCCGTCCGCGAAGTGGTTTCGACGCTCAGACGGGTGCTCGACCGCGTGCGGCTGGTCCGCCTCGCCGTGGTCTCGGGCCCCGAGTCGACAGAGCAGGCGACCGTGGACCTCTCGGCGCTCACGCCGAAGCAGCGCGAGGGGATGGAGTTGGCCGTCGTCCGCGGCTACTTCGACGACGACGCCGACGTCTCGCTCGGCGATCTCGCCGGCGAGCTGGACATTAGCAAGTCGGCGCTCTCACAGCGCCTCCGGGGCGCGCAGGCGAAGCTCGCCACGGACGTGTTCGAGGGCGCTGAGGTCTGAGTCGCCTCAGTCGGCCGGCGACTCGCCGGAGAGTCGGCTCAGCGCCTCTGCGCCGTCGCGCTCCGCCTCCGTGAGATAGCACTTCGGGTCGGGCGCGAACGGGTCGCCGTGCCCCGAGAGGGCGCGGAGCCGCGACCCGCCCCGGCAGACGCTCTGATACGCGCAGTCGGCGCACCGCCCCGTGAGGCGGTCCTCGCGGTTCCGGAGCCCGTCGAGGAGCGGGTTCGACTCGTCCGACCAGATCGCGCCGAACGAGCGGTCCCTGACGTTCCCCGGAGAGTACCCCTGCCAGAACTGTGTGAGGTGGACGTTGCCGACGGGGTCGACGTCGGCGACGCGCTCGCCGGTCGGGTCGCCGCCGTTGCGCCGGAGGCGCTCGTAGATCAGCCGGGCGCGGTCCGTTCCGATCTCCCGGTCGGCGTACTCGACGAGGTGGGCGGCGTCGGCGTAGTTGCCGACGAGCAGCGTCTCGATCTCCTCGCCCGCCGCGTGGTACTCGCGGGTGAGGTCACACAGGTCGGCGACGGCCTTCCGGGTCGCTTCGGGGCTCAGGTCGACGTCGGCGATCTCGGCGCCGCGCCCGCCGTAGTCGAGGTGGTAAAAGCAGAAGCGGTCGACGCCGACGTCGACGAGGAGGTCGACGACGCCCGTCAGGTCGTCCACGTTGTGCTCGGTGATCGTGTACCGGAGCCCGGTCTTGAGCCCGACGTCGAGACACGCCTCGATCCCCCGGACGGCGGCGTCGAACGCCCCCTCCTCGCCGCGGATCCGGTCGTTGCGCTCGGGGAGTCCGTCCACGGAGACGCCGGCGTACTTCAGCCCGGCCCGCTTCAGCTCGCGGGCGTTCTCGCGCGTCAGGAGGGTCCCGTTCGTCGAGAGGACGGGACGGATCCCGGCGTCGTCGGCGTAGGCGACGAGCTCCGCGAGGTCCTCGCGGACGAGCGGTTCCCCGCCGGAGAAGAGGAGCACCGGCACGCCGAACTCGGCGAGGTCGTCGATGAGCGCCTTCCCCTCCGCCGTCGACAGCTCGTTCGGCGCCCCCTCCTTGTCGGCCGCGGCGTAGCAGTGCTCGCAGTAGAGGTTACACCGCTTCGTCGTGTTCCAGACGACGACCGGACGCTGCTGCTTGTCCTCCGTGATCTGCGGCTTCTTCGAGTCCTTCGCGGCGTCGTACCGGAGCCCGTCGCTCTCGGCGTCGAGCCCGCAGAGGAGCTTGCTGACGGAGATCATCGGTCGCCCTCCGCGGCGGCGTCGCCGGACGGTGACTCGTCGTCGCCGTCGACCGGTGCGCCGCCGCAGCCCACGGTGGGGGTCCCCTCGGTCTCCTCGTACACCCGCGGCTCGTCGCCGTCGGGGGACTCGGGGACCTCGTCGGCCGACCCGTCGTCCGCCGCCAACGACTCGGCGGAGTAGCGGTGCGTCTCCTCGGCGGGACAGACCCACACGTCGCGGGCGTACCAGGCGAAGAGCTTGCTCGCCTCCTCGTGGGCGACGTCCGGCGTCGGCGCCGCGACGGTGCCGACGTGGCGAAGCGGGTCCCCCTCTGCCTCGCGGACGAACACCTCGAAGCGTCGGCCGTCCGCCGAGCGCGGGCCGCCCGATTCGGCGGTTCGGTCCGTCTTCTCGACCATACCCGGGGTACGACCGACCCACCCAACCCGGTTTCGCGCGTTCTCAGGGGGGCAAAATCCGCCCGAACACGTTCGGACGACGAACGCGTTATGTCCGACTGCCGCATAGGCGACCCCATGCGCGAACTCGTCTTTGCCCTCGAGTACGAGCCGGGGCGCAACAGGGTGGCCGACGCGCTCGCCGACCATCCTGGCGCGCGGGTGCGGTCGCTGTCGCTGCACGCGACCGATGACCACCTCTGGCGCGTCGACCACGCGACCGGCACGGCGGCGGCGCTCGCGGCCGTCGAGGCCGCCTTCACCGACGGCGACTACTACGCCGACTGCCTCGCGACCGAGGACTGCGGCGCGACGCAGACCACCCGCGTCCTCGACCGCGACGGCGACACCCTCGTGCTGTACACCGACTGGGAGCCCACGCCGGTCTGCGCGTCGGTCCCGCACATAGCGCGGGACCACCTCGGTGACGGCGTGCTGTTCGAGACCCGCCACGAGGGGCGCCACTACACCTGGCGGCTCATCCACTCCGGCGAGGGCGACGTCGCCGCGTTCTTCGACGCGCTCCGTGCGGCCGTCGGCGACGCCGCCCGGACGGAGCTGCTCAGGACGGCGAACGCCTCGGCGACGGACGAGTCGGGGGGCGACGGCGGGGCGCCCGGGCTCTCCCCCGAGCAGGAGGCCGCGCTCAGCGCCGCCGTCGAACACGGCTACTACGAGTCGCCGCGGGCGGTCGACGCCGGCGAACTCGCGGCGCACCTCGACGTCCCGCGGTCGACGCTGACCTACCGGCTCCGCCGGGCCGAAGAGCGGCTGGCGAAGGCGCACGTCGACGGCGATCGACCGACGGAGGCCGCCTCGGCGTCGTTCGACTGACCGGGCCGTAGCGGTCGGTGGATGTGGGTTGGAAAATTCCAACCAAGGCTTATCCTGATAAGGGCCCTCCGTCCGCGTAATGAGCGACGAATTGGAGGGAGCAGACGACGGGGCCGGAAGCGGCCCGACCGGAACCGACGCGGACGGCGAGCGACGCGAGCCGACCGCCGGCCTCGCGGTCCCCGAGATGGACTGCCCCTCGTGCGCCGGGAAAGTCGAGAGCGCCCTGGGGCGGGTCGACGGCGTGACCGAGATCGCGCTCAACCCGACCGCCGGGACGGCGACGGTCGCGTACAACCCCGACCGCGCGGGCGAGGCGGACGTGGTCGCGGCCATCGAGGGCGCCGGCTACGAGGTCACGGGCGGGCGGTCGGACGGCGAGGGGAGCGCCGACGGCGATGGCAGTGGGGACGCGGGAGGGGGATCCGGCGGCGTCGCCGTCGCGCCCCCGGCGGAGGTCTGGACGACGCCGCGCGCGAAGAAGACGTGGCTGGGCGCGGTCCTCGTGGCGGCCGGCCTCCTGTTCGAGTTCGTCCTGACGGGCTCGAACCCCGCGGTGGCGAGCGTACTCGGCGCCCCGCTCACGCTCGCGGACGTCCTGTTCCTCGGCGCCGTCGCGGCCAGCGGGCTCCCCGTCGTGCGAGGCGGCTACTACTCGGCACGGAACCGGAGCCTCGACATCGACCTGCTGATGGGGACGGCGATCCTCGCCGCGACGGGGATCGGCTACTTCGTCGAGGCCGCCACGCTCGCGGTGCTCTTCAGCGTCGCCGAGCTGTTGGAGGACTACGCGATGGACCGCGCCCGGGACTCGCTGCGCGAGCTGATGGAGCTGTCGCCGGACGAGGCCACGGTCAGGCGAGACGGCGCGGAGGCGGCGGTGCCGACCGACGACGTCGCGGTCGGCGAGACCGTGATCGTTCGGCCGGGCGAGAAGATTCCGCTCGACGGGACGGTGACGGAGGGCGAGAGCGCGGTCGACGAGTCCCCGATCACCGGCGAGAGCGTCCCCGTCGACAAGGCGGTCGGCGACGAGGCGTTCGCCGGCGCGATAAACGAGGAGGGGTACCTCGAGATCGAGGTGACGTCGACCGCGGGCGACTCCACCCTCTCGCGGATCATCGAGCTGGTGCAGGGCGCGCAGGCCGAGAAGACCGAGACGGAGCGGTTCGTCGACCGCTTCGCGGGGTACTACACCCCGGTCGTGGTCGTCCTGGCGGTCCTGACGGCCGCGGTACCCCCGCTCGTCATCGCGGAGCCGATCGCGGTCGACGTGGTCGGCTACGGGGTCACGTTCGCCTCCGACTGGGGGACCTGGTTCGTCCGGGGGCTCACGCTGCTGGTGATCGCCTGTCCCTGTGCGTTCGTCATCTCGACGCCGGTATCGGTCGTCTCGGGGATCACGAGCGCGGCGAGAAACGGGGTCCTGATAAAGGGCGGCAACCACCTGGAGGCGATGGGCGACGTCGACGCCGTCGCGCTCGACAAGACCGGGACGCTCACCAGGGGCGAGCTCGCGGTCACCGACCTCGTCCCGATCGGCGGCGCCGACGAGGAGACCCTGCTCCGGCGGGCCGCGGCGCTGGAGCGGCGGAGCGAGCACCCCATCGCCGCCGCGGTCCTCGACCGCGCCGACCGCGCCGGCGTCGGAGACCTCCCGGAGCCGACGGGCTTCGAGAGCCTGACCGGAAAGGGGATCCGCGCCGACATCGACGGGGAGACGTACTACGCCGGGAAGCCGGCGCTGTTCGAGGAGCTCGGGTTCGACCTGTCGCGGGCCCGCGCCGAGACCGACGGCGGGGTCGTCACCGGGGACGACGAGACCGGGTCCGCGGCGGACGCTCTCGCCGACGGGGCGCTCGCCGCGTTAGAGCGAGCGGGCAAGACCGTCGTGCTCGTCGGGACGGCGGCGGAGTTGACGGGGGCCGTCGCCGTCGCCGACGAGGTGCGACCCGACTCGAGGCGGGCGGTCGAGCGCCTCCGCGAGCTCGGCGTGGCGCGCGTCGTGATGCTAACGGGCGACAACGAGGGCACGGCGCGGGCGATCGCCGGGTCGGTCGGCGTCGACGAGTACCGCGCTGAGCTCCTGCCCGAGCAGAAGGTCGACGCGGTCGAGTCGCTGCAGGCGGAGTACGGCCAGGTGGCGATGGTCGGCGACGGGATCAACGACGCGCCCGCGCTGGCGACCGCCGAGGTCGGCGTCGCGATGGGCGCCGCGGGGACGGACACCGCGCTGGAGACCGCCGACATCGCGCTGATGGGCGACGACGTGGCGAAGCTCCCGTACCTCTACGCGCTCTCGCACACGGCCAACGGGGTCATCCGGCAGAACGTCTGGGCGAGCCTCGGCGTGAAGGCCCTGCTCGCGCTCGGCGTGCCGCTGGGCCTGGTGAGCGTCGCCGTCGCGGTCGTCGTCGGCGACATGGGGATGAGCCTGGGCGTCACCGGCAACGCGATGCGCCTCTCCGGGATCGAGCCGGAGTCGTACGAGTAGACGGGGGCGACGCCGTCGTTCCCGACGTCGCGAAACAAACATGAACTATTATTAAGGATGCGCTCAATTGGAGTAATGTGCCACCCGTAGTACACGATTGACGCAGGCTCGGAATCGGCGGCGGCGACTCGCCCCGAGGGTCCGAGTGCGCGCGAGACGAGCATCGAGACGGAAACGGCGTCGACGGGAGCGCTCCCGTCCGAGGCCGACGAGGGGACCGGCGACGAGTTGCCGACCGCGGCGGAGGCGGTCGCCCAGTGCGCGGCGACGTTCGACGCGGGGGACACCGAGCGGATTCCGAACGGGACCGACCGGTGGAACGCGTACGCGGGGTCGTGTCACGGCGGGGAGTGACCGGCCGCGCTGCTGTTTTCGACCAATGAGCGACGCCCCCGGAGCCGCGCCCTTCCTCAGATAATCGCGACGGATGCCCAGTTTCCGAAAACGGGGCGGACGATTTGTAAGGGCGGATCGCCTACCGTCGGCCATGCGCGGATACCAGCGCGGGGACGACTCGGACCCGACGTCGCGGACCGCGGTGCGGCTGTCCGGACTCGCAGACGGGACGGCCGCGTGCGACGGGCGGGACGACCGGCAGCTCGAGCGCGTCGAAGCGGAGTTCCTCTGCGCCAGCGGCGAGCGGTGGGGCGGCGCCTGGCGCGGGATCCCCGTGGCGGCGCTGCTCGACCGACCCGACGTGGACGTCGAGCCGGAGGCGACTCACGTCCGCGTCGCGGCCGACGAGTACGCCGTCTGCGTGCCGATCCGGACCGCGCTCGACGCGGTGCTCGCGGTCGAGCGCGGGGGAGAACCCCTGCCGCCGGCCCGCCGTCCACGGTTCATCGCCGCCGTCGACGCCGGACGGACGGTGCGGGGGGTCCGCGGGCTCGAGTTCCTGCGGCTCGGGCCCGACGAGGACCCGCAGGAGTACGAGGAGCTCGGGTACTGACGGCGACGCTCCGACCCGGCCTTTTTAGGCGACGAGTCGACTACGAATCACCGGCCGATGACGACGCACCGCTCCGAGCTGCCTCGGCACCAGCGATGACGAGCCCTATGAGTGCCGAGGCCATTCCGAATTGGCGAAAGGCATGGGCGGAGTTTGGATATAGAGGTGTGACTCGTGAGCGCGCTGTCCGACTTCGAATGCGCTCCGAGCTCTCCCGTGAAACAGGGCGTCCGAGGGGGAACGCGGCCGCCGTCGCTTCGATTACGGATTGAACCAACCGGCGAAGCCGGTGTCCACGTGTATCGCTCCGTCACCCCTGGGCTCAGCAGCGTAGTAGTCGTCGAAGTCCGGACACTCCTCGGTGATCGTGACCGGTTCGCCCGGCGGCGTGAACTCGGCGACCGGGACGACGATGATGTTCGGGATGCCGGCAGTCTTGTCCCAGCCCATGGCGCTCTTGTTGACGCCGCTTTGGACGGTGTTGAGGTCAACCGTGCTGCCCTGCGAGGTGTTCTCCATGTAGGGGTCGTACGCTTCGAAGAGCGGGCTGTCCGCCGCTCCGTCCGGGCGCGGCGAGTCCGTGGGCGGGCTGACCGATCCGCCGGTGATCGTCACGGTGACCGTGACCGTGGCATCGGTCGGCTCGCCGTTAGGCAGCGGTCGGGTATCGAAGAGTGTGAGCTTGAGGGCACCGCTCCCAGAGCCGGGTCCGACTGGCGTCATGTCGCCGGTGACGACACTACTCGTTCCCGACCGCGAGAGATCGTACTCCCACTCTACGCCGTCGGGGATATCCCGACGGGTGTGGATCAGGTACCGGGAGTTCGACCGTCTCCGACTCCTCCGCACAGAACTGGAGATTGCTGATAGCGGCCGTCCCGCCGCCGGGGTTCTCTAACCCGGGCTCGAACGGCTGGTCCGGATACGGATCCTCCGCGGAGACGCAGTCTTTACCGCCGTAGGCTATTACCTCGGTCGCGCCGTAGCCGTCGGCGACGCTCCACTCGACCGAAATGGGCTCGCAGTCCGCGCCGTCTTTCGAATCGAAGCCGTCAACCGTGATGGGGTCGGTGTCCGTTTCCTCCTCGAAGCGGCACTCGGCGCTTTCGCGGTCGTCGGTCGCGTCCTCCGCAACGACTCGAACTTGACGTACGTCACCCTTCGCTGCAGTTGAACTCCTTGAAACAGGGTTTATTATCCTTAGCTTTCGGCTTACCCTTAGTCGCCGCGGGATCGGTCCCAAAACGCCGATCACGCTGGCCGCGCTGACGCCCCGCAGCAGCTTTCTGCGGTTAATATTCGCTACGTCGAACCCGTCGTTCCGGCCGTGCTCGTTTGGATCCATCGTTCTCTCTCTCTTCGCCCGTAGAGGCGGGACTGAACGCACGATTTGATACGATATCGTTGGCAGCAGAATACCCGAAGGAAGTGTTAGTCAGCCCGCGTCCGAGAGCGCGGAGGACGAATTTAGGGCCGTCTTACCCCCCGTATCGCTCCGGCGGATTGGGACGGCTCGAGGCCGTATTGCCGGCGTCGGGTCAGGCGGTCAGCCACGTCACGCGTTCCCGAACGGCGGAACTCGTCACGTCGAACGCATTCAATATAGCGGATGGCCATGTACACTGGGGCCGGAGCCGCTGAGACGACGCCGGGGGCCGTCAGGCTCTGCATCAGTCGTGCCCGATAGCTATGTGAAACTCCGAACACGCGCGACAGGCACCTCGACGGGCATATGCTTGCGGGCCTGAGACCGGGACGACGAGCTGTCCGAGACGGATCCGCGGATAGATGAGATCGACGTATTAGCCGCCGAGCGGTCGTAAGCGGGCGACGACCCCTCCTCCCGCGCGGATCCGCCGATTCCGAAGCCGTCATGCCGCTCGCTCGTGAACGACGGGTATGGACGAGCAGTCGACCGATGAGTACACGCGGCTCGTAGAGGAGAACGGGCTCGCGCTCCTGTTCGCGAACCGAGTGCGGGCGCGGGTCGTCGCGACCCTGTTTTACGCGTCCGAGCCGCTGTCGGTCGAACGGATCGCCGCGGGCGCGGGCGTCGACCAGAGCGTCGTCCACGAGGCGCTCGACGAGCTCGGGCGGTTCGGAATCTTGGCCGTCGACCGGGTCGAGGGACGCGACCCCGACCGATACGCGATCGACGAGTCGGACGACCTCGCCGAGGCGCTTCGGTCGGTCGCGGAGCTCGCGACCGAGCGGTACCGCCAAGAGGAGATCGACATCCCGAGCGGCGACGACGAGTAGGGCGCCGCGGTCTCCCGGCGCTCGGTCACTCGATCCGAACGGTCGTCTCGTCGTACACGCCCTTCCCTTCGGGGTCGTCCACGGCGATCCCGGCGCCGATCGTGTGTTCGCCGCGGTCGGCGGGACGCCACTCCGTCTCCGAGACTCGGAAGCTCTGCTGCCAGCGCCGAGTGAAGCGCCTCCGCTCGCCCCGATCGAGCGTGAAGCGCGTCTCCGACTCCGGGAGCGGTTCCGGCACGTGCGAGGCGTCGCGGTGGCCGTCGACGTGCCACGTCCACGGGACGGGCGACCGCGTCTCGACGGTCACGGGGACCGGCAGCGGGTTCCGGAGTCCGATCGCGACCGGCACCGGCTCTCCCCGTTCGTACGCGGTCGCCGGCGTGTCGACGCTGACGGAGAGGGCCCATCGGTGGACCCGCGCCGGGAGGAGCCACCGGGCCAGCGTCGCCGCCGGGAGGGTTCTGGCGGCCCGCGGGCGGTGCCGCTCGGCGGATTCGTTCGGTCGGAACGGGTCGTCGTCGGAGCGGTCGACGCCGTCCCCCCGGCGTGATGGAGGCATGAGTGAGGCTACCTGCCGGGAGGAATAAGCGTGTCGTCGAGAGGCGTCCGCGGGCGACGAAGCGATCTCAGTCGTCGCCGCTCGCCGCCGAGCCCGCAGCCGGTCCGTCACCGGTCGTCGTCCCGTCGTTCGGCCCGGCCTCGTAGGCCGGGTCGAAGAGGTGGCACGCGACCCGCCCGGCGTCGGTCTCTCGCAGCACCGGCTTGTCCGTCGAGCAGGGGGTGTCGAACGTCTCGCTCAGGAGGCTCTCGGCGTCGCCGAACTCCTCGTCCGCGACCGACCGAAGCGCCTCCTGGACCACCCGCTCCGCCTCCGGGTCCGACAGCGTCGACGGGAGGTCGAGCTCCTCGCGGAGCGCCTCCATTGGCGCGCCGTCGTCGAACGTCTCGACTGCGATGTCCTCCTCGCGGGCGCGGTGGCGGAGCGACATGACCGCCCGCCACTCTTCCTGTTCGAACTCGTAGTCCGACGGCGGGATGACGCGGGGACACCGCGTGTGGAACTTGCACCCGGACGGCGGGTCGATCGGGGACGGGACCGATCCCTCGAGCAGGATCCGGTCGCCGTCCCACAGCGGGTCCGGCTCCGGGATCGCCGACAGCAACGCCTCGGTGTACGGGTGTTGCGGCGGCGCGAACAGCTCCTCCGGCGTCCCGATCTCGGCGATCTTGCCGAGGTACATCACGGCGATCTGGTCGGCGATGTGCTCGACGACCGAGAGGTCGTGCGCGATGAACAGGTACGCGATCCCCAGCTCGTCTTGGAGATCCTCCAGCAGGTTGAGGATCTGCGCCTGCACCGATACGTCGAGCGCCGAGACGGGCTCGTCGCAGACGATGAACTCCGGATCGACCGCGAGCGCGCGGGCGATGCCGATCCGCTGGAGCTGCCCGCCCGAGAACTCGTGCGGGTACCGGTTGGCGTGGCTCGCATTGAGGCCTACCCGTTCGAGCAGGTCCTTGATCCGGGCGTCGCGGGAGACGTCGCCCTCGATCCCGTGGATGTCGAGCGCCTCGCCGATGATGTCGTTCACCGTCAGCCGCGGATTGAGGCTCGACTGCGGGTTCTGGAAGATGATCTGCATCTCCTTCCGGAGGTCGCGGAGATCGCTGTCGGACAGTGTCGTGATGTCCTGCCCCTTGAAGTACACCGAGCCGGCCGTCGGCTTGCGGAGCTGGAGGATCGACCGCCCGATGGTGCTTTTCCCGCAGCCGCTCTCGCCGACCAGCCCCAGCGTCTCTCCTTCGTGGATCTCGAAGGAGACGTCGTCGACCGCCTTCACCTTCTTCTGCCGGCCGAGAAGTCGGTCGATGAAGTCGCTCTCGGACTCGTAATACTTCTCGAGCCCCTCGACGCGGAGGAGCGGCTCGGAGCCGCTCATCGGTCGGTCACCCCCGGAGAGCCCGAGGCGGGACCGGATTCGGCCGGCCCGTCCTCCCCGCGGACGGTCACCTCGTAGTCGAGCTCGCCGTCGAGCTCGCCGGTGTGGGCGAGACACGCGGCGGTCTGTGCGTCGCTGTTGATCGGGTCCGCGGGCTCGCCGGTCTCGACGTCGACGAGTCGCGGCTCCACACGGGTGCACGACTCCTCGGCGTACGGGCACCGGGGGTGGAAGTTACACCCCGGCGGCATCTCGATCAGGTCCGGCATCCGCCCGGGGATCGTCTGGAGGCGCTCTCGGTCGTCGCCGATCCGCGGGATCGAACTCATCAGCCCGACGGTGTACGGGTGTTGCGGGTCGTAGTAGACGTCCTCGACCGGCGCCATCTCCACCGGGTGGCCGGCGTACATCACCATGACCCGGTCGCAGAACTCGGCGACGACGCCGAGGTCGTGGGTGATGAGCTGGATCGCGGTGTCGTACTCGGTCGCGACCTCCTCTAACAGCTCGAGGATCTGTGCCTCGATGGTGACGTCGAGCGCGGTCGTCGGCTCGTCGGCGATGATCAGGTCGGGGTCACACGACAGCGCGATCGCGATCACGACGCGCTGTTGCATCCCGCCGGAGAACTCGTGCGGGTAGTCGCCGTACCGCTCGGCCGCCGACGGGATCCCGACTGACTCCAGCGTCTCGATGGCGCGCTCCCGGGCCGCCGCCTCGTCCAGGTCGAGGTGGTACCGGATCGCCTCGGATATCTGCTCGCCGACCGTGTACGAGGGGTTCAGCGCGGTCCCGGCGTCCTGGAAGATCATCGCGATCTCGTTGCCGCGGAGCGAGCGCATCTCCTCGTCGTCCATCTCCAGGATGTTCTCGCCTTTGAACCGGATCTCGCCGCTCTCGATGACGCCCGGCTCGTCGATGAGCCGCATCAGCGCGAGACTGGTGACGCTCTTGCCGGCCCCGCTCTCGCCGACGACGCCGAACCGCTCCCCGGCCTCGATCCGGTACGAGAGGTCGTTCGTCGCCCTGACGACGCCGTCGTCGGTGTAGAACCGCACGTTGAGGTCCTCGACTTCGAGCATCGCCATCAGCGGAGCCCCCCGGTGTCGGTGTCGGTCTGATCGCCCTGCGGGTCGAACGCGTCGCGGACGCCGTCGCCGACGAGGTTGATCGCCATCACGAAGACGAAGATCGCGAGGCCCGGGAACAGCCCGGCCCACCAGCGACCGCGGGCGATCGCGTCCTGCTCGACGTTGAGCATGACGCCCCACTCCGCGCTCGCGGGGGACAGGCCGAGCCCGATGAAGCCGAGCGCCGCGGCGACGAGCACCGTAGTACCGATGCTGAGCGTCGCCTGGACTATCACCGGCGCCATCGCGTTCGGCAGGATGTGCCGGGTGATGATCGACCGGTCGCGGGAGCCGAGCGCCTTCGCGGCGGTGACGTACTCGTTCTCCTTCACGCTCAGTATCTCGCCGCGGATGATGCGGGCGTACGGGAGCCAGCCGACGACGACGAGGGCGAGGATCATCTCCCAGTAGCCGCGGCCGAGCACCGCGATGACCGCGATCGCGAGCACGATGAACGGGAACGCGTACAGCAGGTCGACGAGCCGCATGATGAGCTCGTCGACCTTGCCGCCGTAGTAGCCCGCGACCGAGCCGAGCGGGACACCCACGAGGAGCGCCATGGCGACGGCGATGAAGCCGATCGAGAGGCTCCAGCGGCCGCCGTACATCACCCGCGAGAGGATGTCGCGTCCGGCCCAGTCGGCGCCGAAGAGGTAGAGCCCGGCCGACGGCCACGCGAGGAGGTTTTCGAGCGTGGGCTCCCGGTACCCGGTGATCACGTCCTGTGCCGCGGGGTCGGCCGGCGCGAGCGAGAACGGCTGGACCGTCTGGCCGGCCAGCACCGGGAAGCTACTCGGGAGCTGGATGGGACGAGAGAACACCGCGAGCAGCACCATGAAGGCGATGGTGGTCGCGCCGAACAGCGCGAGGCGGTTCCGCTTGAACCGCATCCACGCGTACTCGAGGCGACCGCGTCCCGCCTCCGACTGGAGGTCCGGCTCCCACGAGGAGAGCGGCTCCCTGGATTCGACGCGGTCGACGTCGAAGCCGGAGACCCGTATTCGTCCGCGTTCCGTCGTCCGCTGTGAGGTTTCGCTTGACATTATCTAGTATCGAATTCGGGGATCGAGGTACGCGTAGAGCACGTCCGCGACGAAGTTCGCGAGTATCACGGCGACGCCGATGAGGAGGACGATGGCCTGGATCACCGGGAAGTCGCGGTTGCCCACTCGGTTGACGAGGAGGCGTCCGATACCCGGATACGAGAAGACGATCTCGACGACCACGGAGCCGCTGATGATAAAGGCGACCTGGATGGCGGCCACGGTGACGACCGATATCAGCGAGTTCCGGAGGACGTGTTTCTGGACGACCGTTCGCTCCGGGAGTCCCTTCGCGCGCGCTGTCCGGACGTAGTCCTTGTCGAGCTCTTCCACCATCGAGGACCGCATCAACCGCATCAGTAGGGCCGTGGAGCCGGTCCCGATGGTGATCGCGGGTAACAGGGTGTACACGAGCATGTCGTAGCTGAGAATCCCCTTACTGGTCGGCGGGAGGATGGGGAAGAGATCGAGCCAGCTCGCGAAGACCAGCAGCAGCAGCAGGCCGAGCAGGAAGTTCGGGACCGCGATCCCGAGCAGCGCGAACACCCGGCTGGCCTGATCGATCTTGGTGTCGCGGTAGTAGGCCGCGATCACGCCGGTGGGAATCGCCGTGACGAGCGTGACGCCGAACGCCATGATTCCCATCACGAGCGTGTACGGGAGCCGCTCCATGATCTCGCTTGTCACCGGGTCGCGGGTGATTATCGACCGGCCGAAGTCGCCCGTCGCCGCGCTGGTGACCCAGTCGATGTACTGGATGTACACCGGCTGGTCGAGGCCGTACTCGGCCCGTATCTCCATCTCCGTCTGCGGATCGAGCTCCGTGAACAGCGTGATGAAGTCGATCGGATCACCGGGGATGGCGTGGACCATCCCGAAGGTGAGCAGGGAGATCCCGAGCAGCAGCGGGACGGTTATCAGACCGCGTTTGAGGACGAATCGTTGGAGGCTCATCGAGGTGGAATGAGAGGGCTATCGGGTGTTGGGGGTGGTTACTCCGAGGGGTAGACGACCTCGTCGAGGTGCGGCTTGTACAGCGTGTTGTAGCGGTTGCTCGCGTTCGGGTGCGGGCTCCACTGGTCGACGGACTCGATGTTCGCCGGGTTGACGACGTCGATCACGTCGCCGGTCCACATGTTCGCCATCGGGACGTCCTGAGCGACGAGCTCCTGGATGTCCTGGTAGATCGGGAGCCGCTCTTCGGTGCCCAGGGTCGTCTGTCCCTCGGTGATGAGCTGGTCCATCTCCTCGTTCTCGTAGAGGTTCCAGTTGAACCCGTCCGGGACGTGCTGGCTGGAGTGGAGCAGCTGGTTGATGTGGCCGTCCGGGTCGGAGCCCCCGGTCCAGCCGATGCCGACGACGTCCGTGCTAGCCGCGGCGCCCTCGGGGTCGAGGAGGAACGGGACGAGGTCGTCGAACGACCGGACGTCAAGCTCGGCGTTGAAGTACTCGGTCTCGTCCATCGTCTGCTGAATGATCTCCATCCACCGCTCGCGAGTCCGGTTGACGTTTGTAATAAAGGAGATGTCGAACGGCGCCTCGATGTCCTCCTCCTCGAACGCCTCGCCGATGAGGCGGAGCCCCTCCTCCTCGTTTTGACCGACGTACTCGTCGAGGAGGTTCTGCTCGTGCTCCTCGTCCCAGAACGCCCCGAGACCGGGGCTGATCGGGGCCGCGAGCTCGGTCGCGTAGCCGCCGAAGACGGCCTCGATGACGTCCGACTTCGGGAGAAGACGAGTCATCCCGCGCCGGAGCTTCTCGTTCGTGAACGGGCTCTGGTTGACCGGGTAGGTGATGAAGTCGTATCCGACGGCGCTGCCGGTGACGATGTCGCCCGTCTGGTTCTCCCACTGGTCGAGCTCGAACGGCGCCGCGTTGTCG
>NZ_JAODIX010000013.1:28924-39593 GCF_026586675.1 Halorubrum yunnanense
GGTGACTTGGTCCCACGGCGCCGTGCCGGGGTGCTCGTCGCCGTCGTACCAGTAGTCCTCGTAGGGGACGAGGACGGCGCGGTCCTCGGCCGAGAACTCCTCGAGCTCCCACGGACCGGTCCCGAGGGTCTGCTCGGTGAAGCTGTGTTCGTCCTGCTCCGGGTTCTCGCTGATCGCGTCGGTCTTGCTCGTGAGGATCGGGACCGCGGCGAGGTCGTTCAGGAACGGTGCGTGGGGGTCGGTCGACGTGATCTCGACCTCGTAGTCGCCGAGGACCTCGACGTTCTCGATGAACGAGACGTCGGCGGCGTTCGTCGTGCCCCTCGTCCGGTTGATCGAGAAGGCGACGTCGTCCGCGGTGAACTCGTCGCCGTTGTGGAACGTGACGCCCTCGCGGAGCTGGAACCGGAAGGTAGTGTCGTCGACCTGCTCCCAGTCGGTCGCCAGCTCGCCGCGGAACTCGGAGTAGTCGAAGGTCAGCGCGACCAGTCGCTCGTAGGCCATCGTGCCGACGACGGAGTTGGAGGTCGCGTCGGTGATGATCGTCGGGTCGAAGGTGCCGGGGTTTGCGGCTGCCGACGCGACGAATTCGGCCGTGCCGTCGCCGTCGCCGCCGTCGTCGCCGCCGACGCAACCCGCGAGACCGACGACGCTCGCGCCGCCCATCGCGGCGAGGACTCGTCGGCGAGTCGCTGCCGATCGTGCTCGTCCGTTGTCGGGATGAGACATATCCACATGTACGCTTGATGTGTTAAAAACCATTTTATTCGTTGCCGCAAACCACCGTCCGTACAGTAATCTGGCATTTCGGTGACGATCAGCGGTATTGACACGAACGATCGTCTAGGACCGTGGTAGCATGCGTTGACGTCCTCCCCGCGCTAAGGGGCGAAGATTCCACGAAGTGGAGTTTGAGGTTCCGTGTTTCCTCGGGGTTCAAGAACGCTTTCGCGTGACCTTTCGACGGTAGCTGTCCAATTGTCACCGAAGACGTACGTTGCAACAGGTACAGCCCTGTCAACGGGGCCTTCCCATACAGACGCGCTGGATGCTTCAACTGGAATGCCGATTCCCTCCACGGTCGGGTATTCAGCCGGCTGAGTACCGCCATTCGCGTCTCTATGACGAGGACGTGGTGGACTGGTTCTGGTTTTGTTACCCACTACGGTCGCTGGTCGAAGACCGTCTGACGGTGAAACCGTCGTGCCGTGCGTGGGGAAGACCATCACCGTATAGTACGGTTGAACCCCAGAGAAATGGAGGGAAGCCAAACTCAAAACTCCATCCTTGGTAGCTTGTGTAGCCGACTGTCGGATTCATCCCCGGGCTACAGCACGGGGCTTTCTCCTCGATTCTCCGTCATCGGATGATATAGTTGAACTGACCGTCTCCGAAGCTTTCGTCTAGCGTATCGACACCACCGTATCCCCATTGATACCGAAACACGTCTACCATCCCGACGTAGCCGATTCGTTTGAGTAGCGATCACTGGTATCCTTGAGACCACTGCGACTCTTGGAGTTCAGATCGAAGTCGCTCAACCGCCGCTTGGATATTAGCTCGGGTTACTACGAGCCGCTGGGTACTCCCGGCATCGAAATCGCGAACGGCGAATTCGAGGGCCTTGCGACAGACAGCCATAATATCTGCACCGGAGAGATCCGACAAGCGGAGTGATCCAAACCACTCAGTGGTAACGTCTTCCGCGGCCGGAAGGTCGGCGATATGGACGGCAAATATCTCCACTTGTTCCTCAAGTGATGGTGAGGGGATTTCGATGAACGTGTCAAAACGTCCGGAACGAAGTACCGCATCATCAAGTTCGTTAAGCCGGTTGGTGGCAGCCATCACGATTACGTCAGCGAGCGGTTCTAGCCCATCAAGTTCCGAGAGCAATGTATTAACCAGATCATCTTTCCAGACTGGCGTATCGGTCTTCCGACTTGGGGCCAGCGAGTCAAATTCATCAAAAAAGATCACACTGGGTGCATGTTCGCGGGCAGTCTGGAACAACTCGCGCAGTTGATCTTCAGAGACACCAACTAGTGGTTGTTCCAGTTCGGGCCCTTTCACTGAGAGGAACTGATAGGCCAAATCGTTAGCAACGGCTTTTGCAAGCATCGTCTTACCGTTACCTGGCGGTCCATGTAACAGGATGCCTTGCCCAACTGAGTAGCCAGCCTGACGAAACGTATCACTATACTCCACAGGTTTGGTGACCGCTTCTCGGAGACGTTGTTTTTCGCCTCTGAGTCCACCGATATCATCAAAAGTCACCGACGGAATCTCAGGTTCAAACTGGTCAGTGTCGTCTTCGGCAAAAAGCGGGCTTCCCACAGACTCTTCGAGTCTCTCAGCTTCGACAATCTTGATCGAATCCTGAATATGGGAGGGTGTGATTGTCGGCTTCTCCGCATCGCTTGCGCGTCGCCGCCGCTGCACAGTCCGCTTTATCACTGTTCGAAGTTCCTGTAGGGTGAGGTCTGCTATATCGAGCTCAGATAGCGCTTCTACATCCAGTTGTGTTGATTTGATCACCCCCGCAGTTTCAGCACGTTCCAGCTCTGTGTTGAGAGTCCCACGACGAAACTTCTCGCCGGGTTTGGGAACTTCGATGGTGACCTCAAATAACGAATCGTGAGTTGTGAGATCGAGATCTTGGTTCTGTGCGGTACAGACCACGGTCACTCGGTCGTGGCTCTGTTGAATTGACTCTATCTGCGTCCGAAGCGATTCATACTCCTCCTCACCAAATCCATGCTCATCGAGGCAGGTCAAAAGAACGAAACCCGGTTCACGAGATCTCGCAGCGTTTAGTGTTGCCTCAATATTGTCCTCTTCACCCATGAGATCGTTGTAAACCGAATCTATCTCAAAGAAAGTATACTCACTTCCAAGTTTACTAGTGACCCCTTTCGCTAGTGTCGTTGTCTGACAATCAGCGTGCTCGCCGAGGAGGAGAACAGATGTTGTCACATACCGGTCGTACCCAGCCGGTTCGACGACCGTCCTGCAGAGCTGTCGTTTCTCCTCGTGATAGCCACGAAAAGACTCGAACGAGCCAAACGGATCAGATTGAACCGTGACGCTGTCCTCATAGACGTCCTCTATAGAATCGTTGTCTTCCATCTCAGTAGGCCCTGGGTTTACTGTAGTCATGCAAATCATCTTTGCCAGACAATTTATCTACTTCAGCGGACGTGCTTGTGTATCAAGCTCCGGTTCCTATCCGGGCATGGGATTTGGAGATACTTTTGCTGACTGCACCCCGAGTTCCACAACAGAAAGGGTGCTTTCTGCGTGGAATCGGGGAATCCCGATACTGTCCGATTAGGTGGGCGGGCAGACCCCCTCGGTTGATTGTTAGCTGACTATAGGCGCTAAGCCCCCGTCCTCAAGGAGCGAACGAAGTGAGCGAGTAGAGCGGGGATACAGCGCCGTCATCGTTTTACTTTCACTACACGGCATAGCGTTACTACCCCTGCGGTCGATATCGGTAGTACGATGCTCACCACGCTTCCGGTGGTGTTCAAGCGCGACAAGAAGCGCGCACCCTCGGTTGTGGCTGAGTGTCCATCCGGTAGGAATGGGACACTCCGAACCACCCGTGAAGGGAAGTCGCCTGCGGAGTCTGGAATCCCTGTACCCACGTCGGGTATAAATTCCGACGCAGAAACAGGAAGCCCTGTCCTCAACAAGCGAGGGGCGAGTAGCCCCGAGCGCGGTAGGTCAGGGTAGTTCACTGGTACTCTCCGTTCAGTCCGAAGTTATAGAAAATCAAGGAGAATACCTGCGGCTTTACGCGCAGGATGAATCCGGCAGTACGTTCAAGAGCCCACGTTTGACGACAGTTCGGGTTTCCAATCCGTGCTTTTGATCATCATTACATCGTATATACAGGTACGGTCAGGTCAGAATGGAGCGATTCCGAACGACCTTCGAAGGCGGTCTACCCGCCACTAATGAGACAGTATCCGAAGCGCCAAGACCGGTGAACACGAATCCCTGAAGGGTTCGTCTCGTGCCCGTTGGTTGAGCAAGCGTCACGATACCTCTGAGTCTGACGACGTGTCAGCGACTCCCTGCTGGCAAAACAACAGATGGGGGTCAGAGATGCCGAGGATAAGAGTAACGGCGGTTTGGCACCGCCAGTCAGCCACCGACCACGACGACTGGATTAAACGGATTCCCGCAAAGTGGCGGATTCATGGTTGCGAACCTGAAACTCCCAACGCTCGGGATTCCCCCGCCTGAAGGCGGGGGAGGCTGTCACGGCTTTCCGTTCCGCGATGTTCGGGTCGAACACGGTACGATCCCCGTGGACGTCATCGAAGCGTACCTCGACTCCCACTCGCCGGTCGAGTACGACGCGAGCGGCCTCGTGGAAACGGTCGGTGACCGCGCACGGAACACCCCCGCCGACGGCCCGTATCCGTACATCCAGCCCGCCGTCGACCACGCGGACGGGACGGAGTATATCGAGACCGGCATGATTCCAGGACGGTTCGACCACCCGGTTCCCCGTCGACCCGAGCGGGACCAGCCCGGTAGCGACACCTGAATAGCGCCCGTCGGCCGCCTCCTCTACGAGTTCGCACCCGAGATGGAGCCCGTCTACGAGGCGGCCGACGGGGAGTCGCTCACGATCGAGACGGTCGACAGCCTGAACGGCGCGGTCCAGACCGACGACGACCTCCTCGACGCCATCCCCGAAGCGGTGAACGCGGCGACCGGCCCGATAGGCGTCGAGGGGGCGAGCCCCGGCGACGTACTCGCGGTCGAGATCGAGGACGTCCGCGTCGCCGAGGACCGCGGACGCGTCCTCACGGCGCCCGGATTCGGCCTCCTGCGGGACGACCCCGACATCGACCACCCGGCGACGCGGATCACCGAGGTCCGGGACGGCGGCGGCGAGGGCGGAGAAGACGGCGAGGGCGGAGAGGACGGCGACGACGAGGGCGGCAGTCGGATCGAGTTCGAGGGGCTCGACGTCCCGATCGACCCCGTGATCGGCACGATCGGCGTCGCCACGGCCGAGGGGCCGGTGTCGACGCTCACGCCGGACGACCACGGCGGCAACCTCGACACGACCGACATGACGACCGGGACGACCGCGTACTTCCCCGTCTTCCAAGCGGGCGCGATGCTCGCGATGGGCGACTCGAAGGCCGCGATGGCCGACGGCGAGATGTGTGGGACCGGCGCCGAGATCGCCACCGAGATCGACGTGACCCTCTCCGTGATCGAGGACCCTGAGGTCCCGCTCGAGCGCCCCCTCGTCGACACCGGCGACGCGGTCAAGGCGATCGCGAGCGCCGAGACGATGGAGGACGCGGTCGAGCTCGCGAACCGCGATATCGTGGGGCTGCTGGCGCACGAGCACGGCTTCTCCCGAACCGAGGCGTACCTGTTCTCCAGTCTCGTCGGCGGGTTGGAGATCAGTCAGGTTGTCGACCCGCAAGTGACGGCGCGGAACGCGGTCCCGAGCGAATACCTCTCGGTCCCGTACTGACTTTCAGTCCCGTACTGACCGGTCACTCGTCCGTCGCGCTGCCACGATCCGCGAGGCGTCGCGCGGCGTCGCTCAGGGCGCTCGTCGGTCGCTCCCCCTCCTCTCGGGCTCCCATAGCGTCGCCGTCGCCGGAATCGACGACGCCACCGTCCTCGGAGGCGGTCTCGCCGATAGCGGCGTCGCCGTCGGCCGAACCGCCCTCGCCCTCGGGACCGGTCTCCCCGGAGCCGTCTCCGACGTCGACCTCGGCCGGATCGGCGTCCGGCGGGTAGCTCCGCTCCGCCGGCGGGACGAAGGCGGTCTCGACCGCTCGGACGATCTCGCGGACGCTCGCCTCGTCGAGCCGATCGGCGTACGCCTCGCGGATCAGGTCCGGAACGGCGTAGGCGTAGTGCCCGCGACCGGCGTGCCGGATGAGTCCCGCCCGTCGAACCGGTCGATGGCGGCTGTAGGCGTGCCCGGAGTCGCCGTCGCCGCCGGCGTCGATGTGAGCGGCGACGGGGTCGCTGACCCCCTCACGGCGGTAGTGCCGGAGCATCCCACGCGACAGCTCGGGGAGCGCCTCGATCCGGCCGCGGAGCTCCTCGATGACCGCCTCACGGGTGCCGAGCTCGACGGCGTCGTCGAAGCGGAGCGCGCTCTCGGCGACGTCCGCGCGCGTCACGGGCTCGACGTCGTCGGGCGCCCCGTCGGGGTCCTCGGGGCCCTCACCGGCGGCGACGGCGGCCTCATCGGCGTTCGCAGCGACCCCGTCCGCGTCGGCGGCGTCCGACTCCTCGCCGCCGTCCTCGGTCGCGGCGACCGCCTCGTCGTACGACTTGAGCACGGACTGGTCGTCGTCGCCTCCGCCGCCTCCCGCGTCGTCGCCTCCGCCGCCTCCCGCGTCGTCGCCTCCGCCGTTCCCGGCACCCCCGGCGGCGCCGACCGCCGACCGCTCGCCGCCGGCCGCGGCCCCCCCGCCGCCCCGGTAGGGGGCCTCGGCCTTCCCGAGGAGGGCCTGCGCGAACTGGTCGGCCATGTTGCTCAGGTCGCGGGCCTCCTCCAGCTCGCGTTCGAGGTCGGCGATCCGCTGGTCCCGCTTGTCGAGCTCCTGGCGGAGGTCGGCGAGCTCGGACTCGCGGCGCTCCTCCTCGTCGGAGATGGACTGGAGTTCGCCCACGAGGTCGCTGGAGACCGACTTGAGCTCCGGGCGCTCGAAGTCGTCGAGCCCGGGGGTCGCGCCCGCGTCGAACGTCTGCTTGCGGTGGAACTGGATCCGGCGGATCGACTCGTCCCAGTCGGTCATCAGGAACGCTTCGCCGTCAGCGAGGTCCTCCACCGCGCTCGCGTACTTCGAGCCGAGGATCCGACCCACGACCTTCGTGTCGTTGTCCCACGTGAGCCGGTGCCAGCAGAGCCAGTCGCACTGGGTGATGAAGTCCTTTTTCACGTCCGCCGGGCGCTGGCTGATCCCGACGATGCCGAGGCCGTGCTTCCGCCCGCGCTTGCCGACCTTAATCAGCATCTTGCCCGTCTCGTCCATCCCGCCGCCCTCGGGGATGTACTCGTGGCACTCCTCGATCACGAGCAGGAAGGGCTTCTTCATCCGCTTCTCCTTCGCGAACAGCTGCTTGACGACTTCGAGGAGGAGCTCGTTGGCGGTCTCCTCTTCGAGGTAGCCGGAGACGTCGAGGATGATCGGGACGTTCTGCTCTAAGGCGAGGTTCGCGAGCTTCTCGGCGTGTTCGGGGGAGACGACGATGTCGCACTCGTCGTCGGCGCCGGCGTGAAGAATTTCATATTCTTCTTTTAAACCGTAATATTCACCGTCTGTGTCAACCACGACCACAGGAAATCCGTTAGATAGCAAATTCTCGATCACGACGGACGCGGTGTTGCTCTTGCCGGACCCGCTCTTGCCCGTGATGAAGGACCGGCCGGTGAGCACGTCGACGACCGGGAGTTCGACCGGCGAGCCGGGGTCCGCCGTCGCGTCGCCGCCGATCCCCTCGCTGACGTCCGCGACGTGGATCGTCTCCTCCTCGCTCATACCCGTGAGAGGTGGCGCCCGCCTCATAAACTATCGCCTCGGTCGCCGACCGGTGGAGTCGTTTGGTCGCGTCGATCGCGGCCAGGCGTGTTCCGAGGTTCGCAAGACGTATGCCGCCGCCGGGAGTCTGCCCGCGCATGGACACCGAGAACACCCTCCTCAACGCGGTCGTCGGCGCTATCGCGTCGGCCCTCCTCTCGTTCACCGGTATCTCACCGCTCCTCGGCGGCGCGGTCGCCGGGTACTTAAATGGCGACGACGGGTTGCGCGTCGGCGCGCTCTCCGGCGCGATCGCGTCGATCCCGATCGTCGGGCTGCTGTTGCTCGCGCTGGTGATCCTTCCGTTCCTGGGCGTCTTCGGGTTCCCGCTTGAAGCCGGTCTCGCGGCCGGGGGGATCGTCCTCGTCGCGGCCGTCATCGTGTTGGGTGGCGTCGCCTACAGCGTGATACTGAGCGCGCTCGGCGGCCTGCTGGGCGTGTATTTGAAAAACGAGCTGTAAGTCGATCGCTGTTACGTATAAATAGCCGAATTCGGATCGGCGGAGAACACCACCAAAGCCCCAGTCGCTCGCTTATAAATGACCAACTGTGGGTCGCCGGAGAATATCTTCAAGACTCCAGCCGCACACTTATAAATAGCCGAATTCGGATCGGCGGAGAACACCACCAAAGCCCCAGCCGCGAGGGCTCGGTGCGCTCGCTGCGGTCCTCGGCGCTCACTTCGTTCGCGCCTGCGGTCCTTGCGTCGCGCGCCTTCGCCCTCGCGGCTGCCCCTTTGAGTCCCACCCCGCACCGCACAGCCCCGCACCTCACGCCTCCCCAGCCTCGTCGCTCACTCCGTTCGCGCGTTCGCGACTCCCTCGCACGCGCTCCTCGCGGCCGCCGAGGGCGGCCGCTCGGAGGCGCGCGCCGACCGCACCTCTATTTAAAAAGGGAGTGTGCGAGAATCGCCTCGCGACGCCGAGCGGAGCCGCCTCAGTGCTCGCCGCCGGTACCGCGCCGGTCGGAGTCGAGGTCGATGTCGAGGTCGTCGAGGAGCTCCTCGGCCTCCTCGCGCTTCTCCTGGTGGTCATCGAGGAACTCGCGCATGAGCTCCGCGGCCTGCTCCTTGCAGCCGCCACAGAGGCGCTCGCCGTTGACGCACTCGGAGTAGACGGTCTTCGTCAGCTCGTCGTCGTCGCCCGCGAGCAGGTAGGCGTACAGCTCGTAGACGGGGCACTCGTCGGCCTCGCCGCCCAGTTCGCGCTGCTTTTCGGCGGTGTCGCGGCCGCCCGTGGTCGCCGACCGGACCTTGTCGTAGCCGTCCTCAGGGTCGTCGAGCAGGGAGATGTGGCTCGCCGGGATCGAAGAGGACATTTTCCCCCCGGTGAGCCCGGTCATGAACCGGTGGTAGATCGAGGAGGGCTGCCGGAAGCCGAACCCGCCGTGGTCGATCTCGACCTCGCGGGCGACCGCCTCGGCCTCGCTGCGAGTCATCTCGAAGGCGTCGACGTGGCCGTCGAAGACGCGCTTCTCGCCGCCGACCGCCTCGATCAACGCCTCGAACGCCTCGTCCGTGGCGTTGCGGTCGAAGAAGCGCACGCGGGGCCGGAGCGGCTCCTTGCCGCCCGCGCGGAGCTTGTCGAGGGCGGTCGACTTGGCAGCGGCGAGGTCGAGGCCGGGGGCGGCGTCTCCGCCGGCGTCGTCGCGGTCGGGCTCGGGCGGCTCGTAGTCGGCGAGCCACTCGGCGGCGGCCTCGCAGCGCACGTCGGTCTCGGCGTCGTTGACCTCGGCGTCGCCGTCGCTCCCGGCCGCGAGCGCGTCGTAGGCGGCCCGAACGAGCTGGCGCTCGTCGTCGTCGAGCTCGAAGGAAGCGAACGCCTCGGTCACCTTGAAGTAGCGCACCCGGGTCGCCAGGTCGCGGGTCAGTCGGACGTGCGGGTCCTGGTCGGGACCGACCGGGATGACGGTGGGCTTCGGCTCGTCGACGAGCTGCGGGTAGAGGATGTCCGCGGTCTGGGTGACCACGCTCTGCATGTGCGAGACGTTCGTCTCCCCGTCGAAGCCGTAGATGGCCTCGAACTCGGAGAAGTTCGCCTTCGACCCGAGCTCGAATCCCAAGTCCTGCACCTCCCGGTTGTCCGACTGGCGGTAGATCTCGCCCGCCTCGGCGTCGAAGCCGAGCGCGAGGAGGCTGAGGAGGTAGTTACGCGCGTGCTCGTCGATCTCCGACCACGACATCCCTCGCGCGGAGTGGGCCTCGAGGTCGGCGATCAGGCCGAACGCGTCACCGCCCTGGCGCTGATGCCAGATGATCTCGTCGAACACGAGCTTGTGGCCGATGTGCGGGTCGCCGGTGGGCATGAACCCGGAGAGCGCGGCGAACGGCTCGTCGTTCGCCATCGCCTCGGCGACCGCGTCGTACTCGCGGTGCCCGAAGATGACGCCGCGGCGCATCAGGTAGTGCGGGTCGGCCACGTCGTCGGCGACGTCGTCGAACGCCTCGATGCCGAACTCCTCGAACAGGTCGGCGTAGTCGCCGACCGACGCCGACCCCCACGGGTCGAGCGCGACCTCGTCGGCCGGTCCGTCCGCGCGCTCCGTCCCGCCGTCGGTGCGGGGCGATCCCGCGGCCTCGTCGCGGGGACCGCCCGTCGGCGCCGACGGCCCCGTCTCTTCGGGGGTGTCCTCGTCCATACGTCCTCTCCCGTCGGTCGACGCAAAAACCGTTCGCTTGCGCGTCAATACGTGGTACGCGGGGTTGGGTACTGAAACGACCGCGGTCGTGGGTCGATCGGTGACATCGTCTCACTGCTGGCAGTTTATTTATAAGTAGTCGCCGTCGATGGCGCAGGGGATCCTCGCGAAGCCTCAGTCGACCATTTAGAAATGGCTGACTACGTATCGACGGCAAACGTCTCCAAAGCTCCAGTCGAGCGTTTATAAGCAGATAATAACAGATCGAGGGTGAACACCCCCAAAGCCCCACCCGCGAGGGCGACGCACGCTCGCTGCGCGCTTCAGTCGCTCACTCTGTTCGCTCCCTCCAGTGCTTGCGTCGCCTGCGTCGCCCTCGCGGCTGCCCCTTTGATACGGTCGTGCGAAACTATTTACCGTTATAGATTCAATTTTGTGTAATGAGTCGGTTG
>NZ_JAODIX010000014.1 GCF_026586675.1 Halorubrum yunnanense
CGATGGTCGGATGGGAGTATCCGACTAACCCACGGGAAGCCTCGGGGCTTGACCCCGAGGCAGTTCACGACGCCGAGGAGGACACGCTCGGCAAGGAGTTCGAGGGCGTGCGCGAGGTCGTCGCGGATCTCCGGAGCCTCCCGCCCGAGCTCCGGCCGCTGCTCGTCGGCGACACCCTCGTCCGGTTCGCCAACGGGATGGTGTACGTCTTCTTCGTCATCGTGATCACGCAGTTCCTCGAGGTCGGGCTCGACGTCGGCCCCCTCTCGCTGTCGCCGGCGGCCTTCTTCGGCGTGCTGCTGGCTATCGAGATGCTGGTCGCGCTCGTCTCCATGCCGCCTGCGGCGCGGGCCGCGGAGCGGGTGGGGCTCAAGCCGGTCGTCGCGCTCGGCTTCCTCGTGTACGCGGCGTTTCCGGCGCTCCTGATCAGCGTCCCAGCGGACACGCCTCTCACCGCGCCGCTCGTCGTCGCGCTGTTCGCGTTCTCGGGGCTCCGGTTCGCCGGGCTCCCCGCGCACAAGGCGCTGATCGTCGGGCCCGCAGAGCGCGACACGGGCGGGCGCGTCTCGGGCTCGTACTACCTCCTCCGCAACGCGATCGTGGTCCCGAGCGCGGCGCTCGGCGGGCTGATCTACGGCGGGTTCTCGGTGCCGGGGACCGGGCTCTCCGTCTCCGGGAGCCCCACGCTCGCGTTCGGGCTCGCGAGCGCGATCGGCCTCGTCGGGGTCGCGTACTTCGCGCTGTTCGGCGAGGAGTACGACGCGTACGCCTGAAGCGGGAACTCGGCTCGGGGCCGTCCTCAGTCGTCGTCTGCCGCGCTGGCGGCCGAACCGGTCGCGTCGAGTCCGGCGACCGCGCCGCCTCCGCCGTCGAACGACTCGAGCTGCTCTCGGAGCCGGCGCGTCCGGCGGGAGAGGTCGTCGATCCGGTCGCTCACCGCATCGAGGTCGCTGTTCTGCTCCTCGACCAGCTCGGCCGCATCCGTGGCCTCCGCGGTGGACGCCTCGCTCAGCTCCGCGACCTCGTCCATCATCGCGACGGCCTCCTCCGTCGCCGTCGCCTGCTCGTCGGTCGCCTTGCTGATCGACTGGACGCCGTCGTTCGCGTCCTCGACCGTGTCGACCATCTCCAAGAGGAGCTCCGCCGAGTCGTCGATCGTCTCGACGCCGCGCTCGACCCGCTCGCCGGTCTCGCGCATCTCCGAGACGGTGTCGCTCGCGGTCGACTGCAGCGTCTCGATCCGGCTCTCGATCTCGTCGGTCTTCTCCGCGGTCTCCTCCGCGAGCGACTTCACCTCGTTGGCGACGACCTCGAAGCCCTCGCTCGCGTCCCCGCCCGCCCCGCCGGCCCGCGCCGCCTCGATGTTGGCGTTCAGCGCGAGGATGTTCGTCTGCTCCGCGATGTCGTCGATCAGCGTGACGATCTCCCCGATCCGGTCCATCTCGGATTCCAGCTGTTCGACCTTCTCGATCGACGCCTCGGTCCGCTCGCGGATCGCCTCCATCTCCGTGACAGCCTCGGTGGCGGCGTCGTTGCCGGCGTTGCCGATCTCGGCGGCGTCCGCCGACTTCGTTGCGACCTCGTCGGAGGAGGAGGCGATCTCCTCGATCGACGCCGAGAGATTGGAGAGCTCGCCGGAGGCGTCCCGCACAGTGTCGTACTGGTCGTCCGCGTTGTCGGCGATCCCGTCGATCACCTCGACGACGTCATCGCCCTGCGCCGCCAGCTGCCGCGCCGTGTCGTCGATCTCGGTGCTGGCCTCGTCGACCTCCGCCGCGAACGACCGGACGCCCTCGACGGTCGTCTCCACGTCGCCGATCATGTCGTTGAACGACGCGGCGATCGTCGCCAGCGCCTCCGCGTCGACGTCCTCGTCGGCCCGCACGGAGAGGTCGCCCGCGGCGGCGGCGTCGAACGTCTCGCTCATCCGCTCCGCGCTCGCGGCCAGCGACTCCGCTTGTCGCTCCGCCTCTCGCTGGGCGACCTCCGCCTCCCGCTGGGCGGTCTCGAGTTCGTCGATCCGCATCGCGATGGCGTCGCGCATCGAGCGCACAGCCGCGAAGAGGCGGCCGACCTCGTCGTACCGCGGCGCGTCGAGGTTCACATCGAACTCCCCCGCTTCGATCTGGGCCGCCTTCTCGTTGAGGAACCCGAGCGCACCGGCGGTGTCGCGGACGAGGGTGATCACGAGCAGCGACGCGCCGACGACCGCGACGAACAGCGTCGTCACCAGCGCGGACAGCACCGCGGTCTCCGCCTCGCCGGAGACCGACCCGCGGATCGAGAGCCACCGGGTCCAGACCGTCACCCCGAGCAGCAGCGCGAACCCGGCGATACCGAGGAAGCTCTTGGTGTTCAGGCTACGCGTCAGTACCGAACCGGGCGTCTGTGTGTCAGTCATGTGTCAGGCCGTGGTCGCCGTCGCCGTCGTTTCGGCCTCGGCGAACAGGTCGCCGACGCGAGTGATGCTGAACGTGACGATGGAGGTGAAGCCGACCTTCGCGGTCGTGTCCAGCACCGCGATGATGAAGTGGTAATCGGGGGCCGTGATCACCCCGAACCCGGACGGGCTGAGCAGCCAGATGACCGGGTAGACGAGCCACAGAGCGATCGTGAGGTCCCGGAGCGTGCGGAACGTCCCCTGAACCGCCGCCGTCTCGTCGCGGACCCCGTCCGTCACCGTCGTGAGCAGGAGGTAGACCACCGCGAGGAACGCGACCGTCGAGACGGCGAACCCGCCCCACTTAACGCCCGGCGTCGCCGCGGTGGTCGCGGCGTAGCCGGCCGCGATCATGAGCGCGTCGGCGCCCATCGCCGCGGCGATCGTCTTCCGCGACGCGGCCGCGACGACCGCGATGTGCATCACGATGAGCGGCGTCGTCAGGAGCCAGTCGAGATACCGAAGTTCGAGGACCAACCCCTCGAGGGCGAACCCGCCCGAGCTCGCCGCCATTCCGGCGTACGAGAGCCCCGCGATCGACATGATCGCCGGCGGGAGCAGAAAGTACCTGTTCTCGTGGTCTCCCAGCAGCGAAAACGCGACGAACGCTACCGTCGATACCCCCATCAGCGCTGCCACAGCGGCGAACACCGCCGTCTCTACCAGCATGGTACCGGTTGGGTCGTCGTCCTCCTTTAATCTCCTCTGCGAATTATCACGTCAGATATCTCCAAAAGACGGTGACCGACAGCCGCCTGATTCCACTCCGACGGCCCGGGTTCACCCACCCGATCGGCTTTTCGACCCACCCGATCGGCTTTTAGGACTCACGCGCGAATTCCCTCGCATGACTGCCATCGCCGCCCCGGTGCGCGACGCGTTCGAGCACACCGACTACGACCTCGGCGACGTCGCGGTCAACAGACGGCGGGTACGCGTTCCGGTCCTCCGGGAGGGGGCCGATCCCGACGCGCTCCGCGCTGTGATCGAGGAGGCGCTCGGCGCGGACGCGGTCGCCGGAGTTACCGTGAGCGCGGAGACGATCGACGGTGAGGACGGCATCGGTACCGTCGTCTCGTTCCAGCACCGGCCGTGACGGTACGACTAAAAGCGCGGTACGCGTACCTGCTACCCACACGATGACGGCCGACGACGGACACGACGGCGCCCAGTACCTCGCCGGCTCGCCGGTCCGGGTCGCGATCCTCCGGACGCTCCGGCGGGAGCCGCTCCGTCCGGCGGACCTGACGGACACGGTCGACGCGACCCGGACGACGGTCCAGCGGATCCTCGGGGGGTTCCGCGAGCGCGACTGGGTCGTCAAGCGCGACGCGGCGTACCGCGTGACGCCGACCGGGGAACGCGTCCACGACGCGTACGAGACCCTGCTGGGCGAGGTAGAGCTGGCCGACTGCTACGGGGGATTCGCGGCCGACCTCGAGCGCGTGGGCGCCGGATTCCCAGCGGAGGCCCTCGACGCCGGGGAGCTGACGGTCGCGACGGAGCGGAACCCGCTCGCCGCGGTCGACCGGCTCACCGAACTCCTCCGCGAGGGCCGCGACGCCGAGATCCGCGCCGTCTCGCCGGTCGTCATCCAGCGGTTCAACCGGGCGGCCGCGGCCGCGCTCGACGCCGGCGCGGAGGTAGAGCTCGTCATCGACCGCGACGTGGTCGAGACGTCGGTCTCCGACTTCGGCCCGGCGACCGACCGAGCGATCCGCGACGAGGACGCGACCGTCTACGTCTCGCCCGAGCCGATCGAGTACGGGCTGTTCACGTGCGGGGACGTCGCCTGCGTGACGGCGTACGACCGTCGGAACAACCCCCGGCACGTGCTGGAGTCCACCGACGTGGCGGTGACCGAGTGGGTGAACGACCGGTTCGAGTCGCTCGTCGCCGACGCTCGGCGGCTGTCCGCGGTCGTCGAGAACGCCTGACTCGGCGGCGGTTACGTCTCGGTATCGTCGGTTTCGCCGTTCGGGTTGGCGTCGCGGGACTCGGGCTCGAAGTTGGTGGGGACGACCGTCGGGTGGTCGATGCCGACGGGCGGGGTGCTCGCGCTCATGGCTCTGTCTGTCGAAAAGGGACGATCCGACTAAAAATTACCCATGGGCATAACGCATCCCGCCCGCGGGAGGGTATGTCCGGTAGTTATACAGATTCGAGGAGAATACCCGCGCCTTTAGGCGCGGGATGAATCCGACAACTCCTCTACTAACCACGTTCGATGGCAGGGCCGGATATTCCACGTTTCAATCCGAGATTTTAGAATACAACAGTACATAATAAGTTATGGAAGTGTTCCACGATGCACATCCACCGAACCTACCGAGCGACAATCCTCAACCACTGTCAGGTAGATGAATCGCTTGACAGGCATGGGTGGAGCGCATCGAAACTGTGGAACGTCGCGAACTACCACTCCCGCCAAGTCTGGGAGAATACGGGCGAGATTCCCGACGATTCGGACTTGAAAAGCGAGTTGAAGACTCACAACAAGTACAAGGGACTGCATAGTCAGTCCAGTCAGCGCGTTCTGGAGGAACTCGCTGAAGCCTTCAACTCGTGGTACGGCAAACGCAAGTCTGACGACCGCGCGAATCCGCCCGGCTACCGCAAGAAAAACTACTACGACAATAAAGGCTGTCGCGTCCACGAAGAACACCCACGAAGCACGGTGACGTGGAAGCAGAAAGGCATCCGTCACGACACCAAAAACGGGCGAGTGCGCCTGTCAAAAGGCGCGAACCACAAGGAACACCCCCGAGCATGGGAGTACATCCTCGTTGAATACGAAACCCGTCCCGGTGTCACCGTCGAGAACCTGCAACAGGTCAGAGCAGTCTACGACAAGGAGAAGGGCCGATGGGAACTACACTTGGTGTGTAAGCACGAAGTTGAGACTCCCGACGCCCCCGGTGAAGAGTCGGCTGGCGTTGACCTCGGCATCTGCAACTTCGCGGCAGTCGCGTACAGCACTGAGCAAGCCGACTTGTACCCCGGCAACCGTCTGAAACAAGACGGCTACTACTTCCCGAAAGAAATCGCCAAATGTGATGATTCAGGTGGTGAAGAAGCCACTCGTCTTCACAAAAAGTGGTCGGAGCGCCGCACCCACTTCCTCCACAGCCTCGCCAAACACATCGTTGAGAAGTGTATCGAGCGTGGAGTTGGCCAAATCAACGTCGGCAAACTCGCTGGTGTTCGAGAGGATGAAAACGGCGAGTCGAAGAACTGGGGTCGGCACGGCAACCTTGACCTGCACGGCTGGGCGTTCGACCGTTTCACCAATATCCTCGAATACAAGGCAAAAGTCGAAGGTATCGGTGTCGTAGAAGTTCCAGAACGGAACACGAGCAAGACGTGTTGTGTGTGCGGTAGAGAAGACGAGAGTCAGCGTGTTGAACGCGGCCTGTACGTGTGTGAGGAACACGACGATGCGTTCAACGCTGATGTGAACGGGGCGGAGAACATCCGTCTCAACATCAATCAAAGTAACTCCGAGTCTTCGGCCAGTTTGGGCGAGGATAGGAGTACCGGCTGGTTGGCACAGCCCGGAGTCTACCTTCATGACCTCTCCCGAGGATTCCAACCTCGGGCAGAGGTGGTAGACTGCAAACCTTAATATCCCAATCCAGCGGTGCGGTGCCGTGGGATTCCCGCGTCTTCAGGCGCGGGAGGATGTCAATCGCCGAACTCGTCCGCGTACAGGTCCTGCGCGTGTTCGATCGCCTCCTTCGCGGCCGCCTTGTCCTCCCACCCGAGGGTCTCGACCTGCTTGCCGGCCTCGAGGTTCTTGTACGTCGAGAAGAACTCGTCTATCTCGTCGCGGATCTGCTGGGGGATGTCTTCGAGGTCATCGATGTGGTCGAAGCGGGGGTCTTCGGTGGGCACCGCGATCACCTTGTCGTCCTGCTCGCCGTCGTCGTCCATCCCCATCAGCGCGACGGGGCGGGCCTCGATCACGCAGCCGGGGAACGTCTGGTCTTCGACGAGCACCATCACGTCGAACGGGTCCTCGTCGTCGTAGTACGACTGCGGGATGAAGCCGTAGTCGTACGGGTAGTGGACGTTCGAGTGGAGCACTCGGTCGAGGACGACGCCGGGGACGTCCTTGTCGTACTCGTACTTGTTCCGCTCGCCCTTGAGACACTCCACGACCGCGTAGATCTCGTCAGGCGCGTCCGGTCCCGTCTCGAGATCTTCCCAGAGATTGACCATGTGACCGACATTCGGTCCATCGGTAGCAAAGTCCTTTCGGGTTCTGCCGACGTCGATCCGGCCCCGTCGGTCCCTCTCGGCGACGGGACCCCAAATTTCTGATCGATCGCCCCGATACTCCCGTCCCTCACGCGCCGCGTTCCGCGACCGCTTTCCGGCATTGATATCCGGTTGATCGGATGTCGTATTCCGTCTGAACTCCCCGTTCCGTCCGACAGATCGTTACGGATACGCCGCGTCAGCCGGCGATCACTCGGACGGCGCGTCGGATGTGAATCGGCGGCTCACCGGCTCTGCGGCGAGTGAAACCCGGAACGAAGTGAATCCGGCGCAGCTACGCATTTAAACACCGATGAACCTTGAGAAAGGTTATAAGTTCGGAAACCCTTCAAATAACTATGTCAGAGGCACAAGCAGTTACTGACGCGGAAGCAGCGCGACCGGCACCGGACCTGACGGCGTTCCAACAGAACATCCTCGTGATCCTCTCGGAAGAGCCCATGTACGGGCTCGCGGTAAAGCGCGAGCTCGAGTCGTACTACGGCTCCGAGGTCAACCACGGGCGGCTCTACCCGAACCTCGACGACCTCGTTGATGATGGCTTCGTCGAGAAGAGCGAGCTCGACAAGCGGACAAACCAGTACGAGCTGACCGAGGCCGGCCACGACGCGGTCCTCGGCCAGCTGGAGTGGGTCCTTGACCGGTTCGTCACCGACGAGGCCCGCGGCGACGAGATCCGCGCGCTCCTCGGCGAGTAGCGACCGAGACCGCGAGACGCACCGACGCGAAACCAACGCGATTCTGGCACACACGCGCGGTGAAAACCGCGCGGCTTCGACTCGCCGAGCTTCGGCTCCGTCGGCTACGGCGGCTCCGGTCCTCCGCTTACGGCGGCTCCGGCCCCTCGACCTCGGCGGCGACCGACTCGATCACCGCCAGCGACTCCTCGACGACGGCGAGCTGCTCGTCCGTCGGCCAGCCGTTCCGCGGCAGGTACTCCTCGCGGAACTCCTCGCGCACCGCGGGGGCCGCGTCGTCGACGGCGCGGACGTAGTGGTTGCTCATGAACGCCGCGAAGCTGCGGGCGGTGTCGGCGTGCACGTCGGCGTGCGCCTCGGCGACCGCGTCGGCGACCGCGTGGTTGTAGGCGGCGATCTCGTCGTACCGGCCCGCGTCGCCCGGTCCGGACAGCGACACCTCGACGGCCCGGTCGGTGGTCTCGATCCGGTCGAGCTGGACCGTCCCGTCGGCCATCCACTCGTCGGGGTACAACACGAGCGTGTCGTCGTCGTCGCGGAGCCGCGGGACGTAGTCGTGGCCGGCGACGAGTTCGTCGCGCCGCTCGCGGTAGAACGCGGCGGCCGCGTCGTCCTCGGTCCGCCGGGCGAGCCGCGTGAGCCGCTCCGCCTCGTCGACGACGTCGACCGGCACGTCCGGGGCCCGACCGTCGTCGGCGCCCGCGTCGCTCTCGGCGTCGCCGGCGCCACTCTCGTCGGCCGCGTCGCCGCCGTTCGCGTCGCTCCCGGCCTCCTCGGCCGCCATCACTTCCCGCGCCCGTTCCTTCGCCCACTCCGGGGGTTCGTCGTTAGTTCGCGTCATCGAGTGCCTCGTTCGCCAGATCGTCGGCGCGCGCGTTTATCTCCCGCGGAACGTGGGCGATCGACCACCGGTCGAACCGCGCCAACAGCTCCCTGGCGCGCACCCGCTTCTCGCGAAGCTCGGGATCGTTGGCGTCCCACTCGCCGCGCACCTGCTTGACGATCAGCTCCGAGTCGCCCCGGACGTCGATCGCGTCGAAGCCGTACTCGTCGGCCCCCTCCAGCGCCCGGATCAGCGCAGCGTACTCGGCCTGGTTGTTGGTGACTCGCCCGATCCCCTCGCCGCCCTCGGCGACGACGCCGTCGGACGTGACGAGGCACCAGCCGACCGCACCCGGGCCGGGGTTCCCGCGGGAGGCGCCGTCGAAGTAGACGTGCGCGCGGCCGCCGCCCTCGCGGACGAGGTTCGTCAGGCGGGTCGGGTCGCTCCCCTGTACCACGACCTTGTCGTCGTACGCGACGGCGACGGCGCCCTCGCGCTCGGCGCGCCACCGCTCGTGGGCGGTGTTCCCGTCGTCGATCCGAACGCCGGCGTCCTCCAGGAGGGCGCGCGCGGTCGCCGGGTCGCAGTCGATCGTCGGCATTCGTCCGCAGTCGGCGACGGCGCGTGAAAGCCTTGTCCGTCGCGGACTACTCCGAGTCGGTCACCGACTGCTCGCCCTGCGCCGCGGACCGCTCGCGCTCGTCTCCGAACCGCTCGCCCTCGGCGGCGGACCGCTGGAGCCGGTTCAAGCCGAGCGTCGCGACGAACAGGACGCTCCCCACGTACAGGAACGACTGCGGGTCGGCGATGAGCCGCGAGACGAGGGCGTTCCCGTACCCGATGACGGTCGTGAGATAGCCGAGGAGGGAGACGGTCCAGCCGAGTCCGGTGACGCCGCCGAGCTGATCGAGAGAGTCCGCGTCAAGCAATGAGAGCAGCGCGCATTTCATGAGTTTCCCACGGTAGGTCGTTCCTACCGACGAGCGGGTAATGAACCTATTTTCGGTAATCTCATCGGATGGTTACCACTTCGTTTCGGGTCGACGTCGGTCGGTCGCCCCGCCGGTTGCCCGATCTTAAACGGTCGATCGTCACGAAGTTTTAACTCTGTCCGTTTGGATATTATATAAATGCGATGACACGGCCAACCCGGCAACGGGATCACGACCGGCAGCGTGTGCGGGACGAGGATGCCGACGAGACCGAAACCGACGCCGAGGGGGTTGACGCCGACGAATTGGACCCCGAGGACTTCGATCCGGAAGAGCTCACCAGGACCGCGGACGGCGAGCTGATACACGAGGAGACGGGGATTATCATCGAGGAGGAACAGATCGATCCCGGGCCGGAGTGGCGCGCGTTCAACCACTCGGAGCGCCAGGAGAAGTCGCGCGTCGGCGCCCCAACGACGAAGACGATGCACGATAAGGGGTTGACGACGACGATCGACTGGAAGGACAAGGACGCGTACGGGCGCTCCATCTCTTCGAAAAAGCGGTCGCAGATGCACCGCTTACGGAAGTGGCAGGAGCGAATTCGGACGAAGGACGCGGGCGAGCGCAACCTCCAGTTCGCACTCTCGGAGATCGACCGCATGGCGAGCGCGCTCGGCGTCCCCCGTTCCGTCCGAGAGGTCGCCTCGGTCATCTACCGACGCGCGCTCAACGAGGACCTGATCCGGGGCCGGTCGATCGAGGGCGTCTCAACCGCCGCGCTGTACGCCGCCTGTCGCAAGGAGGGGATCCCCCGATCGCTCGAGGAGATCTCCGACGTGTCGCGGGTCGACCGCAAGGAGATCGGTCGGACCTACCGCTACATCTCCCAGGAGCTCGGCTTGGAGATGCGGCCGGTGGACCCGAAGAAGTACGTCCCCCGCTTCTCCTCCGAGCTCGAACTGAGCGAGGAGGTCCAGTCGAAGGCCAACGAGATCATCGAGACGACCGCCGAGAAGGGGCTCCTCTCCGGGAAGTCCCCGACCGGGTACGCCGCGGCCGCCATCTATGCCGCCTCCCTCCTCTGTAACGAGAAGAAGACCCAGCGCGAGGTCGCCGACGTCGCGCAGGTGACCGAGGTCACCATCCGCAACCGGTACCAAGAGCAGATCGAAGCGATGGGGATCCACAGTTAGGCGTCGCCGACGGAACCGGGCTCTTTCAGGTCGGGGCTCTCGCCAGCAACGTTCAAACCGCCGCGCCGCCAACGGTCGACGAATGCGGCTCGACGAGTTCATCGAGTTCGAGGCGAGCGAGCGCGCCGAGCGGCGGCGCCTCGCCGCCGAAAAGGACTACGGGATCTTAGACCACCTGGACTCCTTCGAGCGGCGCTTCGAGGAGCACGTCTCCGACGACGCCGTGGTCGGTAGCGTCTCCCCCTCGATCTTCGTCGGGCGCTCGGACTACCCGAACGTCTCCACGGGCCTGCTCTCGCCGGTCGGCCGCGAGGAGCGCGCGGACGCGTTCGAGACCTCCGCGGCGTGGTACGAGGAGGACGTCTCCATCTCGGACGTGTTTGACCGCCGGACGAGCCTGCTCAACTCGACGCGAGGGGTCGACGTCGCGGACGCCGGCGCGACCGGTGGGGTCGAATCCGTCGGCAGCGGACCGGCGAAGAGCGTCCACGACGCGTGGGACGGCTGGCTCGGGGTCCAGCGCGAGGTCGCGATCGCCGACCGCCCGGTCGACGTCGAGATCGGGCTCGACGGGAGGCCGGAGCTCGACTTCGATATCGGGACGGAGGACATCAAGACGCCGACGGGGCCCCGTGCGGCCGCCCGCACCGCCGAGCTCGGCGAGAACCCGCACGTCCCGCGGCCGGTGGAGAAGACCCTCGAAGACGACGACTGGCGCGCCGAGGGCGCGATGACGTACCTCTACCGCCGCGGGTTCGACGTCTACGAGATCAACACGATCCTCTCGGCGGGCGCCCTCGGCCGCGGACGGAACCGCCGCCTCGTCCCGACCCGCTGGTCGATCACGGCCGTCGACGATACGGTCGGGCAGTTCTTCCGGGGCTCGATCCGCGAGAACCCGACGGTCGACCGGATCGAGGTCCACCGCAACGAGTACCTCGGCAACGCGTTCTGGGTGATCCTGGTCCCGGGACAGTGGGAGTACGAGCTCGTCGAGATGAAATCGCCCGGCTCGATCTGGAACCCCGACCCCGAGGCCGGCGTCTACCTCGCGGCCGCGAGCGAGGGCCGCGAGGGGCGGACCGGTTACGTCGAGGAGACGGCGGGCGCCTACTACGCGTCTCGCTTGGGGGTCTTAGAGCACCTCGACGAGCGCGGGCGACAGGCGAAGGCGCTCGTGCTCCGCCACGTCTCCGACGACTACTGGGGGCCGGTCGGCGTCTGGCAGGTGCGCGAGGCGGTCCGGAACGCGTTCGAGGGTGAGTTCGGGGCCGCGGAGACGTTCGGCGAGGCGGTCCGCGGCGTCGCCGACCAGCTCCCCGTCTCGCTCGGCCGCCTGCGGCGAAAGTCGACGATGGCGGCGGGGCTGCAGGCGAATCTCGGTGATTTCGTGGACGCGGAGTGAGCGCGGCAGTATTTATAAGCGACCGTGGAAGCGGGGTCGTCTATTTATAAAGAGACGTGCGGTGGCGCGCGCCTCCGAGCGGCCGCCCTCGGCGGCCGCGAGGAGCGCGTGCGAGGGACGCCGCGAGCGACGTGGGTGAGCGAGCGGCGAGGCTGGGGAGGTGTGAGGCGTGTGCGGGGCGGGATTCGAAGGGGCAGCCGTGAGGCGGGCGCAGGCGACGCAAGCACTGGAAGGAGCGAACGAAGTGAGCGACTGAAGCGCGCAGCGAGCGTGCGCCCGCCTCACGGCTGGGGCTTCGGTGGTGTTCGCCGCCGATCTACAGTTGATCGTACAGCCTCACGGCTGGGGCTTCGGTGGTGTTCGCCGCCGATCTACAGTTGATCACGTACAGCCTCACGGCTGGGGCTTCGGTGGTGTTCGCCGTCGATCTGCTGGCGGCTATTTATAAATAAACGGCTGGGGCTTCGGCGGTGTTCACCGCGCCGACGCGGTCGATCGTTTATAAATGAACGATGAGGACGCGAACGCAGTTCCTGCCGTCGTCGTATCAGTCCTCGGCCCAGTAGTACAGGTCCTCGCGGGGCGCGTCGCAGTTCGGGCAGTTCTCGGGGAGCTCCTCGCCGATCTCGCCCATCTCGCCGCACTCCCAGCAGCGCCACATCACGTACGCGGTGCCGAACACGTCGCGGGCGTCGGTGAGCGCCAGCGGGTCCGACCCGGTCGGGGCGGAGACGTAGAAGCCGGCGTCGTCGACTCCGCGGACCGTCCCGAGCTCTTCGCCGTCCTCGTTGTACACGGACTGGCCGATGCTCACGTCGGCGAACACGGCTTCGTCGGAGGCCATACGCGGCCGTACGCGTTGATTCCTTATAAGTGTGGGAGGCGATAACACGACACGTATTCGGGAGAGGGGGGCGGTGCCCGGTCGTACCGACAACGGATCGGCCGTGACCACCGCCGAGGCCTCAGTTTCTTGGTTATAAACGGCCGCCAGCAGATCGACGGCGAACTCCGCTAAATTCCCAGCTGCTCGCTTATAAATAGTCGAACGCGTCTCGACCGAGAAGACCGTCAAAGCCCCAGCCGGGAGGCCGGCGCACACTCGTTGTGCTCCTCGGTCGCTCACTCCGTTCGCTCCCTGCGGTGCTTACGTCGTCTGCGCCGGCCTCCCGGCTGCCCCTTTGAGTCCCGCCCCGCACCGCACAGCAACCGCACCTCATACGGTCGTGCGTTAGTTTTTACCTGTAATTACGGACAAAGATAGTTCCAGATATTCGGTTCATCAAC
>NZ_JAODIX010000015.1:0-8066 GCF_026586675.1 Halorubrum yunnanense
CGATGGTCGGATGGGAGTATCCGACTAACCCACGGGAAGCCTCGGGGCTTGACCCCGAGGCAGTTCACGAGTTCGTCTGGGACCGCACCGCCCCGGCCGAGGGCCCGTTCTGTACCGACGTCGACGGCAACGTCCTCATGGACTTCACGAGCCACGTCGCCGCCGCGCCGCTCGGGTACAACAACCCCAAAATCATGGAGCCGCTGGCGGAGTTCGACTTGGTCGATCCGCTGAAGATCGCGGGTCAGGACTTCTACGCCGCCGGCGGGGAGTCGCCCGGCGACGGGCTCCCCGGCTCCTCCGGGCTGATGGAGCGGCTCATGGAGGTCACCGCCCACTACGACATGGACACCGTCTTCCTCTCGAACTCCGGCGCGGAGGCGATCGAGAACGCGATCAAGATCGCGTACGACGACGCCGGCGGCGCCAAACACGCGATCACCTTCGACGGGGCGTTCCACGGTCGGACGCTCGGCGCGCTCTCGCTCAACCGCTCGAAGTCCGTGTACCGCCGCGACTTCCCGGAGATCAGCGGGGTCCACGACGCCCCGTTCTGCGAGGACCGGACCTGCACCCCCGACACCTGCTCGTGCGGCTTCTTCGCCGGCGGCGTCTCGCGGCTGCGCGAGAAGTTGGACCCCGAGGGCGGCCACGTCGACCCCGACGACGTGGCGTACCTCGTCGTGGAGCCGATCCAGGGCGAGGGCGGCTACCGGTTCCCCTCCGACGCGTTCACCGACGAGATCGCCGCCCTGGTCGACGAACACGACATCACGCTGATCGCCGACGAGATCCAGTCGGGCGTCGGCCGCACCGGGGAGATGTGGGGCTCCGACCACTACGCGCTCGAACCCGACGTGATCACCAGCGCGAAGGGGCTCCGCGTCGGCGCGACGGTCTCCCGCTCGGAGGTGTTCCCCGACGAGCAGAGCCGGCTCTCGTCGACGTGGGGCGCGGGCGATATCATCGCCTCCGCGCAGGGCGCGCTCACGCTCGACGCGATCCGCGAGCACGACCTGATGGACAACGCGACGGTGCGGGGCCGACAGTTCACGGAGACGATGCGCGACGCCGACCTCGAAGGCGTGACCGACGTGCGGGGGAAGGGACTGCTGCTCGCGCTCCAGTTCGACTCGAAGGAGCGGCGCGACGCGGCCATGGCACACGCCTTCTCCCGGGGTCTGCTCACGCTCTCGTGCGGCCACGACGTGCTCCGGGTCCTGCCCCCCCTCGACGTCACCGAGCGCGAGGTCGAACTCGGCTGTGAGCTGTTGACCGCCGCCATCGACGACGCCGCCTGAGACGACGACCTACCGGTCCGCGTACCACTCCGCAAACTTCTCTAAGGCGCGGCCGCGGTGTGACACCGCGTTCTTTCGCTCGGTATCCATCTCGGCGAACGTCTCGCCGTCGTGTTCGAAGATCGGGTCGTAGCCGAAGCCGCCCTCCCCGCGCGGCGCGACGATCCGACCGGGGGCGTACCCCTCGAACAGCTTGACCGGGAGCGCGTCGGCCTCCCCGTCTTCGTCTGGACCCGCCTCTTCCCCGCCCGGCCCCGCCGCCGCGGCCGCGTCGCGGTCCCCGCGATCGACCGGGTCCGGGCTCGCGGCGAACCCGTCGCCGTCGCAGTAGCCGAGCACGCAGCGGAACGCGGCCCGGCGGTCGTCGAGGTCGGCGGCGACCTCGCGGACGCGCTCGATCCCCAGCGTCTCCTCGACGTACGAGGAGTACGGGCCGGGAAAGCCGTCGAGCCCCTCGACGAACAGCCCCGCGTCGTCGACGAGCACCGGCTCGCCGGCGTGGCGGTACGCCTCTCGGGCGCCCCGCGCCGCGATCGGGCCGAGCTCCGGGGCCTGGATCTCCGGGTAGTCGAAGTCGAGCCGCTCAACCGAGCCGTCCGAGAGGTAGCGCTCCGCCTCGCGCACCTTCCCGGGGTTCGTCGTCACGTATCTGAGCACGGGTCCGAGTGGGGACGGCCGGAACGAATAGCCGTCGGTCGCGGTCGCCCGCGCCCCCGGAAGTCGCCGCGGTCCCGCGCCCGCCGACCCGCGAGGGACACCCTCTTATGAGCCGCCCGTCAGGAACGGACGGACATGTTGATCGCCGGAACCGTCATCGCCGACCCCGAGACCGTGATCCCCGACGGCGCGGTCGTCGTCGAGAGGGAGACGATCGCCGCGGTCGGCGACGCGGCCGCCCTTCGGAATGCGTACCCCGACCACGAGCGCCGCGAGGCCGACCTCGTCGCGCCCGGACTGGTCGGGGGCCACGTCCACTCGGTCCAGTCGCTCGGGCGGGGGATCGCCGACGACGACGCCCTCCTCGACTGGCTGTTCGACGCGGTACTCCCGATGGAGGCCGCGATGGACGCCGAGGCGACGCGGGCCGCCGCCGAGATCGGGTACCTGGAGTGCCTCGAATCGGGGACGACGACCGTCGTCGACCACCTCTCCGTCAACCACGCCGAGGAGGCCTTCGAGGCCGCGATCGAGACGGGGATCCGGGCGCGCCTCGGGAAGGTGCTGATGGACCGGGACTCGCCCGAGGGCCTGCTCGAGGACACCGACGCCGCGCTCGCCGAGAGCGAGGCGCTCATCGAGGAGTACCACGGCGCCGCCGACGGCCGGGTCCGGTACGCGGTCACCCCTCGCTTCGCGGTCACCTGCACGGAGGTGTGTCTGCGCGGCTGTCGCGACCTCGCCGACCGCCACGAGGGCGTGACGATCCATACCCACGCGAGCGAGAACGAGGAGGAGATCGCGGCGGTGGAGGCGGACACGGGGAGGCGGAACGTCCTGTGGCTCGACGAGGTCGGGCTCACCGGCTCGGACGTGACCCTCGCGCACTGCGTCCACACGGACGAGCGCGAGCGCGAGGTCCTCTCCGAGACAGACACGACCGTCACCCACTGTCCTTCCTCGAACATGAAGCTCGCGAGCGGGATTGCGCCGGTCCACGACTACCTCGACCGCGGGATCACGGTCGCGCTCGGCAACGACGGGCCGCCCTGCAACAACACGCTCGACCCGTTCACGGAGATGCGGCAGGCGAGCCTGCTCGGGAAGGTCGACGCCGGCGACCCGACCCGGCTCCCGGCCGCGACGGTGCTGGAGATGGCGACGACGAACGGCGCCCGCGCCGCCGGCTTCGACCGGCTCGGGACCCTCCGGGAGGGGCAGCGCGCGGACGTGATCGGCCTCACCACGGACCGCACGCGCGCCACCCCGGTCCACGACCCGCTCTCCCACCTGGTGTACGCTGCCCACGGCGACGACGTCGTCTTCGCGATGGTCGACGGCGAGGTCCGGTACGCCGACGGCGAGCACGTCGGGATCGACGCTGACGCGGTCCGCGAGCGCGCCGCTCGACAGGCGGAGCGCGTGGTCGAGGCGGCGGGGATCGACACGGGCCAATCGTAGCTCGCCGCGGGGCCCCTCGCCGATCACTTATAAACACTCACGGCGGCCCCCGCAAAACGGGCTTAATCCGCACGAATTCGGGCTGAGCATCTCCGTTTTATACCCGTCCGGGGCGCGTTCGGTGAGTCACCATGACGGACCGATCGCGGACGACAGGCGACGACCGCTCGCAGGACAGCTCGGCCGACGGCTTCCGGCGACGGGAGTTCGTGGCGCTCGGCGCGAGCGTGGGCGCGACGATGCTCGCCGGCTGTGCCGGCGACGGGGCGCTCCCCTCGTCGGACGGCTCGGACGGCTCCCAGACGCTCACCGGCGACTTCCGGCTCCTCATCAGCGACGCGCCGGCCGACATCGACGACTTCGACCGGCTGAGCGTCACCCTCGACGAGGCCCGGATCTTCGAGGTGGGGGCGGAGGAAGCCGACGAGGACGACGCGGAGGAAGCCGACGAGGACGACGCCAATCAGACCGGTAACGAGACGGAAGAGGAGAGCGACTCCCCGAACGGAACCGCGGAAGAGGACGACGCGGAAGGGGAAGACGATGCGGAAGGGGAAGACGACGCGGAGGACGCGGAAGGGGAAGACGACGCGGAAGGGGAAGACGACGCGGAGGACGCGGAGGATGACGACCAGGACGGCCGCGGCTTCACCGTCGTCGCCCTCGACGGCGCGACGGTCGACCTCACGCAAGTCGTCGGAGACGACGCGACCGCCGTGTTCGACGGCCAAGTCTCCGCGGGCAGCTACGAGAAGATCGAGCTCTCCGTCACCGACGTCGAGGGGATCGTCGATGGCGCGGCGGTCGACGTGAAGCTCCCGAGCGAGAAGCTCCAGATCACGAACGGGTTTGAAGTCACGCCTGACGAGCCCGTCACTTTCGTCTTCGACATCAACGTGGTCAAGCGCGGTCCGAACAACGGCTACATCCTCAAGCCCGTGATCTCCGGGAGCGGGGTCGCCGGGCGGGACGTCGAGGTCAACGAGATCGACGACGAAGGGGACGAGGGTGACGACGCGGACGAAGGGAACGACGGAGGCGGCGACGACGCGGACGACGCGGAGGAAGCGGGTGACGGCGACGACGGGGCGTCGGACGACGAGGCCGCTGGAAACCAGACCGACGGCGCCGGGAACGAGACCGCCGCCGCGGACGACAGCTAACTACGGGACGGCTCCACGGAGGGAGCGGCCGCGGACGGGCACTTCGCCCACCGCAGCGCGGCGTCGTCGTCGTTGAACGCCTCGGTGTCGATCCCCTCGACGTCGATCGTGCGCTTGAGGTAACGGCGCTTCGAGCGCTCGCCGACGATCGCGAACCGGTCCACGCCGCGGGCGACGGCCATCTGGGCGGACTCGCGCAGCGCCCGCCGCCCGGCGTCGGAACAGGGCCGACTCGTCCGAACGACGATCACGACAGCGTCGACCGCGCAGTCGGCGGTGACGGTCCGCCACCGATCGAGGAGCGCCTCGCCGTCGTCGGGGCTGATCCCCGTCCCGTGCGGGAACTCGACGACCAGCACCTCGTCGTCGGTCCGCAGCGACCAGCGCTCACTCGGTTCCATATTAACTATTATCATCTGTCGGATAATAAATGCGCGGCCTAAATTATCCACATCGATAACAGCGGTCGGACGAGATGCGGACGTCAGACCGCGGTGAACGCCGCGGTCAGCGGACGCAAACCCGGTTCCGAGTTCCGGTGTCGCGTGAACTCTCGACGCTGAAAACTAACGGCTCAGTGGGGGGTCGTCGACCGGTCCCCGTCGCCCGCCGCCTCGACGACTGCCTCCGCGAGTGCCGCGAAGTCGGCGTCGCCCGGGACGACGTCGACGTCGATCCCGCGCTCCGCCGCCGTCTCCGCGGTCGGCGGGCCGATCGCGCCGACGACCGCGTCGCTCAGGCCCGCGATCGCCGCATCGCGGACCCCTCGCTCCTCGGCGGCGTCGAGGAAGTGCGTCACCGTGAGCGACGAGGTGAACGCGGCGGCGTCGAGGTCGCCCGCGGCGGCCAGCGCCGCCGACTCGCCCGCTCCGTCCGGTCGCGTGAGCCGGTAGAGGACCGTCTCGTTCACCGTCGCGCCCGCCTCGCGGAGCCCGTCGAGGAGCACGTCGCTGCCGTGGTCCGAGCGCGCCACCTCGACGCGCTCGCCGTCGACGCGCTCCGAGAGCGCCTCGACCAGCCCCGCGGAGGTGTACTCGTCCGGCACGAGATCGACGGTCCACCCCGCCTCCCGCGCCGCGGCGGCGGTCGCGGGGCCGATGGCGACGAGCGTCTCGTCGCCCGGCTCCCACCCCGCCTCGGCCGCGAGCTCGACGCCGGTCTTGCTCGTGAGGACGACGCACGGGGCCGCGGCCGGGACCGCTCCCGTCGGTTCGACCTCGAGCATCGGGTCGGGGACGGGGTCGGCGCCGAGCGACGCCAACACCGCCTCCGCGTCGTCGATCCGTTCGTCGGCCGGGCGGAAGACGGCGACGCGGGGGGCGTCGGGGGTGCCGTCGCTCACGCCCCCTCACCTCGCTCGCCGTCGTTCCGGAGGAACTCGATGACCCGAGCGCGCGTCCCCGCCACGTCGCCGATCACGGTGATCGCTGGCGGCTCGATCCCCGCCTCGTCGCGGGCGTCGACGATCGTGTCGAGCGTGCCGGTCGCGACGCGCATGTCGGGCCACGTCGCGCGCTCAACCAGCGCGACGGGGGTGTCGCCGTCGAGCCCGGCGTCGCGGAGCTCGGCGGCGTACGCCGGGAGCTTCCCGACGCCCATCAGCACGACGATCGTGCCGCCCGTCGCGGCGAGCGCCTCCCAGTCGACCGCCGACTCCGCTTTCGTCGGGTCCTCGTGGCCCGTGACGAAGGAGACGGAGGAGGCGTGATCGCGGTGTGTCACCGGGATCCCGGCGACCGCGGGGCCCGCGATCGCGGAGGTGACGCCGGGGACGACCTCGAAGGGGATCCCGGCCTCTGCGAGGTGCTCGGCCTCCTCGCCGCCCCGCCCGAAGACGAACGGGTCGCCGCCCTTGAGCCGGACGACGGACTTCCCCTCTCGCGCCAGCTCGACGAGGCGCCGGTTCGTGTACTCCTGCGGGGTCCACTCCCCGCCGGCGCGCTTGCCGACGTCCTCGCGCTTCGCTTCGGGTATCTCCCCGAGGATCTCCGGGCCGGGGAGCTTGTCGTGGAGGACCACGTCGGCCGACTCGATCAGTCGGGCGGCCTTCACGGTCATGAGGTCCGGGTCGCCCGGGCCGGAGCCGACGAGGGAGACGGTGCCGACGTCGCCCGGCGTCTCCCCCTCACTCATCGTCCGCCTCCTGCCGGGTCCCCTCGTCCGCCTCGACCGCTGCCTCCTCGCGGGCCGCCGCGATCAGGTCGGCTGCGCCTCGGTCAGCCAGGTCCGCCGCGAACGACTCGGCGGCCTTCGCGTGCGACCGGATCGGGAGGTCGCGCGTGTCGGCCACCTCCTCGGTGCCGTCGGTCGAGAGTACCCGGACGCGGGTGTGGACGTGCTCGCCTTGCACGAGCGCGGAGACGCCGATCGGCGCGACGCAGCCCCCGTTGAGCTCGCCGAGGATCGTCCGCTCGACGGTGACTGCCACCCGGGTTCGCGGGTGGTCGACCGCGGCGCGCACGGCCTCGATCACGTCCGGGTCGGTCGCGGTCACCGCGATGGCGCCCTGGCCCGCTGCGGGGACGAACTCCTCGCGCGGGAGCCGGGTCGTCGGGACTTCGTGGAAGAGGTCGGAGCGCCGGAGGCCGGCCTCCGCGAGGACGACCGCGTCGTACTCCGTCTCCACCTTGCGCTCCATCGCCGAGCGCTCCAGGTCGGAGAGGGAGTCGAACCACTCCTCCACAGTGGTCTCGAACTCCTCGTCGACCTCGGTCTCGCCCTCGTCGTCGGTGTCGGCCTCGTCCTCCGCTTCGCCGTCGGCCTCGCCTTCCGTACCGCCCTCCCCGGCGGTCATCGCGCTCGCCTCGCCCGAGGCGATCAGCCGGCGCTCGTGTTCCGCCTGGAGGCCGGGCGCGAGCAGCTTCTCGATCCGGGTGTCGACGTTGCCGCGCAGGGGCTCGACGACGAGCTCCGGGCGCGCGGCCTTGATCTGGGCGGTCCGCCGGAGGGACCCGGTCCCCACGACCGAGCCCGAGGGGAGGTCCTCGAGCTCGAGTCCGTCGGGACTGAGGAGCACGTCGCCGGAGGGCGCGCGCTCGGGGACGCCGGCGACGACCATATCGTCCATCCCCTCGGTCGGCACGTCCTTCAGCGAGTGGACGGCGAGGTCGGCGTCGCCGTTGAGCACCTCCTCGTCGAGCGACCGCACGAAGGCGCCCGTCTTGCCGAGCCGGTGGATCAGCTCGTCGGGGATCTGGTCGCCGCGGGTCTCGACGCGGCGGAGTTCCACGTCGCGTCGGCGGCTCGACAGGGCGTCGCGGACGGTCCCGGCCTGCCGGAGGGCCAGGTCCGACCCGCGCGTGGCGAGCCTGAGGGTATCGGTCATACGCGAATCGAGGTCCCCCGCGTTCAAAAGGGCATTAGTTCGGCCGTGACGCTGGCGTGCGAGCGGACCGCGGCGGCGTCGACGCGAGTTTTTATAAATACGGTGGCGCGTGCCGCCGAGCGCCCGCAGGGCGCGAGGTGCACGCGCGAGGGAGTCGCG
>NZ_JAODIX010000015.1:8092-46793 GCF_026586675.1 Halorubrum yunnanense
CCCCCCGAGGCTGGGGAGGTGTGAGGTGCGGTCGGGTGGGACCCAAAGGGGCAGTCGCGAGGACGAAGCCCGCTGCAGCAAGCACCGCAAGGAGCGAGTGTAACGAGCGACTGAGGCGCGCAGCAAAGCGCGCGAGTCGTCGCGACTGGGGCTTTGGAGGTGTTCATCGCCCATCTGCGATCACTCATTTATAAGCGAATGCCAGAGGCCTTCGAAGTGCTCTCGCCGTTCGCGTCGTTCGGCGATCGGTAATCGCGTCGTTCGGCGATCGGTAATCGCGTCGTTCGGCGATCGGTAATCGCGTCGTTCGGCGATCGCCAGTCCGATCGGGGGCAACGCCCGCCACTGTCACGCACGCTTTACCCGTCGCTCCCGAAACGGGCACAACCCAATGACACGCGCGAGCGCCGGCGCACGGCTCCACTTCGGCTTCTGTAACCTCAGCCTCTCGCACGAGCGGCTGTACGGCGCCCTCGGTCTCGGCCTCGCGGAGCCGCGGGTCGTCGTCGACGCGGAGCCGGCCGAACGCGTGACGGTCGAGACGGCCGACGGCGACGCCGCGGCCGACCCGGCCACCCGCGACGACGTCCGCGAGTACGCTCGCGTCGCCGCCGACCTGCTCGGCGTCCCCGGCGCCCGCGTCGCCCTCCGCGAGTCGCTCCCGCGCCACGCGGGGCTCGGGAGCGGGACCCAGCTGGCCGCCGCGACCCTCGCCGCGATCGCGACCGCCCACGGGCGGGAAGTCGAACTCCGCGAGCGCGCCCCGGCGCTTGGCCGCGGCGGGCGCTCCGGCGTCGGCGTCGCGACCTTCGAGGCGGGCGGGTTCGTCCTCGACGCGGGCCACCCGACCGCCCGGTTCACGACCGACCGCCCCGCGGACGGCGAGTGGACCGTGCCGCCGGTGGCCGCCCGCCACGCCGTCCCGGACGACTGGCGCTTCCTGCTCGTGCGCCCCGACGCCGACCCCGGCCGGAACGGCGACGCCGAGGACGACGCGATGCGGACCGCGGTCGAGCGCGCGGAGCCCGGGCTCGCCGACCGGATCGGCGGGATCGTCACGCGGCGGGTGCTCCCCGCGATCGCGACCGGCAACGCCGAGCGGTTCGGCGCCGCGGTCGCTGAGATTGGCCGGCTCAACGGCGCGTGGTACGCCGACGAACAGGGCGGCGTCTACCGACCGCCCGTCGGTGACGTGGTGGCGTCGCTGTCGGCGTCCGCGGCCGTCTTCGGCGCCGGGCAGTCGTCGTGGGGGCCGACCGTGTACGGCGTCACCGACAACGACGACGTCGACGCCGCGGCGGCCGCGGGCGAGCGCGCGCTGGCGGAGGCGGGCGTGGCCGGGTCGGTCGCGGTCGTCCGCGCGGCGGGGGGCGGGGCGCGGGTGACGGAGTAGCGAATCGATCAGTCGCTTCGCGCCTTTCCCGTCGCCAGCGACCCCCGCACGAGCAACAACACTAAGCGGGACGGCGACCCCGTACGGGACATGACGAGCGTTCCGTTCGGCGTCGCCCGCCTCGACTCGATCCTCGGCGGCGGCGCGCCGCCGGGCAACGTCGTGCTGCTCGCCGGCGAGTCCGGGGCCGGCGCGCGCGAGTTCCTGTATACGAGCGCCGCGATGAACGCCCTCGGACACGCCGACGCGGAGCTGTTCGACCTATACTACGGGGAGCTCTCGGCCGACGCCGAGCTCCCCGACGACGTCCACTACCTCTCTTTCACCGCCGACACGGACGCGCTCACGCGCGAGATGGGGTACACGATGGGCGACGAGATCGTCGACGCCGCGATCGACGAGATCGCCTTCCGGGACCTCTCGCCGGAGTACTTCCAGCTGAGCCCGATCCCCCGCGACTGGTACGAAGAGGAGACCGCGTCGATCACCGAGCTCGGGGACCGCGGGGAGTACGAGGACGTGCTCACGGCGTTCGGCGACTACCTCTCGGCGAACGCCGACGGCAGTCTCGTCTGTATCGACTCCGTCACCGACCTCGTCTCGATGGTCGACGAGGACACCGAGTGGAGCGACGTCGCGATGGTGATGAAGGGGCTCAAGAAGGCCGCCTACGAGTGGGGCGGGCTCATCCTCGTGCTGGTGAACACCGACTCGCTCACCGACCGGGAGTTCGGCGCGCTGATGGACGCCGCCGGCGGCACCCTCCAGTTCACCTGGGAGAGCGGCGGCTCCCAGCGCGCCCGGACCATGTTCGTCCGCGAGTTCCGCGGCGTCCTCTCGCGGCTGGAGGCGGAGAACATCGTCCGGTTCGAGACCGAGATCCACGAGGGCGGCTTCGACATCAGCGACGTGCGGAAGATCCGGTGAGGCCCCCGCTGCCAGCGACGGACGACCGCCGAGTATCGATCCAGAGAACGACGCGACAGATTACTTAAGTCTCCCCGCTAAACGGTGCGTAGATGACAGAGGATCCTCGATGAGCGACCTCGATCCGACCGACGGGACGGTCGACGACGCGATCGAGGCCGCCGCCGACGAGGCCGGCGTCGGTCGCGAGGCGCTGCTGAAGCGCGCGGTCGTCGCGCTCGCGGAGGAGGAGGAGATCGACGTGCCGAACGCCGGGGAGGTGGCGGCGATCGAGTCGCGGGTGGACGCCCTCGACGCCGAGCTCGACGAGAAGGTCGCGGACCTCCGGGAGCGCTTCGTCGAGCTCTACCGCGACCTGGAGGCGACGGCGCCGGCCGACCACGCGCACGCCGAGACGGCGGACCGACTGGACGCGCTCGCGACCGACGTCGACGGGATCGCCGAGCGGCTCGGCGAGCTCGAGGCGGACGCCGCGGCGCGGTCGACCGTCGACGAGGCGGTCGAGGGGCGCGTCGACGACCTCGACGACCGGCTGGCCGACGTCGAGGAGCGGCTGGGCGACCTGGCGGAGTCGGAGGCGCGCGCCGACGCGATCGACGCCGAGGACCTCGACGAGCAGCTCGACGACCTCGACGACAAGCTCTCGCGCGTCGCCAGCGCGGTCGTCAGGGTCCGGCGCCGGCTCGAGGCGGCCGAGCGCGATCGCGCCGACCGCGAGCGGCTCGACGCGCTGTCGGCGACCGCGAACCGAAACGGGATCAGGAAAGCCGCCTGCACCGACTGCGGCGAGACCGTCGACGTCGGGCTCCTGACGGCGCCCGAGTGTCCCCACTGCGGCCGGTCTTTCGGCGAACTGGAGCCGAACCCCGGCTTCCTCGGCACCGCCCGGCTCGTCGCCGAGGAGCAGCCCGCGCTCGACGGCGACGTCGACGGCGAGACGGGCGGCGTGAGCACCCGGGACCCCGGAGGCGACCGATGAGCGACGAGGGAGACGGCCCGCGGGGCGAGCCGGACGCCGACGAGGGGAGCGACGCGTTCGACTCCCTCGACGACCTCGCGACCGAGACCGACGACCCCGACGAGGTCGACGACCCCTTCGCCGAACTCGGCGCGGGCGTCGACGCGGAGGGTCCCGACTCCTCTCCCGCAGACTCCGACCCGGCCGACTCCTCTCCCGCAGACTCCGACCCGGCCGACTTCGACCCGGCCGATCCCGACGCGCGGCGCGACGACCCCTTCGACGAGCTCGGCTCCGCCGATTCCGAGACCGACCTCGACGACGCGTTCGAGCGGATGGACGTCGGCGGCGCGGCCGAGGAGGACGTCTGGGAATCCCTCGAGGCGGACGCCGAGGGCATCGACGGGGCCGGTGCGCTCGGCGCTGCGACGTCCGCGTCCGGCGACACCGAGCACGTCGTCTCCAAGCGGACCTACTGTCAGCAGTGCCCGCACTTCACCTCGCCGCCCGAGGCCGCCTGCACCCACGAGGGGACGAGCATCCTCGAGGCGGTCGGCTTCGACGAGTTCCGGGTGCGGAACTGCCCGATGATCTCCGAGGAGGACCCGACGTTCGACGCCGACGAATAACCCGCTGAGAGTTACGCTGCCTCCAAACGATCCCGGCGACGGTTTCTGGACAGATTCAAGCGAATCGGGACTAAACGCCGCAAAAGTGGGTATCGTCGACAGCACGCGACGAGGCGGGATCGAGTTCGGTCCGGGCGCGCTCACCGGGGCGATAGGGGATTCGGTTACTGTCGTCCCCCTCGTCGTCGCGCTGGCGACGAACCTCGGCGTCGCCTTCCTGCTCGGGATCGTCGCGCACCTCGCGTGGGAGCGGGTCGGCGAGAACGATTACGAGTTATAAATGGGGAACGGTTGCGGTGGCCCGCGCCTCCGAGTGGCCGACAGGCCACGAGGAGCGCGTGCGAGGTCGCCGGCGCTACGCGCCGGCTGCCAGAGGGACCGGAGGTCCCTCGCTGGACGCGGTGAGCGCTCGAAGAGCGCGAACCGCGAGGTTGGGGAGGTGTGAGGCTGTGGTCGCTGTGCGGTCGGGGCGGGGACCCAAAGGGGCAGCCGCGAGGACGAACTCCGCCGACGTAAGCACTGCAAGGAGCGAACGGAGTGAGCGACTGAAGCGCGCAACGAGGCGCAGGAGTCCTCGCGGCTGGGGCTTTGGAGGTGGTTAGCGACGATCCGCGGTCGATTATTTATAAGCGAGCGGCTGGGGCTTTGGAGGTGGTTAGCGACGATCCGCAGTCGATTATTTATAAGCGAGCGGCTGGGGCTTTGGAGGTGGTTAGCGACGATCCGCTGTCGATTATTTATAAGCGAGCGGCTGGGGCTTTGGAGGTGTTGACGATGTCGTTGAGGTCAACTACTCGTATACGAACACCATATTCACCTCCGTATCGAGCGCAGTCAGGGAAGCTAAACCGCTCGACATCCTACTCCGAGCAGATATGCAGTTCTGTGACGACTGCGGCTCGATGATGGTCTCTCAGGACGGGGAGATGGTGTGTCAGAACGATGGCTGCGGCGGCACCGCCGAGCGCGACGAGGCGCTCGCCGCCGACTTCGAGTCGACCACGAAACAGACCGATGACGAGGTGATCGAGACGGAGGAGGGCGCGAACTTCGAGGGGAAGCCCACCGCGACCGACGTCGTCTGCGACGAGTGCGGCCACGACGAGGCGTGGTACACGATCAAACAGACCGGCGCCGCCGACGAGCCCCCGACGCGGTTTTTTAAATGTAAGGAGTGCGGGCGCCGCTGGCGCGGCTACAACTGACCGAGTCCGGTCAACACCTCCGGACCGCCTGCCGCCCGGGCGGTACCGGTCGGGCGGGAAGCAACGACCCGCGACATCGACGCCCCGTTTCGAGCGGCGTCGCGTCGCCCGACTGCGACGGCGCTCGGGGTTCGAACCTCCGCGCGCCGGATCGCCCGCCGCTCCGCTCCTCGCTGCACGGGCACAGTGGGATTCGAACCCACGACCGTCGGATTAGAAGTCCGACGCTCTATCCGAGCTGAGCTATGTGCCCTCACCTCGCCTTCTACCGCCCGATATAAAAAACGGCGACGGTTCGCGCCGGCGGACGGCGCCAACAGCAGACCTAAGTCCGGCACGGGACTACTCCGCGCCAATGAACGTCATCGGAACCGTCGGGCTCCCCGGGAGCGGGAAGGGAGAGGCGGCGAACGTGGCCGAGGCGGCCGGGATCCCGGTCGTCGTGATGGGCGACGTGATCCGGGCGGAGTGCCGCCGCCGCGGGCTCGACCCCGCCGAGCACCACGGTCGGATCGCGGGGGCGCTCCGCGAGGAGGAGGGCGACGACGCCATCGCGGCGCGGACCCTCCCGCTGATCCGCGAGGCCGCCGCCGAGAGCGACCGCGACGCCGTCCTCGTCGACGGCCTGCGCTCCACCGTCGAACTGGAGCGCTTCCGCGAGGCGTTCGGCGACGACTTCGCGCTCGTGGCGATCCGGGCGCCCTTCGAGCTCCGCGCCGAGCGCCTCGACGCCCGCGGCCGCGACGACTCCGACTCCGACTTGGAGGCCCTCCGCGAGCGCGACGAGCGCGAGATCGGCCTCGGCCTCGGCGACACCCTCGAGCGCGCGGACGTCGAGGTCGACAACACGGGGACGCTCGCCGAGTTCCGGACCCGCGTTCGAGAGGTGCTCGGCGTCGCCGAGGACGACGGAGACGGCGGGACGGAGTCGACGGCGGCCGCGAACGCCGGAGGTGACGGCGCGTGATCTACAGCATCGACGTGCGGATCGAGGCCCCGGTCCGCGACACGGAGGTCACCGACCGGGTCGCCGACGCGGTGCGGAACGCCTTCCCGGACGCGGAGCCGGTCCACGAGGACGGCCGGCTCGTTGCCGAGGCGCACACCCTCGACGCCTTCTCCGACGTGCTCCACGAGCAGGAGATCCTCGACACGGCCCGCCGGGTGTTCCTGCGGAACAGCGCCGACGACGGGTTCTCGTTCTCCTTGAAAAAGCAGGCCGCGTTCGAGGGCGTCGTCAACTTCGCGGTGGGCGAGCCGGACGAGCTCGGCGAGATCGACGTCGAGGTCCGCGTCCGCGAGCCCGACGTCGAGTCGTTCGTCGACTACGTCGCGCCGGAGACCGACGAGGGCCGGCCGGTCGACCCCGCCCGGGAGTACGGCGACCGGTTCGACCCCGACGAGGACGACTACTGAGCCCCGGGCGGTCGTCCGGCGCGACGCCTCTCGCGGCCGCTCGCCCGTTCAGTCGCTCAGCAGCGTCACGCCCGCGCCGCCGGCGACTCCGCCCGCTGCGCTCGTTCCGCTCTCCCGATCGGGGACCGACGTGTACCTGTCGCCGTTTCGGCCGTGGTAACTGTCTGTTGACTCGAGAACAACGCCGCGAGAGGCGTTTTACCCCGCGATCCCGTACTCGCGGAGCGCGGACCGCAGCGCCGCCCGCTTCACCAGCGCGAAGCCGACGCAGATGATCAGGAAGCCGGCGACCGTGTTGAGGGTGATCCCCTCGCTTAACAATACCCAGCCGGAAACGGCGGCGAATATCGGGGCGACGTACGAGACGAGGTTGATCTCGATGGGGCCGAGCCGGTCGAGCAGGTCGAAGTAGATGAGGAAGCCGAGCCCGCTGGCGACGATCGACAGGTACGCCAGCGCCAGGACTCCCTCAGTCGTCCACGCGACGTCGGCGACCGACTCGCCGAGCACGACGGACACCAGGTGCATCAGCAGCGCGCCGAGGAGCATCGACCACGCCTCCATCGTCTCGATCGGGAGGTCAGCGTCCGACGCTCGGGTGAGCACCGACCCGAGCGCGAACGAGGCCGCCGCCAGCAGCACGAGGAGCTTCGCGACCGTGCCGCCGCCGGTCAGGTTCGCGGGGTCGGGCGCGGCCAGCACGACTGCGCCGACGAGACCGACGAGGAGCCCGATCACGCCGACGACGGTCAGCCGCTCGGAGGGGAGGAAGGCGCGCGCGAAGACGGTCGTCAACACGGGCGAGAGGCTGACGATCACGGCCGCGACCGCGCTCGTCACGGCGGGGTCGCTTTCGCCGACGAAGAGGAGCGCGTGGTAGGTGGTGATGATCAGCGTCCCGCCGACCGCGACGACGGCCCACTCGTCCCGCTCGCGCGGGACCGGGTCGTCGACGGCGTACGCGGCGTACGCGAGCATGACGACGCCGGCGACGTCGAATCGGAACGCCGCGAACAACACCGGCGGAAAGTACGCCAGCCCGGCGTTGATCGCCATGAAGGCGGAGCCCCAGACGGCGGCGAGGATGAGGAACAGCGAGAAGTCTCGTGATCGGCTCACACGCCCCCTCCTCCGGGCGCAGTTCAAAAGGTTCCGGAAGCGGCCGGACGTGCGGGGAGACGGGCGGGCGAAGGGCCGAGCCCGGGCGCCGACCCGCTATCGAACGCGGTACCGGTCGGCGTCGCCGTCGGCGCTGGCCTCGCGGGCGAGCACGCCGACGTCGGCGAGGCGGTTCATCGCGTCGTTGACGGTTCCCTCGCGGGCGCCGACCTCGTCGGCCACGGCCGCCGGCGTCCCGTCCGTCTCGATCACCGCGGCGAGGATCGCGGCGTAGAAGCGGCTGTCGGCCTCGGTGCCGAGCCGCTCGTCGATCTTCGCGAGCGTGTCCTCGACCCGGCCCTGCACCCACCGCTGGGCCAGCGAGAGCTCGCGGTCGAGGTCCTGCAGACGGGAGTACTCCCCCGCGAGGTCGGCGATGTCGTTCGACGCGCCCGACCCGTCGGGCGCCTCGATAGTGAGATGCGGGCATCGCCCGGACATGTCGAGGCTGTTCTTGGCGGGGTAGGCGCTCTTCGCGCCGAACCCGTACGGCGAGACGCTCACCTCCAGCCGGAGACTGCGGGTGATCCGAAAGTACTTCCGGCGCTGGTCGTCGGTCGTCGACTCGATCAGGCCCGCCTCCTCCAGCTTCCGGAGGTGGTCGATGACGGCTTTCGGGCTCACGTCGAGGTACTCCGAGATCTCCGTGACGTAGCAGGGCTTGGTCGCGAGCAGCCGGAGGATGCGCCGCCGGTTCTCGTTGCCGAGGAGATTGAGCAGTACCGCGGAGTCCATTAACGTATAGTTAGCGTCACAAATATAAAAGGCTGGCTTCCAGGGCTCGCGGTGGGCACGGCGAAACCGCGTCCCGTCCCGGGATTCGTCGCTGGGCGCTCGGCGGTCGACGCCCTCCCGTCGACCGGAGCGAAGGGTAGTTACCCCGTCACGGGAAACGAGGGGTATGGAGACGGCACTCATCGTCCTCGACGGCTGGGGACTCGGAAGCGGCGCGGGAGGCGGCGACGGCGGGGACGGCGAGACGGTCGACCCCTCGGGACGACCGGCCGGCCGGGACGCGGTCGCGGTTGCCGACACGCCGACGTTCGACGACGCGACCGAGCGCGGCGCCGACGGCCAGCTCGTCGTCCACGGCCGGCGCGTGGGGCTGCCCGAGGACCAGATGGGCAACTCTGAGGTCGGCCACCTGAACATCGGCGCGGGCCGCGTGGTCAAGCAGGCGTACACCCGGATCACGGACGCGCTCGAGGAGGGGTCGCTCTCGGACAACGACGCCGTCGCGGGCGCGTTAGAACACGCGGAGTCGACCGGCGGCCGCGTCCACTTCATGGGGCTCGTCTCCGACGGCGGCGTCCACTCCGACGTCGAGCATCTGCTCGCGCTGATCGACGCCGCGGCCGACGCCGGGGTGCCGGCGACGAGCCACGCGTTCACCGACGGCCGCGACACGGCCCCGGAGATCGCCGACCGCTTCCTCGCCGAGGTGGAGGCGAAGGCCGACGAGCGCGGGACCGGCCACGTCGCCACGGTGACGGGGCGCTACCACGCGATGGACCGTGACGAGAACTGGGAGCGGACCAGGAAGGCGTACGACGCGATCGCCGAGCGCGAGGCGCCCCACGAGGCCGAGACCGCGGTCGAGGCCGCGACCGAGGCCCACGCCCGCGGCGAGACCGACGAGTTCATCGAGCCGACGCTCGTCGGCGGCGAGCCCGCCCTCGACGACGCCGATGAGCAGAGCTCATCGAGCCATCGAGGTGGGCTCGATGACGGCGACGCGGTGGTCTTCTTCAACTTCCGGGCCGACCGCGCCCGCCAGCTCGTCCGGCTACTCACGGACACCCGGCCCGAGTGGGCGTTCGAGGTCGACCAGCCCGACGTCCGGATGACGACGATGACCGAGTACGACGAGACGTTCGCGTTCCCGGTCGCGTTCCCGCCGGAGGCCCCCGAGAACACGATCGGGGAGGTCGTCGCCGACGCGGAGTTCACCCAGCTCCGGATCGCCGAGTCGGAGAAGTACCCGCACGTCACCTACTTCCTCAACGGCGGCCGCGAGGTGAAGTTCTCCGGCGAGCTCCGCGAGATCGTGGCGAGCCCCGACGTCTCCACGTACGACCAGCGGCCGGAGATGTCGGCCCCCGAGCTCACCGACGAGGCGATCGGCGCCATCGACGGGGCGGACCCCGACCTGATGGTCCTCAACTACGCGAACCCCGACATGGTGGGTCACACCGGCGACTTCGAGGCCGCGGTCGAGGCCGTCGAGGCTGTCGACGCGCAGCTCGGCCGGCTCCTCGACGCCGTCGCCGACGCGGGCGGCCACGCCCTCGTGACGGCCGACCACGGCAACGCGGACGACATGGGCACGCCGGCGGACCCGCACACCGCCCACACGTTCAACCCGGTCCCCTTGGTCTACCTCTCGCCCGACGGCGACGATGGGGGACGGACCGTCCGCGAGAACGGGTCCCTCTGTGACATCGCCCCGACGCTCGTGGACCTGATCGGCCTCGACCGCCCGGCGGAGATGACCGGCGACCCGCTCCTCGAAGAGCGACGGTAAACCCCGGTCGGATTCCCCGCGGTTCCACGGCCATTTAACAACGACACCGTCGTGTGACTTACCATGACAGACGAGACCACACCGGTGATCGCGGCCGCCTACCGGACGCCGCAGGGCAGAGACGGGGGCGTCTACGCCGACGTCCGCAGCGAGGACCTCTCGACGGCGCTCATCGACCACGCGCTCGCGGAGACGGGGCTGACGAGCGACCACGTCGACGACCTGATGTGGGGGGTCGCCCAGCAGCGGACCGAGCAGGACAACAACGTCGCCCGCGTCATCGCCCTGCTCTCGGAGCTCGGCGAGTCGGTGCCGGCGACCTCGATCAACCGCTGGTGCGCCTCCTCGATGCAGGCGATCATCTCGGCGTCGGACGCGATCGCCGCGGGGAACCGCGACTGCGTCGTTGCCGGCGGCGTCGAGAACATGAGCCGCGTCCCCATGGACGGCGACGCTTACCAGCACCTCCACCCCGAGCTCGCGGAGCGGTACAACGTCTCCCAGCTCCAGATGGGGATGACCGCCGAGAAGGTGGCCGAAGAGCACGATGTGAGCCGCGAGGCCCAAGACGAGTACGCGGCCCGCAGCCACCAGCGCGCCGCGGAGGCGACCGACTCCGGCCGGTTCGACGACGAGATCGTCCCGGTCGAGACCGACGACGGGCTCGTGGAGGAAGACGAGGGGATCCGGCCGGACACGACGGCCGAGAAGCTCGCCGGCCTCTCGCCGGCGTTCACGGGCGACGGGACGGTCACCGCTGGGAACTCCTCGCAGATCTCCGACGGCGCGTCGCTGACGGTGGTCACGAGCGAGGCGTTCGCCGAGGACCACGGGCTCGACGTCCTTGCGGAGGTCGGCACCAACAACGTCGCCGGCGTCGACCCCACCGTGATGGGGATCGGCCCGGTGCCCGCGACGCGGGGCCTCCTCGACCGCGCCGGCCGGAGCATCGACGACTACGACCTCGTCGAGCTCAACGAGGCGTTCGCCTCCCAGTGCGAGTACTCGCGGCGCGAGCTCGCCGTCGACGAGGAGAGGTTCAACGTCAACGGCGGCGCCATCGCGCTCGGCCACCCGCTCGGCGCCTCGGGCGCGCGGCTCCCCGTCACCCTGATCCACGAGATGCGGAAGCGCGACGCCGACCGCGGGCTCGCGACCCTCTGTGTCGGCTTCGGGCAGGGCGCCGCGATCGAGTTCTCGCGGTAAGTCGACGCGGCAGCGGTTTTTTCACCGTTCGGAGCCGTAAAACGAGTATGAGCGATCCCGACGCCTCCGACGCGGGAGACGCATCCGACGCGGCGGACGCCGACGAGGGCCCAGTCGTCGTCCTGTTGGACGTGCTGCCGAACGGGCGGCCCGACGACGACCGACCCCAGTCGCGGAAGACCCCGGTCGCGTACGGCCTCGGGGTCGACTCCTTCCGGCTGTACGAGCTCGCGCTCGACGAGGAGGCGGAGGCGTCCGTGAGCGACCGGATCGGGCTCGACGGGCCGGCGGTCGGCCGGTACCACGAGGCGTCGTACGACGAGCTCACCCGGAACGCGGCCGCCGAGGTGGAGTACGCCGTCGAGGCGATCGTCGACGCCGACGAGGAGCGCTTCGTCGACTTCTACAACGAGGCCGGCCCCATAACCCTCCGGCTCCACCAGCTCAACCTCCTCCCGGGGATCGGCGAGCAGCTCCGGAACAACGTCCTCGACGAGCGCAAGCGCGGGCCCTTCGAGAGCTTCGCGGCGGTGTCCGAGCGCGTCTCGGGGCTCCACCGCCCGCGAGAGGTGATCGTCGAGCGGATCGTCGAGGAGATCGGGAAAGACGACCTGAAGTACCGGACGTTCGCGGGGCGCGAAGACTGATCCTCGAAACGGGACTTTTACCCGGAACGCCGGCCTATCGCGGCCATGACCGACATATCGACGGGTGAGGCCGCGGCGTACGGGGACCGCGACCCCGACGCCCTCGCGCGGCGGGCCGGGGAGCGCGCGAACCCCGACCGCGACCAGCACTTCCTCGTCGACGACCGCGTGCTCGACCGGATCCCGGGGTACCTCCCGGACGACGCGGACGCGAGCCACCCGCTGGAGATCGGCGGGGGCGCGGGTGCGCTCACCGACCGGCTGCTGGCGGCGACCGCCGCGGACGGCGACGACCAGAACGTCCCCGGTCGCCTCTCCGTGATCGAGCGCGACGGGACCTTCGCCGACTTCCTCCGCGAGGAGTTCGCGACCGCGGTCGACGACGGCCGCCTGGACGTGATCCAGGGCGACGCGCTCGACGTCGACCTCCCGCCCTTTACCGCCTGCGTCGCGAACCTCCCGTACGGCGTCTCCTCGGAGATCGCCTTCCGGCTGCTCCCCGAGGGGAAGCCGCTCGTGTTGATGTTCCAAGCCGAGTTCGCCGAGCGCATGGTCGCGTCGGCGGGGGAGTCGGAGTACGGCCGGCTCTCGGTCTCCGCCCAGCACTACGCCGCGGTCGAGATCGTCGAGCGCGTCCCGAAGGAGGCGTTCGACCCCCAGCCCGCCGTCGAGAGCGCCGTCGTTCGGTGTACCCCGCGGGACCCGGAGTACGAGGTGGGCGACGAGGCCTTGTTCCTCCGGTTCGTGAAGGCGCTTTTCACCCAGCGCCGCAAGACGGTCCGGAACGCGATCCGGAACACCGGCCACATCTCCGGGCTGGACGACCCGGACGCGGTCGTCGAGGCCGCCGACGAGAAGCTGCTCGGTCGGCGGCCCGGCACGCTGGAGCCGAGCGCGTTCGCCGCGCTGGCCGAGCTGGCCCGCGAGCGCGGCGCGCCGACCGAGGTGTGACCCCGCGGATGGCGCTCGCAGACGTGGCCGTCGCGGTCGCGGCCGGATCGCTCTCTCTTTCCCCCGCTCCGCTCCACGTCGCCACGCTCTCCGCCGCCCCGCTCCCGGAGCTCCTGACCGCCGGCGGGGACGCCGCCGGCCCCGTCGGCGACCTCTACGGAACCCTGACCGAGAACGTCAGGCGCACGATCGCCTCCGTCCTGATCGTCGGGGGCGTGCTCGGCGTGCGGGCGCTCACCTCGTGGGCGAAGCGGCGGGACGGAGAGGTCGCCTCGACGCAGCGCCTGTTGCTCTCGGCGTCCGTCGGCGCCGCCACCGGGATCGGCGCGCTCTCGCTGCTCGTGGTGTGGGACCGAAGCGGGGCCCTCGTCGACGCGTACGAGTCGGCGGCGATCGCCGACCAGCTGTCGAACGTCGTGATCGCGGTGGTGATCCTGGCGAGCGCCTACGCGCTCACCGACTTCCTCGGCGGCGTCATCCGCGAGATATCCGCCGAGAGCACGGTCCTCACCGACCACCAGGAGGAGGTGGTCCGGCGGCTCACGCAGCTGACGGTGTATACCTTCGCGCTGCTCGTGGCCGTCGGGCTGTTCACCGACAACGTCGGCGGCCTCCTCGTCGGCGCGGGATTCCTCGGGATCGTGGTCGGGATGGCGGCCCGCCAGACGCTCGGCGCGGTGTTCGCCGGGTTCGTACTCATGTTCTCCCGGCCGTTCGAGGTCGGCGATTGGGTCCAGGTCGGCGACCACGAAGGGACCGTCACAGAGATATCGATCATGAGCACTCGTCTCCGGTCGTTCGACGGCGAGGTCGTCACGCTCCCGAACGACGACGTGCGCTCGGGCTCGATCGTCGACCGGTCGCGCCGCAGCCGCCTGCGGATCGAGGTCGAGGTCGGCGTCGACTACGCGGCCGATCTCGAGCGCGCGGCCGCGGCCATCGAGGAGGCGGTTGCGGGCGTCGACGACGTCGCCGCGATGCCCGAGCCGGACGTCGTGACGAAGCGGTTCGGCGACTCGGCGGTCGTCCTCGGCGCCCGGTACTGGATCCGGAACCCCAGCATGCGGAAGCGCTGGCGCACCCAGACGGACGCGATGGGCGCGATGAAGTCCGCGCTGGAGGCGGAGGGGATCGTCATCCCGTTCCCGCAGCAGACGCTCTCCGCGCGCGAGGAGGGCGCGTCCGGGCCGCAACTGGATGCGTCGGTCGAGGGCAGGGCAACGACTCGGGACGGGTCTCCGTCGGGCGACGGCGAGGCCTCCGGGACCGAGAGCGACGGCGAGGCCTCCGGGACCGAGAGCGACGGATCGGGGGCGTCCCGATGACCGGAGCCGACACCGCCGCCGACCTCGCCGCGCGCCGCGGCGCCGACGACGCGGTCGTCTACCAGCCCGCCGAGGACTCCGGGCTCCTCGCCGAGGCCGCGGTCGAGGTCGCCCGCGGTCGCGTGCTGGAGGTCGGCACCGGTTCCGGCTGGGTCGCCGCAAAGGTCGCCGCGGAGCGCGACCTCGACGTGGTCGGCAGCGACCTCAACCCGCACGCGGCGCGAGCCGCCCGCGAGCGCGGCGTCGAGGGAGTGGTCGCTGACCTCTGTGCCCCGTTCCGAGAGAACGCGTTCGACGCCGTCTGTTTCAACCCGCCGTACCTCCCGACCGACCCCGACAACGAGTGGGACGACTGGATGGAGCACGCGCTCTCGGGCGGGGAGTCGGGCCGCGAGCTGATCGAACCGTTCCTCGCCGACGTGGGGCGCGTCCTCGCGCCGGGGGGCGTCGTCCTCCTGCTCGTCTCGTCGCTGACGGGGTACGACGAGGTGCTTGCGTTGGTCGACGAGGCGGGCTTCGACCACGAGGCCGTCGTCGAGGAGTCGTTCCCGTTCGAGACGCTCACGGTGCTCGCGCTGCGCCGGGCGTAGGCGGGCGCGGACTCAGTCGGTCGGCTCCGCCGGACCGGCAGTCGGGGTCGCACCGACGCGCCGAACCCTCTCGCCGGTCCCGTCGAACCGCTCCGGATGAATCACGCCCGCTAACGCCTCCAGCGTGTCGACGACGCGGTGGCTGTGACGGTTTAAGTAGGCGGTACCGTCCATCGCGTACACCCGACCGTCGCGCACCGCCGCCACGCCGTCGAGGGGCTCGCGGTCCAGCAGGTCGCCGGCCGCCCGCTCGGCCTCGCCGATGTCGGCGCTACAAGGGCCGACCACGACGACCTCGGGGTCGAAAGCGCGCAGTTCGTCGAGACCGATCGCCCGCGACCGCTCGCCGGCCGCGACGGGCCCGGGCTCCCCGCCGGCGATCCGTATCAGGTCCGGGACCCACAGCCCGGCGTGGCGGAGCGGGTCGGTCCAGTCGAGGACGGCGACGCGGGGGCGGGAGTCGGCCGAGGCGACCGCGTCGGCGACGGCGTCGATCCGAGCGTCGAGACCGTCGCGGAGCGCCGCCGCGGCCGCCGGGCGCCCCACCGCTTCGCCGACGCGCTCGGCGTTCGCGAGGACGTCGTCGAGGTCGTCGGCGTGGACGTCGAGGACGGTTGCGTCGAGGTCGAGCCGTTCGACGGCCCGGCGCGCGAGCCCCGCGTCGAGCGCGCAGACCGCGCAGACGCCCTGGGTGAGGACCGCGTCGGGATCGGCCGCGGCGAGGCGGTCGCCGTCGAGGTAGTAGGTGTCGTCGTGGGCGGCGATCCGGTCGAGCTCTTCGGGGTCGGCGTCGAGGTCGCGGACGAGCCCGGTGAGCGTCGGTCGGTCTTTGACCGCGGGCGGGCGGTCGCACTGGTGGGAGACCGCGGCGGGCGTCGCGCCCAGCGCGGCCGCCAGCTCGGTGGCGGAGGGGAACAGAGAGACGACGGTCATGGGTACCGATCCCCGACCGTCGGCTTAACCGTTCGGCCCCCGCCGAATATATTACTTTTAAGCATAAAACACATTAGCAAATATTATACGACGGCATACCGAACTTCTGGTGATGACCCAACGTGTCGCGGCCACGCCGGGGCTGTACCCGCTCCCGGACTGGGCGAAAGAGACGCTCTCCGACCTCAAGGGGCACCAGAAGGGCGACCTGTTGAGCGGCGACGAGAGCGAGGCGATCGTCGATCAGTACGACGAGGTCCGCGCGGAGTTCGTCGACGACCAGCTGGACGCCGGCCTCGACCGCGTCGTCGAGGGACAGGGCCGCTGGGACGACATGATCGCGCACCCGCTGACGGTACACGACAGCGTCGAGACGGGCGGGATCGTCCGGTACTACGACAACAACAACTTCTACCGCGACCCGCGCGTGGTCGGCGATCTCGACGTCTCCGGCGACGTGGCGCGCGAGCTGGAGGCGGCGACCGAGCTCGTCGACGGCGAGGCCCCCCTCGCCGCGACGCTGCCAGGCCCGTACTCGCTCGCCGACCTCGCGACCGACGAGCACTACGCCGACGAGGCGGAGTTTCAGGCCGCGATCGCCGAGTTCCTCGCGGGCGAGGTCGAGGCGCTCCCGGCCCACGAGACGCTGTTCCTCCTCGAGCCGTCGCTCGTCACCAACCCGCCCGCGGAGGGCGAGGAGTCGACCGCGACGGACGCGATCGCGACCGTCGCCGACGCGACCGACGCCGACGTCGTCGTCCAGACCTCGTACGGCGCGCTCGGCGAGAAGCTGTACGCCCACCTCGTCGACGAGGCGGACGCGGACGCGCTCGGGCTCGACCTCGTCGCCGGCGACCGCGACGACACGGTGTACAACGTCCAGGAGTTCGGCGCCACCGACTCGCTCGCGCTCGGTCTCGTCGACGGGCAGAACACACTCGTCGAGGAGCCGGAGACGCTCGCGGAGCGGGTCGAGTGGTTCGAATCGCAGATCCCCGCCGAGGGGTTCGACCGGACGTACCTGACCCCCAACACGGAGCTGTTCTACCTGCCTGCCAACAAGTACCGCGCGAAGCTGAACGCGCTGGCCGCCGCCACGGAGGTGCTCGACTGATGGTCCGAAACCCCGACGCCAACCGCGACCAGTTCCGCCCCGCCGACCACCCGAACGACGCGTTCCTGTTGACGACTGTCGTCGGCTCGTACCCGAAGCCGAAGTGGCTGAACCGCGTCGACGAGCTCGTCGACGACCCCGACTCGAAGTTCGACGAGGGGGACTTGGAGGAGGCGCACGACGACGCCTGTCGGGCCATCACCCACGAACACGAGCGCGCCGGGCTCGACACGGTCGTCGACGGCGAGATGCGCCGCAACGAGATGGTGGAGTTCTTCGCCGACCGCATCGACGGCTACGAGTTCAACGGCCCCGTGAAGGTGTGGGGCCACAACTACTTCGACAAGCCGTCCGTCGTCGAGGAGGTCACGTACGACGAGCCGTGGCTGGTCGACGAGTTCGAGTTCACGTCCGCGGTGTCCGAGCGCCCCGTCAAGGTCCCGATCACGGGCCCGTACACGCTCGGGTTCTGGGCGTTCAACGAGGCGTACCCTTCCACCGAGGAGCTCGTCTACGAACTCGCGGACCTCGTCAACGAGGAGGTCGAGAAGCTGGTCGAGGCGGGCGCGCGCTACATCCAGATCGACGAGCCCGCGCTGGCGACGACCCCCGAGGACCACGCCATCGTCGGCGAGGCGCTCGAACGGATCGCCGCCGGAATCGACGAGGAGGTTCGGATTGGCCTCCACGTCTGCTACGGCGACTACTCGCGGGTGTACCCCGAGGTCAACGACTATCCGATCGACGAGTTCGACATCGAGCTCTCGAACGGCGATTACGAGCAGATCCCCGTGCTCGAAGAGCCCGAACTCGAACCGGACCTCGCGCTCGGCGTCGTCGACGCGCACACGGCCGAGGTCGAGCCGGTCGAAGAGATCAAGCAGAACATCCGGCAGGGGCTCCGCGTCGTCTCGCCGGAGAAGCTCACCATCTCGCCCGACTGCGGGCTGAAGCTCCTGCCCCGCGAGATCGCGTACGGCAAGACCGAGAACATGGTGACCGCCGTTCGCGAGATCGAGGCCGAGATCGATTCCGGCGAGATCGACGTCGAGAACCCGCTGGACGACTGAGACGGCGACAGCCCGGGGACGCTGCGGTGTCCGGTTTAAATGCGCCGCGGTGTCCGGTTTAAATGCGCCGCGGTGTCCGGTTTAAATGCGCCGCGGTGTCCGGTTTAAATGCGCCGCGGCGCCCGTGCCGGCCGCACGGACTGCGGCGGTACGATGCGGTCGCGGACTCACTACCCGAGAGCTTTCGATTCCATAGTATCTCTGCCCTTCTAACAGCGGTGTCCTAAGGAAAACTGCAATAGATGATTCCGACGATGGTACACACATGCAGCCGACGATACTCCACGGCGTGTTCGAAGCCCTCCGCATCGGTGTCGGGTTCCTCTGGACGGCGGCGTGGGCGATCATCCTGGGACTCACGGTCACGAGTCTCGTCCAGGTCTACGTCTCGAAGGACCGAATGGCGCGGGTGCTGGGCGACGGCGATCTGAACGGCCTCGCGAAGGCGACCGCCTTCGGAGCGGCGAGTAGCGGCTGCAGCTTCGGGGCCGTCGCCATCGGGAAGGGACTATTTAAGAAAGGCGCCCACGCCGTGAATTTCCTCGCGTTCATGTTCGCGTCGACGAACCTCATCGTCGAACTCGGGCTGATGATCCTGATCCTGCTGGGCTGGGAGTTCCTGCTCGCGGAGCTGCTCGGCGGCCTGATTCTCATCGCCGTTATGGCCGTCATCGTCCACCTCACGCTCCCCGAGACCCTCTTCGACGAGGTCCGGGCGACGCTCAACGAGCGCGACCGCGAGTCGGGAGTCACGGAAGACCCCACGTGCGGGATGGAGGGCTCGAAGGAGTATTCGCTCACGACCGACGGCGGGGAGACGCTCGAATTCTGCTCGGAGGGCTGTCTGGAGACGTACCGCCAGGAGACCGCCGGCCGCGGCGGCTGGCGCGACGAGTTGCTGTCGTGGGGCGGCTGGTACAAGGTCGCCAACCAGTACCGCAAGGAGTGGTCGATGATCTGGACGGACATCGTCGCCGGCTTTCTCATCTCCGGGTTCGTCATCGTCTTCGTTCCGCGGTGGGTGTGGAACGCCCTGTTCATCCGAGGCGACGGCCTGCTCGTGACCGCCGAGAACGCGGTTATGGGAGTCACGATCGCCGTTCTCAGCTTCGTCGGCAGCATGGGAAACGTCCCGTTCGCGGTCGCGCTATGGGGCGGCGGCGTCAGCTTCGCCGGAATCATCGCGTTCGTGTACGCCGACCTCATCACGATCCCGGTCCTGAACGTGTACCGGAAGTACTACGGCTGGAAGATTATGCTGTACATCCTCGGCGTCTTCTTCGTGACGATGGCGTTCACCGGCTTCCTCATGGAGGTGCTTTTCGACGCCCTCGGTATCGTGCCCGACCTCGCGGGCGGCGAGACGGCGACCGAGCAGACGTACTTCGAGCTCAACTACACGTTCTACCTCAACCTCGTCGCCTTCGCGCTCTCCGGATTCCTCGTGTACGTCTATCGGCGGGGACTCGGCGCGCCCGGAGAGTATCGCGACCCGGTGTGCGGGATGCGGACCGACGACGACGGCCCGAGTGCGTCCCACGAGGGGACCACGTACTACTTCTGCTCGACAGCGTGTAAGCGAACGTTCGAGGAGGACCCGACGGAGTTCGCCGATCAGCACCCGGCGGTCCGGAGTCAGGGCCACGACCACTGAGGGGAGTACGGGGCCGAACGATCGGTGTCTCGTCTCCCGCTGCCGGAATATTCCGATCTCAACTCACGTTGGAAAGAAGGGGGATACATAACACGCCGCCGCACCCACCGCCGACATGGAGATCGGTCTCACCGTCGGCGACGACATCGACCGACTGGCGGCGTCGCCGGCGCGGTTCGACTTCTGCGAGCTCGGGGTCGGCGAGCCGACGCTCGTGCCGGGCGAGGTCAACCCCGACCGGCTCGACGACGCGCTCGCCGGCCGCGACCTGCTCGTCCACCTCCCGTACGGGCAGCGGCTGGCGACCTACGCCTCAGAGGTGAACGACGCCATCGTCGACTATCAGCGTCGGCTTTTAAAAGCGACCGGAGCCCTCGGCGCCGAGAAGGCGGTCCTCCACGCGACCTCCGCCGACCGTGACGACGTGGATTTCCGGGAGACGGCCGCCGAACAGCTCCGCCGCGTCGCCGACGCCGGCCGCGAGGCGGGCGTCGAGGTCGTCGTCGAGAACGTCGGCCACCAACACGCGGGGCTCCAGCTGTCCGTCCTCGGCGAGATCGCCCGCGAGACCGACACCCCGGTCTGCTTCGACGTGGGCCACGCGTACATGGAGGGCGGGAACAAGGCGATAGCGCGGTTCCTCCGGAGCCACGCCGGTCGCGTCTCGCACCTCCACTGTCACGACGTCCGCCGTCGAGGCGACACGCACCTCCCGATCGGCGCCGGCGAGGTGGACTACGAGGCCGTGGCGGCGGAGCTCGACGGGTTCGACGGCACCGTCGCGCTGGAGGTGTTCACCGACGACGACGCCCTGCTCGTCGACTCCGCGGAGCGCCTCGCCGACGAGCTCGGCGCGGACTTTTAAATGCGGAGGAAGGCCGCAGCGCGCTCCGCGGGAGAATCAGTCCTCGTCGCGGTCGCCGTCATCGTCCCGGCCGGCGGCGTCACCGTCGGCCTCCGTCGCGTCGGCGTCGTCCACACCGTCCTCGTTGTCCGTGTCGGCGGCCTCCGCACCGTCGTCGGCGCCCACCTCGCCGGCGTCTGCCTCGTCGCCGTCCATCTGCCGCTTGATCGACTCCAGTTCGGACTCGACGTCGACTTCGGGGGCCGAGTCGCCTTCGGGGGCCGAGTCGCCTTCGGGCTCGTCGGGACCGTCGTCGGGGTCGGTCACGTCGATCCGGATCCCCCGGTCGCCGACGGGCGGCTCGTCGTCACGACCGCCGCCTCCGTCTCGGCCGGCCGTCGCGCGGCTGTCTGTCCCGCGATCCCGGTCGCTCCCCCGCGCGGCGTCGGCCTCGCGGCGGCCCGCCTCGATGCGCGACTCGATCTCGGCGGTGAGGTCGCGGGCGTCGGCGACGATCGAGCGCGAGGCGGCCTCCTCGGGGAGGTCGGCCTCCGTGAGCGCGGTCCGGAGCTCCGAGAGCGACCGGGCGAGACCGGCGCTCGCGCCGTCGCGGACGTCGGCGAGGCGGTCGGCGGTCGCGCCGGCGTCGTCGGCGACGCTCCGGCCGGGGTCTGCGAGGCGGAGCGTCCCCCGGAGCAGTTCGAGCGACCTGATCGTCGTCTCTAGGAGGGCGATGACCGTCGGGATCGTGTACTGCTCGGTGAACCGAAGGAGCTCGGAGAGGCGGGGCGGCCGCGGCGGTCCGCGCTGGTCCCGCTCGGTTTCCTGGAGGTCGCGCCGGAGCTCGCTCAGGACGTCGTCGAGCTCGTCGAGTCGCTCTTCGAGCTCGTCGTCGCGTCGGTCGTCGCGGGAACTCATACGGCCGCCTACGCGTCGCGCCGATAAAAAGCCCGGCCGACGACCCGCCTCAGTCGAACCGGCCGCGCCGGTACTGCACCGGCCACTCGATATCCGCGTCGAGCTCGTGAGCGGCCTCCAGCGGCCAGTACGGATGTCGCAGCAGCTCCCGGCCGAGCGCGACGAGGTCGGCCCGCCCGTTCCGGACCAGGGCGTCGGCGTGGGTCGGCTCCGTGATCCCGCCGACCGCGGCGACGGGCACGTCGGTCCCCTCGCGGATCGCCTCGGCGTACGGCACCTGGTAGCCCGGTCCGGTGCCCGGGATCCGCTGGTCCGGGTGGATCCCGCCGCCGGAGACGTCGATCAGGTCGGCGCCGGCGTCGGCCAGCAGGGGGGCCAGTCGCACGGAGTCGTCGACGTCCCACGAGTCGCGGTCGGGGAGCCAGTCGGTCGCGGAGACGCGGACGAAGACGGGCTTGCCGTCCGGCCAGACGTCTCGCACGGCCGCGACGACCTCGCGGACGAGCCGGGTGCGGTTCTCGAAGCTCCCGCCGTACTCGTCGTCGCGGTCGTTGGTGACCGGCGAGAGAAACTGGTGGAGGAGGTAGCCGTGGGCCGCGTGGACCTCGGCGATCTCGAAGCCGGCGTCGAGCGAGCGCGCCGCGGCGTCGGCGAACGACTCGATCACGTCGTCAACGTCGTCGCCGTCCATCCGGCGGGTCGCCGCGGGCTCGCCCCCCTCGGCGCCGTCGCCGTCGGGGTACGGCGCGTCGGTCGCCGAGATCGCCTCCCAGCCCTCGGGGTCGTCGGCGGGGATCGGGTCGCCGCCCTCGGCCGGCGGCCGGTGAGAGCCCTTGCGGCCGGCGTGTGCCAGCTGGATCCCGGGTGTCGCGCCCTGCGACCGGACGAACTCGATGATCGGCTCGATCGCCTCGGCGTGCTCCTCGGACCAGATCCCGAGACAGCCCGGGGTGATCCGGTCGCGCTCCTCGACGGCGGTCGCCTCGGTCATCACCGCGCCGGCGCCGCCGACCGCCCGGGAGCCGAGGTGGATCCGGTGCCAGTCGTTCGCGAACCCGTCGTTCGCGGAGTACTGGCACATCGGCGACAGCATCACGCGGTTCCGGAGCTCGGTGTCGCGCAGCGTGAACGGCGTAAAGAGCGAATCCGTCATCGTCGGGACGGTCGGTCGCCGTCGGATAATGCGCTCCGATCCCCCGCACGACTCGCCGCGATCGACCGGTCGCCCGATCGCAGCGCCGGCCGCTGCGGCCCGGTCGCGGCGCGCATGGGTTTAGGCCGACCGAAACCTATAACCTCCCCCACCTCCGACGAGGTGGTAATGAGTACTGGAGACCGGATCGAGCGCGGCGCCGAGGAGCCGGCGGACGCACGGCCGATCGTCGCGGCGAGTCGCTGCTCGCCCGATCGGACCGTCTTCACGGAACAGGGGAACACGGACGGGTGGATCGCGACCGACCTGACGGTCGAGTTGGACCGGTAACGCGGCCCGGCCGACTCTCCCTTTCCGCCGAGCCGAGGCTCCCGGCGAGCCGTCCGATCAGAGAATCCCGGCGATGAAGCCGAGCCCCATAACGACCAGCACGACGGCGGAGAAGACCGGGAGGTACGGGGCGTACCGTTCGACGCGCTCCTCGGAGCGTTCGTAGCCCGCGATCAACAGCAATGTCAGGCCGACGATACCGGCGATGACGGTGAGCGCGTACGCTGTCATCAGCTCGAGGCAGTGGGTCGACCCCGCACAGAGGGCGATGATCTCGAACTCCTCCTCGTGGGCGAACCCGAGCACGAACGCGAACCACGCGATGCCGAGGAGCCCGCGGTCGGCGGCGTCGTCGTCGTGGTCGTCGCCGTGGTCGTGCGAGTGCCCCTGCCCGTGAGAGTGCCCGTGTCCGTGCGTATATTCCCGAATCCCGAGTCCGATGAGCAGAACGCCCGCCACGAGGCTGACGGGCCCCCCGATCTGCAGGTCGCCGAACGCCGTGATCGGCTCGTTGAGCTGCGTGAGTTCGAAGTACCCCTTCGCGTAGAAGAAGCCGCCCACCATCGCGATGCTGCTCACGAGGTGGCCGACGCCGATGATCAGGCTCGCGGCGAGCCCGTACGCCCAGGTGTGCGTCCGGTCGAGAGCGTAGGAGGCCGCGACCGGCCAGCCGTGTCCGGGTTCGACGCCGTGGACGGCGCCGAGCGCGATCGCCCCGAGGAGCAGTCCGGTGGCCTCGCCGTGGAGCACTACCGTGACCTCCGAGGGAACCGCCGATAACGGTTGTTACTACCCGATCGGGCGGATCGTAATACTCGGGACTCTTGTGGGGGCGCGGCGAACCCGGACCCATGCGAACGAGCGTCAACGTTCCGGCGGACCTCCGGGACGAGTTCGACCGCGTCTGGCGGGAGGAGGGGATCGACAACCGGTCCCGAGCGGTCCGAGAGGCGATGCGGGAGTACGTCGAGTCGCACGCGCGGCTCGAGTCGATGACCGGCGAGGTGGTCGCGCTCCTCGGGTTCGACTACCGCCACCACGACGTGATCCGGGAGCTCCACGGGGTCCAGCACGCGTACCAGGACGTGATACTCAACACCAGCCACACCCACCAGGGCGAGTGGTGTCTCGAGTCGTTGTTCTGCCGCGGCGACGCCGCGCGCGTCCGCGACCTGAGCTACCGGCTCCGCGACTTCGACGCGGTCAACCGGGTCAAGGCGATGGTCATCCGCGACCGTGGGGAGTGAGGCCGGAGCGGGGAAGAGAGACGCCGCTCGCGACGGCGGAGCGAGGCCGCCCGTCGCTGCCGGGTCGAGACGGCGCTACTCGATGTCCGGGGCGCGCTCCCCGGCCGGGACGACGATCTCCAGCCAGTTCTCCTCGGGCGGGAGCGGACAGGCGAACGTCTCGCTGTACGCGCAGAAGGGGCTGTACGCGAGGTTGAAATCGAGGGTGACGACGTCGCCGTCGGCGAGTTTGCCCTCGGGCTCCAGCTCCATATACCGGCCCTGGTGGTACGTCTGCTGGCCGGTGGTCTTGTCGCGGAAGGGGACGAAGATCTCGCCGTCCTCGCCCTCCTGTCGGTACCCCGCGAGCGCGTGTTCCTCGTCGCCGACCTCGAACGCGAAGGTGACGACGCGGAGGTACCGGACCGGGTTGCTCGCGGTGGTCTCCATTTCGACCGGCTCGGGGTCGTCGTGGACCGTCGCGGTCGCCTCGACGCGGTAGTCGGAGTTCGGCTCGAAGTAGTCGAGCCCCTCGAACCCGTCGCGGTGCTCCGGGGGAATCGGCGACTGCGGGTGGTCGGCGAAAAAGTCGTCCTTCTCGCGGCGGTTGGCGCGAAGCCGGTCGGCGTACTCGTCGGTCATGCGCGAACGGAGGAGCGCCGGCGGTTTCAGGGCCGCGGTTCGCTCACAGCGCCTGCAGGTCGGCGAGGCAGTCATCGAGGTCGCGCGTCGACGTCGCCAGCGAGAACTGGTCGACGCGCGCGAGGTCGGCGGCGTGCTCCCAGAGGTCCTCCGACTCGATCCCGTGCAGGACGACCGCGTTCGGCGTCGGGCTCACGACCCGCAGCGCGACCAGCGGCGACTCGCCGCGGGTCACCCCCGTGAACACGAGCGCCCGGTTCGTCGACTGCCCGTACAGGCGATAGAACTCCTCGCTGGAGAGCCGCGTGATCGCCTCGATGGAGTTGATGACGGTGTGGCCGTTGACGTGGTCCTGGTCGCCGCGGACAACCTCCGTCGCGTCCATCGCCTCGTAGAACTCCTCGACCGGCACCGCGGTGGAGTACTCGCGGAGGTCGTGGACGATGTCGCTCTCGAACCCCGCCGAGAGCACGCGGGCGTACTGGCGGAGGCGCCCGCCGCCGCGGCGCTCGTCGATGTCCAAGAGCCCGTCGACGATCCGGCGCACGACGCCGATCCCCGGGCTCTCGCGCCGCCCGCTCTCGTAGTCGGAGATCACCGACGAGGAGACGTCGAGCTGCTCGGCGAGCTCGGTCTGGGAGACGTCGAAGTCGGTCCGCCACTTCCGGAGCGTCGCCCCGGGATCGTCGCTGAGCGTTATCTCGCCGGCGATCCGGCGAGAGAGCTCCTCGCGTGCGTCGCTCATTGTGGCTTCCGAGGGCGGAGCGCCGCAAAAGGCTACCGAAAACGGGGTTCGTCGGACGTCGATACTCTCCGAGCCCGTCGCCGCGACCTGCGGGGTGGAAGGACCCGAGCGCGGTCACTCCACGTACAGCGAGTAGACGATGACGCCGAAGCCGACCGCGGTCAGCAGGCTGTCGATCGCGATCCCCACCGCCAGGTCGGCGCCGATGATCTGGTGGGAGACGCCGCCGACGAGCGCGCCGACGGTCACGATCCCGAAGCCGAGCCCGAGCGCGCGCAGCGAGGGGTCGCCCGTTCTGCCGTACGCGCGGACCGCGTAGTAGGTGATGCTGCCACCGAGCGCGAGGATGGCGGTCTTTGCCACGATGATGGCGAGGTCGATGTGGGTTGTCATGTTTCCTCTCGCAGTTCCGACCAGAGGTCGGCCAGCCGCTCGTCCCGCGTGGGCTCCGGGCGGGAGAACTCGACGGCGAGCCCCCGGCGTTCAGTTCCCTCGTCGCCGTCGTCGTCGCCGTCGATCGAGACCGTGACGGCGTCGAACGAGACGGAGTAACGCGTCGTGTGCTGCCCGTCGCGGCGGATGTCTGTCGACTCCCGGAGCAGGGAGGCGTCCGTGAGCTTCTCCAGCTTCCGGTACGTCGTCGACAGGGGGATGTCGCACTCCTCGGAGAGGTCGCTCGCCGTCTTCGGCTCGGTGAGCGCCGTGACGATCCGGCGCGCGGCGTCGTCGGCCAGCGCGTCCAGCACGTCGTCGACCGACGGCGGATCCTCCTCGCCCGACGGGTCCCGCACCATGTCTCTCCGTTGGACCCCCCGCGTCTTAAATCATCGAACTTCGGCTCTGGCGACCGCGCGACCGCACGCCACCCGCGCCGCCGGACGCGCCCCGTTTTTGTGAGTGGGCCGCATACGGCCCTTCGATGGACTCGTGGAAGCGCCGCGTCGTCGGGTATTTCGGCTTCGTCCTCTTCGTGCTGATCTTCACCGCGGTCGCCTACCGCTACGGGATGCGGGTGTACGAGGGCGATCCGCGGACGATGGTCGAGGCGCTCCGCTTCTCGGTCGAGATGTTCACCACGACCGGGTTCGGCGGGGACGCGCCTTGGGAGAGCCAACAGCTGAACGCGTTCATCGCCGTGATGGACCTCGTCGGTATGGTGCTGCTGATCGGCGCGCTGCCGGTGGTGGTGACGCCGCTCTTGGAGGAGGCGTTCTCGACGTCCGCTCCCACGTCGCTCGACGGCGAGGTGTCGGACCACGTCGTCGTCTGTTCGGACACCTCGCGGGCGACGGCGCTCCTCGAGGAGCTCGACTCCCGGGAGATCCCCTACGCGGTCGTCGAACCGGACGCCGACCGAGCGGTCCGACTCCACGAGGCGGGCCGGACCGTGATCCGCGTCGACCCCGAATCGGTCGAGGGGCTGGCGGCCGCGAACCTGGCCGACGCCCGGGCGCTGGTGACGGACGTCTCCGACCAGGTCGACGCGAGCATCGTGCTCGCCGCGAAGGAGCTGGCGCCGGACGTGCGGGTCATCAGCGTCGTGGAGGACCCGGACCGCGAGCGATACCACCGGCTCGCGGGCGCGGACGAAGTGCTCTCGCCGCGGTCGCTCCTCGGCGAGAGCCTCGCGGCGAAGGTGACGACCGCGCTCCAGACAGACATCGACGAGGCGGTCGCCATCGGCGACTCCCTGCAGCTGTCGGAGGTGTCGATCCCGCACGGGAGCCCGCTTGCCGGCTCGACGCTCGCCGACAGCGGGATCCGCGAGCGCGCCGGCGTCAACGTGATCGGCGCGTGGTTCAACGGCGAGTTCGACGCGGCGCCCCCACCGGACGCGACGCTGTCGGCCGGGACGGTCCTGCTCGTCTCCGGGCGGCCAGACCAACTGGAGCGGCTCGTCGACCTGACGAACTCCGCCACGCGGCGGTTCGGCGCGGGTGAGACGGTAGTCATCGGATACGGGCAGGTCGGTCGGACCGTTACCGAGGTGGTCGCCGACGCCGACCTGCCCGTCACGGTCGTCGACCGGGAGGACGCCGAGGGCGTCGACGTTGTCGGCGACGCGACCGAGCCGGAGACGCTGCGCGATGCGGGCGTCGAGTCGGCACAGACCGTCGTGCTCGCCCTGCCGGACGACACCACGACGGAGTTCACCACGCTCGTGGTCCGTGACCTCGCGCCGAACACGCAGGTGCTCGCCCGCGTCGAGGAGACGGCGAGCGTCCGGAAGATGCACCGGGCGGGCGCCGACTACGTCCTCTCGCTCGCGACCGTCACCGGGCGGCTGTCGGCCTCGACCGTCATCGAGGACCGCGACGTGCTCTCGCTCAACCAGCAGATCGAGGTCGTCAGGAGCCGCGTGCCGCGGCTCTCCGGACGGACCATCGGACGGGCGAACGTCCGCGAGACGACCGGCTGCACCGTCATCGCGGTCGAGCGCGACGGCGGCGAGGTCTTGACAGAGATCGGTCCCGACACGCGGATCGGCACGGACGACAGGCTGGTGGTCGTCGGCACCGACGAGGGGATCCGCTCGTTCGAGCGTCAGTTCGCGTGACCGTCGCTCGAACGCCTTGCGCCGCGACGGACCTCGGCGCCCGCGAGGCGCCGGCTCGACGCCGGCTCGACGCCGAGACGAGTCGAACGCTTCAAGTATTCGCTGGCTGTTCGTATCTGTATGAAAGACCAGGGACGCTCCACGCGCAAGCGGACGGGCGGTCGGCTCAAGCACGCCTCGAACAAGAAGCGCCACCAGCTCGGCCGCGAGCCCGCCGAGACCACGGTCGACGAGACGCGGCTCCAGTTCATCGACTCCCGCGGCACGGAGAAGAAGGTCCGCGCGCTCTCGACGAACGTCGCGCAGGTCGCCGACGGCGGCGAGGTCAGCGAGGCCGATATCGAGACCGTCGTCGACAACCCCTCCAACGTCAACTACGCCCGCCGGAACATCGTCACCAAGGGCGCCGTCATCGACACCTCAGCCGGCCGCGCCCGCGTCACCTCTCGTCCCGGCCAGACCGGGCAGGTCAACGCGGTCCTCATCGACTGAACGACCCGACCGCCCACGGCCCGCTTTCTGAACGTATTTACCGCTCGACGACGACCGGCGACGCGTGTACCTCGGCGTCGACGAGGCCGGCAAGGGACCCGTGCTCGGGCCGATGGCCGCCGCGGCCGTGCTCGCTGACCCGTCGAGCCTCCCGGCCGACGTCGACGACTCGAAGCGGCTCTCCCCCGAGCGACGCGAGGCGATAGACGCGGCGCTCCGCGAGAGCGACGCCGTCGCTATCGGCGTCGGATTCGTCGAGCCCGCCGAGATCGACCGCCCCGACACCGACATGAACACGCTCACCGTTCGGGGGCAGGCGCGGGCGACGCGGGCCGCGCTCGGCGGGTCGCCCGCCGCCGCCGCCCTCGGAGTCGCCGACACCCCGCTCGACGAACCGGTCCATGTCGTCGCCGACGCGGGCGACACGAGCGAGGCGCGGTTCGCCCGCCGGCTCGCCGAGTTCATCGGCGGTGGTGACGGCGAAGAGGAGGGGAACGCCCCCGACCGCGACGGCGATGCAGCCGAGTCCGCGACTCTCCCCGCGGTCGATGTCGAGGCCTTCCACGGCGCCGACGAGGCGGACCCGGTCGTCGGGGCGGCGAGCGTGGTCGCCAAGGTGGCCCGAGACGCGCGGATGGCGGCGATCGACGCCGACTACCCCGAGTACGGCGACCTCGGCAGCGGCTACCCGAGTGATCCCGCGACGCGCTCGTTCCTCCGGGAGTACGCGGCCGGCCACGGGGCCGTGCCGGACTGCGCGCGCCGGTCGTGGGCGACCTGTGACGACGTGTTGGCCGCGGCCGAGCAGTCAGCGCTGGACGATTTTTAAAAGAGCCCGGACGCGGCGGCGCCCGCGGCGCCGACGACCGTCTCCCAGACGGAGAACCCGGTGAGGATCGAGAGGACGGTGTCGGCGCCGAAGAAGGCGAACAGCACGGCCGAGACGACGTGTGCGAGCCGCATGTCGAACCGGTGCGCGAAGGTGTGGAAGAAGTACGCGTTCGCCAGGCTGATCGGGATGATAGCCAGCATCTCGCCGACCCAGATGGCGGAGGTGGCGCCGTACTGGACCGCCAATCCGATCGTGACGATCTGGGTCTTGTCGCCGAACTCCCCCGTGGCCGTGAGCACGAATATCGGGAGGAACCCGCCGAACGACCCCGCGTAGCGGTCGAGCGGTCCCGGGAGCGTCACCGCCTCCAGCGCGGCGACCGGGTCCGCGGTCGCCGAGGGGTCGCTCTCGCCGTCGGCGTCGGCCCCGAATCCGCCGGCGCCGCGCTCGGGCATCGACCGGTAGAGGAGGTACGCGAAGAGGAAGAACAGCCCCGCGGTGACGGCGTCCAGAACGATCGCCGGGAGCGCCGCCTGCAGCGCCCGGCCGAAGGCGATCTCGAGGGCCGTCCAGCCGGCGAACGCCGACCCAGCGGCCGCGACGACCACTCTCGGGTCGAAGCGGGTCGACAGCGCGGCGATCATGAACTGCACCTTCTCGCCCGGCAGCACGGCGATCTGCGTGAGGAACGCCACGACGGCGATCTCGGCGTACGCGGTCATCGGCTCCGACACCTCAGCCCGCCGCCGAGCCCCCGATCCCGCCGGGTCCGGCCCCGCTGGCCCCGACAGACGGCGCCGGCGGGTTCGGTACGACGGTCGACGACAGTGAGTCCCATATGAGAATTAGACGCGTCTAAACTATTAATTTGTCGCATACAGATTCCAGGCGAGACCGACCCGCGGTCGCGTCCGGACCCGAAGGTCGTCGGGAGCGCGTCGGACTCGGAAAGGCGGAGCGGGCCTCCACGCGTCGCCTCACCGGATCGTCAGCAGGCGGCGGAGAATGTCGCCGTAAGCCGGTCGGGTGATCAGGACGCCGATCAGGACGCCGAGGATGGTGAAGATCGCGAACCCGGAGAGGTCACCCAGCGAGAGCACCATCAGCGGGGACATCGCGACGATCGTCGTCGCGGCGGCGGCGCCGATGACCCAGAAGGCCCGGCGGAACCGGGAGTCGAACACCTTCCGGGAGTTCACCTCGCCCTCGCTCATCACCTCGTCGGCGATGATCACCAGGTCGTCGACGCCGGTCCCGACGACCGCGATGAAGCCGGCGATGACCGCCAGCTCGATCGGGTAGCTCACCAGCGCAGCGAAGCCGAGCAGGGCGTACACCTCCGCGAGCGCCGTGACGATCATCGGCAGCGCCACCGCGGGCTCGCGGTACCGGAGGAACACCATGCCCGCGACCGCGAACACCGCGAGGATCCCCGTCACCAGTGAGTAGTTCTTGTAGTTCTCTCCCTGCGCGGCCGAGATGGTGCTTGAGGTCCCCTCGCCGCTGATGTCGAGCTCCGCCGGCAGCGCGCCGGCGCGCAGGTTGACCGAGATCTCTTGAGCCGTCGAGAACTCGGGCGTGGTCAGCTCGAAGTTTGCGCTGTCGGCCCACGAGCCGCTCTCCATGCTGTCGGCGAGCCCCGGGTCCATCCCGAAGGAGTTGACGACCTCGCCGTCGACGGTGAGCAGGAGACAGGGGTTCGAGTTCTCGATCTCGCCCGTCTCGGGGTTGTACCCACACCGGTCCCCCTCCGACTGATACGCGGCGGGGAAGCCGCGGTCGACGACGGCCTGTTGGAACGTCGCGGCCGGCGGCCGCTCGCCGTCGGCGGCGGTGTTCCGGACTGTCACCGGGACGTACGAGCCCGTGCCGCGGTCCCGCTGTGACGCCGTCCCGATGTTCTCGAAGTCGTCCTGAGTGAGCACCCCCTCCTCGACGGCGGTGCCGTTCTCGCTCGGGTACGCGATGTTGATTTGGACCGTCCCTCGCTCTTGAAGCAGCGAGACGACGTCGCTCCGGCCCTCGCCGGGCACCTCGACGAGCACGAAGTACTCGCCGCTGAGCGACTGGACCTGCTGGACGCTCCCGCCCGAGAGGCCCGCCTCGTTGATCTTCCCCTCGATGATGCTCTGCGTGAGGTCGCGGGTCTCCGCAGTCACGCCGGGCCGGACGCCCTCGTAGGAGTAGCCCGAGGCGTCCATCGCCGCGCGGAACTCCTCCTCGGTCACGGCGGGGTCGGTGACCTCGATCGCCCGCTCGTCCTCGCCGACGCTCGACCCCACGTCGCGGAGCTGCACGCCGTCGAGCTCGTCGGCGACGGCGCGTTCGGCCGTCACGGGGTCGTCGCCGGCGAAGTCGACGCCGGTGGCGGTGTACCCCTCCAGCGGGGCCCGGACGCGGGTGCCGCCCTCCAGGTCCAGCCCGTACTGGAGGTTCGTGATCCCCTGGCTCGCCTCGCTCTGGTTCTCGCCGGGGGCGGTCTCAGGCGCGAACTGCGGCGCGAACAGCGCGATCGACGCGCCGACCACGACGACGACTAAGAGGAGGATCCGCCAGTTGTTCTTGATCGGCTCTAACATCAGCGTTTCACCCCCTCGAACTTGTACCAGCGGAGCAGCGAGACGTTCAGCAGGTACGTGTTCATGAGGTCGGCACAGAGGCCGACCGCGAGGATGATCCCGATGTTCCGCAGGAGGTCGACGCCGAAGACGGTCGCGACGATCGCCATCACGATCATCGCGGCCATCGACGTGAGCGTCATCGTGATCCCGGTCCGCATCGCCCGACTCACCGACTCGTAGAAGTCCCCCGTCCGGCGCAGCACGGAGTTGTTCAACAGGATGTCGGAGTCGACGCTGTACCCGATGATCATCAGCAGCGCCGCGATCGTCCCCAGCGTCATCTGGATCCCGAGGAGGTTCATCACGGCGACGGGGATGACCAGGTCGGAGAACGCCGAGGCGACCACCGCGAGCGACGGGATGAACGTCCGGAACAGCGCGAACACGAGCACACTCATCCCGAGGAACGCCAGCGCGACGCCGAAGATCGCGGTTCGGGCCGTGTCGCCCGCGAAGCTCGGCGACACCTGATCGATTGCTGTCGTGGTGAGCCCCGCGTCGTCCGCCTGTTGCGAGAGCTCCTCGGCCAGCCCCTCGGGGTCCTCGTCGGCCGCCCGGAAGGTGACGACGTACACGTCGTCCGCGGGTATCGACCGGATCGAGTCGGGCTGTCGGTCGAACTCCGTTTCGATGCGTTCCTCAACGTTACCACCGTCGTCTGCGACCCGGAGCTCCACGCCGCCCGTGAACGCCAGTCCGAGGTTCGCCGGCGCTCCCGTGACGAGATACCAGCCCAGAATGATCGCGAGCGCGAGCGCCAAGACCGCGAGCGGGACCGCCACGAGCTGCCGGTTCGAGTACTCGGTGTAGTTGACCTCCGGTACCTCGATCGCTATCATAAATAGCGGTTCCTGCGCGGGCGGGAATAAGCCTTCTCACTCGCCCGTGACCCGGTTCTCAGTCGCCCGCACCCCGGCGCTCCGGAAACCGCATCAGGGCATATACCGCACGCTGACGACGCCCGGCTCGGAGCGGATCTCGACGCGGTTCACGCCGAGCCTGGCGGCCCGAGACAGCGTCGCCTCCCGGTCCTCGACCACGTCGGCGACCGCGTCCTCGGTGTCACCCTCAGGCGGCGTCAGCACGTGGATCTCGCCCTCGCCGGCGCGGGGCTCGCGGGCGAGCTCCCCCGTCGGCGTCTCCGCCGCCAGATCGCGCTCGTGGACGGTCGGCGGCTCCTCGCTCTCCTCGATGGAGAGGCGCCGCCGCTCCGCCACCTCGATCACCCGGTACGTGACCTCCATCGGCGGGTCGGGCGCGACGGTCGCCTCGACCGCGTCGTCGGCCTCGAGCCCGGGGTTCGAGCTCAGCGTGTGGACCTGCCCGTCCCGGACGTCTTTCAGCACCGCCGAGTCGCTCTCGACGTGCGTGACGAGGAACGTGCTCTCTTTTCGGTCCGCCGCCTCCGTCGCGTCGGCGCCCTCCGACCCCTCCGCGTCGGTGCGCTCCGGCTCGTCGGTCATTGGTCCGCGGTAGGCGGCCGACCCTTTTCGGGGTTTCGAGCCGCGTCAGTCGTCGGCCGCCGGATCGTCCGGCGCCGGCTCATCGCTCGTGTCCGCGTCGACCCCCTCGTCGGTCACGCGAAGCCGATAGTGGGTCGCGAACACGACGACCGCGGCGATCACTGAGGGGACCACTCCGGCGGCCTGCGGCAGCGCGTAGAGGGCGCCGACGACAGCGGACTCGGTCGGCTCCCGGAGCTCCGCCGGCGCGGAGATCACCAGGCCGACGTACAGCGAGAGGAGGAAGAGGAAGCCACCGTACGCCATCTTCCGGTCGTACCCCGGCCGCACGGAGTTGCCGCGGCGGTGCCGCCGCGCGACGAACAGCAGGGGCGCGAGCAGCGGCGCGACGGCGGCGAACCCGGCGACCACGTACAGCGAGCGCGAGAACAGGAACGTGCCGCCCTGCACGTCGGCCGTCTCCGCCATCCAGACGACGAGCGCGAGGGTGACGACGGTCGCGATCAGCCCGGCCGCGAGCGCGCCGACGACCCCGTACACGCGCATCGTCCACGACTCGGTGTGCCGGATCGCGTAAGGGATCGCGCCGAACACTCCGCGGTAGCTGTCTGCCATCGTCTGCACTACGGCCGACGGCGGATTAAACCCCTCGTCGGCGGACGTGATATTTTAAACCCCGCGACGGAACCGTCTCACGTGGGTCTGTACGACACGTATCTCCGCGTCCGCCACCGGCTCCACGACGGGGAGCCCCCCGCACACGTCGCGATCGTCATCACCGAGCGCGACCTCCTCGCCGACGGGGCGTTCGACACCCTCGCCGAGGCGCTCGGGTGGGCGCTGGAGTACGGCGCCGAGCGCGTCACCGTCTCGGTCTCCGTGCTCGACGAGTCCGTGGTCCTGACGCTCACGCGCGAGCTCCGCCGGCTCGACGCGCCCGCCCCGTTCGTGGTGCGTGGTCCGGGCACCGACGGGACCGCCGACGCCGACGTGAGGGGCGTCGAAGGCGACGAAGCGGGTGACGTCGGACCCGCCGACAGCGACGCTCCGATCAGGGTCACCGTCGGGCTCGGCGGAAAGGGGGAGTTCGCGGCCGCGGTTCGCGAGCTCGCGGTCGACGTCGACGAGGGGGACCTAGACCCGGCGACGATCGACGCGGACGACGTCGCCGACCGGCTCGTGTTCCCGGAGGAGCCGGACCTCGTGATCAAGACGGGCGCGGAGCGGCTCTCCGACTTCGCGATCTGGCAGTCGGTGTACGCCGAGCTCTACTTTACCGACGTGAACTGGCGCGACTTCAGGCGGCGGGACTACCTGCGGGCGGTCCTCGATTTCCAAGAGCGACAGCGTCGGTTCGGGCGGTGAGGGGCTGAGGCGAGCCGGTCCTCCCTCTCACCAGACGAACCGGAACAGCACCGTGAACGTGACGAGCGCCCCGACCGTCGAGAGGAGCGGAACGACGTTCTGCATTAAGACGACGCGCGCGCTCGTCCCCGGGTTGAACAGGTCGGAGGCGGAGGGGATATCGGCCGGGTCGCCCTCGCCGATCGGGCCGGTCTCGTCGGCCTTCAGTGCGCCGACGGACACCGTCGGTTCCTTCTCACCTTTGATCCCCTGCCGCACCGTGACGGTCCGCGTCGCGCGCCCCCAGCCGAGCCCGACGATCGACATCGTCGCGATGATGACGAACGAGGCCGGGATCCCGACCGCGGAGAGGCTGATGACGATCCCGGAGGAGACGGAGGCGACGACGATCGCCGCGGTCAGCGGGAGGTCGGTGATGTCGTTACCGAGGGTGTCGAGCGTCCGGCGCGCGATCGTGAACGCGCCGACCGCGACCGCGGCGCTCCCGAGCAGGATCATCGGCGTCATCTCGACGCCGTCGAGCGCGACGAGCGGCGCGATCGCGTTCGCGATGTTCGAGGTGCCCGACGAGAACGCCATCAGACAGCCGATCGCGATGACGACGAAGCCGCCGACGAGCTCGCGTCGAGTCGTGTTCGGGCCCGCGACCGGCTTCGGGATCGCCCCGGAGCGGTCGATCTCGAACAGCGCGCCCTCCGTGCTGTCTATCGCCACCCAGCTGTCGATGGCCGGGTAGAAGTAGCGCCCGACGACCCCGGAGACCCAGAAGCCGATGATCGGGGCGACGATCCACCAGATGGCGATCTCCCCCATCACCGCCCTGTCGAGGGTCCCTGTCGCGAGCCCGAGTCCCGCGATCGCCCCGACCGCCGTCATCGAGGTCGACGCGGGGACGCCGGCGAAGTTCCCGACGAACAGCGCGCCGCCGATGAAAAAGAGGACGAGGATGCTCGTCTCCAGCGTGAACACGCTCCCGCCCGTGACGAGGTCTTCCCCGAGCGTCGTCACGACGCGCTGTCCGAGCGTGCCGGCGCCGATGAAGAAGAACACGGACATCAGCGCCGCCGCGCCCGACTTCGAGAGCACGTCCGACCCGACCGCCGGCCCGAACGCCGGCCCGGTCGTGGCGCCACCGATGTTGTACCCGACGAACGCCGCGACCACGAACCCGACGAGAAGCAAGACCTCAACCATATACCCGCTACAACAACGCACGCCCGGTTAAGCGGACAGGTTCGCGCCGGCGACGCGGGAGGTTCTCACCGCGGCTATCGCCGGTCGACGAGGTGACGGCTGTCGTATAGAGGTATTTAAAAATGCACCGGCCGAGACTCCCGGCGAGTGAAACGAGCGGGGAGTCAGGCCGGTGGATCTTCGAGCGCAGCGAGAAGATGCACCGGCCGAGATTTGAACTCGGGTTGCAACCATGGCAAGGTTGCGTGATACCACTACACTACCGGTGCGCGCTTCGCACTCGATAATTGATCGGAAGTCCACTTAAACCTGTCACATCGGGACTGCGGCGAGGTCGTCTCGGTCCGCTCAGGGATTCACTCCGTCCGCGACGCCGCGATTTCGGCCCCGTGCGCCCGGACGAGGGCGGCGAACGCCTCGGCCTCCGCGTCCGCCTGCGCGGCGTCGTCCCGCCGGTCGCGCACCCGACGTTTGACCGCCCGGATCGCGTCCGGCTCGCCGGACGAGATTTCGTCGGCGACCGCGCGGGGGTCGTCGACGACCCGGGAGACGAGCCCAGTCCGGAGCGCCTCGTCCGCGTCGAGGACGCGGCCCGAGAGCGCGAAGTCGAGGGCGTCGCCCTCGCGCATCACCCGCGGGAGGCGGATCGTGCCGCCCCACGCGCCGAACAGCCCGAACTCGACGCCCGGCTCGGCGAACGTCGCCGCGGGCGTGGCGACCCGGACGTCGGCCGCGAGCGCGAGCTCGACCCCGCCCCCGCGGGCCGCGCCGTCGATCCCGCAGACGACGACCGTGTCGGCGTCCGCGAGCGCCGCGGCGGCGCGCTGGCCTCGGCGGGCGAACGACGCCGCGTCGGCGGTCTCGTCGCCGTCGGGACCGGCGCCTCCGGCGAGCCCGGCGACGACGTCGAGGTCGGCGCCGGCACAAAACGCGTTACCGGCGCCGCGGAGGTAGGTGACGGGCGTCTCGGCGTCGGCGATCGCGCTCCGGAGCGCGTCCAAGTCGTCGGGGCGGAGCGCGTTTCGCCGCGCCGGGCGGTCGATCGTGACGACGCGGACGCGGTCGTCGGTACGGGTGCGGATCACGGCGTCGTATCCCGGTCGTTTCCAAAGGTCTTTGCCCTTCGCTCGAGTACCGCGTGGTAATGGACGATGCCGCGCGAGCGCGTGAGGCCGCTCACGAGGCGCTCGCGGATGTGGAGCCCGACCAGCTGCGGGAGGCCCTCGAGAGCCGCATTCTGGACGCCGCGGTGACGCCCGGCGTGCTGGCGCTGGTCACGGCCCGCGCGGTCGACCCCGACCTGAACCCTGCCGATGTCGTCGACCGGGCGGCGGGCGTGCAGCTCATCTACGAGGGGCTCCGGCTCACCCGGACGGTGGCCCACGAGGAGCCGTGGGTGACCGCGCCGACGCGCGAGACCGACATCGACGCGGACATGGACGTGCTCACGGCCGACGTGCTCGTCTCGCGCGGCTTCTCGCTGCTGGCGTGTACCGACGCGGCCGGCGCCGCGGTCGAGGTCGTGCGCGCGTTCGGTCGCGACCAGACGCTCCGCGATCGCGAGGGGACCGACCCCGCGGCGGCGACCGCGCTCGACCGGAACCTGGAGGTCGACGCCCTCGAGCTGGCGGTCGTCGCGGGCACCACGGCCGTCGGCGGCGAGCCGCCGGAAGAGCTGCTGACGTACGCTCGCGAGCTGGCGGCCGACTACGACGGCGAGTTCCCGCCGCCGGGGCGCGCGCTCCCCGACGCCACCGCCGACCGGATCGCGGACATCTCCGACCGCGCCGTTAGCGCGACGGACCGGTGATCGGCCGACGGCGGCGGGACCGTGTGTGTCTCTGTGACGCGACGGCCCCGAATCGAAACCACTAAACTCGACTCCCGTCAACAACTGCTTGCGTGCCTGGGTAGCTTAGCGGTAAAGCGCGTCCTTGGTAAGGACGAGACCCCGAGTTCAAATCTCGGCCTAGGCTCTTTCTCCCGCCCCCGCTCTACGCGAGTGCGCTCCCGTCTTCGAATCGGTAGCGGATCCTCCCGCCCAGCGACGAGAGACCGGTCGAAGGGCGCGTCGCGGTCGGCTTCACTACGGTTATGATATGAGACGAGTAGCGCAGCTATCGACTTCGATTCCGTCTCGACCGCCACCGTCGATTCGTACAGCACGCTCGTGGACATCGGCTCGCAGGAGGCGGTGCTCGAAGCGCACGTCGACGGGCTCGAGGAGACGCTCCCGACGGAGGAGCTGGGCCCCGCCCCGGACGTCGTCATCGAGGGGTTCCACGACCTCGCGGACCGCCTCGAGTGAGGGGGTCGGGGCCGGCTGGCCGATGGCTCCCGGCGGGCACCGCGACCGGCCGACCGCACGGGCAGTCGCAACGCCGATACCCGTGGCCGACCACGGTCCGGCCATGACCTTCGCCGACCTGTTCGAGCGGGGCGCCGAGCACGCCGCGACCGAGCGATACGCGTGGTCGCGCGACGCGGACGCGAACGCCTGTTTATACACTGATAGAACCGTGCAATCACCACGTAGTTAATAAAAAAAGAACGCTCTTCTGTAGGAGATTGTTGATACTGTTGAGCTGTCGCTGTGGAGTCGAAGAGGACAAGGGCACC
>NZ_JAODIX010000016.1 GCF_026586675.1 Halorubrum yunnanense
AGCAGAAACTGCTGACGAGTGGCTCAGATCATTCGCTTTCGCATGGAATCAGCTTATCTGAACACTACGAACAGCGTGGCCGCACCGGTCCCGCGTCGTCGCCGGCGGCCGGTTTCAACTACCGTGCGGACGACTCGCACGCACGGCGCCCCCCTGCCCGACTCCGAAGTCGACGGCGAGACCAGGGGGATCGGCGGGTACGTCGGCACGGTGCGCTCCGACGACGCCGTCGAGAGCGCGATCCTCCCGGTCGGCGACGGGATGGCGGTGTCGACGAAGGCGGCGTGAGGGAGCGGCGTCGAGACCTATTTATAAATGAATCCGCGGTCGGCGCGCGCCTCCGAGCGCCCAGCGGGCGTGAGGAGTACGCGCGAGGGAGTCGGTCGCCCGGAGTAACGCGGAGGGCGGCCGACGCGGCTGGGGCTTTGGAGGCGTTCACGGTCGATCCGCTGTCAATCAGTTAAAAGTGACCGCAGCCTTCGGCGCTCCCGCGTTCGATCAGCTTCTGACCCAGGTAGAGGCCGAACCTATTCGGGCGTCGACGCACAACGACGATCCGATGAAAGTGGGGCTCATCTCGGACGTCCACGCGAACCTGCCGGCGCTCGAAACCGTCCTCGACGACATGCCCGCGGTCGACCGGATCGTCTGCGCCGGCGACGTGATCGGGTACAACCCGTGGCCGGCCGAGTGCGTCGACCGCGTGCGCGAGGTCGCCGCGATGACCGTCCGCGGCAACCACGACCGCACGGTCGAGACCCCCGAGCGCTACCGCGCCAACCACATGGCGGAGGCCGGACTCGAACACGCGAAGGGGTCCCTCTCCGACGACGGGCTCGCGTGGATCCGGGGGCTCCCGCGCGCCGAGACGTTCGCTGGCGGGCGGTACCTGCTCGTCCACTCGCACCCCGCGGCCGAGCGCGAGGACGCCTACGTCTACCCCGAGGAGTTCCCGACCCTGGACCGGCACATGGGCGAGTACGACGGGATCGTCCTCGGGCACACGCACGTCCAAGGGAAGCGCTCGGTCGCCGGCGGCGTCGTCGTCAACCCCGGGAGCGTCGGCCAGCCGCGCGACGGCGACCCGGACGCGGGGTACGCCGTCCTCGACACGGCGACGGGCGACGTCGCGCTCGAACGGGTCGCGTACGACGTCGACCGGGTGAGTGAGGCGGTCGCCGACGCCGGACTCCCGGAGCGCACCGCCGATCGCCTTTATAAGGGAGAGTGAGTCTCACGGCCAGAGTCCGGCGAGGAGCAGGACGTTCCGCGCTGCGGTCGCCAGAGAGAGGAGGCCAACCCCGGCGCACATCAGCGTCGCGACGAGCCGCCGGGTCCCGCCCGCGACCGCGACGGGGAACCCGATGAGGACCATCCCCGCGGCCTTGGTGAGGAGCATCCCGGGGACGAGCCCGAAGGCGGCGATGAAGGCGCTGCCGACGGGGGAGCCCTCGACGTACTGTCCGCCCCCGATCGCGACGTAGGTGGAGGTCAGGTCGGCGCTGACCCCGACGGCGAGCAGGACGAGGGCGGCGGCGAGTCGCGATGGCACTGCCACAGCCGAGGCGATGAACCATAATAAGCTTCCGGGGACCCGCGGATCGGGAGGCGCGAAGCGGGTACGCGGCCCCTACCGGGCTGGCCGCGGCCCGCGCACACCACGACTCCATTTAAACCGATGCGTCGCGTACGATCCGGTAATGAGTTCGGCAGACGACGAGTACGAGATCGCGGTCGTCGGCGGCGGACCGGCCGGGCTGACGACCGCCCTGTACGGCGCCCGCCTGGGACACGAGACGGTGCTGATCGACCGCGGCGGCGGCCGCGCGGCGATGATGGCCGACACGCACAACGTGATCGGCGTCACCGAGGACGTCTCCGGCAACGAGCTGCTCGCGACCGGTCGCGAGCAGGTGGAGTCGTACGGCGGGACGTTCGAGCGCGGCTTCGTCACCGACGTGGTCGAGACGGAAGACGGCCGCTTCCGGCTCACGACCAAGGACGCCGAGATGCTGGCGGACCGGGTCGTGCTCGCGACCGGCTTCTCCGACGAGCGCCCGGACCCGCCGCTCCCGCGGAACGCGAAGGGGCTCCACTGGTGTCTCCACTGCGACGCCTACATGTTCGTCGACGAGCCGGTGTACGTGATGGGCCACGGCGAGGCGGCCGCCCACGTCGCGATGATCATGCTGAACGTGACCGATGACGTGGACGTCCTGACCCGCGGCGCGGAGCCCACGTGGAGCGACGAGACGGCGGCCCAGCTCGAGGCGCACCCGGTCGAGGTGGTCCACGAGGACGTGGCGGGCATCGAGAACGACCCCGACTCCGGTTGGCTGGAGGCGATGGAGTTCGAGGACGGCGCGCGCCGCGAGTACCGCGGCGGCTTCCCGATGTACGGCTCCGACTACAACACCGCGCTCGCCGAGGGGCTCGGCTGCGACCTCACCGAGGGCGGCGAGGTCGACGTCGACGACCACGGGCGCACGAGCGTCGACGGCGTCTTTGCGGTCGGCGACGTGACGCCCGGCCACAACCAGGTCCCCGTCGCGCTGGGGCAGGGCGCGAAGGCCGGGCTCGCGGTCCACAAGGAGATCCGCGAGTTCCCCCGCTCGGCCGAGGAGATCGCTCGCGACGGCGCCGTCGACGCCGACGAGGTGCCCGCGATCTCACCCGGACTGCTGGCGAACGCGGTCGCCCACGAGGGTCACGCGGGCGGCCCCCGAACCGAGGCGGAGGGCGGCTCGGAGGCGGAGCAGCCCGCGGCCGACGACGACTGAGACGGGTCCACATCGGTTCGGAAGGACGCGATACCGGCCTTTTTTGATCCGCTGCGTTCGAACGTGCGTATGGGAACCATCAGCGCGGACTTCTCCGGCGAGACGGTCGTGGTCACGGGCGGATCGAGCGGTATCGGCCGCGCGGTCGCGCTCGGATTCGGCGACGCCGGCGCGACTGTTATCAACGCCGACGTCCGCGCGGACGCGAAGGACGCCGACGCCGAGACGCCCACGCACGAGGCCGTCGAGGAGCGCGGCGGGACCGCCGCGTTCGTCGAGACCGACGTCTCCGAGCCGAGCCAGATCGAGTCGGTGATCGAGGGGGCCCGCGAGTTCGGCGGGGTCGACGTGATGGTGAACAACGCCGGCGTCCACCGCAGCCTCGAGTTCCTCGAGGTCGAGCCCGAGGACTTCGATTTCGTCCACGGCGTCAACCTCAGAGGCGCCTTTTTCGGCACCCAGCTGGCCGCCAAGGACATGATCGACCGCGGGGTCGAGGGCGCGATCGTGAACACGTCGTCGACGACGGCCGAGCGCGCGGAGTGGAACCACTCCCACTACGCGGCGACGAAGGGCGGGATCCAGATGCTCACCCGCAGCGCGGCGCTCGAGCTCGACGGGCACGGGATCCGGGTGAACGCGGTCGCCCCGGGACCGATCGCCACCGAGATCCGAGAGGGGTGGGCCGACGAGGCGCGAGGTGCCATCGAGGAGTCCGACGGGCTCCCGTCACGGGCCGGCACGCCCGCGGACCTGCGCGACGCCTACCTCTACCTCGCCTCTGAAGGCGCCGGCTACGTGACCGGGGAGACGGTGTGGGTCGACGGTGGGTCGAGCCTGTAGGCGGCGATTTGAGTATTCAAATCCCTCGGCGATTTCTCTCACTTCGTTCGAGAAATGCGCCGGCCGGGACCCTCGCGAGCGAACGGCGTGAGCGAGCGAGGGTACGGGCGGCGCACGACCGAAGGGAGTGCGCCGGCCGGGATTTGAACCCGGGCCATGAGCTTGGAAGGCTCAGGTCCTACCACTAGACCACCGGCGCGCGTGGGTGCGTCCGTCACTGACGCGTGTAAACGTAGGTCCAACGAATCCAATAAACGTTCCGTGTTCCCGACGGCGGGTCCGCGGATCGGGAACCGGCAAATTGGACGATCGTTTGGAGGTGTATTTAAAAGACCACAATATCGCGGGCCGTTCCCGCAGTCTTAGAACGGTTTTCAGGCGGTTAGAAGCCGGTCGGGTACATATACGGGGACACGTGCAACGTACATCCGTGACACGTGCAACGTACATCCGTGAGGTGAACACGATGTCATACCAATCAAGCAATCCGCTGGTCGACGAGGTCGAGTTCGCGCTCGACGGTCCGTGGGCGGCGTACTGGATCGCCTTCCTGCGCGTGGTGACCGGGTGGTGGTTCTTCCACTCGGGGATCACGAAGGTGATCGAGAGCGGCTTCTCGTACACCTACGGCTCGGCCTACATGCAGGGGATGACCGGCACCGCGTTGGGCGGGATCCCCGTCTGGATGGGGAACAACCTCGCGTGGCTCATCGAGCCGGGCGTGCCCCTGTTCGAGACGCTGATCGGGCTCGCGCTGATCGCCGGCGCGTTCACCCGTCTGGCCGCGTTCGGCGGGGTCATCTTCATGACCCTGTTCTGGGTCGGCAACGCCGGCTTCGGTCACGGGCTGGTCAACAGCGACTTCATGGGACTGCTGCTGTTCATCACCGTGATCATGCTGTCGGCCGGCCGGTACTACGGCCTGGACGCGCTCATCGAGAAGCTCTCGGTCGTGCAAGCGCACCCGAAACTCCGGTACCTGCTCGGTTAAGAGGTGACACAAAATGACTGACATCATCGACAAGGCGGCGATGGGGCTGAGTGCGGGACTGATGCTGCTCGGGACCGTCGGCATGGGGATCCTGGAGATCCTCGTCGGCCCCCCGTACAGCCCGGTCCCGATGACCAACGAGGCGGGCGACGTGATAGCGACGCCGCTGATCTCGCCGCAGATCCGGACGGGCGTCGTGCTGGCCGGGGTGGCCGTGCTCGGCCTCTACGCGGCGTACAAGATCGCGACGCCGCTCGCGGAAGACGCGAAGACCGGCCACGAGACCGTAGCCGACTGAGGCCGTGACCCGACCGGCGCGGTAGGCCGCGCGACTAGTTTTCCGCGTTCGCGTTCGACGACGCCTCGCCGACGCCCGTGTCCGGCTCTCGATCGACCCCGCCGTCGGCGCTCACCGAGGTGTCGACCTCGTCCGCGCCGAAGGTGAAGCCGGTGTCGGCGTCGCCGCTACCGGGCTCGTCGGCGTCGAACGCGTCGCCTTCGATATTCTCTTCGCCGGCCGCTCGCTCGGCGTCCACTTCGAACCGCTCCGTCATCCGACGCAGGTCGCGCGCCCGCTCGGTGAGCGCGTGGGCCTGCTCGGAGACGTCACCGAGCGTGGCGGCCTGTTCCTCGGCGGTCGACGCGACCGTGGTCGCCTCCGCGGTGGTCTGCTGGCTCACGCCGGCCAGCTCGTCGACGGCGCCGGTCACCTCGTTGACCGACGACGCCTGCGCGTCCATCGCGCCCGAGATCTCTTGGACGCCGTCGTCGGCCGCCGCCACGCGCTCGGCGACCTCGCTCAGGGCGTCGTCCGCGGCCTCGACCGTCTCGACGCCCGCTTCGACCCCCTCGCGAATGTACGCCATCTCCGCGACGCTCTCGTCGGTGCGCTCTCGCAGCCCGTCGATCAGCGACTCGACCTCGGCGGCGGACGACTGCGTCTCCTCCGCGAGCGACTTCACTTCCTCGGCGACGACGGCGAAGCCCGAGCCCGACTCGCCAGCCCGCGCCGCCTCGATCGAGGCGTTCAGCGCCAGCAGGTTCGTGCGGTCGGCGATCTCCGAGATCGTCTCGACGATCGCGTCCACCTCGGCCATCTCCGCCTCGAGGCGCTCGATCGTCTCGGTCGCCGACTCGGACCGCTCCTCGACGTCGTGGAGTTCGTCGACCGCCGCGGCCGTCGCCTCGCGGCCCTCCTCGGTGGCCGCGTTCGCATCCCGGGAGGTGGTCGCGACCTGATCGGCGGAGGCGGCGACCTCTTCGACGGTCGCCGACATGTCCTCCATCTCGCCCGCGACCTCGGAGAGCCGGCGGCTCTGCCGCTCCGCGCCCGCCGAGATCTCGTCGACGGCGTCGCTGGTCTCCCGGCCCGCCGCCGCGACCTCGTCCGCGCCGTCGGTGACGGCCTCGCTCCGCGCGGTCACCTGCGCGGCGAACGCGTCGACCTCCGCGATTGCGCCCTCCAGCGCGTCCATCGCGTCGTTGAACCCGTCGGCGATGTCGGCGAGCGCGTCCGGGTCGTCGGGCTCGACGTCGAGCCGAGCGGTGAGGTCGCCGTCGGCGCAGTCGTCCATCGTCGCCCCGAACGCCGCGGCCCGCGCCTCCAGCCGCTCCGCGAACGCCTCACTCTCGGCCTGGGCCGCCTCGGCCCGACGCCGCTGCGTCTCGGCCGACTCGATCTGCTCGCCGAGAGAGTCCCGCATCGTCGAGAACGCGCCGTAGAGGTCGCCGAACTCGTCGCGACGCTCTGTCTCGAACGCCACGTCGAGGTCGCCGCCCTCCAGCGCCCGCGCCTTCCCCGTGAGCCGGTTCAGCTCCGCGACGGTGCCCCGGCCGAGCGTCGCGCCGAGCAGACCGAGTCCGACGACGGCGACGCCGACGATGAGCAGGAGGTTCCGGGCGATCATCCCGGAGAGCGCGTACGCCTCCGAGAGGGGGACGTGAACCGCGACGGCCCAGCCCTCGGAGGGGACCGGCGCGTACGCGACGAAGTAGTCGGCGCCGTCGGCGAACCCGAGCGTCGCCGACGCGACGTGTCCGACGGTCTCCGCGTCGGAGAGGGCCTCCGAGACCGCGCTCTCCCCGTACCGCTCGCCGGCGACGCCGCCGCGGTCGCTCGCACCGATCGTCCCGTCGGAGTGGACGACCGTCGTGAACGAACCCGCGGTGGGCTGCCGGAGGTCGGCCACGACCGGCGCGAGGTCGACCTCCATGACGGCGTAGTTGCTGAGCGGGGTCCGAGCGACGAACGCGATCCGCCGCTCGCCGTCGACCTCGTACGTGGGCGAGGTGTACGCTTGGCCGCCCAACAGCATGTTGTCGCTGAACCAGTGCCGGCTCGTGACGGTCGCGCCGCGGTCGGCGCCCTCCCCGCCGCCTTGGCTCGACGCGAGCACCGCAGCGCTCTTGCGGTCGACGAAGTGGAGCGCGACGACCTCGTCCGCGGTCCGGGCCAGCTGTCCGGAGAGGTACTCCGCCACCGTGTCCGACTGCTGCGAGAAGGCGTCGTCGGCGGCGATGTCGGTGACCGTCGTGCGACGCTCACCGCTCCAGCGGTCGAGTTCCGTCGCGCTCAGTTCGGCGACGGCGGTGTACTGATCCTGAGTCGTCGATTCGAGACGATCGGTGGTCTCCGCGTACGTGACCGCGCCCACTCCGCCGATCGCGACGACGACGACGAGGAGGACGGCGAGGAACTTCGCGAGGTAACTCCGGACGACGGCGTCGGGGGTCACCCGACGCAGGAGACGTTCCACTCGGCTTGCACTCATTGTCTCGACCGGGCCGGCGGGGTCACTTGACCCCTCTCCTCGAGACATCGATAATGATAATTAGGGCGGGCGCGCGGAGACGACGGCGTAGCAGTTCCCGCTGGACACGTCGACGGCGACGGGTTCGAGGGCGCTCTCACCGAGGTCGGCCTCGAACTCCCCGGGTGAGTAGATGTGATAGTAGCGGGGGACGGTCTCGCCGCCGGGGAGCGTCCAGTCGACGGTCGTGTCGAACCCCGCCTCCCGGTCGAAGCGGTCGTGCGCGGTGCTCCACGCGCTGATGAGGGCGGTTCCGCCGGGGGCGAGGACCCGCGCAACCTCGTCGAGGCTCCGGACGCGGGCGGCGCGCGGCGAGAGGTGGTGGAGCGTGGCGACGTACGTCGCGAGGCCGACCGCGTCGTCCGCGATCGGGAGGGCGGCGGCGTCGCCGTGAACGAGGTCGAGCGCGCCGGCGAAGCCGCACTCGCGGGCCCGCGTCGCCGCCTCGCCCAGCAGCTCGCGGCTCAGGTCGACCCCGACGACCGACTCGGCGCGCCCCGCGAGCAGCTCCGCGTGGCGGCCGTTGCCGCAGCCGATGTCGAGCGCGCGCGTCGCCGAGCGCCCCTCGAGGAACGACTCGACCTCGGGCCACGCGTACTCGCGAGTCTTCGCGAAGTGCGCGGCGATGCGGTCGTACGTCGACTGCGGGTCCCGCTCCATGCGGGACGGTCGGCGTCGAACGACATAGCTCCGGTGACCGGCGGCCGGCGCGGCGAGGGGTCGGACTCCCCTCCCGCGCGGCCCGTTACACCAGGTCGATGACGGCGAACGTGAGGAGCGTCAACGCGAGGAGGATGACGACGTGTTTCACGCCGTCCCTAACCGACCCCTCGCCGAGCTGGCCGGCGACGAGCCCCGAACAGACGGCCTGGACGGCCGCGGCGTGGAAGAACAGCTGCTCGTAGGCGAACGAGTCGATGTCGCCGAGCCCATCGGTGATCCCGGTCGGTCCGCTCGGCGAGCCGGGGGCGCTCCCCGTGCCGCCGCCGGCACCGGAGATCGCGGCCTCCTCGATGGCCGGGATGAAGGAGACGGACAGCGAGGCGATGATCCCGAGGAAGACGAGGAAAGAGATGTAGATCACGATGAGGTACGTGAGCATGACCTGCCGGCGCTCCCGGCGGAGCGACCACGTCGCGCGCGACTCGTCGGCGGCGATCCGGAGAACGGGGCCGATGTCGCCGCTCGCGTGCATCGCGTTCGTCACCAGCGCCACGGCCCGGGAAGTCATCGGCGACCGGACCCGGCGCTCCAGCCGGCGGAGCGCGGTGCTCACGTCGGCGCCCCAGTCGATGTCGCGTCGGGTGCGCTTCAGGTCGGCCGTCAGCGCCTCCAGGTTCGAGTCGGCGACTCGGCGGACGCTCCCGACGACGGACGTGCCGGCCTCGTTGACGCTCGCCAGGCGGTCGAGGAAGTCCGGGACCGACGACTCGGCCCGGCGAGTGCGACGCTTCCGGACCTCGTAGACGACCGCGTAGACCGCGAGGACGAGCGCCGTCGCGGCGACGATCGGGGTCTCCACCTGCGCGACCATCTCGGTCGTCGGCCCGAGCGTGACCGGGAAGGCGAAGACGAGCAGCCCGAGGACCGCGAGTGGCACGGTCGCGAGGAACGACGTCCACGGGGCCCGGACAACGTTCTCGACCGGCGAGGCGACCCACCGGCGCAGCCCACGGACCCGGTCGTACGCCCGAAGTCGCTCCCGGCTTGCGGCCCAGGAGTCCCGCTCGGTTCCGCCCGCGACCCCCCCGTCGGCCGCGACGCTCGGGGCGGCGGCGTCACCGGTCGAGCCTCCGCCGGTCGGGTCGTCGCCGGCCGCCTCGGAGAGGTCCACGCTCTCCGTGCCGCCGACGCCCTGCGTCACGCTGTCGACGTAGACGACGAATCCGAACGTCGCCAGCGGGACGCCGAGGTAGACGACGACGCGGAGCAGCGGGAGCGTGTCTTCCAACACCAGCCCGATGACGACGAGGATGGTGATGAAGAAGAGCGGGCCGGCGACGAGGGCCGTGACGTACGCCTCCGCGAACGTCGACAGCAGCTCGAGGTAGCGCTCCTGTTTCGACTCGGCCTCCTCCTGGTACAGCTCGTACTGGTCGGCGAGGAACGCCGAGATCGACTGGCCGGTGCCGAGGACGGACGCGAGGTTCTCCGAGAAGTCCGCGAGGTCGTCGCTGGGCGTCCGGCGGGCCGTGCGCTGGAGCGCCGTCAGCGCGTCCGTCCCGAACGCGTTCATGTCGCGGACGGCGACCGACAGCTCCGTGGCCGCCTCGCCGTACACCGCCTCGTTCTCCGCGAGCGTGTCCATCACCCGTGGGAACGCCATCCCCGACCGCGAGAGCGCGTACATGAACGCGACCGTCCGCGGGAGGGTGGCGTCGATCTCGGCCCCTCGGGCGTGTGCGCGTTGGCTCAGCAGCTCCCAGCGCCCGTAGTAGGTCCCGGCCGCGAGCGCGGAGCCGAGCGTCGCCGAGGCGAACGTGAGGAGGAGGAACAGCTGCGGGAGCCCCAGCGACGCGAGCCCCGCGACGCCCCCGAGGAAGGAGAGCGAAGCCGGCAGGGACGCGCGGATCGCCGCCTCGCCGACGTCGAGCGCGGAGAGGAGCGCGCCGGCCGCGTACACGCCGAGGACGCTGCCGGCGACGCCGAGGACGCCGGCGTACAGCAGCGTCCGGGAGGCGTACGCGCGGTGGGTGCCGCCGACGTGAGCTGCGCGCAGGAGGTCGCGCTGGCGCCGGCGACGGTCCCCGTCCTCGCCGACGTAGTCCCCGAACAGCGACAGCGCGACCCGGGTGACCAACAGGTCGGCGGGGCGGGAGACGGCCGGCAGCAACAGCGTCAGACACAGTCCGAGCGCGGCGAAGAGGGGGATCGAGACGATCATTCGAGGGTCTCTCCGGTGTCGACCTCGGACGCGGGGACCTCAACGTCGTCGGCGTCGGCCGCCCGCTCTTCCAGCCGGTCCATCACCTGCTCCGGGTCGGCGTAGTACTCGTTGACTAGAGCGGTGAACGTCCGGTAGTCGGTGATCCCGAGCCCGCGGAGGATCTCGAGGAAGCGCTCGCGGCGCCGGATCTCACGGAGCAGCTCGGAGCGGGACCAGCCCCGCTCGTCGGCGATCTCCTCCATGAGCGACGAGTCGTTGCGGCGGAACTCGTCGGTCTCCGCGTTCCACTCGAACGCCGACGAGTAGTCGAGCTCGCCGGTGCGCTGGTCGATGCCGCCGATCTCGCCGATCGTCTTCGCGCGCCGGACGCGCTCGTCGCCCGACCGGGTCAGCGTCTGGACCGAGAGCATGTCGAGCGACTGCACCATCGCGCGCGGCACGTTGATCGGCTCGTTCTCCAGCCGGTTGATCACCGTCTCGATCGAGTCGGCGTGCATCGTCGAGAAGGTGGTGTGGCCCGTGTTCATCGCCTGGAACAGGGTGATCGCCTCGTCGCCGCGCACCTCGCCGACGATGATGTACTCCGGCCGGTGGCGGAGCGCGGAGCGCAGCAACTCGTACATGTCGATGTCCGTCCCCTCGTACCGCTGTTCGCGGGTGATCGAGGAGAGCCAGTTGTCGTGGTATAAGGAGAGCTCGCGGGTGTCCTCGATCGAGAGCACCTTCGCGCGCGGCGGGACGAACATCGACACCGCGTTCATCGAGGTCGTCTTCCCGGAGGCGGTGCCGCCCGCGAAGATGAGGCTCTTGTTGTGCTCGATACAGAGCCAGAAGTACGCCATCTGCGCGACCGAGAACGTGCCGTACTCCACGAGGTCGATCGGCGTGAACGGGTCCTCGGCGTACTGGCGGATCGTGAACGCGGAGCCGCGAGGGGTGACCTCTTCCCCGAGCGAGAGCTCGGCGCGCGAGCCGTCCGGCAGCGTCGTGCCCACGATCGGGTCGCCCACGGAGACGTGGCGCCCGGACTGCTGGGCGAGCCGGATGACGTAGTTGTCGAGCTCTCCTTTCGGGAACGAGACGTTCGTCTCGATGTCCGTGTACTCCTCGTGGTAGACGAATATCGGGAGGTCGTACCCGTCACAGGAGACGTCCTCGATGCGGCGGTCGTTCAGGAGGGGATCGATCTTCCCGTAGCCGCGGAAGTCGCGGTAGAGGTAGTAGGCCAGCGCGTGGAACGTCGCCATTCCGGCGTCGACGCCGTACCCCTCCAGGAGCTCCTTCAGCTCCTCGCGGAGCGTCTCCTCGTCGGTCTTCCCGGTCCCCTCGCGGTACAGCAGTGGGTCGCGGATGTCGTCGACGACGCGGTCGAGGAGGTCGCGCTCGAACTCGTCGAGGTCCGGCTCGACCGCGTAGTACCGGTGTTCGCTCTCCGCGTCGTCGTAGGTGACCACGACGAACGCGTACGGGGCGTTCACCCAGTAGCGGTCGACCTCGCGTTCGCCGTCCGGCACGGCGAAGGAGGCGAGTTGGCTGTCCTCGCCCGGGCGGAAGGGGCGGACGTCGAGCTCCGACCCCCGAAGCACCTCCCACGTTCGCGAGAGCCGCCGCCGGAGGGCCGCCGCGCGGTCCTCGCCATCCTCCCGTGCGTCACTCGCCATCTGATCACGAGGGCGTATGCGGCGCGGCGGTTTAAATTCCACCGCGCGGTTCTCAGTCGTGATGCCCGGCCGAGGCCGCGGCGTCCCTTCGCGCGGCGCGTCTCGTCCGTCTCGGCGCGTCTCGTCCGTCCCAGCGTATCTCGTCTTCTCGGCCGTCCGTGCGGGGGGCCGCCCGTTACGTTGATAGGTGCCGACCGCAAAGGATCGGGTAGGAAATGCGGCGTGACTATTTCGAACTGACCGTCGAGGGCGTCGGGGACGACGCCGACGACCGGGCGACGCCCCTGGTCCGGATCGACTTCCACGGGCCGGAGGGACTGCTGCGCGACCGGCTCTCGGACACGGACGGCGGCCTGCTCGAGGCCACGGAGGTCGACGTGGCGTTCCGACTCCGCGAACCGCTCTCTGACGCCGCCGACCCGGAGGGCGTGGTCGGCGTGACGAACCGATACACCGGGGACTTCGTGTTGGAGCTCAACGAGACCGCCACGGACGTCCTCCCCTTCATCCACGCCGCGCGCGATTCGGCCGGCGACGAGGACGCCCGCTACCGCGTCGAGATCGACGTCGAGGACGAGCGGCTCGTCTCGTACGACAAGGACACGTTCCTCGTGTACGACCACGAGGGGAACCTCCTCCGCGGCGAGAGCCTGATCCCGTCGGGCGTGGAGCTGTAGCCCCGGCTCCGGCCGCGCTTCCGCCTCCGCGAGTTCACATACTCACGTTGTCGCCGACCAGCCGCACCTCGTCGCCCGGCCGTAGGTCGAACGCGCCGTCGCCCCGGCCGTCGTTGACATCGCACTCCACGTAGCCGTGGCTCCCGACGGTGACGAGCCGGTCGCCGGCGTCGACCGCCCCGAACGTCTCCGCGACGGGCGTCAGCTCCTCGTTGACACGGATCCAGTCGCTGCCGCGGACCAGCTCGCCCGGAACGTTCGTGACGACGTTACCGAACCGGTCGATCACGAGCACCTCGCCGTCGACGGCGACGGGGTCGCCGTCGGCGTCGCGCTCGACGGTCGGCTCGGGGAACGCGATGTCGACGGGATCGGTCGCGGGCGAGAGGTCGTCCATCGCTGCGAGCGCGGCCGCGACCCCCTCCGGGCCCGCGGCCGCCGGGCCGTCGTCGAGCGCCGCGCGGATCCGCGCCGCCACCGGCGCGAACACGTCGCGGCCGTGGAACGTCCGGCTCGCGGGCTCGTCGACGTCGACGGCGAAGGCTTCGATACTCTCTTCCGTCTCTCCCTCCCCTTCTGCGAGCGCCCTCGCGGGCGGCATCGCGAGCCCGTTGTCGGGCGCGACGAGGACGTGGGCGCCGGCGCGGACGACGAGCGCGTCGCGGTCGGTGCCGACGCCGGGGTCGACGACGGCGCAGTGGACGGCGGGCGGAAACTCCGGGAGGACGAAGCGCAGCCAGAAGGCGGCCGCCCGCGGGTCCCCGCGCGGGAGGTCGTGGGCGACGTCTATCATCTCGGCGTCCGTCTGTCGACGGATAGCGCCCTTCATCGCGGCCGGGTACGGCGAACCGAAGTCGGACGTCAGCGTGATCATGAGCGATCCCCGGTGCGGCTGACTCTTAAAAGGCGGCGACTGCGCGTTCGAGGCCGGTTTAACCGGAAGCGCCTACGCGTCCGACGGCTCGGCCCCCTTTGCGTCCGTCTCGGCGATCCGGCGGATGCGCTCGACCCCGTCGACCTCCCGGATCACGTCGACGACGGCGTCGGGGACGAGGTCGGTCCAGTCGCGGCCACGGATCATCCGCTCGCGGAGCTCGGTCCCCTCCAGCACGTCGCGGCGGAACATCGGCGACTGGCGCACCTCGACGCCGGCCTCCTCGAACAGCCGGACGACGAGCGGGTTGTTCGAGTAGGCCACGTCGAACCGCGGGGTCATGCTCTGGACGTGGCTCACCCACACGGAGTTCCGGTCGAGGTCCTCGATGGGGACGACGTAGGTGGTGGCGTCCAGCTCCTCGACCGCCTTCGTCACCATCATCACGCGCTCGCCGGCCGTGAACGGGTTCCGGGTGGTGTGGGAGTCGCCGGCGGAGCCGATCCCCAAGACGAGTTCGTCGACCTCGGCCGCGATCTCCTCGACCATGTGCCGGTGGCCGTCGTGAAACGGCTGATACCGCCCGATGTAGAACCCGCGCATGGATGCACGTTGGGCGGCTACTATTTATAAACTCCGCGGGATGGTTCGAACGTCGATATCGGCGCTTACGACCGCTATTACCGGCGTTTCGCTGTCTCCCGGCGATCCGCCTGCGGGGAGAAAGTATATCAGTAGCCGACCCTTCGTTTTCGGTAGCGAAACTCGATTCTATGAGCAACGAAAAGGACGCGAACGACCCGCCGACCGACGACCCGGAGAGCCCGGACGACACCGGCTCTGAGGGCTCGGACCCGGCGGGGAACGGCGAGGACGCCCCCGACGACGTCGCCCCCGGCGACGGCGCCCGCGTGCCCGACGAGGCCGATCCCACCGAGGAGTCGGCGGACGGCGAGGAGCCGGCCGACGGCGACCCGGACGAGGTCTGGGACGACGGGATCGTCGTCGACGATCCGGACCCGGACACCGGGGCCGGCCACGGGGACGAGGACGGCGTCACCCCAGAGGGTGTCACCGAAGAGAGCGAGGACGGCGGCATCGACGACCTCGGCAGCACCGTCGAGGTCGAGGGTGCCGACATCGACGAAGACCCCGACGAGGACGACCTCCTCGGAGGGCTCAACATCGACACCACCGCCGAACTCGAGATCCCCGACCGCCTCGTCGACCAGGTGATCGGGCAGGAGCACGCCCGCGACGTGATCATCAAGGCGGCCAAGCAGCGCCGCCACGTGATGATGATCGGCTCGCCCGGGACCGGGAAGTCGATGCTCGCGAAGGCGATGTCCGAGCTGCTCCCGAAAGAGGAGCTCCAAGACGTCCTGGTCTACCACAACCCCGACGACGGCAACAAGCCGAAGGTCCGGACGGTCCCGGCGGGGAAGGGCGACCAGATCGTCGACGCGCACCGCGAGGAGGCGCGCAAGCGCAACCAGATGCGGTCGCTGCTGATGTGGATTATCATCGCCGTCGTGTTGGGCTACGCGCTCATCATCGTCGGCCAGATCCTCGTCGGCATCATCGCGGCGGGGGTCGTCTACCTCGTCTTCCGCTACCTGAACCGCGGCTCGGACGCGATGATCCCGAACCTGCTGGTGAACAACGGCGACACGAAGACCGCGCCGTTCCGCGACGCGACCGGCGCGCACGCCGGCGCGCTGCTCGGTGACGTCCGGCACGACCCGTTCCAGTCCGGCGGGATGGAGACGCCCAGCCACGACCGCGTCGAGGCGGGCGCCATCCACAAGGCGAACAAGGGCGTGCTGTTCATCGACGAGATCAACACGCTCGACATCCGCAGCCAGCAGCACCTCATGACGGCGATCCAGGAGGGCGAGTTCTCGATCACGGGCCAGTCCGAGCGCTCCTCGGGCGCGATGGTCCAGACCGAGCCCGTCCCGACCGACTTCGTCATGATCGCGGCCGGGAACCTCGACGCGATGGAGAACATGCACCCGGCGCTCCGGAGCCGTATCAAGGGGTACGGCTACGAGGTGTACATGGAGGACACCATCGAGGATACCCCGGAGATGCGCCGGAAGTACGTCCGCTTCATCGCCCAGGAGGTCGCGAAGGACGGCCGCCTGCCGGAGTTCTCGGCGGAGGCCGTCGAGGAGATCATCCTCGAGGCCAAGCGCCGTTCCGGCCGGAAGGGTCACCTCACGCTGAAGATGCGGAACCTCGGCGGGATGGTTCGCGTCGCCGGCGACATCGCCCGCGGCGAGGACGCCGAGATGACCACCCGCGACCACGTGCTGCAGGCGAAGGGGCGCTCGCGCTCCATCGAACAGCAGCTCGCGGACGACTTCATCGAGCGCCGGAAGGACTACGAGCTGCAGGTCTCCGACGGCTACGTCGTCGGCCGCGTCAACGGGCTCGCCGTGATGGGCGAGGACTCCGGGATCATGCTCCCGGTGATGGCCGAGGTCGCGCCCTCGCAGGGGCCCGGTGAGGTCATCGCTACCGGCCAGCTCAAGGAGATGGCCCAGGAGTCGGTGTCGAACGTCTCCGCGATCATCAAGAAGTTCTCCGACGAAAACATCTCGGAGATGGACATTCACATCCAGTTCGTGCAGGCGGGCCAGCAGGGCGTCGACGGCGACTCCGCGTCCATCACGGTCGCGACCGCCGTCATCTCCGCGTTAGAGGACGTCGGCGTCGACCAGAGCCTCGCGATGACCGGCTCGCTGTCGGTGCGGGGCGACGTGCTCCCGGTCGGCGGCGTGACCCACAAGATCGAGGCGGCCGCGAAAGCCGGCTGCACCCGGGTCATCATCCCGCAGGCGAACGAGCAGGACGTGATGATCGAAGACGAGTACGAGGAGATGATCGAGATCATCCCGGTCTCGCACATCAGCGAGGTGCTCGACATCGCGCTGGAGGGCGAGGCCGAGAAGGACTCGCTTGTCTCCCGGCTCAAGTCGATCACCGGCTCGGCCCTGAAGGAGGGGAGCGTCTCCGGTCCCTCCAGCCCGAGCCCGCAATAAGACCGCCGTCTCCCGCCCCTTTTTAATCCGCGGGACCCAACGGCTGACGATGAGCGGGAAACCGACCGTCGGCGAGTACATGACCCGCGACGTCGAGACCGTGAGCCCCGACGAGACCGTCGCCGAAGTCGCGCGACGCATGGCCGAGAGCGACGGCCACAACGGGTTCCCCGTCACACAGGGCCGGACCGTCGAGGGGTTCGTCTCGGCCGCCGACCTGCTCCTCGCCGACGAGGAGTCGCCCGCCTTCACCGTGATGTCCGACGACCTCATCGTCGCGCACCCGGATATGAAGGTGACCGACGCCGCTCGGGTCATCCTCAGGTCGGGGATCCAGCGGCTCCCAGTCGTCGACGACGCCGACAACCTCGTGGGGATCATCTCGAACACGGACGTGGTCCGCTCGCAGATCGAGCGGGCCACGCCGAGCAAGGTCGGGAAGCTGATGCGGACGCTCGAGCAGATCCACGGGGTCGAACTCACCGAGGAGCGCAGGGAGATCCAACTCACGGACCTCATCCCGACGCAGGCGCGGGTGTACGCCGACGAGCTGGAGGGCCGCCAGTACGAGCTGGAGCGCGGTCTCGCGGAGCCCCTCGTCGTCATCGACAACGGGGGGACACTCCACCTCGCCGACGGCCACCACCGGGTGATGGCCGCCCACGAGGCCGGCATCGAGACGATGGACGCGTACGTGATCGTCCCGGGGCGCACGGTCGACCTCGGGATGGCCAAGACCGCCGAGAAGGAGGGGCTCCGCGACATCACCGACATCGAGATCGTCGACTACGCGCGTCACCCCCTCATGGAGACGACGAAGCGGCTGCAGTGACCGAGAGGGGCGACCGCCGGTGCGGTTTTTGTAAACGGACGGAAACTTGTGGGGTTTTTGTAATCAGACGGAGACGTGTTCGGTATGGGATCACGCATTCGACGCGCACTCTCTCGGGCGGCGCTCGCCGCGGTCGGCGCGGCCGCCGGCGCCGCGGTCGGCGGGCTGATCAGCCGACAGGCCGCAAGCAGCGGCGCCGCGCTGGGCGCGTTCGCCGGCGCGACGGTCGCCGAGGTGCGCGCCGACTCAAGCGGCTTCCTCGCCGCCCTCCGCTCCGACGAGGACGACGGGGCGGACGACGACGCGACGGCCGCGTAGCGAGGCGTCGATCGCCCGGCGAGCACTCGTGGCCGTTCGGGAACGCCTATAGTACGTAAGGCTCGCATCTATGGCTCGTACGAAGACTAATCCAGTGAGTAGTAGATGTTTATTTTCTGCGAGCGCTTCGGTACTGTCGTTGGTAGCATAATCAGTAGGTGTCACGGCTCCAAGTTCCACATCAAAACTGCTCCTCAGGTTGAGCGCTAATACGCTGGTCTCTGACCAGCATGTCGATCTGGTAATCTGACTCAATACGCTGAAGTGTCGTGTCAGATTGCTTCTCTAAATCTCGTATTCTCTGGAGGAGATCGCCGTATCGGCTATTGTCTTCCAGTTCTGTTCTGTCGAGATTCGCTTGTGAACTACCCTGACCTACCGCGCTCGGGGCTACTCGCCCCTCGCTTGTTGAGGACAGGGCTTCCTGTTTCTGCGTCGGAATTTATACCCGACGTGGGCACAGGGATTCCAGACTCCGCAGGCGACTTCCCTTCACGGGTGGTTCGGAGTGTCCCACTCCTACCGGATGGACACTCAGCCACAACCGAGGGTGCGCGCTTCTTCTCGCGCTTGAACACCACCGGAAGCGTGGTGAGCATCGTACTACCGATATCGACCGCAGGGGTAGTAAGGCTATACCGTGTAGTGAAACTAAAACGATGACGGCGCTGTATCCCCGCCCTACTCGCTCACTTCGTTCACTCCTTGAGGACGGGGGCTTAGCGCCTATAGTCAGCTAACGTGGCTTTGCTTGCGGTAAGCGAGAGTAGTTCTGTCACTGAAACTTCGTATGTTAAAACCAACTCCGAAGCTTCCACAGCTTGGAGAAGCCTTGTCCGGTTAATCGGCTTGAGAAGGTAGTCATCCACATCGATGGCCGCTAGTTCCTCGGTTGGCTGAACAGCTGTCAACATAATCACCTGCTGGGTATCGCTTCTTTCACGAATGGACTGCAGCACGTCTTTGCCAGAGAGTCCCGGCATGCGACGATTTAAAAGGACGATATCGATAGACTCCTCAGCGAGGATTTCCAACGCACCTTCTCCAGAATAGGCCACATGAACCTCAAACTGCTCCCGGAGCCATATGCCAAACAAGTCGGCGAGATTCGCTTCGTCTTCAACGATTAGAACGGTACTGGAATGGCTCATCCGTTTTCACTCACACCTCCCGTTCGACGATCACACGTACCGTTGATGCGTACATGACCGTCACAAGTGCATCTTGAAAGAGAAACTCCACGGAGGGCATATGGCTGGCCTCGTCGACTGCACGAGTTTTGAACAAGCCATCTAACTTGTCTGCATCTACGAATTCGAACACTGGAGGGGATCTACTGAGTTCTGGCCAGTCTTCGACGGCTTCTATGAGTGTCTCAGTAACCGCCTTCGAAACGCGAACGGGTCTGTCAAATTCGCGTACAATTTGTGAATCCGTACTCCATCCTGTAGGTGCAGACTCCCAGTGGCGAGAACTTTTAGCCATACACTCTGGATGTATTCTATAATGATACGTCTTCTACCCACTAATATCGGGTTACCAAATTTAATGCCTATATGGAAAGGCTCGCTACTTCCAGCAAGTTCTCCGAACGTCCACGAGCAGAATAGTCTGAGTACCTCAGAACGCGATCCTGAGGCAAGTCACGGTTCCGTTGTATCCTGATAGAGAGTCGTAAGCAGATTAGACTCAGCCGCTCGAAGATGTTGGTTGAACGTTGACTGTGCGATATCGAGGGTTTTGGCAATCGACGTCGAATCTGCATCCCGCGGCCAATTAAAGTATCCTGCGTAGAGCGCTGTCTGCAAGACTTCTTCTTGCCGGGCGGTAAGAGCCCCATCAAGACGCGCTGAGAGGGACGTATTGGTTTCTCCCCGCTCACTATCCAGTTTGGATAACAGGGTGAGATCGCTGTAGTCTTCTCGAAGTGAACTCAGATACATCCTAACATCGACCGTGAACGGCACAGTTACTGACACAACGATCTCGTTGGACTCCGAAGCTTTGGTGATCTGATTTATTGCAACCCCTTGGTTGGTCAGTTTCTCGCAAAAGCTGCTGTTCCGTATCGGAATTTTACAGTGGGTGCCGTTCCGAGAGTCGCTCAAAATGACTGTCTCTGGATCAAAACCGGCAGCTTCGAACGGCTCGGGAGTCACGTTTTCTCCAGTTAACCGTGCGAACAGGAGATTATGTGGACTATCAGTTACTACACTCAAAACTTCGAGATCTGTGTTCTCATCCGAAACAAGAGTTGCAAGACCAGTATCGTCCTTAAACTGAACCTTAAGGATTGTACCACCACCTGATAGAAGCGCCACCCTCTGGCGGAGTGCTGATATCCCGTGACCTATTATCTGACCGAGTTCTGTGAGGGCTGTCACCTCTTCTTCAGCGAAGGCGTTCGGAAGTTTAGAATGGACTTCTAATACGCCGAGGATAGAAGACTCGCTCTGTAGCGGCACAGTCACGATCGAACTGACTCCATTTTTCAGTGCGTCTTGTTCCCACTCCGTTTCGGAGCGAGCGGTCATTAAGTCGCCCTCCACGACCGAATCTTCAGTCCGGTATGCCCGTTCAGCAGGTGGCAATGTAGCGTTCCTCCGTTGGGTATTGTCATCCGCTGTATTGTCTTCAGCCCCCACTTTTTGATATGTGAGCGACTTTGTCTTGGCTCTGACCTCAATCGTGCTCGTGTTACTATCTTTTTTTCCGGTCCACGCCCCACTAACCAGATCCAGGTGAGATAGAGCATTACAGACCTCCTGCTCCAGCTCTTCCCGTGTATTTGCACTGATAATCGTAGCACTTATCGATCGGATCAGTGTGTTGATTTGATCCAGTCGTGTCAACCGGTCGTTTTGCTCGTTTAAACGCTGATCTCGTTCCCGAAGGGCCGTTTCTTGTGCTGCCCGTTCGAATGAGCTTGCTGCGTTTGCTGCTAACGTCTTTGCCAATTTGTTCTTTCTTGAGGGAATCTCTGGCGTCGTGGTCATCCCCACCAACAGAACCCCCTTTGATTCTAGTGAGTAGAGTCGCCACGACGAGAACTCCTCTGTCAACCACTGGCGTGACCGAGTATCTGCAACGTCTTCGGGAGCCAACTGTTCCGTTCGAGTCACGTAGGTCGTCCAGACTGGTGTGTCTCCTTCAGAGATGGTGGGAAGTTTGATTTCAGCAACAGCCTCCATAGATGAGTGGGCTATTGGGGCCAAGCGTCCCGTGTTCTCTTCTCGTGTATATATCGCGGCAAACTCGAATCCGAGTTCACCGACTGCGGCATTTGCCACGGTCTCGCCGATGCTACGCTCCGAGTCCGCTGTCATTAGATCGCGGGAAACCGCATGTAGGTCCTCTAGCTGTTGTTCATACGCGTACCTCTCTGTAATATTGTGGTAGTGTTCAATCCGCCCGCCTGCATAAAGACCAGTTTGAATTGGCCCGCTCCAATACTCCAACCACTGCTGCTCTTTTGAAGCCGTTTCAGGGATACGGACGATAGCTTCAACTTCGGAGTTCATATTCTCCAGAGACTGAGTTACGAGGTCAGACAGTGTTTGCTCCCCTGAGGTATATTCTTGGTAAGATTCAGAAGCAATTCGACTGTAGTCAGACCCTTGAATATCGTCTCTGTCAACTCCGAGTAATTCTTCCGTAGTTTCGTTTGCCCACACTACTTGGCCGTCGCGATCAACTACAACGACTCCTTCCTGTGAAGTGTCTAATACGTCTTCAGTCAGTGACTGGTACTGCTGTTGTTCCCTGCGCTCTGCTGCTGTTCGTTGCAGGCGCTCAATAGCCACTCGAAAATCTTGATCTGGCAGGTTCTGGAGATACCGTTCGACTTTGTCTTCGAGTTCTGTGATTTGGTCCGTGAGTGACTGATATTTCGGGCTCGTTTCGAGGGTATCTGCGTCCATAACGGCTTCCAAAGTCGATTGGCGTTCTATCAGCGAGAACAGTTCTTGCAGGTCCTCGTTATACTCCCCACGAGTGAGCATCTGTGAGATAACGTCTTCAAGCTCGGCGGCTTCAACGGGTTTTTCGAGATACGCATCGAACCCCATTTTGACAATATCGAAGTCCGGTGTCACCGCAGAGACAATAGCCACCTGACAGTTCGACTCATATTGTCTGAGTCGGGTAAGAACCTCTCCACCGGATAACCCGGGCATCATCCGATCCAAAAGGACGATATCGACGGTCGAATCGAACGCTTCCAAGGCTTCTTCGCCAGAGTACGCAGTTTCGACAACATAGCGGTCTGCGAGCCACTCTGCATATAGCTCCGCTAAGCTCTGATCATCCTCAACGACCAGGACTTTTGTGTTTCCGTTTTGAGTCACGGTCTAAGACACGATACCCGGTTTTTCTGAGTCTTCTCGGGCCGGTTGGGTTGGGATTTCCAGCGTAATATCGCTCCCATCTTCTGATGTTTCGACCAAAATCGACCCACCGACACGAGTCACCAGCGCCCGCACCATCCACAGTCCAAGTCCCTGACCGTGACTGAGCGGCGTTTCTTCGCCGGTTTCAAGCAGACTTGTCTCCATCTCTGGGAGCCCAGGCCCAGTATCGGAAACGCAGATCTCTACCCACCGTTTATCAGGTTTCGAGACACTGATCTGTACGGATGGCTGGCCGGTTGTATTCGCCGTGATGGCATTATCGACGAGCTCAGAGATGGCTTTGTCGAGACCATTCGGTACTTGCGATTCGGTATCGTGTTCAGTTGCGACAGTGACACTTGCAGTAGCGTATTCTTCTTCTTTTTGTGTTCGAATATCCGCAATCATTTGTTCAATTGGTCGGTAGGTAGACAGGCCACTCTCGCTTGTGAGAATCTTTTGCAGCTGTTTAGTCTTACTGGCCATTCTTTCCCACTTGTCAAGGATTTCTCGGATCGTCGCTGCCTGCTGTTCACGGCTGTCCGTATCTCTGCTCGATTCGAGTAGCTCGACGTACCCTCTAAGCTTCGTCAGATCATTTCGGATATTGTGCCGCATAATCCGGTGTAAGACTTGGACGTGCTGTCGACGCTGTTCTTGAGCCGTGATATCCCGTGCCTCGAATACGAGGAAGCTGAGTTCTCCGTGTTTGTTCGAAATCGGTTTAATCGAGAAGTCGAAGGTAGCGAGCCCATCAACACCTTCTGCTTCCACGTTGAACCGAACGAACGAACCCGAAGTTGCTTGACTAATTGCCTGTCTGATTTTATCTTGTACTTCGGACGAATGCGAAAATATTCCGCTCTTCCAGAGTGGCGTCCCTCTGCTTTCGTCTACCTGTATCCCGCCGAACTCCGTGACGGGTTCGTTTAATTCGAGAATGTCACCGCTCTGGTTCAGTAGTCCCGTTAATTGGAATGTTTGATTGAATACGGACTCGAACTTTTTTGTCTGACTTTTAATCTCGGTGACATCACGAAGGTAGAATAAGAACCCACCAATTGCTTGATCGTGGAATAGATTCCGTCCACGTGCCTCTACCGTGATCCACTCGTTGGCTCCAGTTTTCACTTGGAACTCTAGCTGAACGCTTGAGTCTGAGTCCTCAACGGCAGTGAAAAAGTCCTCCATCACACGGTCCCGGTCCTCAGGATGGATATAATCAAAGATGCTCTCTTGTTCTAGCTGAGTTGGATCATATCCGAGAACTCGTTCAGTAGAGCCACTGAGATAGGTGAAACACCCGTCACGATCCAAGACGGACACAACGTCGACTGATTCCTCAACGAACCGCTCCGTCCTCCGCCGCTGTTGACGCCGGTTAGTGAGATCTCTGACGACCATTCCGTACCCCAGAAAGACTTCTTCTTCAGTTTGAAGCGAGACGTATGAGACTTCAGCGGGAAACGACGATCCATCCTGACGGACGCGTTGCCCTTCGTGAGTACTTTCTCCTGCGAGAGATGCCTGTGTTAGTAGCCGATCAGCAATCCCATGCTTTTGCTCCTGTTCAGGGTGTAACTCCGCTACTGGCATACCGATCGCAGCTCCCTCGTCATATCCAAAAATGTCGGCTGCTCCGTCGTTCCAGCCGTCGATCTGTCCATCGTCATCGAGAAGTACGAAGGCGTATTCTTCGAGACTTTCTGAGAGAATATCAAACCGCTCCCGTTCCTGTTGAATCTGCCGAACCCGTTGTTTTTGCTCTGTTATGTCTGTTGCAATCGCAATAATCTTCTCTTCACGTCCGTCATCGTGTCTCAGAATAGCATCTGTGTGCACCCATCGTGTTTGTCCGTCTGTATCAATCACCCTGAAATCCACAGATAAGCTACCTGTGTCACCAAGTTGGTCCAGTAAATTACGAACACGGTCCCGATCTTTTGGCGCGACAATCTGCAAGAACTCGTCTTTATTGTCCGGATCGTGGCCAAATAGATCGATGAGCGTTTCGTTGAATGACATCGTGCCCGTCCCGAGATTCCACTCTGCGATACCGGTGTCCGTTCCAGAAAGAATCAACTCGAGTTTCTGATTCTGCTCCGCGAGGATTCGAGTCCGTTCTCTTCGATCTGTAACTTCCTGCTGTATACCAATAAACTTCGAAAGCGCCCCATCCACATCAGTGACTGGCGTGACAGACAACCGATTCCAGTGTTCACTCCCGTCTTTTCGGTAGTTTTTCAGTTCTACTGTCACCGGCTCACCGGCTGCAATCGCCGCTCGAAGCTTCGACAGTTCCTCCGGGTCCGTCTCGGGCCCTTGGAGGAAACGTGGATTACGACCTAAGGCGTCGTCCTCCTCATAGCCGGTAATGTCAGTGAACCCTTTATTGACGTACTCGACCGGATTGTCCTCCTGCTGTGGGTCGGTAATCATGACTCCGACGTTCGAGGAATCGATCGCTTGCTCCTTGAGTTCGAGTTCACGTTGCCGTTCCTGTTTTGCAGTTTCATCGCGTACAGTACAGACGAGGGTGCCATCATCGACGATGGTCAGGGAGAGCTTAGCCGGGAACGTCGTCCCGTCCGGCCGGGATCCGGTTACGTCGCCCCGCCAGTGCCCCTCCGACTCAAGAACCGGGAAGGCTTCCGACTCAAGACGCTCCACTTCCGCTTCGTTATACAGCATCCGCCAAGAGTTCCCGAGGAATTCGTCCGTCTCATCGAACCCATACATCTCGACGTGTGCCTCGTCAGCGTAGATGTATTCGCCGTCTTCGAGAATGGCGAATCCGTCTTTCGCGTCTTCGACGGCCTGCTGGAACGTCTCTAGCTCGCGACGCCGTTGCTCACGGGGAGTGATATCACGACTGGAGATAACGAGCGATTCGACCCCTGTCTCTCCCATCACGGGACGGATCGTCCCCGTAATGAACCGAAGGTCACCGTCCTGATCCGGATGTTCAGCCTGGAAGCTAACATACTCGCCGGCAGCCGCTCGTTCGATCCAGCCTTGTAGCTCTGCTTGTAGATCCGAGGAATGCGACCACCAGTCTCCTTCCCAGAACGGTGCCCCCAAGATATCGGATTTGTCGTTCGAAACGTAGTTTAGCGCTGTTTCATTGACCTCAATCGTCTCACCATCAGTTTCTAATAACCCCACCAGCATCTCGGGGTCTTCGAACACGGACTCGAAACGCCGCTCGTTTTTTTGGAGTTCCTCTTGGCGTTGATGCTTTTCAGACACGTCACGGACAACACAGACAATCCGACCGTCCTCCAACCGTGTCAGAGATAACTCGGTCGGGAACTCTTCTGTACCGTCGGGAGAGGCGGTTACGGTACCTCTCCACGCACCATCAGACCGGAGGGCTGACATCGCCTCACTCTCGATGCGTTCTACCTCAACGGAATCGGTATACAACTCACGCCACGTCCGCCCGAGTAACTCGTTTTTGTCATCGAACCCGTACATCTCGGTATGAGTCCGGTCAACGTACGTGTACTCCTCGTCTTCCAGGATAGCGATCCCATCACTCGCACTCTCAATAGCGGACTTAAATGACTCTAGGCGACGCCGACGTTCCCGGTCTTCGGTCACGTCTCTCGCGACAGTATGCATATAGCCCGTCCCATTGCGCTCGATACGACTGCTCGAGAACTCCACATCGATTTTACTCTCGTCACTCCGGAGCAGTTTCGCTTCAGTGGTTGCTGGTTCGCCGGCTAAAATCCGATCATGGTATTCCTGATACGCATGTAAGTCGATCTCTTCGTGAAGATCGGGGATGCGCATCGAGAGAAGTTCTTCTCGCGTGTACCCGGTCAACTCGCAAGCAGCCTGATTCACTCGGACGAAATTCGCCTCCGAATCACTAATGAAAATGGCATCGTTTGAGTCTTCAAACAACGTGTGCGTCCAATCACGTTCCGCCTGTAACTGCTCCTGTCGTCGGATTCGTGAGATTGCCGCTTCAAGATTTGAAGCGACCAGTTTCGCTACTTCTGAGTCATTCTCCGTAAACGCATCCACCTCAGTAGCTCCGACGCTCAAGACGCCAAGATCTGAGATTGGCACAAGAATTTCGCTCCGGATCGGGGTGTCTGAATTATATGTGCCATCGGCGCTATGGACATCGTCGAACGCTTCTGGACGATTCTGTCTGTACACACGGCCCGCAAGAGAATCAAGTGGAAGGATAGGTGCATCGCCAATCACCTCTTGTGCCTCAGTTGATTCGACGATTGGGTGGAGTTCGTTTGCTTCCTCATCGGATTCCCAGATCGCCGAAAGAGGCGCATCAAAATTGAGTTCCAACATTCGGACGGCAACAATGGAGGCGTCCTCGACCGAACCCGTCTGGTTCAGTTCCGAAGACAACTCGAGAAGTCCCGCAGGTGTGTGTTTTGTGTACGCGTCTTCATCGCTCATAGTTACAAATTCGATGTTCTACAGTATTATATTTTCGCTCGGAGGATCGTTTCATATCGGTTACCGTAAATTGAGTCCTATAGATATAGGGTACAGCTATTCACTGGTAAGAATCAATTGTGGTAGTAAGATACCGACGGAAGCAGTTGAGACACTTTGGCAGAAATACAGCGTGGATATACTGCGGGCGGCCAATAAGTAGAGTCGATCCTCCGCGATCGTTCGTCGACCCCACGAACTGAGACGAGCAAATCTATCTTTCTTCGAGGAGCGAATCCCGCCGTTTACGGCGGGAGTGAATCGGACAAGTCCTCTACAGACCACGTTCTGACGCTGATGCGGATATTTATCTAGCGGCACGTCGTAATATAACGGACACTGAGGCGGTTTCACCGCTACCTAACTGCACAGTATCGGGACTCCGAGAATCAGACCGTTCGAGACATCCTCTCGAACCGCTGTGGTGTCTCGGTCAAGATACCTCCGAGTCCCCCCTGCCGGGGGAGAGGAGTAACGGCGGTGTGGCCCCGTCCTCAGAAATCTTCGATTTCTGATGGGCTGCACGAGAACAGCGTTCTCGTGAACGCCATCGGCTCGTCATCCCGACGAGTCGTCAACCAGCAAATATCCCAACCCAGCGGTGCGGTACCGTGGGAAGCCTCGTCGTTTACCACGGGGAGGAGGTCACGTGAAGTCTCGGCAGAGATCGCGAAGAACCGAGAAGCGCTGACAAATCCCGTCACTGCTATCGAATTCAACAGAGCAAAATACTGCTGTGTTGAATAGATGCTGAGTCACGGTTATAGCGGCTCACACAGTGGTTCTATGTTGGTGATGGC
>NZ_JAODIX010000017.1:0-751 GCF_026586675.1 Halorubrum yunnanense
GGGTTAATCTGGCGGAATATTACAGTAAGAGCGTCCGAGACCGTCGTCACTAGGCGGCAAAACAAGGCAAATCTATTAGTAGAAATCGAGTTTCAGTGGGGTAACGGAATCGTCATGGCCACCACCGAAGAATAACCGGTTGACGGGTATAAAACGTCCGTAATTCGCTTTTTCGTTGTGTAAAAAATACTTGCCACTTTTTAAACTCTCGTCACCGGGCAGTAGGCGTGAAATGATAGCGCGGACACGCATCTGTTCGACGATTTAGTCGATGTGAATTGATACTAGTGGGTTCTGTTGGTATCCTCAACCGGTGATATGTTCTCAACGCTTTGCTGAACGCTCTTCTGTAGGAGATTGTTGATGCTGCTGAGCTGCCGCTGTTGAGTCGAAGAGGACAAGGACACCGCGTCAGCGGTGTCCGACACGAATGATTCCGCTGGATGTGTTTGGGTCGGAATCGGTCGCAGCGGACCTGCTCCAACAGGTTCGCTGGCGTGACGGTGTGACTTGTCCCCGCTGCCGTTCTGACCGAACGGTCAGAAACGGCAGCTATCGGCAGTTTCAGCGGTATCTCTGTAAGGATTGCGACCGCACGTTCAACGATAAGACCGGCACGATCTTCGCTCACTCGAAGATCGCACTCCGCAAATGGTTGTTTTCGATCTACGCGTTTTTGCGGTTTAACACGAGCCTCAGGCAGTTACAGTGCGAAATTGAGGTCACCTACAAGACGATCCACAGGCGTGGG
>NZ_JAODIX010000017.1:767-15647 GCF_026586675.1 Halorubrum yunnanense
CGTCACTCGACCTCGTTGGACCAGTCGAAATTGACGAGTTCTACGTCTCTGCCGGATTGAAAGGCCGCGAGCGCGACCGCTGGTCGCGCTCTCGCGGCCTCTCTCGACGCGGACGCGGAACGTATGATCAAGACAAACCGCCTGTGTTCGTTCTCGTGGATCGTGGCACCGAGCAGCGGTACGTTGTGCCAGCGAAATCCGCAGACGAATCGACGATCCGGCTCCTGCTGGCTGACCGCCAGCAGGAGCCTCTCACCGTCTAGGCTCTTGCGTAGCACATTGTTGATGGACTGCAGTCTTGCGATTTGCGGTTGCGTGAATTGAATTAGGAGTCCACGGTGGAGGTGCTTAGAAAGTCGATCAGTGTTCTCGCTCAGCTAGTGACGACTGTATCAACAATCTTCTACAGAAGAGCGTACTCCATATTCAGCATGGCCTCAAGAACAGATTATCAATTGAGGACTTTGTCAGGGCTGGATTGGTTTAGTCCCACGAATCCACACAGGAGCGCTCTGTTTTAACCAACGCAGGAGTGGATATCATTCGCATGTTGGTTAATCCACGGTGCATTAATATTCCTAGTCACTAATATTATGTTTTGCTATATGGTGTATTATCTATTTACAAGGTCTGAAACAGCCAATTTAGATTAGAAATGGTTTTATCCATATGTTAGTTTTGATATTATTTGTATATTGTAGCATTTTATAGCCGTAATAATACCTGTTCTGGCATTCCCTTTTATATACTAGTTCGAGTCGAGATTAAATGTGGAAAGTTCAAATTGGTCTCTCTCGGACATCCGCTCGGCCCCGCTGGTTTGTATCGAGTACTCTCTGGAAGATCAGGGAACACGTCGAATACGCTACGAATACCGGACTGATGGGCCGGGGTGGTGGCGGGTTGAGCAACACCAACGTGACGGTGACTGGCGAACCATCGGTCGGGAACCTGTGGCGAACGTGCAGTGGACTGTTTGTGAGAGTGGTAATGGGCGACCAGCCATGACTGACCTACCTTCCACAGGATACGAACTGGAACTGTTCACGCTTGTTGCCCGGGAAGACGCATGGTGGATTCTCACGCTTCTCACTACGCTCGAAGAACCCGTGAGCCACGAGCAGGTGGCACAGTTCGTCACCGCGTTCGATCACGGCACTCCCGCCGCCGTAGAGACGGACGCCACGTGCACTGAGACGATTCTCGCGACGATCGCCGAACTCGATGAGGCCGACGTCATCGACGAGACAGCGAGTGGGCTACTGCGGGGCCCACGCTTCACCGACGCTTTCCAGATGGTCCCTCTGTCGTGAGACCCCTCAACTCGCCCGACACTGGTCGAATGGCCCGTCAGATCGCTCGTCCACTTTCGCTCCGGGGCGAGAGACTTACATCCACCCTGTCGTACCCAAAGTTCCGATCTCGCTGATGTCGACACCCCACCTCCACACGACTGCACAAGACGTTGCCTCGCAGATCTCGATCTACAGTGGCGAGGAGGAACGGCTCCTCGAGCGTGCTGACCGCACAGCGACGCCGACAGAACTTGTGTTGGCACCGACGGAACTCCACCGACGGAACCTGCAACGGCGACTGCGCGAGCGTGCACAGCCACAGAACGCGTTTGAATTCGCCGACCCAGAAACGGTCGCGGAGGAACTGCTTGCTGCCACAGACTCGACGCCGACGAGCCTCGATCGCGTCGACCGGCTCGCACTCTTGCGGTCGCTCCCGTCGGAGCCGGCGGATCAGCCTCCGGGACTCCACCCACTGCTCTCCACACAGCACGACACCGGCCCCCAACAACTCGAACAGATCCGCGTGGAACTCGAATCGATGACGAACTTCCACCCTGACCGGATTGCGGCGCTACGCGACGTCACCGACGAATTTGCATCCCCGATCGCGGACGAGGCGACCACACTGGTTGATGGTGGCCTCGCCGTCGAGACGTGGCTGCGCGACACGGCCAAAGCGGTCTCGAAGACGGCACTCCTCCGTCGAGCGACGCGCCGCCTCGACGGCGACGACGAGGTGTGGACCGATCGCTATCCCGATATCGAGCGGGTCTCTCTCGTCGGCGTGAGCAGCATCCCGGCACCAGAAGTTGACTTCCTGCATGGCCTCTGTACAGCAACGACGGCAGATATCGAACTGTACCTCCGGCCCGGAACCGCTGAATACCTCACAACCCGCCTGCCAGACCTCCTATCCATCGAGCGTCCCGGCCGAGAGGTGAATCTGTGACCCACGCGCACCGCACGGCACTCGCTGGTGAGCTGCCCGCACCGTCATGTCCCGTTGTCGACCTGCCCGCACCGACCCGTCGCGAGGAAGCGCGTGCCGTGATGGCGACGATCAGCGAGGTGCGCGATCGTGGGGTGGACATCCGCGATATCGTCGTCGTGGCTCGCGATCTTGACTCCTACGAACAGCCACTGACCCGGGCGGCGATCCAGCACGGGGTGACGCCGGTGTTCTGGACGCAGTTACGCGTGACCCGCACGGAACCATACGCGCTGATTGCGGCACTCTGTACGCTCTTTGCCTGCGGCGACGTCGCTGCCACAACCCTGTTCGCCCCGCTGAAACAGCGGTGGGCACCGCCCACAGACGCAGCCGGGTGGCCGCTTGACCAGTCGACGATCCACACGCATCTTGAGGCCCTTCCCCCCGGACGTCGATCGATCTCCGAGTGGGCCGCGACGATACCGACACACACCACCGACGAGCGACTCACAACCTACTGTGACTGGCTACAGGCGCATTGTGAGCCCGAACCCACGCCCAAGACAGTTGGAGCCGTTCTGGGGCCGTCGATCGACGCGTACCGGGAGACAAGCGTGCCCGCCCGCCAGCAAGCGGACGCACCGGCGCTCATGGAGACAGAGACGGCCGCGCGAGCAACGGTCAGGGTCACACGGCTCGTTGAGCAAGTCACACACAAATACGACGAGTGGCTTGCTGACGGGACCGTCTCGCGATCGTGGGACGCGGTCCGGGAGCTGTGTGAGCTGCTGGCGACACAACGCCCGGGCCGACGTGAACACTCAAACGCCCGCGCCATCGACATCATGGAGGCCAACGACGTGTGGGCGCTGTCTGTCCCATTCGTTATCGCGGTCGGCGTGACAGCTGCTGAGTGGCCGGCCCAGACTGACAGCGTCGTTCCCGCCGAGCTACAAGAGGCCGTGCTCTCTGGGGCCGGCGGGGCGGACATCGTTGCGCCGCGCACCGCGTGGGGCGAGGGCCGCGATTGCGATCACTTCGCCGACGCGATGCGTGCCGCCGAGCGTGGGGTGATCGTGACACGGTACACACAGACCGACGACGGCGACGACGTCCACCCCTCGCCGTTTCTTGCGTCACTCGAGATGGAAACCGTCTCCGGGCAGGCCCGCACCCAACTGGTGAGCACGACACCACAGCTTCCCCCAGCGATTGCCGCGCTCCTCCCTGCGAGTGGGGAGTCTGACCCAACACCCAGCGAACCCCCTCATGAGTAACGACGATCCACGCACGCTCCGGAACGCACAGGCAACGATCAGGGACCGCTTCGTCGACGCCGAGTCGGGGCTGTTCGCGATGAACTGTGTCGCCGGCGCTGGCAAATCGATGACCGTGCAGCGAGTCGCGGCGGAAACCATCATTCGACGGTATGCCAGCGGCGATCGGACACCCGCCCAGAGCGTGGCCGTCATGTCGTTTACCACCGACGAGGCGGCCGCGATCGGACCCGGTGTCTGTGAGCACATTCGAGAGATCGTCACCCACGAGTTGATCTCCGAGGCGGCGACACTGACCGAAACGGACATCGAGTATCTCGTGACGCGGGTCCGACACGCGCCGTTTATCGGGACTGTCGACAGCGTGTTGCGTGACGCCTTCGGCGAGCTGGCCACCGATATCGGCTTCGAGGAGACGCCAACAGTTGGGAATGAGGCGTTGCTGTCGACAGTGCACAGGGAGTGTTACGACGCCGTCGCGAGCGATCCCGCCCACGAAGACGCAATCGCCGAGTTGGAAGCAGCATATCCGGATGACGGCTGGTCAACTACTCCCAAGGAGATGCTTGCTGACGCCGTTCAGTACTGTCGCGATCAGCGGCTCTCGACGGCAGCGTTCGAACGCAAACTCCGTATCACACGGGACGCGGTATATCCCGAGGGACGGACCACCAGCCGTGACGATATCGTGGCGACGATCGCAGCCGTCGCCGGCCCCGCCGCCGCAGCCGACACCGAAGCGCAACTCTCAGCAGCTGAGTGGGACGACCTCGTGGCTGCTGACCAGCGACTCTACGACGCGTGGGAGGGGACGCTGACGGCGTTTGGTGAGGTGCTTGCAGCGTACCGCGCGCAGTACCGGGCCCTCATTCGCGAGTACAACGTGGTCTCGCACACCGATGTCGCCTTTGCCGTCACGAGCGTGTTCGATGGGGACTGGCCAGTCGATGGTGACGGACCGACGACTGACCAGCACACAGCGCTTCGCCAGCGATACCACGCGCGGCTCGATAGCGTGATCATCGACGAAGCACAAGATGTCTCCACCATCCAACATGCGGCGCTGTCCCACCTCGTGACCCCGTCGATGCGCGTGCTTGCGTGCGGCGATACACACCAAAGCATCTACGGCTGGCGACACGCCGACCCGTCGCTGTTCACGAGCGCCTGCCAGAAGGGTCAGTATCTCGGGATCGACTGGGACACCCATGCGACGGTGACGGCCGCAACGACCTATCGTGGAACCCCAGACATCGCCGCCGGCATCAACACCATCATGCGGCCCGTCTTTGAGGACCCGGCGCGGGGCGGACTCAGCGACTTCGAGACGGCCTACCCCGGCCTCGACGCATCTCGGGATCCAACCGCCGATCCGAGCATCCACATCGCCGCGTTCACTGGTGGGGCAGCCCCCGACACAGCACAATGGGCCAACCCCGACGGGCGTGTTGGCGAGGCAAATATCCTTGCGACGTACATCGCACAGGGCCTCGCTGATGGCACGTTGACTGACGAGGATGGATCGCCACAGTCGATAACCGTCGCCTTCAGGAAGCGAACGCGAGTAGACGCGTACAAAGACGCGTTCGAGGCCGCGGGCTTGACCGTGCAAAACGCGAGTTCGAGGCTCTTTGCGTGTCCCGTGGTCAAGGCGGTGCTCGCTGTCTGTGACTGGCTCACTGCGCCAACCGATCCCGCCCAGACACGAGCGTTGTTGACGGACTCGCCGTTCGACTTTGCGCCGTCTCACGACTGCTTCGAGCGGGCTGGCTACGACCTCGACGCCATCTGTGCGGCCGACGACCTCGACGCCGACACCCGGGACGTCCTCTGTGGCCTGCGCGATCTTCGCGATCAGCTGGGACGGTTTCACCGCGTTCCAGCGTCGACATATCTGGAAGATATCATCGAGCAGCTCGCGCTCCGAGCCGACCCGGGCGACCAGTTCACAGAGCTGCCGGCAGCACAACGGGTAGCCGCGCTCGACGCGCTCACAAGCGCCATCGCCGACTGGGAAGCTGACACGCAGTTTGCACCGGCCGCTCTCGGTGACCTGCTTGCGCCGTTTCGGGCAGCGCCGCGTAAGGGGCCAGATATTCCGAGCGTGACCGATAATGCCGACGTCGTCTTCAGTACGGTCCACCGGCTAAAAGGCGATCAGGATGACGTGATTGTGCTTGCGACGCCGGGGTTCAAGCTCTGGGACACTGGCCCGTTCTCCCAGCGGTTCATTACGCAAGGTGACGTTGCGGCGTTGGCCCCGCCGGCGAACGTCGAGACGGCATCCGATATCGACCTGCCACCATTCGATGGGGGGCTCTACACGCCAAGCGGTGGCGGGCGAGAGAGACAGGGTGTCGCATCACGCGATGTTGGGTTGCGGTGGGCGACCGAACACTGGCTCGACGACGCTGACGGTGGGGCCCCGCACCTGCTTGGGCCCGACCATCTCCAGTCCGTGGCGGCCAACATGCGGGGGGAAGCGTGGCGACTCCTGTATGTGGCGCTCTCTCGGGCGCGTGACCATCTCGTCATCCCGCTGCCAAAGAGGCTGCCCGGCACGGCCCAGCCGCGTGACCGCTGGCTCGATACGCTGGATGAGACACTCGGGTTTTCGCCCGGACGGACAGCCACGTATGCGATCGACGAACCATCCAGTACCGGCGATCTCACGATCGGCGTGAATGATGTCGACGGCGGTGCGACACGTGCGACGCCCGACACGCCGCGATCGCTGACGAGTGTGGTTCCGCCCCGACGCGGCCACCTCAAGCCGTGGGTCCCACGCTTTCTCGAGCCAAGTTCGGCCTACCCGTTGACTGACGACGTCGACGCCACGGTGGGTTCCCACCTCCTCGACGAGCCGATTCACACCGACACTGAGGACGTTTCCGACGATCTCCCGATCACGTTCGAGACGCTTGGACCAGAGGCAGTCGGGACCTGTCTCCACGACGCATTGGTCACCCTTATCGAGATGGACGTGCCGGCCGCCGAGATCGACACATGGAGCAAGCCAGTCCGAAGCGCGCTTCAGCACGCAATGGAACGGGTGACGCCGCAGTCGATCGAGATGTTGCCAGATACTGAGCGTGGTGGCCTCGTCAGTTTCTTCCACGCGTCAGTGATCCCAGACTTCCTCGCGTCCGACTTGTGGACACAGATCCACGCGGCGGAGGCTGTCTACGTCGATCACGACCTGAGCGGGCTCGTGACTGCTGGCGGTGTTGAGGTTGAAGTTCATGGTGAGGCCGACATCCTCATCAATCTGGGTGGGGGCGAGTGGCAGTTAGCCGATCTCAAAATTGCGCTGAATGAGTCACTCGACGCAACGCAACCGCGGTACGAACTCCAGATCGCCGCCTACGGGCACATCCTCCGCCAAGAGCTCGGGCCGGCAGCGACAATTCACACCAGTGTCGAGACGTTCGGTTGTGTGCGAGAGTCGGTGCATGGCCAACTTCCGTCTGCGGTTCTTGCACGTCGAGTTCGCACCCTCATTGGGTCTGGTGAGCCGATTTCTAGCCCTTGAAGACGGTGATGTTTCCGATCCACGTCTGCAAGGATTGCGACCGCTCTGAGAGCTCATAGAGGCTCGTCGTTGATTCCCGTACGTGGCCTCATCGAAGCGGGAAGCTCCCGGGCTGGCCACGAAGCAGTTCCCCCGCCCCGTGTGTTTCTGGTAGGTTCACGACGACTTTTGAGACGAATGGAGCGAGTGGCTTCACTATCAATCAAGAAAGATTTTTAACTGTTACCAGATTATTGGTAACTATAAGATGTATGAGGTATTAAACAACACGGCGGCCCAGACTCTTCTTGCCATCAAGAGTGGCGACTCCATCCGCCGTGTCTCTCAACGACTCCACACACCGTACGAGACGGTGAGACAGGCCGTCAATCAGCTGGAAGATGCAGGCTATGTTTCGTATGATGACGGCCTCACCGTCGTCGACGAGCGCGTCCGCGACGCAGCGCGCGAACTCGTCGCTGCGAGCGCCGGCGTTAGTTCCCCCTCCATCGACGAGGTCTATATCATCCCACAGTTTGGTGATTGGCCGTTCGCGTTTACCCGGATCGACGCCGTCTACGTGTGGACTCAAGGCGGCTACCAAGTCGGGCGGAACCCAGATGACTATCCAATGTTCCTTGCGGTCCGTGAGCAAGATGTCGACGCTTGGGAAGCGTTTTTCGGCTCGTTCGACCTCCCCACCGCATATGAGCGACAGCCCCGAGACGAGCTGGACGAGGCACTGCAGATCGTCCTCGAGCCACGCCCCTCACTCGATATTGAGCACGTCGAGGGATACCCAGTGATTCCACGGACCGAGGCCATCGAGTACATGCACGAGAACTATGCCCAGTTCCAGTCGGCGTTGGCGATGCTCAACCGGATGTACGGGGACCTCGACCTCGACATCACGTATCGAGAAACGGAACGGGCCCAATTATGAGCTTCGCCAACCGCAGTGACGCGCTCATCGAACTGCTCGACGAACTCACGCAGGGGGGCCACAAGTACGTTCTCGTTGGCGGCTACGCAGTCTCAGCGTTCAATGCTCGCTTCTCCACGGACCTTGATATCGTCGTCGCACCAGACTCCAAGTCCGAGTTCGTCGAGTTTCTTGAACGGCGGGACTTCGAGGAAATGGACAACCACGCCAAGGAGTGGTTCTACGATACCGAAGTATTCGAGTACGAAAAGCGGCTCACGCCGCAACAGCCGATCGGTTTCGATCTGCTAGTGAATGGGCTCGGGTGTCGCCAGACGGAGGCACAGTGGTCGTTCAATTATCTCTATGATCACAGCCACGAGCAGGAAGTGAGCGGCGGAACGGCGACGACGACTGCCAGAGTTATCGATGGAGCAGTCCTCATCGCAGCAAAACTCCACAGCGCTCGTGAAACAGATCTCCGAGATGTCCTCGCAGTAGCCGAAGAAATTGACCTCGACGCTGTCACGCCTCACTTGCAGCGAGGGGATGATAATGCGCTTAGAGAGCAACTTGAGCGTGGACTAGAGATCTTAGAAAGCGATGAACTCAAACACGGATTTCGGAGTGATTTTGCGGCCTCAGCTATCTCGGAAGAAACAGTCATCGCCCTCCAAGAATACCTCTCCTCACAGGTTACCCACCTAAGCTGAGGCCGTTGTGAGCTAGTTGATTGAGAAGCAAGCTACAGCTCTCTTCGGGTATAATGAGCTACGTTTCGACGCGGCTTGAGTCCGGGTGAAGGAACAGGAAATATTTAACCAACTTCAGGAAAAATGGGGCGAGTTGTTGGTTAAACTATCTTCGCGAATAACGGCCTACAGAGAACAGAGGAGAGAGCCCACGACTTCAGTCCTGTTTCTTACCCACAACTTCACTGGGTCCCAAACAGACGTTTCAGACGCTGTCGAACCCAATCTATTCTCGGAAGATCGAGGTGAGGAGTGGTTCGGGCGGTGATGTCGGCAGTGGGGGGTTGCTAAATGTGGTAAACGAGATCAGCAAAATCGCCCCATAGAAGTGTTAATTCTGTAGATATCGAGGCTTCGGTCGGATTTACCAACCTCAGTAGCGACTCGATTTGTGGGTAAGAGACAGGACTTCAGTCGTGGGAGGAAGTCAAAGAGGAAGAAGGCGAGTAATTCGGGGTCAAGCCCCGGAGCGGTTCACACGTTGTTGCGACACTCCGACGATGGACAGCTGCCGTTGTGGAGATAGATCAGCAGGTCTGTCTCCGTCTGGCAATCCAGACACAGCGCCGTGGCATCAACCTCAATGCGCGGTGCAGGTCCATCAACATCGCCCTGTTGGATCAGCTGGGTCGTCGTGTCCCGGGACACCTTCGCCACGCGGCCGTGGAGGTTCCGGAGGTCGTCAATCCGTTGGGACTTGGTCTGGACAGTCTCCGGGTACTCAATGTCACGAACCTCCCGCAGGTACGTGTACACTGTTTGGTAGGTGACCAGATCCGTTTTGACCGCACTCAAGTCGACATCGTGATCGCCAAACTCAGTCTCTGTGAGAGGCGCGTCCCCTGCCGAGAGCTTTTCAGCGATTGATTCAACGACTTCACGATCAAGGATGACGCCTGCGTTCCGGAGAGCGGTATCAGTAACGCGGAAATTGACGTATTCCGCGAGTTCGCGAACCGATTTATCTGGACCGTCACCGACCCAGTAGGCGACCAGCTCGTCTCCAATCTCGTTGAGACCGTATTTCTGTGCAACACGTTCGATCTTCTGCTGTTGTGGTGTCTCGCTCATGGGGTGTACGAGTGGGGCCACCGCGGCGCTCGTACACATACCCGTTGGGGCCCATCTGTAGTGTCTGTGCGGCGCACAATCCTCTCAGAATAGTTTACAAACTGGGCAGTGGTCGCTGGTGAGAGAGCTGTGACCCGCATTTGTGGGGCTTGATTGGTGGGCTCGTTTCGCCCGCAAAAGACAATGAACAAGCACGATCAGGCCGGTAACGGTCTTCAACAGTCGTACACACCCCCACTGCTTTCTCGGGCAGTGATCGCAGATACTGGCTTCGAACTGTTGCTTGAGCCACCAACTGGTCCAGCTCGCAAACTTCGTCTCCGGCCACACACCGAACAGGCAAGTTGGTGGCTCATCGAACATACCCAGACGACAGACGGCTGGCACGTCGCTGGTGTCGAACCGCTTGCTACCGCCGAATTTACCGCCCTCGCTACATCCAATGGACGTTCCAATAAGTAACATCGACGCACGCAATGAGTCCCACCTCACATCGGGTGCCAACATCTACCAACTGCTCTCGAATTCGCGTCGCCGCCAGATGATCTGGTGTCTGGCGACTGCCGACAGGTGGAAGATGCCACTGCAGGATGTCGCATCACATGTCGTCGCTTACCAGCAACAAGAGCGGGCGGTCGAAGTGCCACGGAGCGATGCAACAGACATGTACTACAGTCTCAAACGGTACCACCTCGGACCGCTCGTCAAACTCAACGTGCTCACAGTCGATGAGGACAGCGTGATCAGTCCCGGTCCACGCTTCTTCGAGATCCTTCCGGTGCTCGTTCGCACCCAAACGTGGGAGTACAATCGAAAAATAGACTGACAACCTACTCTCGGCGACTGAGAGGCTACTGAGCGCAGAGACGGGTCAGCTCAGTAGCTTCCACTAGACGGTACCTGAACATTCCGGCGACGGACACCCACCATGCTCGAGGTAGTCCAGTAGGTCCGTCGTGGTATTACAGACCGGGCACAGTGCGGTGACATCAATGTTGACGTTCGGTGCAGGGTCATCGACATCGTCCCGGGCGATGAGTTTCGACACCGTTTGTGAATCGACCGTTTCAGCGCGCCCCTGCAGCTCCCGGAGGTCGGTGATCAGTTGGGATTTACTCCGGACAGATTCGCTGTACTCCTGATTCCGGATGTCACACAGGTAGTCGTGGACAGACTGATAGGTCACCAGACTCTCTCCGACTGTCTTTAGGTCAACGTCGCGGTTGGTGAATGCCGATGCTGTGACCGAGTTTGCATCATCAGCAAGCTGTTCAGCGATCGACTTGACGACATCTTGGTCAAGCACGACCCCGGCCTCGCGAAGTGCAGCATCCGTGATTTCGAAATTGAAGTCCGCTGCGAGCTCTCGGACCGACTTGTCCGACGGCTTCGACCCCCAGTTGTCGACCAGCTCGTCTCCAATTCCGACGAGACCGTATTTTTGTGCAACGCGTTCGACTTTGTGTCGCGGTGTTTGGCTGCTCATAGATGCGTGCGAGCGAGATTGGAAGCGGCGCGCTCGCACAGCATTTCTTTGGGGCCATTGTACCCTATCTGTGCGGCGCACAATCCTGTCGGGAAAATATCATACGTGAACCGTCCCGAGGCCAAGCCTCGAGGCACTCGGCCTGTTCCGCCTATAGATTCGGTTCGGCGTCGGGGAGATATCCCGACTGGAGATTGCCCGTCCAAGCCGCTATTGCGCCCCAGCATCGACTCGTCGTGATCTTGGTGAGGGTCACCCGGGCACGGGGAGGTCCTCCTGTCGGTTCTGTCGAAGCGGACTTCTCGTCGAAACGGTGGAGGTGATACACAAGCTACCTAATCGCTCCGCTACGGTAGTTGAGCCCTCACTAATAGCTCAGAAGCTGTGCGGAGCAAGCCTTCTGCGAGCCGATCGCTGATTAGCGTTATTGTTGTCTTCTGGTTTAATCGCGGTGATAGTAGGAGAGGTAAGAACACCACTTACAGCCTCAATTTCTTGCGCTTTCTCACACTTTGGGGGACTCTACCCCCAATCAGAACGTAGGATCCAACGCGGATCGACTGCCCCGAGTCTTACTATCATTTTTCGTATGGATGTCAGACACTTCGTGAATACTAAGCGTGATGCCGGTGCTATATCACGATATGCACGGCTAGGCAATGTCATAAATGGGGGGAAGATCCCCTGCTGGCAGCAGGGGCCGCTTTGGAAGGGGCGGGCTGGCACCCGCCCGAGGAACCGTCCTACTCCTCATTTCTTCCGAAGTGGTCTTAATCGTTGCGGTGGTGAGAGGCATTTCTGCCTTTTGCCCCTGTCGACGCCTGCTGCCTCTGAAACGGTCGATCAGCGGAGATCGGCCGCAGTGCCGACGACGTGCCCCGAGAGCGCACTATGCAGGACCACGGCGACAACGGGTGTTCAGGCAGCATGAGTCGCTACGCTGTCGTGGGGTGTTCGGAGTGTGGAGAACATTGGGTGATCGACGAGAGTGAGAACGTTCACTGGCGCAAGTGCCCGCGGTGCCAGACTCGCCACGCTGATCACCGCTTGCGTCGGAAACAAACAGCGCAATCGTGGGAGGACGCCGTCGAGATGCGATCGGCGATACTCGCCAACAAGCGCAATGCCCAGCAGGAATTTGCTGAGGTTGCTCATTACGCCGATCTTGAGGACCAGATTGAGGGAGATGTCCCCACGACCGAGACGACACCCGATATTCTTGGTAACGTCGTCAACGAGGGCGAATTGCTTGAGCGTCATGAGGCTGCTGCCGACCTGTACACACCGGCCACGGACCCTTCTCCATCTCGCGAGGAGATCGTCGAGGAGTTGATTGAACGTGGGGTGGAGACCTCACTGACGGGCCGAGAGAATGGCCTTCGAGACCGTGAGGAGCTGTTGAAAATAAAGGCCTCCGAAGCGCTTGAGCGCCACCATACGCCCGTTGAATTTGACCTAGCTGACCCCGATGACCGCTACGATGACTGTGGGTCACTCACGGTAGCGACGTTTGGTCAAACTCAACCGACAAACGCGATCCACGACGTGACCCCCAGTGTAGCCTCTGAATTGACAGAGATTGTTGGCACACTGATCCCGTCGACGATCGATGCAGTTCGCCGCATCGCAGAGCAGGAAGGTCGTCCCGTGGAGTCGCTCAATCTGCCACCGGCTGACGAGGAGTACGGTGGTGTCAACCACCTTGCGAAGAAATACGGCGTGAGTGGTGGTAATCTCGCGTTCGCGACCACGGTTATCGCAGCTGCTGATTGTCCGATGGATGACTGGCCGGACGCTGTTCGCGATAATCTCCGGAAGTATGGCAGCGGTCAGTCTACAGAAGGGACGCATCTCGATGGGCTTCGTCACGCACACGTTGCACTCCTGCAGGCCGCCGGAGTGACGCCGAGAATCCAGTTAGTCCTCGATGGGCCGGCGTGGACTGACGTCGAGGACCGCCGGAAGATAGAGCGATTCTTCGATGCACTCGACGTCCTCGCTAAGGCTGTCGATATTGAGCTGGTTGCGTCACCGCACGTCGTCCGCACGCTGACGCGCCGTGTTCCAGACATCGTCGACGAGCATGACCTTACTGAGGGCCGTGGCGGGTCCCTCCTGTCCAATCACGACACAGACAGCGGAGACCGGACAGAGGCTTACCGCGTTCTCGATGAGATGAACAGTCCCGGTGCGCATCGACTCATAGCCAACATGTTCGAAGACGAGCCTCGAACCGTTCAAGAACTGAAATCTGACGGGGAGATCTCCCTTGCTGCAAGCACCGTTGATGGGTATGTGCGACAGCTCGAACAGCATGACCTGCTCGAGGTTGCCGAGTTCACGACGCGGAGCAACACCGTGACTCTCACCCAGTTTGGTAAAATCGTAAAAGGGCTCATAACCCCGTCATACGACCTTCTCCCGCCAGAGCAGCAATCTCTCCCAACCGAGCCTTACCAGCCCCCGAAATCTTCTCACAAGTACAGTGTGTCGAGCGCCGACAAGGTCGAGGAGGGGGGAGGACCCCTCTCTCCGGAAGAGTGGCTGGCTGCAACCGGTGACGCATCCTCTACCGGTGGCTTTGTGCAATGGATGGATGGACGCGGAGCAGATCTTGACGCATTCGCCCTTCATGAACGCCATACAGCGGCCTTGAACGGAGAGGGAATCACCCTGCTTGATGCTCCGGTCCACGAGATGGACGATCCACGGGTTGCGTATCTCTCTGTGATGCGTGACCAGCTTCATACAGTCACACAATGGGGTGGCTCAAGAGCCACACTGGGACGCATCGCGGCAGCCTTATCGGGAGCAAAAATTTGGGGGAAGGCGCTATCGGAGGAGGCGCTCGAAGGAGTCCTCTCAGACCTCGGCTCGACTCCAAATGAAGTGCTCAGTTTCCTCCGCCGGGGCATGCAGGTCGGGTGGCTCGATGCGGAATCAGTTCTCGATGAGGATGGCGTCAACTATTACGAACTGCGTGATGCACTGTTCCGCGCTGGCCGGAACATCCTTGGACGACTCTCTAATACCGATCAGAGCCCTGATGAGCGCTCTAAGTTCTATCGCGACTGCCACGGGTTGATCACGTCGATGACGGCACTCCTCGATCACGTTGGCATCGAGACGTCGATCCACCTTCGGTTTCCTCGTTCTTCAGAGCTCCTCTCTAATGACGATTCGAGACGAGACTTCGTCGAGTTCTTGACCTACACTGCCCCGAAACAGGCTCGATACGGTGTTCACAGTGGGTATCGACAGGTCGTCGAAGACCGTGAAGAGAAACTCAAGTTCAGGCTGCCAATGGAGGTAGATCCGGTAGACCGAACGGCTGATCTCACAGCCTCGTGGGTGATCGCTGGTGAGGGGATGGATGACTTGGCTGAGGAAGTGCTCAGTGGGTTGGACGGTGTGAATGCCCGTGACTCGGTCGCGAACGGCGAGGAAGAGTCGATCGGTATCCAAATACCCGTCCATACCGGCGGTACGACGGGACAAGCTCGGCAAGTCATTCGCGATTTGCTTCCACAGAAAGACTGGAACCCGGATTTCCAGAATACTGACCGGATCACACGGGTGCTGATGTCAGTGCTGTCTCACGAGTCTGGCCGGGTCTCTCCGTATCTGGTGGC
>NZ_JAODIX010000017.1:15712-39125 GCF_026586675.1 Halorubrum yunnanense
TCATCTCGAGGCAGCTGAGCTCGTCGATGCAGCCGGCATTTCGCGCCGCTCGTACGAGACCCATATCGACACGCTCCGAGATTTGGACGTGTTTGCTCGGGATGCTGACGGGTGGTTTGCAACCCTCGAGCCATGGTGGGCCTCACCGTCTTCTGCTGGCCGTACTGAGCCGTCATCCGACGCCCGAACGACCGATACTGGTGATACTATCCTCGCATCGGCACCACCGACAGTCGACGAGGTCGTCGGCGAAGTCGCGAGGAGTCTCGCTTGGCGTGGCTGTCTCGATGTCGACATAACCAAAATTGCGGTCCGGTACGCCGCTGATCATGGCAGACAGCCCACAGCTCGCGAGTGGGTTAAAAATGTCCCAGACATTGCTGGGTGGCTCCCCATTATGAAGTCTCTATGGCCGGATGACGATCTCTCACAGGAGAGTACAAATCAAAACTCGACTGATTCTCCCTGTCGAAGTGTTCGGATTGGTCAAGGAGACAATTCGAATCAAGTCTCTCTCATCACTTCTGTGGCCCCTGCCGCGGCCTCATCCGACTAACATTGCACAGAGAATATAACCCTGATCAAAAGGTCAGCTGTCATCGTTCCGCTGTGTGGTCAGTAAACAGTTCATCCGGCAGATCGTCAGGCTTGATCCGCTATCGACAATGCACCACGAATGCCGTCACTGTGGATACTTCAGCGTGAGAAGGACATCAATGAATGTCCACAGTGTGGCTCTCACGAAATTGCGGTCTACGATCTCGAGTAATTGCTGAGGTGCTCACGGTTGATAGAGAAGGGTCAATACCTTATGTATCAACCGAACGCTGACACGGCTCCAATTGTTACATAAGGAATTGATCGGACGTCGTCTGAACGAACCCGAAAAACGCCCGTTGCGGGTCTGTCGTGTCATCGAGTGGGCGTAATTAGCGCAATAATCACGAGCAACATCTCACCGCGCTCACAGAGTTCAAATAAAACAATCAACACTAATGAGTGCTAACTACTGAGCCACCCTACCAGATCTTTGTGATTCTCAGCCCATAATTTTGCTTTACGGTAACTCACAGCTCTTCCTTGAGATCACTGCGCTGGTACCGCTCGCGGAGTTCATACCCTATCACGTCGCCGGAATCGTTTAGTTCGATTTCGTATCGACCAATAATATCCTGTGTGTCCGGCACCGCCCGACGCTCAACGACTTCGACGAGCGCTCGCCACTTGCCGTCCTCCTTCATTGATACTTCTATAATTCCCTCGAAATCGCTGTCGAGAAGTTTCTTCGCCGCATCGCGAGCGTTATCTTGTATGGTGGGTAGTCCGACCGTGGACGGCCCGTCAGTACGTTCCGTCTGCGAATCCGTCGGGCGGTCAGTGGACGACTCTGACGAGGGGGTATTTTCGACCTCTACTGTGGGGTCGTCAGAGAGCGAGTCTTGATTATCGTCATTATCAGCATGCTCGTCTGTGTCTGGTGGCATGGTGGTAGCTAATAACTTAGTGGTCGACAAACGACAATTTAGTCTCTTGGATCGCAGCCTCGACCTCCCCACGAAGTTCAGCGATGTCGTCCCGGGATGAGACCTTCGACGCCAACACGTCGACGCAGATATCGCCGAACGTTTGCTCGTCGAGTTCGTCCGCCGGTCCCGTGCCCTCGACAGCCATGATCGCCGCGCGCGTTCCGACGTTGATCTCGAGTCGATCGCGCAGGCGTCGCATCAGCGTCACCGTCTGGTCGATCCGTGCTTGGTCGGCCTCGTCAACGTTCGAGCGGACGATCGCGGCCTCCGTCTCGTGATCGTAGAAGTCCATGTGGATCCCGACGAGACGGTCCAAAAGCGCGTCCTGCGGCTCATGAACCCCGGCGTACTCGACGGAGTTCGACGTCAAGACGGCCCGAAACTCGGGGTGGACATCGACGTATCGTGACTTGCCGCGCTGGCCCGGGAGTTCGAGTACGCCCTCCTCGAGCACGGACAGTAACACGTTGTTTGCGACGGGTTTGGTCCGCGAGAACTCGTTGTACACGAGCGTCGCCCCTTCCTTGACCGCGAGCGTCAGCGGGTTGTCAACCCAGCGGTCGCGAATGATGTCCTTGCTCTTGACGACGTTGTGAATGTACTTGTCTCGCTCCGAGATCCGCTCGGTCTCGCCGTACTCGCCGACCAAGTCGCTGGTCGTCAGGTCGGCGTCACCGTTTATCCAGACGACAGGTCGGTCGCGGTCCCTAGCGGTTCGCATTGCGAGTGCGGTTTTACCGCAACCAGTAGGTCCGATGAGATGCACCGGACGCCCGACGTCCATCCATCGCTCAAGTCGCTGTTTGATCCGTCTGACGGCGTCTGTCTCAACGAACGCTTGTTCATCTGGAATAAACTGCTCAGAGACATCCGTGCCAGCCTGGATCGTCTGGCGAGTGTCGGCGCTGTCATACTCTGTGCGCTGTGTTTCCTGTTTTTCATCGCGTGATGATCGAATCTGCGATCCGCGGACTTTCCGCTCGTGCGAGGGATCACTCATTCGTCGCTCTCCGGTCGAAGCGGTACTTCTTCACCGTATTCCTCACGGTAATCATCGATAGACATATCGTGCGTTTGTAAGTGTGGCTCGGTGATCGCTTGGTAATACTCAGCGCACACTAAACACCGAACCATCCCATCGGAGACCGGATCGACGTCCATGTCGGTCCAACTGCCGGCGGAGTCATCTTCGTCCGGATCCTCTGTTGTCGGCACGGCCGCTTCACCTGAAGTCTCAGTGTCTGCGGTGTCGTCGTCCGTGACGGTGGGTTCTGAGCTCTCGTCTTCCACGGACTCAACGTCAGTGTCCTCGTCAGCGTCCTCTATGGTCGTTTCCTCTGTGGGGGTGTCTTCCGTGCTCGGGTCTTGGTCTTCGCCGTCGGTTTCGCCTGCGTCGTCTGACGTGGTGGGCGGGTCGTTGATCGGGACGGCTGTCCCTGCGTCGTCGGTCGCGTCGGCGGAAGTGTCGCTTGCCGTCTCGGCTCCGCCGTAGAACTCCTCGGCGAACGACCGGAACTCGGCCTCCGTGTCGGAAAACTCCGCACGGAACGCGTCGATCGCCGCGCGGAACGCGTCGATATCGTCGACCATTGGCTGCACCTTCATCTCGTGAAACGATTCGTCGTACTCCGCGAACGCCTCGGCCGCTGCCGCGAACGCGTCGCTCTGGTCGGCGATATCGGCGTTAAAATTGTTCACGTCGCCGTCGAACGTCTCGGCGTAGCCTTCGAAGGCAGTAGTGACGTCTTCGAACTCCTTTCGGAGCGCTTCGATGGCGGTCACCAACTCGGAAACGTCCTGTATAGCGACGACATCGTTGGCGAAGCGGTCCGCGTACTCGTCGAACATCGTTTCGGTCGCGGCCATCTCAGCGCCGAGTTCGTCGATCGCGTCAAGGAGACCGTCGACGTCCTGGATCGCGTGAACGTCTGACTCGAATGTGTTGAAATACGCCACGAAGCGATCGCGAACGGCATCGATCGCCTCAACTCGCTCCTCAACGGCGGCGTTGAATCGAGCGAGTTCGTCGTCGAACTCGTCGGTGTACGCGCGGAACGCAGCGTCCGTCTGCTCCAGTTCTGCTCGGAACGAGGCTCTCGCCTCGGAGAGTTCACTGGTGTCCCGCTTCGCTTCGACACCTTCGGCGAACTCAGTGGCATACGCCTTGAATTCCGCCTGCTTGTCAGAAAACTGTCCACGTGCCTGTCTTATTGCTTTGATTTTCTGGTTAACGCTCATGTGTTATTGATAAAGTGTGTTGGCGTCTGACCGCGTGACAGTGCTACGGCACCGGTTGGAACTGTGGACGCCTTACGCTTCGGGCGCAGGCGCGGCCTCAGTCCCGGCGGTGAGCTCTGCCTGTTCGATTTTCGCAATCTCTTCCGCGTAGTGGAGGAAGGTGTCTACCGACGCGACGACGACACGCGCCTCAACGGTGAGGATCTCGATGCCGACGAGCGAGATTCGCGCGAAGGCGTCAACGACGACGCCTTTGTCAAGTACACGGTCCAACACTTCTGCCAAGCTTGAGGAATCTGGTTGTGCCATTAGCGTAACCCAAGCGGAGAACGAATACCCAATTGTAAATAATTGAACTACAGATCATCATATGTACTATAGTGAAGTTTTATATGTCTGCTAGTAAAATCGCAACTTGGTCTGTATAAACGGCATAATTCAGCATGTACACATGCATTCGAATTAAAATTCGGTCGCAAGAGATTACGACTGGATATCAGCGGAACCAGTTCAACACGCTGACATGAACCAGTATGTATCATCGTCTTTTCATCGCGAGATCAGCCGATTCTTCGCCGAAGACGCGGGCCATACGTTACTGATACACGGTGCACCCGGGACCGGAAAGACATTATTTACCCTCCGGGTCCTCAATCTGGTCCGGCCACAGGGCGAGGTGCTGTACGTTTCCACCCGCGTCGATCAGAGCACCGTCTGCCAGATGTATCTCGACGACACCTCGTTGCTCGATAAAACAAACATCGTTGACCTCTCACAGGGTCCGTACGAACTCCCGGTTACGATCGACCTCCCGTTCTCGAAGCTAAACCTCGACTCGTTACTCGAGTGGATCCAGTCGATCAACGAGGCGACGGATAACCTGACTATCGCGTTCGACAGTTGGGACCTCATCCACCGGTATCTCGCCGGGCGACATGAGAATCCACAGAGCATTACGGCGATGACCTCCCAGCTAGTGGCACTTGCTCGTGAAAACCAGATCAAGGTGTTACTGGTCTCCGAAGAGCCGGACCCGTCCGCGCTGAAATACATCGTTGACGGAGTCGTCTCTCCGCAGGTGTCCACGGACCAGCGGGGTCGAACGCGACGAAATCTGAAGCTTGAGAAGTTGCGCGGTGTTCGGATCGAAAATCGGCTACAGCCGTTCACGCTTACCAACGGGACGTTCCAAGCGATTCCGTCAGTTGAACTCAAGTCGGCGCAGACGACCGAAACGGAGGGAACGTGGGACCCGTTACCGAACTCGAAAACGACGTTTTCAACCGGAATCGGTGATCTTGACCCGATACTTGACGCCGGGTATGACCGCGGAAGCGTTGTTCACTTGGACCTCGGAAGCGATCTGTCGCGCGACGTCTGGAGTGTACTGACACTTCCGACGATCCGGAACTTCGTGGCAAACGAGATGTGCGCTACGGTTATTCCGCCTAAGGGCGGAAGTCCCGGGCTAATTCAAAGCGATCTCACATCGGTCGTGGACAGGGACCATGTCGACACGTACAGTCACGTGTTGGGCGCGAACATGGAGACGCGCACGCACGGAGACGACCGGGCAGAATTCGAGGGTGACGAAGACGCGAGTGATGGAGACGCGCGTCAACCGCTTTCAACGCGGACGGACCGATCACCGCCCGATCAGCGCCCTAATCCACGAGTTGGCGCGCGGAGCGAACGCGCGGAGGGAGATGACGCTCGAACGCTCCGGCCGCCGGTTCCGGTCAGAGATCTTGAATACGATCGGTATATCGCACACTGTGATAGCATCCGTGCTCAGAGCGACGGACCACTGCTGCACGTCATTAGCGTGGATAGTGTACCGGGGAAATTCAAGAAGCACCTCGGTGCGTTTGCCAACTATATCGTTCTCCACAACGACCTTGCTGTGCTGGTGACGAACCCCGGGGCCGAATTCAGAAAACGAACGGATCGGGTGGCAGATATGCACATGAAACTTGAGCGACTAGGCACGGCTGTGGTATTGTACGGCGAAAATCCTTTAACACCGTTGCTGGGAATCGGCATCGACAGGTCGGGTGCCTTTCCGACGGTTAATCTAATTGAAATGGTATGATTAGAGAACTCGAGCAGCTGTGCGAGGAGCTCGACGTTAAGACCGGAGTAACGATCACTCCGTCAGAGCTGGGTGATACGAAGGGTGGAACAAGCACAGAGAGCCGTGAGGTGGACCTACTCCACGAGTACGTCGAGACCGAAATCGATGACAGTGCCGTGCGGTGCTGTGACGGGTGGGTCGGCGACGACATATTACAGAGTATCAGTGATGACCACGTTCTTGCCGAACTCGACGAAATCCTCCTGCTCCTGACCGCCGTCCGAGGGGAAGCAATCGGAAAGGAGCTCAGCGATGACCTCAATCGCATGTTCGGGACCACGTTCAGTCCGGGAACGGTCTACCCGCGACTGTCTGAACTTGCGGACGAGGGTGTCCTTGAGGTATCGAATCTGCCAAAGCGAAAGGTCTACTCGATATCTGACGAGGAAGCGATGTGTGACGAGTTACGGTTGAAAATAGACCACCTGCTCTTCTTTTCAGCGACGTTACGGTCGTTGTTAGTAGAGTGTGAAGAAAACGACAGAGTAACCAACAATATAGATGAGTGAGAACGTATACACGTACGGCATCGTTGAACAGGAAGACATCACGCTTGACGTTGCTGGTGTCAAAAATGCGACAGAGGTGTATACCGTCGAGTATCAATCGCTTGCGGCCGTGGTTTCGGATATTGACACCACCGATCCGGACCGAACCGACGAGGACGTCGAGGCACATAATGACGTTCTCCAACGGGTCCTCGAATACGATGGCGGACGAACGATAATTCCGATGAGCTTCGGGATGGCGTTCAAGAATACGCGAACGCTCAAAGGGGTCCTTCGGGGGGCGCGCCCGGCGCTACAGAGCACGCTTAATGACATCGAGGGGATGGTCGAACTCGGCGTCAAGGTGATCTCGACGGGCGGTGAGAGGGGGTCTCAGGACGTGCAATCGGATATCACTGAGACTCTCTCGGCGGTCAGTATCAACGAGACTGAGAACGACTTGTTCAGTGACAGACTGATCCTGAACAAGTCGTACCTCGTGTCCCGGTCGGAGCGGGGGGCGTTCGACGACGCGATCGATGCGATCCAAGAGACCTACGACGAACGGTTCACCGTGCAGTACACCGGTCCGTGGCCGCCGTATAACTTCGTTGACATCCACATCGGCGCTGAGCAACAGCGCGGAGGGCGGTGATCGATGTTTATTCTTGATGACATCCTCGTGAAGCCGTTCACCTCGATTCTCGATATCTTACACACAATGGCGCTCAACGAACTGTACGATACGGCTGAGATTCGTGACGAACTCAAAGAGAACCAGCTGTTATACGAGGTGGGTGAACGCTCGCAGGCGGAGTACGAGGAGCGGAAGCAGGAGTTGGAGCTCCAACTCGAGATGGCCGAGCAGATTAAGTCCCAGATGGGGGACCGGATAGAGGTGAAAGGCTGATGCCGGCGGACGACGACCCGTTCGATTCGTTCCAGGGTGACGACCGCTCCGAGAGAGGTACCGGGGCGATCGCCCGACTCGTGCACCTGCTTCAGACGCTTGCCGACGCGGACACCGACGGGACGCAACGGCAAACAGGACATGTCAGCACCGATCGAACGCGGGTCGATTACGAATACTCCGTGTCGGTGGGGCTCGACGCACTCGACGGGAGCAACGGGGCGTTTTCGGACGAGGGAAAAGCCGCGGCCGGTAACGCGGACGAGACAGTTGATACGGCGCCGTCGCCGTCGGTCGAAGTGCGGGACGTCTCGGAGACGGAGCGCATCGTGATAGCGGACCTCCCGGGAGTTTCCGAGACAGAATTCGACGTCACGTTCGACGCCGAGGCGGGAGAACTGACGATCTGGCGGGAACAGACGCAGCTTACGCAGGTTCCGATCGAACATCCGTCGCTGGAAGTCGTCGACGTGAGCTTTAACAACCAGATACTGCGAGTGAAGCTTCGGGACGAGGGAGCGGGAGGCGAAGGGACAGCAGACGAGGGAGCTCAATCATGAACGAAAAACGACCGACTCACGATCGAAAGGCCAAGCGCGCACAGCTGAAGGCACAGATCAACCGAGACGAAGCGCGACGGAAGTTGCTTCGACAGCGGGAGAAGCTGGCCGAGCGTCGAAAAGCGAACCGGGAGCAGTCGGAAGAACGACGTGACAGCACAAAGCCCCAGAAGAATCCGACCGCACACTCAACGATGCCGTCGCAAAAGACGAACGCGCAGAACGCAGTGCGGAACTCACACTCGACGGTCCCGGAAACGCCGAAGTATTCGAACATCGCGGCTCCCAAGCGTCTGTACGGTCAGCGACTCCATCGCGTCACAACGGATAGTATGTCTACATCATCAGAGACGACGGAGTCTCCAAGTGACGCTACCAGCCAACAGCAGAACGACGCAACACCGGAGTCAGCTGATGAGTGATCCTAAACCGACCAGGTCACAGGGCGACCTAGCGGAGTTGTTGGAAACGTTGCTTGACAAAGGCGTCGTGATTAACGCTGATATCGCAGTGACGGTCGGCGACACCGAATTGCTCGGGATTAAGCTCAGGGCGGCACTGGCGTCGTTCGAAACCGCCGCACAGTACGGATTGGAGTTTCCCTCAGGCACCGACATGGAGATGGTGAACGAGGAAGCGGGAGTGAGGCCCGTTACAACTAATGATGAAACGATGCGCAAGGCGAAGAGTCCGACGCCAACTGAAAAAAAGAGCGTACAGACGCCGACGGAAGATGAATCCGCAAACGCCGGCCAGCGCACGGACGATGAGCACAGAGATTAATCTAGATGACGAGGGAGACGGTATCCACGAAGGACTGCTCACGCTCGTCGTCTCGCTCGTTGAGATTATCGACGACGCTCTTGAACAGGAAGCGGTCAGGCGGATGCAGTCCGGAAATCTCAGTGACGAAGAGGTAGAGCGACTAGGCAAGCAACTCAAACAGCTTAACGAGGAGATAGACCGGCTTAAACGAGAAGAGGGAATTGATGAAAGCGTGGATGAGTTCCGAGGTGAACTCGACAACCTCGTCGCAGACGCGCTCACCCAACTCCAGCATACGGCTAATACAGATGAATAACGCGAGTCCGCCCGAACAAGACGAGACTCTCTCTGATGGCCGCTATATCTACTGTCTCGTTAATGTTTCAGAGGACACCAATCCAGAACTAGCGACCGATGGAATTGATGACAATCAGATCTCATTTATTACACATGAAGATATCGGAGCAGTTACTCACCAGTGTGACCAGTTATACGATTCTGAAGAAGCCACACAGATACGGCAGTGGCTCGTCACGCATCAGCAGGTAATTGACACCGTCGGGTCGGCATTTGGCACGCCGCTGCCATTTCAGTTCGACGTGATTTTACAGGGTGGCGAAGAGAGCGTCAAGCAGTGGATCGCCGACAATGAGACGCAAATCCGAGAAGCGCTCGATAGGTTCCGCGGACTGTGGGAATACCGAGCTCACGTTACGTGGGATCGATCGACGGTTGAGTCAGTTGTCAGCGCAGCCGACGAGCGATTGGCAGAGATAGAAGCGCAGCGAAACAAAAGCGGCGAAGGCACACAGTTCTTACTTGATAAACGGTATGAACAGCGTCTGGAGGACTTGCTTCACACACGTAAAACTGAGCTTCGGGACCAACTGCAGACAGAGTTACGTGACGTGGTAAATGGAATGGAACAGCATGCTGCAGAACCGAGCGTACAGGCAATTGATCAGCGCAGCGATGAACAGAAGGAGTGGGTCGCACGGATCGCGCTGTTAGCAAGCAGTGCAGATGAGGAGTCTATTGGAGCGAAACTTGATACAATCGCCTCAGAACCGGGCGTTACCGTCGAATTCACCGGACCATGGCCGCCTTACTCTTTCACCCCAGAGTTCAGCGAGTAATATGGAACCGACAAAATCACCCGGACAAGTTGTAGAACTTGTCGACGTGCTCCTTCGCGACGGGGCTGTCCTCGCAGCCGACGTTATCGTGACTGTCGCTGAAGTGCCGCTCATCGGCATTCAACTTCGGCTCGCGCTTGCCGGAATGACGGAGATGCGCCAACGTGGAGTATTCGAAGAATGGGACGAAAGGCTTAGAGAACAAAGTGGGAATGGAAGGTAAATCGGTAGGTTCAGTCGATCACATCGGGTTTGAGTGAAAGTGTCTGCTTGGGAAGGGTGTGGAAGCTACCGAAGCAGACAGCGAGATAGAAGAAGAGCACCTGCTTAATTTTGTCGTCAACAGTCTCGACGAAGAGCTTGCGATAGATCTCGGTGATGACGTCGAGGTCACGACAGAGACGTTGTACGAGGTCCTCGCCGGCGCCAGCGCCGGCGGGACCTCAATCAACCACGTTTGCGAAACGACCGGCGACTCGCCACACGCCAACACCGTTCGAGGACATCTCACCGAGCAGTTCGAACTTGACTCCGTTGAGGCAGTTGGGGACATGCTCCTACAGCGAGATGCGCTTGCGACACTTCCAGATCGACCGGTGGAGGTCTGCGCAGACCTCCACCTCGATCCCTACTACGGGGACGAAGACGAGACAGAAGCGCTGTACTTCTCACAGGCGAAACGTGGAACGACCACCTTTCACGCGTATGCGACGCTCTACGCGCGGGTGCGCAACAAACGATACACGCTGGCGGTTCGCCAGCTTGTCGCTGGCGATACCACCAGCGATGTCCTCGCTGAGTTCCTCGAACTGCTCGACGGCCTTGACCTCGGCGTCAAGGCCGTCTACCTCGATCGTGGATTCTACAACAGTACCTGCCTCAGACTGCTGTCCAAGCACAACTACGCCTACGTCATGCCGATTGTCAAGTGGGGCGAGACGATTCAAGACGAACTCAGCAGCGGCTGGAGCCGCGAGATCGAGCACGATCTCGCCGGCGAGGTGACCTTTCCCGTGTTCATCGACTGTGTCTACCACTCAGCAGCTGAGTTAAAAATTTACTCACAGATGGCTGGCGAGGTGGCTGTATGGGGGATGTTCTATACCCACTACCGATGGCTACTCAGTAGGGGATGAGATGATGATTTACCTCGCCGAGGACGACTCCGAAGGGTGAGAGGGTCAGCGTTCGAGATAGGGGCCGCAAGCCCGAAATCTGGCACTACTGCCGATCGTCCAGCACGAGTTCAGTAATATACGCCGACGACCGACACGGTTATCGCTCCAAAGTCGGCGGCTATCAGGCCCACTCATCGAGTTGTTGAGACCCTCCTATTTCATCTGGTGAAACAGCTGTTGGCCTAGTGATATTGTGACGGGTTGGCGTGCAAGATGTAGGGCGCGTATCTCGCACAGAATCATTCTCTAATCCGATCAGAGTAGATCGGTCAAGACAGACAGTGTCAATATCGAATTAGTCCTATTGGGGGAAAAGTAACTAACAGAATGTTACGGGCACAGGCACAGGGGGTCTCTGTCAACCAGTTCAATAGAAAAAACTGCTAAGGCGGCTTCTGTACGCACAGAACAGGGTTTAATGTTCCTCAGTACGTATGATTGATATGGGAGATAGAGATCGTAATGTCGGACGATTAGACCGGATTCTTCGAGTACCTTTCGGAGTGGCTGCCGCTATTGTCGCCAGCTGGGTATTTATTATACACCCATTTGAACTAGGAATAGGGGTTTTCGTAGTGCTGCCGGTGGCTCTGCTGGCAGCAATCCTGCTTATCAGTGCGATAACAGGGACCTGTGGAATCTACGGTGTTTTCGGGATCAACACTTGTGGCGACGAAGTTTGTACTGAAGCTGACTCAAACGAAGCGTGGGTAGCAGAGTAGTCAGTTCTCATCGGGTTCGGTTTCCAATTCTGTGTCATATTCAGACTCGTCTTCTGTTAACTCCGGGTTACGCTCCTCAAGGGTCCCCGTGTCGATTGCTGCTGTCTTCTGAGTGACCTCGAAATCGTCTACTGGTTGGATAATTCCCCACAGGGCTCCAAGCGAATGGACAAGCACTGCAAGCGGAGTGACGACGATATATGCCCACCATACCTCAGGATATTTTCGATATTCAACGAGCCCCAAGATCATGTATAGGAAAACGATCCCAAACAGTAGTGCGGAAAGCAAGAGATATACACTGGACGATGGGATTGCTTCTGGAAACACGAAAGCGATGATACCAAACAATGGGATAACCGGTGACAGTGCCCACGTTACGATCCGTGTGAAAATGACTGGTTGATACCTTCGCGGCAGAAGATTGCGGTCTTGGATCGTTCCAGAAACCCACCGACGGCGCTGTTTTATCAGTGATTTGAGCGTCGGTGGTGCTTGATTCCGTGCTTTCACTGTCGCAAGTCGGTAGTCAAGATTCACGCGATCGGCTGCACGCCAGATGAACGTCGTGTCCTCGGTGATTGACGGAACGTTCCATGTAATCTGCTCTTCTAACTCATGCCGTACGGCAACAGCTCCGCCCCAAGCGTACGCGGGATAGGCGACCTGATGAAATGCTCGTTGCTCGAACTGAAACCCGATACGGAATATCTCACACACATATGTGAGCCGAGAGCGGGTGCGGAGTGGATGCTCGCTGAGTTGAATAATATCGGCTGCTGGCAACCCTGAAAAGCCACTGAGCAGGGTGTCTTCATCGAGGTACAGAACGTATTCCTTCTCACACGGGATCTGTTGACGAGCCCACTCAATTGCGCGCCCTTTCCGCTGTGCCGCACACTCGAAGTCATTCGGAACGACATGAACGTCAGCCCCGGCAATATCGATGTCTTCCTCAGCGATGATGAGTGGTTCAGTGATCTCGTCGGGAATAGAACTCACCGTTCGCTGTACAGTCTCTTCAGCAGCGATAGTAAGAACCCTGACTTGAATATTGTCCAATCCGACTTCCGTCTGGTTAGTGTCCTGCCAGCCGTACGAAAGAATGAATACCTGTATCAGCCACCATAATGAGGCACCACCGTACAGCACTAATGTCGCCCAGAGAAAGACACTGAGAGATTGTGCTAGCACAGCATCAGTCACGTTCAGGCTTAGTAGAAACAGCGAAATAAAACCCATACTGACCTATCTCAACCATACAAGTGTAATAGGCGACTCCACGACGGCATCCTTACTAAAACGCGCGTTGTATGTTATTACCTATCTAACACAGGTCAGAGTTCGCTGAACCATTAGCAGCCAATATGCACGCGAATTCTACCAGCTGATTCAGGATATAGACGGAGAAAATAACATCGTTTAGGTGCTGACTACACCCTCTGTATCTTGTACTGATCGACTTGCCAGCTTCCGAATGTGTGCTGCCGTTTTATTTTCCCCAGTACGGGACAGTTGATCTCGAAATGCGTCGAGAAGGTAGTGGTATACACGGAACCGCAGTAACCCCCACTTGTTTAATGTAATAGCACGTCCTCAAAAACGTGAGCGAAAACGGACCCTCAGACGCAGCAATCTACGCCCGAGTTTCGACATCGGATCAGGATGTCTCTCGGCAGCTCGATGAAGCACACGAACACCTAGAGCGTCTCGGTGTCAAAAATGTCGAGGAGTATCCAGAAGTCGTCTCCGGCGCTGCCGATACCGACACTCGCGAGGTCTACAACCAACTCCTCAACGATGTCAAGACGGGGCGGTTCGACCTAGTAGTCGTTCACGAAATCAGCCGGCTTTCTCGGCTCGGTCCGACTGAGATTCACGAGTTCATCCAACACTGCTTAAAACATGACACCGGTGTCGAGGCCCTTGATGTCGGATTAAAGATCCACGTCGACGACGGCGAGCTCCAGCAGACAATATACAGCATGGTCGCTCGACTGATGGGCGACCTCGCACAGATAGAACACCAGCAAAAACTACAGCGAATCCAGTCGGGGGTCCGCGCTGCACAGTCTGCCGGAAAATGGACTGGGAGACCACCTGCGGGGTTCGTCGTCGAAGATGGGTACCTCCGCGTGGATCCCGCCGAGTTCCTACACGTCCGTGAGGCTCTCGCCCGCGTCGACCGCGGTGATTCGTTCGCGACCGTCGCCGACGACACCGGCATCGCCGAGTCGACTCTCCGGAGCCTCCACCAAGATCGGCGCGACCTCTACCTCGCCGGTGAGGCCGAGGACGAGCGCGTCGACGACGCGCTCACCGATATCCGCCCGCTGGAGGACGCCCGAACCGAGGATCCTGACCTCGAAGAGTTGCGCGAGCGTGTTGAGCGGCTGGAGGAGGCCACCGATATTGACCTCCACTGACACACACCCTACCTCCTCAACCCCGAGTCGTGCGTACGTGTCGAATTGGTTCTGTTAGAATCCTCAACCTGTGATATGTCCTCAACGATTTGCTGAATACAGCGCGTGAATCTCGCACAGATTTATCACTAGATACGATCAGACCGGATCGGTCAACACAGGTAATACACTACGCAGGTGGGTCTGCGTCGTCACCAAATCCACTTCCATACGATTCGATGACTTCCGTAACGGTAACCTCGTAGGCATCGTACCATTCTGTCCACCGCTGTTTCGCCTCTTTGTGTTCTGCATATGCACCAAACGTCTCAAGCGCGTCTAACGACTCCCAGTAGTACGCGACGAGAACCTCCTCACTCTCTGGAGTATGCCACGTCCGCTTGCCGCGATAGCCGTCTGTGTCCTCAGCAGCCGCCTGTATCGCGTCATTCAGCTCGTGAAACTCCTCGTTGTACTCCCCCGGGTCGAGGCGAAATGTCACGAGATACATCACTACGAGTCTCGCCCTCCCGCGAGCAAGATGCTTTCTCTTCGAGAGCGAGATACGCAGGCACGTTCTACCGGTTGGTTCAGGATTATGATGGAGAAAATAACACAGTTCCATTGCTGACTGCATCCTCTGTGTCTCGCACGCCGTTACTGACAAATATCTGAGCGGTGTCGCAGACGCTGCTGAATACAGAGCGCGAGTCTTACAGCATAAGTTTGATTTCACACCCAATTTCAAGAGGTTAGCGGTCCCCCCTCAGCATAGATATGACTGACACTAACGGGACGTGTGAATATGTACTGGACCCAGACGACCCCGAGACGTGGAGAGGTAAAAAAGACGATGTATGTTATGTTGATGATTTTCTGAACGACAATCACGTCTGGCGGTGCCCGCACGATGCAGTAGAGGACGAGGATGTCTGCATATTCCATCTTGACGTTGACAAGAAGAATGATAAAAAAGCAGTCGACGAGCTTCTCTCTCACATAAGTGAATCTGTGGAACAGAACGGTCAAGAGAATATAAACAAAAAAACGCAGTTTATCGGTGCGAAGTTTGGGGAGTTCGACATCACAGCAAACCCGATGCCGAGTGGAAGTGTCGCGGAAATCAATCTACAGCATGCAACATTCACTGACCGAGTCGACTTCGCGGGATGTGAACTCAACCATCGGCTTCATTTAGAAGGTGCTCAGTTTCTGAGAGCGGACTCAATTGACAGTACGAGGAACGAGGACACTGGTTCTGCCTCGTTCTTCGTTCCAGCCGTATCGTTCACAGACACGAACTTTCGAAAAGAAATCAGGATGGAAGGTATCACTGTAGAACCGGGAATTACATTTCGCGACGCAGAGTTTCAAGGTCAAATCAGCCTCGAGGACGCTGAATTCAACGCCCGCGTTTCGTTTGAAAATGCACACTTTCGAAAATCAGTCAGCTTCGATCGTACGACGTTTGACGAAAATGTCTCGTTTGGTCGGGTCAACTCGGATGCCGGGATTAGTTTTATGAGTTGTCAGTTCTGCGGTAGAGCAACGTTCACGAACGCCAGCCTCAGAAACGCGCTGTTCAGCTCGATGGGGTATCGCGAAATCAACGAGGCGTTGCTAGAACACAATTTAGGTGATGACACCAGCGCGGAATTCTCTAAAGCACCATATTTTGCGGGTGCTGACTTGGCGAACGCCGAGTTTTTCGATTGTTCGCTTGTCTTCGCTAATTTCTCCAGTACTGATCTCACAGAAGCAACGCTCGTCGCTACAGATCTGCGTCGTGCGAATCTCGAATCCGCGCTTTTGAATCGAGCTACCCTGTTCGAAGCGGATCTTCGCGGAGCAAGACTCTCGGGGACGCTGCTCGGTGACATCCGCATCAATGACAGTACACGACTCCTCGGCAATCCATCGCGTGATGGTCAGGAACACGCCGGTCTCTCCAGCGTAGTAATCAATAGCCAGTATTGTGTGTACGATCCAAGGTACGAAGATGATCAGTTTGTTACTGACCATCGGGAATATGTGGAGGTCGAAGCGAAGACGGGTGATATCGTTGAGACGAAAATTAACGATCTCACAGATAATGACAAGGCAAAGAGCGTCTACCGACAACTCACGGAGGTGGCTCGAGACGCGGCTCAACCGCGGCTCCAATCAGCGTGCTTCGTCCGGCGTCAAGATCTTCAGAAATACGGCTACAAGCAGGATGCGAAGGAGGCAGACTCGTGGCAGGAGCGACTGATAGCAGGTACTCGGTACAGTCGTGCGAAGGTAGCACGAGGAACGCTCATGTATGGGGAGAGCCCGTGGCGGGTAATTGGTGGCAGTATCGGATTTATTATCCTCGTCTCCTTGCTTTACCCACTTGGTGAGTGGCTTCGACCAGCTGGTGGTGAGGCAATAACGTACGGTCGAATTTTCGGGGGAGAGTGGAGTCTGTTACTCGAATCACTTTACTTCAGCACTCTCACGTTCACCACTCTGGGGATGGGTGATTACGAACCTATGGGCTTTGGGCAGGTGCTTGCCACGCTCAACACAGCACTCGGGGCAGTGTTGATTGCCTTGCTTGTCTTCGTGCTTGGTCGTCGCGCTGCAAGATAGAACCTCTGTATCTTGCACGGCCGTCTTACCAGCTGATGAATAGGTTGGAATGTGCCGTGTTTTATCGATCACCTTGATATGATAACCCTATGAACACTCGTCTATCTATGGATGAGGATGCGGTTCGGACCTATGTCGATCACGCGCAGGCCACCATTGAGGCGGCACCACAGATGGACGAGGCCAACACCAAAGCCGCTCTTCTGCGAGACTTTCTCGATTTACTCGACTGGACAATCCCTGACAACACGCAGTTAGAGTATTCTGTGAAAGCCTTCGGGAAGACGTACAAGGTAGACTATGCACTCATTCTGGAGGGAGCTCCTGTGGCTTTCCTCGAGGCCAAAGGTGTCGACACGACGCTCACAGAGACACACAGAGAACAGCTGGCCGCCTATCTCAAAAACGAAGACGTGAACTTGGGGATCCTCACAAATGGAGAAGAATATGAGTTCTATCGGCGGGAGGTAATCGACTCCAAGGTCAACGTGAATACGCTCGGACAGGCAGACCTTCAGAGTCTTCCAGACAATATCACAACCTTGAGCGCTTTCACTAAGGATGCCATTCAGAACGAGGAGTGGGTCACAATTCTCGATCGTATTCGGGAACTGCGGGAAGCCCGGTCGGCGTTGGAGGTCGAAAAAGATGAACTGGCTGCTGAGGTTGCGAATCTCTTTGCTGAACGTGTCTCGGAGAAGCTTGCGTCACCAGCAGAATCGCAGGCAAAAGAGATGATCGACCGGCTCATCCGAGACATTGAGAGCGAGATCGACGACAGTGGGAGTACCGATTCACCCACACCTGAAGTCTCGGAGTCTGTGACCGCTCGAGAGCGTAGCGATGATGATCTGTACCGGATTCAACTCTCTGACGGCGAGGCGGTCCTCACTGAGTTTGAGGAGACACAACAGGCCAGCGCGTTTGTTGGGGTAGTAGATTATCTCGTACGAAACCACGACCTCATCTCAAAGCTGGAACCTCTCCCGTATATCCCGGGCCGAACGCGGCCGATCATCCATAAGCAAACGAGTTCTGGTGAGAAAGAAATGAAGCAACCTCGAGAGTTGACTGGCGGACACTATGTTGAGGTGAACCTGAGTTCAGGGCAGAAGCAGCGAGAACTCGCCCGTCTCGTGGAACAGTGTGGCCTTCATGTAGAATTTGATGGCCCTTGGTGAATTGTCTTGAAAAAATAGAGCGGGCGTTCGGCGATCTCGGCATTCGGCCCGGCACGTCGCGGTCTGAGTCTATGCTGATTTTTCAACAATCCCTGAGACAGTGATGGTAGCTGCCAGTGGCATCATGGACCACCACTACGAGTGTGGAATTGCGCACCGGATTTGAACTCGGTGAGCTCTGCGATCCGGTCTTCGAGTTCTTGGATTTCCTCACGTAGCTCTTCGGCCTCACTCCCTTCCGTCGCGGCCAGTTGGTCTTTCAGCCCCTGTAGCCGCGTTTCCTTGTGTTCCTCGTCAACTTCGGCTTTGCGGACGTACTCGGATTCGGTGACGTCGTACACGTCACTGTCGGACAGCGCTGTGACCTCAAGTGCATCATCGACTTTGCTCCGGTCGACGCCCAACACGCGCTCTCGCTCGATTCCGGCTTCCTCCAGCGTCTCCAGTACTTCCTCGTCGGGTTTGAGCGAGCGATTCCGCCGGGTGGTCCGCTGGACAGAGCCGAACGGTCCAGAGACGGGTCGATCATGGTGGAGTCGGGTTAGTAGCACCTCGCTCACGTCTTGCCGGAGGTCATTGGCGTTCCGCTGAACGTCCGATAAGAGTGTGTAGAGGTCAACTAGCACGCCCGTATCGATCTGTTCGAGGCTGGTGACCTCGTGTCGCTCCAGTGCGTCAACGAGCAAGAGCGAATCCGCATACACGTCGAGGTCTGGCTCGGTCCGTTCCTCCTCGCTACTGTGTAAGTCGTCCCCGGTGTCGCCGGTGTCAAGGATCTGGCTGGTGGTCGGCGCTTCAGTTTCGATGACTACGCCGGCGTCTTCATTGATCTCGAAGCGGGGATGGAGAGACAATACGGCGGGGTACGCGTCTGCGTCAGGTGGGAGCCTGTCAAGCTCGAACCCATCGGGTTCGTCACTGACTCGCCTGTAGAGCGTCTCAAATTGGTCTTGCTGTAGGGGGCGTGTCTCGTCGATATCCTTGTCGAGAAATTCGATAATAACTCGCTGCTGCTGCACATCTTTGACACGAAATCTGTCGTGAGATCGTGGCGTGATTAGCGTGGATCCCTCTGGGAGTTCATCGAGCCGGTCCAGCAAGTTGTCCCACGAAATTCTGAAGCTCATGATTTCCTGTAGAACAGCGGTAGCAAAACTCTCTGGGTCAATCCGACACTAACTCGGGCAGTTGTCGAAGAGCGATACCCTCCGCGTCGAGTCGGTCGTGAATGGTTCGAAGCAGTTCCAAGCTGTTGGGTCCATCACCGTGGATGCAGATGCTATCCGCTGGAAGATCAATTGTCCTTCCGTCTACTGCCTTGACGGTCCCGTGTTTGGCGATAGACGTCACGCGATCAGCGACGAGTTCGGGATCGCGCGGCTGCTTCTGCTGTTCGACGATGATCGTTCCATCGGACGCGTAATCGAGATCGACGTATCCCTCGAACACAGCGTCGAGCGCATCGTACTCCTGTGCGACCGAGAAGATGTTCAGATCAGTTGCTAGATAGATGAGGCTCGGATCGACCTCAAGTATCCCCTCGATGACGGCTCGTGTATGTTCCTCGCTCTCTGACAACATCGAGTACATCGCTCCGTGTGGCTTCACGTGCTGGATCTCGACTCCGTGATGCTTGGCAACTCCCAACACGGCACCGAGCTGATAGATAACGTAGTCACGCACTTCTTCCGGTGTGGCGTCTATCGTCCGTCGACCGAAGCCGATCTTATCGGGCAACCCCGGATGAACACCGATTCCGACGTCGTGTTTGGCGGCTAACGCCACTGTCTCAAACAACACGTGTGGGTCACCTGCATGAAAACCACCGGCGATATTGGCTGAGGTGATATACGGCATCACCGCCTCGTCGTTTCCCATCGTATAGTTGCCGAAGCTTTCCCCCATATCGCAGTTTAGATCGATTGCTGTCATCCTCACGTACTGTGTCTCGGTCTTCGACCCTCGACATTCATCCCGGATCCGTTATTCCGCGTCAGTATGTGCATCGGAAACTGGTTCATACTTTTCAAATCGAAGGTGGGTAACTTACTGCAAGTGTAATACTGAAACGACGCCGCCCACCGCCTACCGCAGTCGGAGGCTATGTCGTGGTCGTTTCCGGTGGTGTTCGGTGGCTGGTAGCCTGTTCGAACGCGTATCCGTATTGGATTAGTGATGCTTCATCGTAGGGCTTTCCGAGGAATTCGATGCCGACCGGAAGGTTGTTGCCGGTGAACCCGGCAGGAACGGACATCGCCGAACAAAGCGACTGTGAAGCGATGATCGTGTTCGTCGCGAATGTCATCGTTTCGTATTTTCCATCCCTGATCTCCGATTCGGACGGCGGCGGGACCTGAACGTCTGGGTAGACGATTGCGTCGAGATCGTGCTCGGCGAAGACGTTCAGGATCTGCTGTTGGAATTCATGTTGTGCGTTGCGGCACTTCCAATACGCAATACTATCGTCCAAGTCATCAGGCCCCTCTTCGGCGAACGCGATGAAGAGGTCCAACAACGCGTGGTACTGGTCGTTTTCATACATTTCTTCAACGGACGATACCGGGGTGTCGCGCTCTGCGAGAAATTCATTGAGGTCGTGTTTCGATTGCAGAACGTACAACATCGTGTCGTTGAGATAGTCCTCGAGATTGGGGATCTCGACCGGATCGACGAGGGTCGAGCCAAGGTTCGAAATCGTTGTAAGTGCCCGCTCGATCACGTCGTTCACTTGTTCTGCAGTATCATTGGTCCCGAAGCCGTCCCTGAGAACGCCGACCCGCGCATCCTGCAACCCGTCTTCGTTCAACGCGTTCGTGTATGACCCATCGAGATCGATCAATTCGGATTTTCCGGTGAGACTATCTTCGCCGTCATACCCTACAAGCACGTCCAGCATCTTTGCGGAATCCCGAACGGTTCGAGTCATCGGTCCTGCCGTGTCCTGTTGTGAGACTAGTGGACTTACTCCGGATCGGCTGATTAACCCCGGTGTCACTCGAACCCCGACGAGATTATCGAACGAGGCGGGGACACGAATGGACCCACCACAGTCGCTTCCGATCCCGACCGTACCGAGATTGGCGGCGATGGCCGCACCGGTGCCACTACTCGATCCACCCGGGTCGTGGTCGAGATCATAGGGATTTTTTGTCCGTCCCGCGACCGAAGAAAACCCGAACCACGACGTTGCCCAATCGGGCATATTCGTTTTCGCCAATATCACTGCCCCCGCGTCACGCAACCGTTGCGTGACTACCGATTCAGAATCCGGATAGTACCCCTCAAAGGCTTCCGAACCGTATGTCGTCGGCATATCCGTGGTTTCGATGTGGTCCTTGACAACAACTGGAATTCCATGAAGGGGACCGACGAAGTCACCCGAGGAATCGAATCGGTCATCGAGTTCTTGAGCTCTCTCGCGGGCTGCATCATTGACCGTCCGAATCGAGTTCAATTCGGGACCGTTACGATCAAACTGCTCAATCCGCTCGAGATATCGATCCACGAGTTCCTCACTGGTTATTTCCCCGGATTCGAACGACCTGTGGATTTCTGCGATTGTGCTCTCTTCTACGGAATAGGTCATATTGTGACAACCATTACAAGGGAGTATAATATTATTGTACGCGAGGTGTCATAGAACAGTTCACATACCAGAGAGCAGAGGAATGCTGAGTTTGTATGAGACAGCACAAGCGCACCCTGTATCTCGCACGGCAATCGAAAAATGTCTCTGATCCCAACAGAACAAGTGACTCAGGTCCGGTTAACTGGCGATGCTTTGTGAGGTACTGAGACTCGGGCCTGCTCGCTCTGAGTTTCCGGATTCGTTGACTCGCTCATCTCCTTAAATAACTCGTGGCGCAGATTGGGCCGCTTGGCCCTTTGAGTTTCCGATTTTCTTAACAAAGTCGGAAACTCAGTGAGCACGGGCAGATTTATTTTCTCCCTCTAAAGAAGAGAGTGCGAACTGTTCGGTGATAAAACTGCTAGCTAAGAATAATATCTGTACTGGTATGCAAGATACAGCGCGCATATCGGTCACTGATCTTTGAGCAACCCGTGTGGAGACGAATCGGTAGGGACTATGCGGGTTCCGTTGTGAAGTGCTACATCTTCGTCTTACTGTGTCTATCAGTCGTAGCCAACAGTTTCGCAGCGAAACGGCACTATTTTTTCGCGTGCGAGCTAATTACACCCACGTGGCAGAATTGCTAATTCTCGTAGGTTTGCTGGTGGCGGTATTCGTCGGGTACAATATCGGCGGGTCATCAACCGGTGTTGCATTCGGGCCGGCAGTCGGCAGCCGGGCCGTCAGAAAAGTCACCGCCGGAGCCCTGTTTACCGTGTTCGCATTCCTCGGAGCGTGGACGATTGGACGGAAGGTTATCACGACGATGAGTACCGAAATCGTCGATGCAGCAGCCTTCACACCCGCAGCGAGCGTTGGCGTCCTCTTTTTCACCGGGCTCGCACTTCTAATCTCGAACCTCTACGGTGTCCCGGCGTCAACCTCGATGACAGCTGTCGCAGCAATCGTCGGACTCGGATTGGCAACGGGGACGCTCAACACTGCGCTGATGTTTACCATCCTGTCGGCATGGATCGTTTCTCCACTGGTCGCCGTCTTCACAGGTGCGTTGATCGGCAGATATCTGTATCCGCACCTTGACGCTAAATTCGAATTTGGTCGCCTTACGAACCCGTTGATCGCAATCGATACTCAGGAGCGGCTCCCACGGCTCTCGGTCAACGATACCGTCTCGCCTCGGGATCTGATCGGGTCGGCGCTTGTGGTGGCAATTGCCTGCTACATGGGGTTCAGTGCCGGAGCCTCGAACGCGGCGAACGCAGTCGCCCCGCTTGTCGGTAACGGTTCGCTTAATCCCAGCCCGGCGATTCTCCTCGCAGTCGGGGCCATCAGCGTGGGCGGCTTCACGATTGCCCGGCGGACGTTGGCGACCGTTGGCAGCGATATCACTGAGATGCCGATTCTGGCTGCACTCATTGTTTCGACAGTGGGTGCGACGATTATCACCGTCCTCTCGTGGCTCGGAATTCCAGCCAGTCTCGCCGTGAGTACGACCAGTTGTATTATTGGCCTCGGATGGGGCCGTGCAAGCCGAGCGCGGACGCTTGCCGAAATAGTCACACAGTCTCCGGGCGATGAATCCGCTCCACAGTTTACAACTGGTGCACTCAAAGTTAACCCAGTTGAAGAGAAAAAAGAGGTCGCTGCGGGCCCGACTGTGGGCGAACTCGCTGAAGGCAAGACTCCTGACCCGGACAGGCAGGACGCATCTGGGGAGGGGGTGTCTAGTGCCGGCGAGAGAGACCCAGAAGAATTGTCCGCCGAAGGGCTGTTTCACCATGCAGCGGCAGCTCGTGTCGTGACACTCTGGGTGATTACGCCGCTACTGTCGCTCGTGGGGTCCTATGCTTTGTTTTCACTCCTCGGCTAAGAGAACACCTTGTCTGTCCATCGGCCTCATAGTGATTAAGATAAATCCTTGCCAATAAGATACGGCCAAATGTTTGGTTCGGTGATCGCGCTCAG
>NZ_JAODIX010000018.1 GCF_026586675.1 Halorubrum yunnanense
GGTGATGACTGAAATTTAGGTCAGTCTGTGCCGTCTGTCGAATTAATTTTGAGCGTGCAATAGGGTATCTAACTTAACACCAGCTTAAGTGGCTCATGCGTCGCGTTGTCGGAAGACAAGAGCGACAAGCGCCACAACAAGCACAATCTGAACGATTTTATCGACATACCCGACGAGAGTGAAGTTCCCCGCCTTGGCGATATACCACAGTGGGATCTGGACAGCTGTATACGGAATCGCGGCGATAGCGAGACCATGGCGACGGACACCCCGTGTGTACAGGAGCATTCCCCCGATGAAGCCAAAACCAGCAAGAAGTACCGGCGGCGCTCCCTCTACAACACCAGCATACAGGTGTGTTGCGGCTGTGATGCCTAACAGAATAAGTACGACTTGCTCAAGTGTTGATAGCGAGTTTATCCCAGAACTCCCCGCCGGCGCCTGTTGAGTCGGTGTAGACACATTATATTAGTGTGACTCAACAAGTATTATTGTTGTGCTATTAATACAAGACCATTTGAAGAATAAGACTTCAGCGGATCTAATGGCTGTGAATGACTACTATCAGTACCTCACAAAACATCCTCGGCTAGCTGTTTCTGAAGCCTGAGTTCTGTGGCGGAGCGGTTGTGCTGGGTGGTCTTGACGAGAAGATCGTCGACGAACCGACGGAGAGCTGTCGCTGTCGGCGGCGGCTGCCGCCGACGCGACAGCGTTGCCACTCCTGGCGAAGGCTAGCCCGGTCGGAGATTAGCGAGTAAACCGATCGTCTGGTGATCGATTTGCGGGGACGGCCCGACGCGTCGCGAGGGCCGTCCACGCTGCCCGTTGAATCATATTGATGAACTCCTTGAACGACCACTTCCAGAGGCGACGCCCCCCACGGCGGGGCGTCGCCACGTACTCCCAGTGTAAATACCGCCAGACGTTCTATAAAAACAAGCTCACCACGACGTACAGCAGCCGTACGACCGGATTTTGTGTCGAGGTCGTCGCAATACTTTGTTTGGAGAGTCGATAGCTCGTCTCGATACCGAAGCGTTTCACGTAGTGGTATCGAGCGTCTCGTAGTGGGTCGATGAACAGCGCGTCAGTCCTCGTCGCCGCCGGAGCGTTCGGCCTTCAGCTGTCGAACCTCCCGTTCCACGTCGAGATCGTCCAGATTGTCGAGCCGGACGGTCAGCGTCTCGTCCTCGCCAGCATTCGCGTTCCGCCCATCGTTGTCGGTCGTGTCGACCTCGTCGGAGATTGTCGGTTCGTCTCCGCTAGTCCCTCCTCCCGAAAGCCGGGCGTCGACCCGACGGACGAGTACGTACGTTGTGGCCGCAGTTCCAGCGGCCACGGCCCCGTAGGCGGCCAACAACGCCTCAGCACCGAATTGAGCCTCCAGCACTGGCCCTGCGAGCCATACAAACACACAGACACCGACGAGAAACGCCGTGGCGACGGAAACGGCTCTGCTCATGTGGTGCGCTTCGGTGTCACCGGACAAAGCCCTTCGCTCGCCGAGTGCCGGTCCGTGGGCCTATCAGCACGCAGTCGAGAGGTTGCACCGTTGATCGTCCGTGTCTATTGTTCGAGGATTAAAACATCATCTCGAGTGTTATACCCACTGATGATTTCTAACCAACAGATCGGTGTATAAAGACCCATCACAGAGGAATTCGTACTCTCAGACGTTAACCAACAGGGGTAGATAAGGGCGGTTTTGTTGGTTAAGCGGCCCTGTTGAGATCCTCAAGAGATGATAGGTTTCTGGGGATGTGCTAAATATAGAAACTTCGTCTCACAGGGTATTTTGCGAATCGCCAGTCATCTATATGATACTCGTTCTCGTAGTTAGCTCATGGTAGTGGATGTGCTCACGACGATAGAGGAGCTGTTAGGAGAGGTTCAAGAAGATATGGTGCCTTGTTGAACGCAAGACTGCGTCGGGGTAGGGTCGATAACTCACGGTTTCACGGTGTCAGAGACTGG
>NZ_JAODIX010000019.1:0-131542 GCF_026586675.1 Halorubrum yunnanense
GGGTTAATCTGGCGGAATATTACAGTAAGAGCGTCCCAGACCGTCGTCACTAGGCGGCAAAACAAGGCAACTGAACTTCGACGGGACAGGAACGCCTGCAGCGGGGCTGAACCCCGACGCAACGACGTACGCCGCCGACGTGTTTGTGGTCACGAACCGGGGTACCAATCCGTCGACTCTGACCGTTGAGGGTACCGTCGACGGGTTGTCGTTGTACGCCCAACAGGGTGGCAGCGAGCGTCGACTTGACGGCGACAACCCTGCCGGTGTTGAGCTCGATGTCGGCGAGGAGGCGAACGTCTCGGTTCGGATCGACTCGTCGAACGAAAGCGCGCTGGAGTCGCTCGAGGAGATAACTATCGTAGCGAACGCGACCGACGAAGTTGACGGGTCGCCGGGTGGCGGTTCCAGCGGCGACGGGGGGCCAAACGGTGACCCCGGTGACGACGTTGACGCTGGAACTGAGGACGACGTCGCTCGGGCGACCGGCTCGGCGAGCGCCGGCGAGTCGGTGTCGCTCGATCTCGACGAAGTCAGCAATGCGGAACAGGACGACATCACCGTCGAGTCAACGAGTATCTCGTACGCTGAGGACGTCGACGGGGTGAACACCAGCGTCTCGGTCATCGACGCCGATTCAGCCGACGACGCGGCTCCCGGCGATCGTGAGCGGCCGCCGAACGCCTCCGTTCGCACGTACATCGATGTCTCTCATCCTGGGACCCCAGACGAGGCGATCGACGAGGCCTCGTTCCGATTCGTCCTGCCGCATGAGGCCGGCACCGAGGACCGGACCGTCTCGCTGCTCCGGTACGACGAGGCGAACGACGGTTGGGAGACAGCGTCGACCCGCGTCTCGTACGTCGAGAACAGCTCGGAGGGATACGTGTACGAGGGCCAGACAGAGGAGCTCTCGCTCTTCGCCGTCGTCCAGGCCGCCCGCGGGTTCTACGTTCAGACGAACGGAACGCTCCAAGCGGTCGACGCGAGCCTCACGACCGATCCCCAAACCGACTTCCCGACGAACGCGTACGGCACGTATCGTGATCGAGCGTTCAACGCCTCGTACTGGAAGACCGATGCTCGCGCTGACGCCGACGACGCGGCCGCGGTTATCCGCAAGGAACTCCGCATCGACCTCAAGCAGGCGACGAAGGACGCGGCGATCGATACGGCAGTCTCGTACGCGGACGACGCGCTCCAGTCGGCCGTCGGATTCAGCGGGATCGGGACCGCACTGACAGCGATCGACGTCGCTCTAAAATCCGACAAATTTGCCGGATCGCTCGGCCCCGGAATTCAGAAGCAGGCGGTCGCGATCCACGTTGATCCCGGCACCGAGTCGTACGACAAACTCCGGGCGAACCTCGCTGAGCTCGAAGAGAACTCGGCCGCGTACAAGGAGGCAAACAGGACCGAAAACGAGGCCAAACAAGACCAGCTGCTCGAAGAGCGCGAAGCGCTCCTCAGAGAGACGTACCTCCTCTTGCCGACCTACCTGAACGACGTCCACGGCGACGTCGTCGGGAACGCGGCCGGCATCGAGGATCCGCAGGCCTACCAGCAGATCCGCTCCGACGTGGAGTCGCTTCGGCTGCTCATAAAACTCGACTACGAGGAGACCACCGAAGAACGGTATAACGCGAAAGACGAGTCGTTGCCGCGTGAGACGTCCATGCCGACCCACGGCTGGACCTCCTTCGGGAGCGCGAAGATGTACGACACGATGGACCACGCGGACGACTACGCGGTGTTCAAGATTGATACGTCCCCCGGTGGGTCCGACGCCGGCGACCTCAACATCGACGTGACGGGTGCGAACGCCACCGCGCTCGAGACCGCCGTCGTCTCCGAGCGCCCCAACAACCCACGGATCGCCCGAGGACGCGAGCTCCCGGATAACGGGACCAACGAACTCGCTGCCACGATCGAGGACCCGACGGACACCACGTACCTCGTCGTGCGGGCCGGCGGGAGCCTCGGGCCGCTGAAGCTTACCGCGAGCGGCCACGAGGGGCCTGTCGACGTGGCGGTCGCCGAGCGGGCCGGTCCCGACGTCCAGCGACCGGAGGCCGACCTCGTCTCGGGTCCCGATCCGGTGACGCTCGCAGACGGCGACGCGGTGTACCCGACGAACGACACTGACACGGATCTCGTCTGGGACCTGTGGGACGCCAAGACCGACACCGCAGACATCGAGTACCGATTCCGCGTCGACGAGGGAGGCGGATTCTCCGGCGGCGAGAGCGGGAACGGGTGGACTGCGTGGGAAACCGCCCCCGAGGACGGTCGTGTGTCGCCGAACCTCACCTACGGCGACGGGCTGACTCGGGTACAGCTCCAGGTGCGCGACGGCGCCAACCGCACGACCGTGCGGAACGCGGACGTGGTGGTGACCGATGGGCCGCCGACCACGCGGGTCGCCGCGCCGCTCGCGGACGATCCCGCGTCCGGAGACGTGTACGTGAAGGTACTCTCCGAACAGCGGATAGACTCGGTCGAGCTGGAGTACCGTCCCGTCGGCGACGCGAACTGGACCGACTGGCGCACCGTGGAGGACGACGAGCTGGACGGATTCGGCCGACAGACCGCGCCGGTCGAGGGAGAGGTCGAGGTCCGAGCGCGGGCGACGAATCTCGCGGACGAGACCGGCGCCTGGGCGAGTGAGACGCTCACCTACGACCCGCCGGACGTGACCCCGCCCGAGATCGAGGGCGAATCGATCCCCTCGAAGCGCCCGACGATCGTCGGCGGCGAAGTGGTCGAACGCCGGGTAGTCGCGGACGAGACCGTTGAACTCGAGTGGTCCGCCGAGGACCACGTGACCGCCGACGGCGACTTGGAGTACCGCGTACGCGTCGACAACGAGGAATGGTCTGGGTGGTCCGCCACCGACGGCGGATTCTTTGACACCGATGTCGCCGTAGCGACGGAAGGGACGGACGTGGCCGTGCAAGTACGCGACGAGGCCGGAAACGTCGCGTCTCGGTCGGTCACGGTGCGTCGTGACGTCGACCCGCCGGCGGTCAATGTCACGGTGACAGACGATGTGACTGGGGTGGTCGTCGACCCGAGCGCCGACGAACCCGTGTCTTCGGTCCAGCTGGAGTACCGTCGGGCCGACGAGGAGAATTGGACCGACTGGCGGGCGCTCGGCTCGACGGAGGCGACCGCGGTCGAACTCGACGCGGCCGGTTCCTTCGAGCTCCGCGCCCGCGGGATCGACACTGCCGGCAACGTCGGTGGCTGGACCGACCCGGTTTCGTTCGCCAGTCTTCCGGCCGATCGATCGACGCCGATCATCGACGACGATGGAGAATCGTTCTCCGACGGCGTGAACCGCTCGTACGAGGTTCCGAACGCGTCGGAGATCGGATCGGGCGCCGCCGAGGGGATCGTCGCGTACAACGCGCTCGTCGACCAGATCGACGGCGAGCTGCTGTTGGATATGTACGTCACCACACGCGACGGCGACCGATACCCGATCTCGTCGGTCACCTTCTCCGAGGATAGCAACCAGACGGTGACCGCGGACCTCCCCGGGAACCTGACCGACGACGCCCGGATCGAAGTCGAAGTTAGAGGAAACGGTACGGTCGTGCTCGCGAGCCTCCGCGCCATCGACCGGCGCCCGGACGCTCCGCCGATCGACGCCGCCCCGACGAACGCGACCGTCGGAAGCGACGTTACCGTCTCCGCTCCCAACGACTGGACGGCGAGCGACGAGATCGTCGAGTACGAGTGGGACGTCGACGACGACGGCGAGTACGAGCGAACGACTGCGGCCGCAAACGTGACGACGACATATGACGAGGCCGGCGACCGGAACGTCACCCTTCGCCTGACAGACGCCTTCGGCGCGTCCGCGACGGCAGAGACGACGGTCAGCGTGAACGCGCCGCCGACGGCCGCGATCGCCGCCGACAGTCCGGTCTTGACGGACGAGCGGACCACGCTCTCGGCCGCTGACAGTGAGGATCCCGACGGAGAGGTCGTCGAGTACGAGTGGACGATCGAGGGAGCCGACGACGCCGCTGGCGTCGAGGCGAACCGGTCGTTCGGCGACGACGGTACGTACGCGGTCTCACTCACCGTCACTGACGACCAGGGAGCCACGGACACCGCGACGGCGAACGTGACGGTCGAGAACCGTCTCCCGACCGCGATCGGCGCGGTGACGATCGACACGCCCGTCGTCGGCGAGCCGGTGGCGTTCGACGCGAGCGACAGCGCCGATCCCGACGGGGAAGTCGTCGAAACGCGCTGGGACCTCGACGGCGACGGGGCGAACGAGTCCAACATGTCGGCGCCGACGGCGACTTACGACGAGTACGGAGAGCGGACCGCGACGCTGACCGTCGTCGACGACGACGGGGCGAGCAACGAGACGACGCTCTGGTTCGACGTGAACGCGCCGCCCGAACCGGCGCTGACCGCGAGCGACCCGGTGCTGACCGACGAGGCGATCGATCTCGACGCCGGCGACAGCGACGACCCCGACGGCACGATCGAGACGTACGAATGGGACGTCGACGGCGACGGGAACACCGAGGCGTCCGGTTCGACCGCTGCCGCCAACTTCGCCGACGACGGGACGTATCCGGTCGAACTCACCGTCACGGACGACGACGGGACGGCCCGGTCAGTCACGCGAAACGTGACGGTCGAGAACCGCCCGCCGACCGCCGCGGCGTCGGCCAACGACACCAACCCGCTGATCGGCGAGCCGGTGGCGCTCGACGCGGGCGACAGCGCCGATCCCGACGGCGACGTGGACGCCGCCGAGTGGGACGTCGACGACGACGGCACCTACGAGCTGACCGGCGTTCAGACGGCCGCGTCCTTCGACGAGTCGGGCGAGCAGACGGTCACGCTGCGGGTCACGGACGACGACGACGCGACGAACCGCACGACGCTCACCGTCGACGTGAACGCGCCGCCTGAACCGGTCGTGAACGTCTCCGATCTGGTCCTCACCGACGAGCCGGCGACGCTAAACGCCTCGCCGAGCGAGGACCCGGACGGCGAGATCGTCGCGTACGACTGGGCGATCGACGGCGCGACCGACGCCGAGGGCGTCGCGGCGAACCGGTCGTTCGACGACGACGGAACCTACCCGGTCTCGCTCACCGTCACCGACGACGACGGCGCGACCGCGACCGCGACGGCGAACGTCACAGTTGAGAACCGCCCGCCGGATCTGTGGCTCACGCGCGTCTCGCCCGAGGCGACGCCGGTGGAGACCGGCGAGCTTGTCGAGTACGCGGTCGATCCATCCGACGACGACGGAACGATCGGCAACGCGACGATCACCGTCACCCCGCCGACCGGGGACAACCGTACCGTGACGCCCCGGGGGACCGCGGACCTGCGGTTCAACGAGAGCGGCAACTGGACCGTGACGGCAGCCGTCAGCGACGACGACGGCGCCACCGCCGTCGCGAACGAGACGATCGAGGTCGACGAGGGGCTCGACGCGCGGGTGTACGTCGACGAGCTGTTCGGCGGTCGCGTGCTGAGCGCGAGCGCGTACGCCGAGGCCGAGGGGGTCGACTACGATGAGATCACCTACGAGTGGGACCTCGACGGCGACGGACAGTTCGAGGCCGACGGACGGACCCAGGACCGGTTCGTTTCGGAACCCGGCGGGTACGAGATCGCGGTTCGGGCCGACGCGTCGAACGCCTCGGCCGACGTCGACGAGGAGACGGTCGAGATCGACTCTGTCGACGAGGCCGTGACCTTCGACTGGCGGCGTGACGACGCTGGTGCGGTGGCGGACGCGACCGCCGGATCGGTGTACGTTACCGAGGGCGAAGAACAGGCGTCTGGGGAGGAGAGCGAGGGGTCGACCGTTCGCTCGCTCGCGCGCTCGAACGGCTCGACCCGCTGGAGTGCTACGGTTCCCTTCGCCGCGGGCGGGGCGATCGTCCGCGACGAAGCGGTGTACGCGGTCGGCGGGGGCGCGGCCCGGATCGACCGCGACTCCGGCGATGTCGAGTGGTCGTGGACTAGCGGCGGGTACGGCGACGCGCGGATCGCCGACGGCACCGTGTACGTGACGAGCGGCCGGTCGGTGACCGTACTCGACGCGACGACCGGCAACGTTCGGTGGGAAGACGCGGACAGCTCGTGGATAATCGGGTCGAAGATCGGTGACGGAACGCTCGTCACGTGGAGCCAACCGGACACCGAAGATGGATTCGCCAATGAGGTCGTCGTCCGTGATGCCGACAACGGTGACGTGCGTTGGAAAGTGACGCCGGATGGAGTCCCCGACATCGCCGGCGTCTCGGACGGTACAGTCGTGATTTCCCAAGCCGAGGACCTCACCGCATACGAGACGCAGACCGGCAACCTGACGTGGTCCCGTCAGCTCCCGGACGCCGGGGCGAGCTCCCCGTCGCTGGATTCAGTACGGGGCGCGAACGGGACGATCTACGCCAGCGGGGACGCGCTCTCCGGCGGGTGGACCGCCGCGTTCTCGTCTGACGGCGAGCGGCTGTGGCGTTCCGACGGCCGCGACGAGAGTCATCTCGAACTCTCCGGCGAGACTGTGTACGTCGCCGCTACGGACGGCGTTACCGCCTACGACCGGAGTGACGGATCGATCGAGTGGAACCAGAGCCTCGCAGTGGAAGATCCGAATCTCCGCGTGGGCAAAGAGACGGTTCTGATCGAAGACTCTTCCAGCGGTCGAAGTACCGTCGTCGACGCCGGCACGGATTCCGTTGAGTGGAGCATCACGACCGGAGACATCTTCTACAGATCGGTCTACGAGGACGAGACGATCTACGCCGGCACCGGCGCGGGCGTTTACGCCGTTTCTGCGGACGCCTCCACGGCCGACGACGGAACGACCGCTGAGGACGAGACGTGATGCCGCGGCTTACCGGTTAGCAGTTATCGAAACCGTTCCGCGGGTCGCGTTGGGCCCTTGGTTCAGATCAGCCGCTCGGCGATCCGACCGGCGCCCTCCGCGGCGGCGGTCGCGGGGTCGTCGGGGGAGACGACCTCGACGTCGCGGTCGAGCTCGGCCGAGAGCCGCTCCTCGAACTCCTCGGTGAGCCCGGGGATGCAGGCCATGCCGCCGGTCGCCGCGACCGGGCGGCCCAGGGCGAGCTGGTACGGCTTCATGTGGTCGTTCGCGAGCTCCGGGAGGAACTCGTTGGCGACGACGTCGACGGCCTCGTCGATGTAGCGGTCCACCGGCTCCCGCACGCCGCGGTCGACGGTGAACTCGTGGCTCCCGCCGCCGGGCTGCTGGATCACGTCCGTGAACGGCTCGAAATCGTACACATCCGCGTGCTCTTCCTTATACTCCCGGGCGGTCGTCCGGTCGATGTGGACCCGGCCCTGGCTCTCCTCCTCGACGGCGGCGACGATCCGACGGTCGACCTCGTTGCCAGTCACCGAACCAGTCGAGAACGGCGAGAGCTGCTCGCCGCGCCGGTAGGCGCACGCCTCCAGCGTCGTCGACCCCATGTTGATCGAGACGAACACCTCGTCGATCGCGGCCAGGTCGTCGCCGTAGGCGGGGATCGCCCCGCACAGCGACTCGGGGTAGCTCCGCGTCTCGACCTCCCCGATGGAGGACCCCTCGATCACCGACCGGAGGTTCTCCACGCCGGCCTCGTTGTCGATGGTGGGGACCGCGTAGACGACCGCGCTGTCCTCGGGGACGTCGTGGGCGTCGACGAGCGCCTCGAAGAAGCGCTCGGCGTCGGCGACGCTCTCGTCGTCCTCCGGCAGCCCCGACCGAAGCATGAATCGCACCGTGTCGGGGTACTCGATCGCGGCCTCGTGGCCGAACAGCGCCTTCTCGTCGCCCGTGATGGCGTCCTCGTAGGTCGCCAGACACGTCAGCGTCGAGTGGCGCTCGCGGCCGCCCCGGCCGTCGGGGAGGTCGAGCACCGTCCGGGTGCTGCCGAGTTTCACGCCGACCGCTTCCGGGCCGTCTGTACCGTTGATATCCGTGGATTCGTCGTCGTCGCTCATTGTTAATCACTCGCACACGAAGCGATCCGGACGATGGAGACGAGACTGATCCGGTGGTCCGCGGGAGTGAAGGGCCGGTCGCCCCGCGGGGCGTCGAACCCCTCGAGCCGACGCGTCAGCGCGTCGACCGCGTCGGGGGCGACCCAGCCGAGTTCGGCGTAGTACGACAGCGCGTCGCGGCTCCGCACGTGGCCGCCGACGTCGACGAGGTAGCCGAGCCACTCGCCGACCTCGCGTTCCGCGTCCGGCGAGGCCGGGACCGCCCGCAGGTACGGGCGGTCCTCGGCGTCGGCGGAGTTCGACCCGCCGCCGGACAGCCGTAGCCCTCGCTGACGCTGGAGCAGCTCGGTGAACGCGGCCGAGCGGGCGGCCTGCTCCGCTCGGTTCCGGTTCGGCTGACGAAGCGACCGCTCCCGAGGCGCCTCGTCGGCGTCGTCCCGCGGTGCTCCCGCGATCCGGCGCAGCTCTCGTACGTCGTATCTCCGTGGATTCAGACTCATGTTCCGTCCGTCGTTCGCGTCCGTGCCCTCACGGTCGCCACCGACGTATATGATAGTTCCTCCGCAGTTATCACCGATGAGAAACTATTCCGCCTTCGACTCGGCCCCGCGTCGCCGCCTCCGGGCGGTCACTCCGCGTCGCCGCCTCCGGGCGGTCACTCCGCGCCGGCCCACGGGAGCGGCTCCGTACACCAGTGACAGAAGTCGAGCTCGGCGTCGGTCTCCTTCCCGCAGCTCGGGCACTCGACCCGGGCCGACTCGTCGCCCTCGCCGGTGATCTCGCCGACCGGCGAGCCGGCGCCGCCCTCGTCGTCCGCGCTCGCGGCGCGGCGCCGGATCGTCTCGGCGGTCGCGTCGACGCGCTTCCGCTCGGCGACGTCCGCCCGGCCCAGGACGAAGGCGTCGATCGACGACAACACGGTCAGGAGGGCGATCGGAATAGCGATCTCGGTCGGCAGCGCGGCGGCGGTCTCCAGCGGCGACGCGGTCGACCCGCCAGGGTCGACGTCGTAGAGCGCGAGCAGCGCCACCCCGCCCCCGACGATCGTGAGGTGCCACAGCAGCGCCCGTCCCCAGCGGCGCAAGACGAGGTGTCCGAGCCCCGGGAAGGCCAGGGCCAAGACGGCGGCGAGGACGGGACGCAACTGGTCTCGCATACGACCCGGATTCGAGTGGGGGGTATTTACGGCCTACGGTGTCGGCGGTCGCCTCGTCGGGGACATCGGCGCTCCGTCCGTCTCGGATAACAACCGTTAATCGACGCGCAGTCGTCCGGTCGACTATGAGCAGGCAGCGGGCGACCGCGTTCGTCCCCGGGCACGTCACCGCCTTCTTCAGCGCGCACCCCGCCGACCGCCCCGCGGCCGCCGGGTCGCGCGGGGCCGGCATCGCCCTCACCGACGGGGTGACGGTCCGGGTGTCGGCGTCGGAGGGAGACGGGAGCGACGGCCTCGCGGCCGACGCCTCCCCCGCTGACGGCCCCGCCGGTTCCCGCACGATCGACGGCGAGCCCGGGACGATCGGCGCGGTCGAGGACGTGCTCGCGGAACTCGGCCGCGGGGGCGCCCACGTCGCGGTCGAGACAGACCTCCCGATCGGCGCCGGCTTCGGGGTCTCCGGCGCCGCGGCGCTCGGTGCGGCGCTCGCGGCCAACGACGCCCTCGACGGCGGGCGGTCCGAGAACGAGCTGGTCCGGATCGCCCACGAGGCGGAGGTGGGTCGCGAGACCGGCCTCGGCGACGTGGTCGCGCAGGCGCGCGGCGGGGTCCCGATTCGGGTGGAGCCGGGCGCGCCCGGCGTCGGGGAACTCGACGGCATCCCCGCGGGCGCCCGCGTGGAGTACGTCACTTTCGGCGAGCTCTCGACGGAGGCGGTCCTCGGGGGCGACACGGATACCCTCTCGGCCGCGGGCGAGGACGCGCTGGACCGGCTCCGCGCGGATCCCCGACTCCCGACGCTGATGGACGCGGCCCGAGAGTTCGCCCGCGAGGCGGACCTCCTCGTCCCCGAGGTCGCCGAGACGATCGCGGCGGTCGGCGAGGAGCGCGACGGCGCGGACAGCGCTTCGGGTCGGGAGCCCGACGACCACGGAGCCGCCATGGCGATGCTCGGCCGCACCGTCTTCGCGCTCGGCACCGGCCTCTCCGACGCGGGCTACGAGCCCGAGGCCTGCCGGATCGACGCCGCGGGCGCGCGGCTCGTCGGCGACGACACGATGCCGGAGCGGATGCGTCGACTTCGCGGCGAATACCCGCGCGAGACCGTCGAATTGTCCGCGATCGACGGAGGGTCCGACGACGAGTGCACGGGTACCGACTCGTGACGACCGCCGTCGACTGCGGTGGTTCGGTCAGCTTCGACGGGGGGGTCTCCCCGACGTCCTTCCCGTCGCTGCAGGTATCTCCGGGCCGCACTCAATAGCCTCTCGCCGACGCCGACGAACAAAGCTTTACCGCGTCGCCCGCCTATCTCCGGCAAATGGTACTCGACGACCTCGGTACGTCTCTCCGGAGCAGCCTCGACAAGCTCCAGGGGAAGTCCCGACTCTCCGAGAGCGACGTCGAGGAGATCGTCAAGGAGATCCAGCGCTCGCTCCTCTCCGCCGACGTCGACGTCTCCCTCGTGATGGAGCTGTCGGACTCGATCAAGTCCCGGGCCCTTGAGGAGGAGCCGCCGGGCGGCACGACCGCGAAGGACCACGTCCTCAAGATCGTCTACGAGGAGATGGTCGAGCTGGTCGGGGACTCGACGGAGCTCCCCCTCGAAAACCAGACGATCCTCCTCGCCGGCCTCCAGGGGTCGGGGAAGACGACCTCCGCCGCGAAGATGGCGTGGTGGTTCTCGAAGAAGGGGCTCCGCCCCGCCGTCATCCAGACGGACACCTTCCGGCCGGGCGCGTACGACCAAGCCAAGCAGATGTGCGAGCGCGCGGAGGTCGAGTTCTACGGCGACCCCGACAGCGACGACCCGGTCGAGATCGCCCGCGAGGGGCTTGCGGCGACCGAGGACGCCGACGTGCACATCGTCGACACGGCGGGGCGCCACGCGCTCGAAGACGACCTCATCGCGGAGATCGAGGAGATCGAGTCGGCGGTCGACCCCGACCGCTCCCTCCTCGTGCTCGACGCCGCGATCGGGCAGGGCGCCAAGGATCAGGCCCGCCAGTTTGAGTCGTCGATCGGGATCGAGGGCGTGATGATCACCAAGCTCGACGGGACCGCCAAGGGCGGTGGCGCGCTGACGGCGGTCAACGAAACCGACTCCTCCATCGCCTTCCTCGGGACCGGCGAGACGGTCCAAGACATCGAGCGGTTTGAGCCCTCCGGGTTCATCTCCCGGCTGCTCGGCATGGGCGACTTAAAACAGCTCTCCGAGCGCGTTGAGCGCGCCATGGAGGAGGCGCAAGACGAGGACGAGGACTGGGACCCCGAGGACATGCTGAAAGGGGAGTTCACCCTGAAGGACATGAAAAAGCAGATGGACGCGATGAACCGGATGGGCCCCCTCGACCAGGTGATGGACATGATCCCCGGGATGGGCGGCGGGATGATGGACCAGCTCCCGGACGACGCGATGGACGTGACCCAAGACCGGATGCGCCGGTTCGAGCGCATCATGGACTCGATGACCGAGGAGGAGCTGACGAACCCCCGCGTCGTCGGCCAGTCGCGCACCGAGCGCATCGCCCGCGGCTCGGGGACCGACGAGGAGACGGTCCGACAGCTCTTAGAGCAGCACTCGATGATGGAGCAGACGATCAGCCAGTTCCAGGGCATGGGCGAGGGCGACATGCAGCGCATGATGAAGAAGATGGGCGGCGAGGGCGGCGGCGGCCTCGGCGACATGATGGGCGGCGGGAAGGGACCGTTCTAACTAACTGACTGACGGCGAATCTCCGGTTTAGTTATAAGTAACCGCGTGATGCTCGGTAGTCGCGAGCTCCGAAGTTGTAGTCGCTCAGCCCTGGCTTGTTGCTGTCGGCGGCGCGGCGAACCTCGCAAAGCCCAGCCGCTTGCTTATAAGCGGTTGTCGTTAGATCGACGGTGAACACCTCCAAAGCCCCAGTCGCGACGACTCGGGGGCCTTGCTGCGCTCCTCGCTCGCGCTGCTCGCTGCGGTGCTTACTGCGGCCGCCTTCGTCCTCGCGACTGCCCCTTTGAGTCCCATCCGCTCCGCACAGCACCGCACCTCACGCCTCCCCAGCCTCGCCGCTCGCGCCTTATAAAGGCGCTCGCGGCGTCCCTCGCACGCGCTTCTCGCGCCCGATTGGCGCTCGAAGGCGCGCAGGGCGAGAGCGAAGCTCTCGCTTGCAGCCGGCGCGTAGCGCCGGCGACGCCACCGCGGAATCACAGAGTCACACCTATCGGCAGCCCCCGAGCGCTTCAGACCATTTATACGGGCGACCGAGCAACTGGCGGTCGATGAACCTCGGGCGGGTCAGGGAGTACGACGTGCTCGCGTTGACCGCCCTGATCTGGTTTCTCGGGAAGTTCGTGCGATACGCGTTCCCGCCGCTCTTCGAGCCGTTGCAGGCGAGTTACGGCGTGAGCAACGCCGCCGTCGGCGTCGCGTTCTCGGGATTCATGACCGTCTACGCGCTGATGCAGTTCCCGAGCGGCGCGGTCGCCGACCGCGTCGGCGCGGTCCGAGTGATCACCGCGGGAGCGGCCGTCGCAGGCGCCGGGTCGCTCGCGGTCCTGTTCGAAGCGCCGTTCGTCGCCCTCGCGGGGGCGATGCTCGTCATCGGCGCCGGGACGGGGGCGCACAAGACGGTCGCGATCCGGCTGCTCTCGCGGGTGTACCCGGCTCGGACCGGACGCGCGCTCGGCGTCCACGACACCTTCGGGGCGTTCGGCGGCGTGGTCGCGCCCGCGGCGGTCGTCCTCTTCGTGTCGGCGCCGCCCGCACTCGACGCCCTCCTCTCGCGGCTGCCAGGCGCGGACTGGCGGGCGCTCTTCGTCCTCACCGGCCTCGTCGCGCTCGCGCTCGCCCCGGTCTTTCTCGTTCGCGTGCCGGGGCGGCTCCCGGCCGACGCCGACCGCGGTCCGGAGCGCGACGGCCCGGAACCGAGCGCCCGGGACTACCTCGTGCTGTTCGAGGACCGGCGGATCGCGGCGTTCGTCTTCGTCACGATCGCCTTCTCGTTCGCGTACAACGGGACGGTCGCCTTCCTCCCGCTGTACCTCTCGGAGGCGGCGGGCCTCGCCACGACGACCGCGAGCCTGCTGTACTCCGCGCTGTTCGCGGTCACGTTCGTCCAACTCGTCACCGGCGACCTCTCCGACCGACTCGGGCGGTTTCCGGTGATGGTCGCCGCGCTCGGGCTCGCGGCCGCGGCCATCGTCGGCGTCGTCGCGCTCGCGGGGTCGGGCGCGGTCGTCCTCGGGGGCCTCGTCGTCGCACTCGGGCTCGGCTCGCACGGGTTCCGCCCCGTCCGGGGCGCATACCTCGTCGAAGCCCTCCCCGAGCGGCTGGCCGGCGGCGGGCTCGGCGTCGTCCGGACGCTGCTCATGGGCGCCGGCGCGGTCGCGCCCGCGGTCGTCGGCGCGATCGCCGACGTCGCCGGGTTTCGCCCCGCCTTCGCGCTGCTCGCCGGTTCGATGGGGGCGGCGGCGCTCGTCGCCGGCGGACTGTGGCTGACGACGTAGCGTCGCGACCGGCGGTCCTCACTCCTCCGGCGGCTCCGGGTCGAACGCCTCCGGGTCGAACTCGTGCTCCCGGAGCCGGTCGAGGTCGACCGCGCGGAGCACGGACTCGTCGGTCGCCTCCAACACGACCGGCGGGGCGACCCCGGCGTCGGCCGCCTCGGCCCACCGGCCGACGCAGAGGCACCAGCGGTCGCCCGGCTCCAGCCCGGGGAAGTCGAACTCCGGCCGCGGCGTGATCAGGTCGTTGCCGCGCTCGCGGCTGTACGTCAGGAACTCGGCGGTCACGACCGCACAGAGGGTGTGCTCGCCGACGTCGCCGTCGACGTCGCGGCAGTGCCCGTCGCGGAGGTAGCCGGTCGTGGGCTCGCCGCCGCAGGGCGCGAGCTCGCCGCCGAACACGTTGCGGTCGTCCTCGCGCTCGTTGCTCTCGTCGATAGACACATGCTTGATTCAGGGCCTGCGAGACTTATCAATGGCGCCGGGTGCGCGTGTCTCCGGGCCGCCCGACAGTATAAGAAGCGCCCGACCGAACCCCGAGCAAATGAGCCGGAACGACGAGGTCGCGTCCCGCTTAGAGGAGTTCGCCGATCTGCTCGAGGCGACGGGTGTCGAGTACAAGCCGACTGCGTACCGCCGCGCCGCCGAGAACGTCCGCGAGCACACCGCCCCGATCGAGAACCTCGCGGGCGAGGGCGAGGACGCGGTCGCCGAGATCGACCGCGTCGGCGACGCGATCGCGTCGAAGATCGTGGAATACTTCGAGACCGGCGCGATCGAGGAGCTGGAGGCGCTGCGCGAGGAGCTCCCGGTCGACATGGCGGGGCTCACCGCGGTCGAGGGCGTCGGCCCGAAGACGGTCGGCAGCCTCTACGAGGCGCTCGGCGTCACCACGCTCGACGAGCTGGAGGCGGCCGCGGAGGCCGGAGAGATCCGGGAGGTCTCCGGCTTCGGCGCGAAGACGGAGGAGAACATCCTCGACAGGATCCCCTTCGCCCGCGAGGCCCGGAAGCGCACCCGGCTCGGCGACGCGCGGCCCGTCGCCGACGCGGCGCTCGCGTACCTCGCCGACGTCGACCCGGTCGCGTCGGTCGAGGTGTGCGGCTCGATCCGGCGCTGGAAGGACACCATCGGCGACGTCGACCTGCTCGTCGCCAGCGACGCGCGGGAGCCGGTCGTCGAGGCGTTCACCGACTGGCCCGACGCCGACGCGACGATCGAGGCGGGCACCGGGAAGGCGAGCGTCCGCGCGGACGGGACCCGGGTCGACCTCCGGGTCGTCGACGGCGAGGAGTTCGGCGCCGCGCTCCAGTACTTCACCGGCTCGCGCGCCCACAACGTCTCCGTGCGAAACCGTGCGATCGACCGCGGCCTGAAGCTCAACGAGTACGGGCTGTTCGACGTGAGCGACGTCGACGGCGCGGACGGCGCGGACGACGCCGCCGCCGACGAGGGCGCCGACGGCCAGCGCGTCGGCGAGCGCGTCGCCGGCGAGACCGAGGCCGGCGTCTACGAGGTGCTCGACATGGACCCGGTCCCGCCGGAGCTCCGCGAGGACAACGGCGAGGTCGAGGCGGCCGCGGCGGGCGAGCTCCCCGACCTCGTCGAGACGGGCGACCTGCGCGGCGACCTCCACACGCACACCGACTGGTCGGACGGCGGGTTCACGATCGCGGAGATGGTCGCGGCGGCCGCGGAGCGCGGCTCCGACTACCACGTCGTCACCGACCACGCCGCCGGGCCGGGGATCTTCGGGAACACCGGGCTCGACGAGGCCGCGATCGCCGAGCAGGCCGAGGCGGTCGCGGAAGCGGCGGACGAGGTCGACGACGCTATCGAGGTGTTCCACGGGATCGAGGCGAACATCGACGCCGAGGGGGCGATCACCACCGACGACGAGGCGCTCGCCGACCTCGACCTGGTCGTCGCCTCGCCCCACTCCGCGCTCGGACAGGACGACGAGGCCGCCACGGCGCGGCTGGTCCGCGCGGTCGAACACCCGCACGTCGACGTCTTGGGCCACCCGACCGGGCGGATCATCAACAGCCGCCCGGGCGTGTCGCCCGACGTCGAGGCCGTCGTCGCCGCCGCGGCCGACGCGGGCACCGCGATCGAGGTGAACGCGAACCCCGCCCGCCTCGACGCCGACGGCGACACGGTCCGCGCCGCGCTCGACGCGGGCGCGACGATCGCCGTGAACACCGACGCGCACTCGCCCCGCGAGCTCGACAACGCGCGGTACGGCGTTCACACCGCCCGGCGCGGCTGGGCCGAGACCGCCGACGTGCTCAACGCCCGGTCGGCCGAGGGCCTGCGCGAGTTCCTCGACGGCTGATGCCGGGCGACGACGGGGCGTCCGATGACAGCAACCGCGTGGCGGGCCACCGCGCGGCCGGCCCGGGCTCCGACCCGCCGCCGGTCCTCCTCGACGTCATGTGCGGAAAACTCGCCACGTACCTCCGGATGTGCGGCTACGACGCGGGGTACGCGCTCGACCGCGGGATCGAGGCCGACGACCGGCTCCTGTCGCTCGCGGTCGACGAGGGCCGAACCCTGATCACCCGCGACCGCGAGCTCGCCGCGCGGGCCGACGGCGCGCTCCTCCTGACCGAGCGCGACGTGCTCGACCAGCTCCGCGAGGTCGCCGAGGCGGGGCTTCCGGTCGGGCTCGCCGCCGAACCGACGCGCTGCGGCGACTGCAACGGTCCGGTCGAACGGGTCGGTCCGGAGGGGGCCGACGTCGGCCCCGACGACCGCCCCGAATACGTCCCCGACGACGTGGGGACCTCGCGCACGGACGAGGAGACGGGCGGCGACTCCGACGCCGACCCCCGCCCCGCGTGGCGCTGTCGCGACTGCGGGCAGTGGTTCTGGAAGGGCGGCCACTGGGAGTCGGTCGCCGAGCGGCTCGACCGGATGTGAGCCCGCCGCCGGCGTCCGCGGGGTCGCTCCGAGCGTAACCGGTTTGCCCGCGACCCGCCTACGACTCGTCAATGAACCGCGATCAGGCGGTCGACCGGCTGGCGACGCTCGTCGACCGGGTCGAGGCGGAGACGATGCCCGTGCCCGTCCGCGAGGTGTGGGCGTTCGGCGACGTCGCGCTCGGGCTCGACCCCGTCGAGCGCCTCGACGTCTACCTCACCAAGGACGTGATCATGGGCGGGGACGCCGACGCGGCCGCCGCGTTCGAGGCCGAGTACGGCGTGAAGGGGGTCGGTACCTCCGTGCGGGCCGAGTGGGCCGAGGCGCACCCGGACCGCGTGCGCGTGAGCGACAACGGGTACGCCGCCCCCGAGAAGTGCCTCGCGGCCGAGCTCGTCGACGGCGAGGGACTGCGTCCCTCTGGCAACCGGGCTTCGCCCGGTGACAGTCGGACGCAGTCCGACGACGGCGAGCCGATCCACCTCGAGGTGTGTAACGCGAGCTTCGAGGACAACGTGCGTCGGCGATTAAAAGGGGCGCTCGCCAGCGACGCCTACGAGGAGGTGCTCGACCCGCGCGGGGTCTGCCTGTGGGTCGACGGCACTCGCGACCGAGAGGCGTTCGATCGGCTGCGCGAGGCTTCCCTCGCGATGCCGACCCTCCCGGCCGCGCTCGGGATGCTCGGCGCCGACGAAGACGTCGCGAAGGAGGCCGCGGACGTGCTCAAGCGCCGGCGGGCCGAGCAGGAGGGAGCGTCGGTGCGCGGCGACATGGTCTGAGGCGGTACTCCGCGGCCCCTCGACCGCCGGCCGCGTCTGGCCGCCACCGGACCGCTTTTGAGAGTGATCGCCGTGTGGACGGTATGCCCACGCCCACCGACCGCGTCCGGCGCGCGGAGCGCTCTCGGATCCGCGTGATGTTCGACCTCGCACAGCGTCACGACGGCGACCTCGTCAGGCTGGAGGTCGGCGAGCCCGACTTCGACACCCCCGAACACGTGATCGACGCGGCCGCGAGCGCCGCTCGCGGCGGCGCGACCCACTACACCTCCAACGCGGGGCTGCCCGAGTGCCGGCGGGCCATCAGCGACACGCTCGCGGGCGAGTACGGCATCGAGCACGACCCCGACGAGATCGTCGTCACCGTCGGCGGGATGGAGGCGCTCCACCTCGCGACCCTCGCGACGGTGTCGCCCGGCGAGGAGCTGCTCGTTCCGGGCCCGACCTGGCCCAACTACGAGACGCAGGCGACGCTCGCGGACGGGACCTTCCGCGAGGTGCCCATGCCCGCGGAGACCGGGTTCGACCTCGACGCGGACCGCGTGATCGACGCGATGAGCGACGACACCGCGGCGGTCGTACTCACGACGCCGTCGAACCCGACCGGCCGGGTCTTCGACCGCGACGAGTGCCGGGCGGTCGTCGAGGCCGCGGCCGACCGCGACGCCTACGTGATCGCCGATGAGGTGTACCTCGGGCTCACCTACGACGGGCCGGCCGAGGGGATCGCCGCGTCCACCGGCCACCCGGACCACGTGCTGACGGTGGGCTCCTGCTCGAAGGCGTACGCCATGACCGGGTGGCGACTCGGGTGGCTCACGGGCGACCGAGCGGTGATCGACGAGGTGACGACGGTTCGCGAGTCGACCACGGCCTGCGCGTCGAGCGTCGCGCAGCACGCTGCGATCGCCGCCCTCACCGGGCCGCAGGAGCCGTTCGAGGAGATGTACCGCGCGTTCGAGGAGCGCCGCGACCTCGTCGTCGACCGCGTCGCCGGCATCGACGGGCTCTCGTGTCCCCGGCCGGAGGGCGCGTTCTACGCCTTCCTCGACCCCGGGCTCGACGCCCCCGCAATCGACGTCGCGAAGTACCTCCTGAACGAGCACGGCGTCGTCCTCGCGCCCGGCGACGGCTTCGGCGACACCGCGCCCGGGCGGCTCCGGCTCTCGTTCGCCAGCGCCGTCGACCGGCTCGAGGAGGGGTTCGACCGGATCGAGGCCGGGCTGGCGGAGTACTGACCGCCGGTTCCGTCGGGATCCGGTTTCGACCGGTCTCCGCGTGCGGACTCCGGTCGCCGGAGAGCGCGTGCCGACCGCCGCAACGATCCCACCACTTGTCACCGCCGAGGACGAACGAGACGCATGGGTAGCGACGGCCTCATCGAGCTCGATCAGGACTGCTGGGTGGCGTTCGCGAAGTACAATCTGCTGCTCGCAACGACGTTCGGCATTCTCGCTATCGGCGTCCGGACGCTGCAGCCGGACAACGTCCTGTTACTCGTCGAAAACGGGGCGTTCGCGCTGCTGTTCGGCGCCGTCCAGACGTACGCGTGGCTCTCATCCTGACGCGTGTCCGCTCCGGCCACCGAAGCACTCGTCCGGAGTTGGCGAGGCGAGACCGCGGGGCGGCGGTCTCGTCGTCCCGCGAAACGGCAGTGACACACGTGTGTACTGCGCGGTCGGCCGGTCCCTTTCACCCCGATCAGCGCATCAGCTCGCCGCCGTTCACGTTCAGCGTCTCTCCGGTGACGAACGTCGCGTCCCGGAGGTAGGCGGCCGCGTCGGCGATGTCCTCGGGCTGGCCGTACCGGTCGACCGGAATCCGCGCCAGCTCCTCGCGCTTCTCCTCCGGGGTCCGGTCGTCGGTCATGTCCGTCTCGACGTGGCCGGGCGCGATCGCGTTCACCCGCACGTCGGGCGCGAAGTCCTCGGCGTGGCTCCGGGTGAGCGAGAGGAGCGCCCCTTTCGAGGCGGCGTAGTGGCACTCGATCGGCGCGCCGGTGTGCGCGAGGATCGAGGAGACGTTCGTCACCGAGGGGTCGTCGTCAGACCCCGAGAGGTGCGGGAGCGCCGCCTTCGTCACGTTGAACGCGGAGTTGACGTTGACGTCCATCACCCGGTCGAAGTCGTCGGGGTCGAGCTCCGCGGTGTACACGTGCTGGTCGATCCCGGCGTTGTTGACGACGTGGTCCAGCCCGCCGAACGCGTCGGCGGCGGTCTCGACGAGGCGCGCCGCCGCGTCGGGCTCCGAGACGTCCGCGCCCACGGCGACCGCCTCTTGGCCCCGGTCGCGGACCTCCTCGGCCACCGCCTCGGCGGCCTCGTCGCTGGTGCGGTAGTTGACGGCGACGTCGCGGCCGTCGGCGGCGAACCGAAGCGCGATCGCCCGTCCGATTCCCCTCGAGGATCCCGTCACGAGTGCGGCCGACATGTCGCTTCGGTCGCCCCCCTCCGACTTCGCTTTTCCGGACGCGGCGGTGGGAGTGGGCGAAACGCGCTCCGCCGCTCACTCCACTCGCCCCACCGTCACGTCGAAGGGGACGCGCTCGACGCGCTCGTACTCGCGGTCGCCGATGGCATCGACCACCTCGCGGCCCATCTCCCGCCAGCGCCGCCGGAGGTCGTCGTAGGCGTCCAGGGAGGTCGCGGCGATTAACTCCTCGCGGTGGTCGGCGAGCCCGGCGCCGGAGGCCTTCCGCGCCGCGGACGAGAGCGCGGTCTCCGCGTACGGCGGTTCGGTCCGTTTCTCGTGGACGTACCGGTGCGTCCGGAGGTCGCCGAGCCCCCCCGCCGCGAACGCCTCCCGCACGCGATCGCCGAGGGCGACGTCGGTGTCGACCCCTTTTAAATACGCCTCGCGGGCCTCCCGCTCCAGCCGCTCCTCGGCGGCGACCGTCGACCGCACCGTCACGTCGCCGTTGTCCGGTTCGACCGCGGCGACGAGGTCCGAGGAGACCCGCGCGAGCTCCCCGACCGCGACGGCCGGATCGGGGAGATTGATAAGGAGCGCCTGACAGACAGCCAGGTCGACGGCGTCGTCCGGGAACGGGAGCCGCGTCGCGTCGCCGGCGGCGTACCGGAGGCCGGTCTCCTCGCGGGCGACGGCCAGGAGGTCCGGGTCGGCGTCGACGCCGATCACGGTCGCGTCCGGCCCCGCTTCCGCGTCGAGGACGCGGGTCAGCTCGCCGGTGCCGCAGCCGACGTCGAGGACGCGGCGACGGCTTGACAGCTCCAGGTCCGCAAGGGCCGCCCGGTCGTCGGCCCACATCCCCGCTCGGGTGTGTTCGAGGTACTCCGCGGAGAAGCGTCGCACGGCCCCGCGTTCGGCGCGGGACGGATTAAACGTGAGGAAGACGCGCGGGGAGATTCGGCCCCTACTCCTCGTCGCCCTCGTCGCCGCTCCCGAACCCGACGAGGTCCCCGAGGAGCGCGGCGCTGACGCCGGCGCAGTAGCCGACGAACGCGCCGCTCAGCCCGACCGCCGCGAACGCCATCGTCACCCCGCCGATCGGGGAGTCGCCGGGCCCGACGCCCGGCACGCCGAAGACGGTCCCGACGACGACGAGCGCGGCGAAGACGACCGCGGGCACCGCGCCCACCGCGAGACACGCCGGGCCGCCGCAGCGCGCGTACCCGCCGACGGCCGCGATGGGCGCCGGCGCGTAAAACACCAGCAGCGGCACGACCCGGTCGGTCAGCGCCGCCGCGGTCGGAGCGTCCGCGAGATCGGCGGCGACCGCGACCGCCAGCGAGAGCGCCACGAGGCCGGCGAACCCGCCGATCATCGTGAGGGCCAACCGCCGCCGGCGACCGATGAGGAGCGCCTCCGTGGTGGTCATGCTCGTGGATCGAGGCCCCGCATATATAAATCCGCGTCGGACGAATTTTAAATAAATTCACAGGACCGGCGCCGTCTGCCCTCGGAACGGCTCACTCCGCGCGCAGCTCGCGAACGCGCTCGATGTTCCACGCGAAGCTCTTCCCGTCCTCGGTCGGGGTCTCAAGCGCCAGCGGCACGTCCGCGAGGTCCGGGTGGTTGACGATCCGCTCCATCCCGGCCTCGCCGATGTGGCCCTCGCCGATGTGTGCGTGCTCGTCTTTGTTGGTGCCGCAGGCGTGCTTCGAGTCGTTGAGGTGGATGTATTTCAGGTGCTCCAACCCGACCACGTCGTCGAACTCGCCGACCGTCTGATCGACCGCCTCGGGCGTCGAGAGGTCGTACCCCGCCGCGAACGCGTGGGCGGTATCGACGCAGACGTCGACGTCGGTCTGGGTGCGGTCGATGACCCCCGCCAGGTGTTCGAACTCGCCGCCGAGCTTCGTCCCGGCGCCCGCGTCGCTCTCGACCAAGACCGTCACGCCGTCGGGGACGTCGATGTCGTCGATCACCGAGGCGGCGTTGTCGAGGCCGCCCTCCACGCCCGCCCCCGTGTGCGCGCCGAGGTGAACGTTGACGTACGGGATGTCGAGCGTCGCGGCCGCGTCGACTTCCTTCTGCATCGAGTCGAGTGACTTCTCGCGGAGCCCCTCCTTCGGCGTACAGAGGTTGACGAGGTAGGAGGTGTGGATCACCCACGGTCCCGCCAGGTCGCGCTCGGTCCCCTCGCGGAACTGCTCGGCCTCCTCGTCGCCGATATCCGGATCCTGCCACACCTGCGGCGAGTGTGTGAATATCTGTCCGCAGTTCCCGCCGAACTGCTTCTGTCTGAACACCGCGTTCGCGATGTTCCCGTACGGCGGCGTTTCGGGATCGTTCGACGCTCTCGAACCGGAGATCGAGACGTGCGCGCCGACGTTGAGACTCATACCGGTATCACGAGGGCGACTGAAAAAGCCCCTTCGGAACCGGACGGGACCGCCTACCGGCCGTTCCCCGGCCGCGTCCGGACCCATCCCTCGTCGCGGTACTTGGCCTCGACGAGCCTCTCGGCCCGGGCGAGCTCCGCGCTCGACCACGAGCCGTCGCGGTCGAGCGTGACGTCGTCGCGCCCGGTCTCGTCACCGTCGGCCGCTCCGACCACCCACGCGACGAGCGCCGCCTCGACGGCCGCCACGGCGTCCGTCCGGTCGACGTCGGCCAGCTCGTCCATCCCGACCACGCGCTCCTCGAACTCGGTCGGGGCGATCGGTGGGTCGGCGAAGGTCCCGAGGTGACGCGCCGCGTCCACGGAGAACGTCAGCGACCCGTGCTGGACCACGGCGTCCCGCTTGCGGTACTGCGCGTTGCCGGCGATCTTCCGGCGCTCGGCCGCGTCGCCGCCCGCGTCGTCGCCACGGCCCGCTTCATCCGATCCCCTCGTTTGCCCCGGCCCGCCCGCCACCACGTCGTGGGCCGGGTGCAGCTCCCGGAGGTAACAGGCGGGACGGTACAGCTCCGGTACCGACTCCTCGACGTAGCCCGCGTCGATGCCGAGCCGGTCGAACGCGTCGAGGACCGGCTCACACAGCAGGTGGTAGCAGTCGAGCAGCTCGCCGGGCACGTCGGCGGCGGGCACCGCGATCGAGTAGGCGACGTCGCCGTTCGCGTCGTGGTAGATCCCGCCGCCGCCGGTCTGCCGACGCGTCACGTCGATCCCCTCGCGCTCGCAGAACGCCCAGTCGACGGTCTCCGGGTCCTGCCGGTACCCCAGCGTGAGACAGCTCGGCTCCCACCGGTACGTCCGGATCGTCGCCGGCCCGCCGGCAGCGGCCGTCTCCGCCGCGACCTCGTCGAGCGCCATCTGCATCGGCCCCGGGCGGGCCTCCTCTCGAATCAGCCGCCAGTCGCCCGTCGGCGCGGTCATGCGCCCCACTCCGCCCGCCGTCCCGAAAGCGGTTGCGCTCCGGCGGGGCGCGGCCCGGAACCGAATTTGCTATCGCGGAATAAGATTTATCACCTACGTTCGCCAAACGCGCGTCCCTTTTAGGAATCGCCGGAGTAGGGGGCGTATGGTCCGAAACGTCGCCGGCGACATGGCTGAACTCGAGTCCGAGGACTTCTATCTCCTCTCGGGCGTCGAGCAGGGGATGCGGTTCTCCGAGTGGGTCCGCCGCGACAAGCTCCCCGACTACGCCGACCTGACGCGCGAGGAGGTCGACTACCGGATCGACCGCTGTCTGGACCGCGAGCTAATCGAGCGGAAGACGATCCAGTACGAGGGGTACCAGCTCACCTTCGAGGGGTACGACGCCCTGGCGCTCCGCACGTTCGCCGAGCGCGAGACCATCGACGGCGTGGGCTCGCCCCTGGGGTTCGGCAAGGAGGGAGACGTGTACGAGGCGCAGTCGTTCAAGCCGCTCGCATTAAAGTATCACCGTGAGGGGTACACCAACTTCCGGGAGGTGAACCGCGAGCGCGAGTACACCGCCGACCGCGATCACGTCTCCTGGATGTACACCGCGCGCAAGGCGGCCGAGCGCGAGTACGAGGCGATGGAGGCGATGTACCCCGACGTGAGCGTGCCGCGCCCGGTCGATCACAACCGCCACGCCATCGTGATGGACAAGTTCAACGGCGCCGAACTCGCGCGCGCGACACTCGAGCCCGAACAGGCCTCCGCGGTCCTCGACCTGGTTCTCCGCGAACTCGTGACCGCCCACGAGCTCGGCTGGGTCCACGCCGACATGTCCGAGCATAACGTCGCGGTCGCGGAGAGCGGCGTCACGGTCTTCGACTGGCCGCAGGCGGTCCCCGTCGACCACGAGAACGCCCGGGAGTTCCTCGAACGCGACGTCGGGAACCTCTTGCGGTACTTCAGCCGAAAGTACCCCCACGAAGTCCCCAGAGATGCCGATATCGAGGGAATCGCGGCCGCTATCGCCGACGGCTCGTTCGAGACGGTTCGCGCGTTCGCGACGGAATAAATCTCATACTGCGATACGAAATCCGCTACGACGGCGGCCCCTCCACTCGACGCGACGCCTGCAATCAGCTACAACCGGATTCCCGACCCCGCGCGGCGCTTTCGCCGGCCGCTTTCGCTCAGTCCGCGTCGGCCGTCTCGGTCGTCTCGCCGGCCTCGATCCGCACGAGGTCGGCCTCGACGTCCTCGACGAACGCGCCCTTTCCGCCGACCGTGACGGTCCCCTCCTCGGTCTCCACGACGAGCGAGTGTTGCACCGGGAACTCGTTGTTCGTCGGCTCGACCATCCCCTGTTTCGCCTTGACCACGCGCCCGACGAGTTCGACGGGCTCGTCGCTCTCTGTCCACCGTCCGCCGACGGTCACGTGGGGGGGCTCGCCGGCGCGGAGGCGTAACGTCGCCTGCAGTACGGCGTGCCGGGAGTTCGCGTACTCGGCGGGGAGCGACGCCGGCGGGGCGGTCGCGACCTCGCTCGCGGCCGGCCAGTAGTTTCCGAGGAAGGAGCCGACGATGACGGGCGCGAGCTGCTCCTGCGAGAAGCGGATCGCCTGTCGGTCGGTGTCGGACCGCCGGAGGAGCTCGGGCGGCGCGACGACGCCGGCCGCGGAGTCAACCGTGAGCAGCGTGGGCATCGCCTCGCTCCACGTCCGGACGACGCTGCCGAGGCCGTCGAGGTCGGTGTCGACGCCGCGACCGTCGCCGGAGGCGCCCTCGACGTCGGAGATGACGAGAAGCACGAGGACGCCCCTGTCGACCGCGTCCGCGAGCGACTCGCTGATCTCGGGGAGGTGGTCGGCCGTGATCGACAGGGTCATCTCCGACTCTGCGTCGTCGAGCAGCGAGCGGATCCGCTTGATGACAGTGACGCGGGACTTGATCACCTCGAACTGTTCGGCCTGCCGCTCCACACGTGAGAAGCGCTCCTCCAGCCCGGGTCGGATCGCGTCGACGTCCGAGCGGAGGCGGTTTATGACTTCGTCGGGCGGGTTCGCGCGGATCGTCGTCGGCACGACGTGGTCGTTCACCCCGACGAACCCGCGGTCCGCGAGCGACTCGCTCACGCTGTAGACGTAGCGTTTCGACACGCCGGCGGCGTCCGCGACGGTACTCGCCTTCGCCTCGCCGTGCGCCAAGAGACTCAGATAGGTGTCGATCTCCTTGTCGGAGAGCCCGAATCGACGGAGGAGATCGTTCAGCGTCCGGTCGTCCATACGGAACAGAGGACGAGGGCCCCACTTATAAGGGTCGAAGAGCGCGACCCGCACCGGCCACCCGATCGGGGGGTGGTTGCCAAGCCGGACGACGCCACGGGGCGCTTACTCAAAAACGGCGACGGCGTCGACCTCGGCCTCGGTCCCGACCGTCCGGTCTTCGAACAGATCGGTCTCGATTCCGTCCGGCACCGCGACGGTCGCCGACTCGCTCGCGAAGTTGACGACGACGAGGAGCCGATCTCCGCCCTTTTCGGCCGTCCGGGCGAACGCGGTCACCCGCTCGGGGTCGCCGTCGACGACGGTCACGTCCGCGGCCGGGTCGCCGAAGTCGACGGCGCCCTCGCGAAGGAGCGGCTCGCGCTCTCTGAGCGCGGCGAGGTCGCGGTGGAAGTCGGTGAGGTCGGTGTCCCCGTCGTGCCACCGGATCGGTCCGCGGTACGTCTCGTTGCCGCGCTCCTGCCCGGCGTAGATCATCGGCGCGCCGGGGAGCGCGAAGACGCTCGCGGCGGCGGCCTTCAAGGCGTCCCGACCGTACTCGGCGAGGTACCGCTCCTCGTCGTGGTTCTCGACGTAGCGAAGCTGCGCGCCCGGGTCGTCGAAGCCGAGCCGCGCGGCGCGGTCGAACGCCTCGGCGACGGCGTCGGCGGGCGCCTCGCCCGCGCCGACGTCGCGGAGGACCTCGTACAGGGAGGTGTCGTAGTGGAGGTCGAACTCGCCCTCGCCGTAAAAGGGGTCGTGCGGGAGCGTCTCGTCGAGCAGGAGGACGTCGTCGGGGACGCGGTCGGCGACCTCCTTCCAGAACCCGTGCGGGACTCCCCACGCCACGTCGGCGCGGAAGCCGTCGACGACGGCGGCCCACTCGTCGACCACGTCCAGCAGCCACGCGCGGACCGCCGGGCTGTCGAAGTTGAGATTGGGGATCCGCCCCCAGTCGAAGTAGTGCTCCGGCATGTCGCCGTCGTCGAGCTCCGCCCAGTCCGTCCCGGTCACGTCGAAGGCGCCGTCGGTCCGCCGGTAGTGGTCGGCGTACTCGTCGACGCCGGCTGCGTGCAGCTGGAAGGCGGGGTGGTCGCGCGAGGTGTGGTTGATCACGAGATCGAAGATCACCCGGATCCCGGCGTCGTGGCAGGTCTCGACGAGCGACTCGAACGACTCTCGGGAGCCCAGATCGCTCGCCGTCTCGTAGTAGTCGGTGACGTGGTAGCCGTGTTCCGTCGGCGAGGCGAGCACGGGCGTCAGCCAGAGCGCGTCGACGTGCAGGCTCTCCAGGTACGGCACCCGGCGCTCGATCTCGCGGAACGTGGTCGGCAGGGTGTCGCCCGCGAACGACCGGACGAAGGCCTCGTAGACCGTCGGCGACTCCGCCCAGTCGGGGGCCGCGTGGGGGTCGGTGACCGCGATCGGTCCCCCGCTGGCATCGCCGCCACGCCCGACCCGGACCGTCTCGGACGCCCCGTACCGTTCCGCGTGCGGGACCGCGTGGATCCGGAGCCCGTCGCCGTCGAGGATGCCGTCAGGGATCTCGGCGAGCGGAACCGCGAGCGTGGCGCCGTCCGCCAGCGACTCGATCCGCGCGACCGCCTCTGGACCGGCGTCGCGGTCGTCGACGAGGAAGTCGACGGCTACGGGAGACCCGTTCGTCTCGTTGCCGCCGCCCAATGCGGACGGGGCGTCGACATCGGCCGTCAGGACGACCCGCGGTCCGTCGCTCTCGCCGTCCTCGCCTGTTCGACCCCCTTCGACGCGCGCGTCGAGCGAGAGCCGCGGCCTCCCCGGCCCGGAGACCTCGACGACGTCGCCGTGCTCGTTCCCCCGATCGTCGTTGGCGACGAAGCTGAAGCCGTGGCGGCCCGGCGGCACGCGCGTTTCGAGGACCCAGTCGTCGCCGTCGCGCTCGGGGCGGTCGCGGGCGAGGAGCCGCTCGTTGTGCGCCCACAGCAGCGAGACGCGGTCGACGTCGGCGTCGGCGAGCGGGAGGTCCGCGGCCGGCACCCGGAGCTCCGTTTCCCGGCGCTCGTCCGGGAAGGCGCGCACGCGCTGGCGGTGGGTCCCGTCGGGCGCGTCGAGCGTCACGACGTAGGTCCCCGGCGCGTCCGGCCGGAGGTGGACGACGGGGTCGTCCGACCGGCTCGTCTCGCCGCGAACGAGGACCGGCGAGCGCCCGTCGCGTTCGCCCCCGTTCCCGTTCGCGTTCTCGATTTCCGGTCCGCTGGCCCCCTCGACGGCGCTCTCGGCCGGTGCGTCGCGGACCGCCCACTCGTACGTCTCTTCTGGATCCGGAGATCGCGGCGCCAGCTCGACCGATTCGCCGACGCTCGTCGTCCGCGGAGGTCCGGGTTCGTGCATGGGGATACCCGGGCGCCGCTCGGCTTGAGGGTTTCCGTTTTGAAAATGTACGAATAACCATTACACCAAAAGTTAATACCCCGAGGGGGCGTGTACCCGCTTAATGCAACTCCGCGACGCGCTCGACGATTACAAGCGCAACACCGGACACGCCACCCGGTTTCCCGGCGAGCGGCGGACCGTCACCGGGCGGTTCTCCGGCGGCGACGGGCGGCTGGTCCACGTCGACGCCGGCGGCGAGCTCCGCGACTTCGGCTACCCGCTGACCGGGCGGACCGGCCTGGTCCGATCGCGGATCGGGCTCGCGGTCGGCGACGAACTCGTGTGGCTCGACGAGGTCCCCACCGAGCAGCGGTACGTCGGCGACACAACCCTTATCGAGACGGTCCACGAGGCAGACGCCGCGACCGTTACCCGCCACGACGCGACGATCGGGGACGCGCACGTCACGCGTGCCGCGGTCGACGTCGGCGAGGACGGGCACGCGAACGTCGACCCCGAGGCCCTCTCGCTCGTCGTCTACGCCCGGTTCGCCCCGGACGGCCGTGACGGCCGGGTCGGACAGCTCCGGTACGACGACGCGGTGGAGGTGTACCACGCCGACGAGCACGACTTCCTCGCGAGCGCCACCGGTCTTTCGGACCTCCGCGGCCAGCTCCCGGCGACGTTCCCCGAACTGCTCGACGACGCCCCCACGGACCTCCCCCGCGACCGCGGCGGCGACCGCTACGAGGAAGAGCGGCTCTCCGGCGAGGTGATCGCCGACGTCCCCTTCGAGGACGGCGCCGCGACGGTCGGGTCGCTGCTCACCGACCGCGCCGAGACGACCCGCGAGGCGGCTCGCGCCAGGCTCGACGAGCTGTTCGCGGAGCTCGACTCGGTCGAGGCGCTCGCCGCGGCCGCGGGCGAGACCACGCCCGCGGTCCCCGAGTCGGCGCCGGCCCGCGAGTCGCTGGTCGCCGACCTCCGCGTGCTCTCGCTGCTCTCGGCGGAGTCGGGGCTCCGGATCGCCGGGCCCGACTTCGACCCCTTCTACGCCACCTCTGGCGGCTACGGCTACACCTGGTTCCGCGACGACGCCGAGATATCCGAGTTCCTGCTCGGCGCCGACGACCGGCTCGGGCTCGGGCTCGACGACTGGCACGCCCGCTCGGCCGAGATGTACGTCGCCACCCAGCGCCCGGACGGCTCGTGGCCCCACCGCGTGTGGCCGCGGGACGGCGCGCTCGCGCCCGGCTGGGCGAACGCCCGCATCGAGGACGGGCCCGACGTGGACTACCAAGCCGACCAGACCGGCAGCGTCATCGCCTATCTCGCGCAGGCCCGCGCGGCCGGCGCGGATGTCCCAAATCTCGACGCGACCCTCGTCGCCGCGCTCGCCGGGCTCGACGAGACGCTGGAACCGGACGGTCGGCCCGTCGTCTGTCAGAACGCGTGGGAGGACAGCGTCGGCCGGTTCGCTCACACCGCGGCGACGTTCCTGGAGGCGTACAGCGAGCTCGCGCTCCACGGGGCGGGGCTCGACGCGAGCGCCCTCGACCGCGACGCGGGCGGATCCAACGCGGTCGAGGACAACGCCGACGCCCCCGGCGCCGACCTCGACGCCGCCGCGCTCCCGGACGACCTCGCCGGCCACGCCCGCGATCAGGCGACTCGGGTGTACGACGCGCTCGACGACCTGTGGGTGCCCGAGCGCGGCTGTTACGCGCTCCGCGAGACGCCCGAAGGCGCGATCGACGACCGGCTGGACTCCGCGACGCTGTCGCTGGCAAGCGCGCACCGGTCGTTCGACGCGTTGAGTGAGAGCGACGCCGGAGACGAACGTGGCGGCGCCGTCGACGACGAGCGCCTCGACCGGCTCGTCTCGCACGTGGAGACGGTCGTCGACGGGCTCGCCCGCGAGAGCGACGAGATATCGGGGCTGATCCGCTACGAGGGCGACGCGTGGCGGCAGGCCGGCCAGCTCTCGGAGAAGGTGTGGACCGTCTCGACCGCGTGGGGCGCGAACGCCTGCGCCGAGCTCGCCGTCCTCCTCGCGGCCCACGACGACCCCCGAGCGGACGGGATGGCCGAGCGCGCCCGCGAGCTCCTCGCGCGCGTCTCGCCCGGGGGCTCGCTGTGTGAACCGACGAGCTACCTCCCCGAGCAGTTCTTCGACGACGCGACGCCCGACAGCGCGACGCCGCTGGGCTGGCCGCACGCCATCCGGCTGGCGACGGTCGCGCTGCTGGCCGACGAGGGGCTCCTCTCCGCGGACCGGGTCGCGGCCGACGACTGACGTCGCGGCGCGTCTTCGCGCCGAGCGCGGCTACGGGTATTTAAATGACAGCGAGCGATTGCGGCTGCTATTTATAAATAAACGATGCGGTGGCGCGTGCCTCCGAGCGCCCTCGGGGCGCGAGGAGCACGCGCGAGGGAGTCGGTCGTCCGGAGCAACGCGGAGGGCGACCGACGAGGCTGGGGAGGTGTGAGGCTGCGGTGCTGTGCGGTCGGGGTGGGACCCAAAGGGGCAGCCGCGAGGACGAAGCACGACGACGTAAGCACTGGAAGGAGTGAGCGTAGCGAACGACTGAAGCGCGCAGCGAGTCGCGCGAGTCCTCGCGGCTGGGGCTTTGGCGGTGTTCGCCGCCGATCTGTGTTCAATCGCTTGTAAACGAGCGGCTGGGGCTTTGGCGGTGTTCGCCGCCGATCTGTGTTCAATCGCTTGTAAACGAGCGGCTGGGGCTTTGGAAGTGTTCCCCGCCGATCCGTTCTCAATCAGTCATAAATGACGGCTGGAGAATTCAAACAGAGTCACGCTTAATCAGCGCTCGATCAGATACGAAGCGTCTCGACTTCATCACTCGTCAGGTCCTGCCACGCCGCTATCACAGCGTTCAAACCCGCAGTAGCCCACCACCCCGTATGGACGCGGATCGTCGCATCGCCGCCGCCGAGGAGGTACCCGAGAACAGCACGCTGCTCGTGACGCTGCGGCCGGTCGACCCCGAGCGCGTCGACGACGCCGAGGGCGACGTGGGCGAGTCCGTGGACGGGACCCCCGAGGCGGAAGCGATCCTCACGCGCGCCGCGGGCGAGGTCCGCGCGTTCCGCAACTACTGCCAGCACTGGACCGACGTGCGCCTCGACAAGGACGACGGGGCGTTCGTCCGGAACGGCGAGGTGTTCTGCCAGAAGCACGGCGCCACCTTCGAGGCCGACGGCGGCTACTGCAACTTCGGCCCCTGCGAGGGCGCCGTGCTGGAGTCGGTCGACGTGGCCGTCGAGGGCGACGGCGTCTACCTCGCCGACGACGCCTACGAGTTCGTCCGCCTCGGCCACTCGAACCGCGACGGCGACAGCGGCGACTCGCGGATCGACTTCACCGGGAACTGAGGGGACCGGAGCGACCGGCCCCGACGCCGATGACGGCCGCGTCGGGCGGGGAGACCACAACAGCTCTTTGTGTAACGGCGGCGCATTTATATACGGCCGACGAACGCGGCGTATGACCGATTCGAACCCCTCCCGCCGCCGGGTCCTCGCCGGCGGGCTCGCCGCCGCAGCCGCTGGCGCGGTGGCCGGCTGTCTCGACGGGTCCGTGACCGGCAGCCCCGCGGACGAGGACGAAGACGGTCGGATCCTCGCGCTCAGCCTCGACGACGCGGGCGAGACGCTCCGCGAAAGCGCCGTCGTCGATCCGGCGGAAGCGGATCCGAGGTGGGACGCCGCGGCGTTCGCGGCCGCCCGCCACGGGGAAGGGTACACCACCCAGTACCGGAAGCCACTCCCGTCCGCGAGCGACGACCCGACGTACGCCGTCCACGAGGGGACGCACTACCGGCTGGATTCCGTCGTCGTGGACGAGGCGGAAGCGACCCGTCCCGTGCTTCGCCTGTTCGAGGTCGACGAGAGCGGCGGCGGCGACGGGCCCGGCGCCGACAGCGACCCCGCCGCCGTCGGGACGGAGACCCTCCCGGAGGGCGACCGGCGCGCCGTCGAGAGGGCCCACTTCTCGGCGCGAGCGCGGGGCAACTCCGGCGGCGTTCCGGTCGGACTGGCGGAGCGCGGCGGCTACGTCTACCGCGACGCGGAGGCGGCCGACGCGAGCGAGCTGCTCGCGGCGGACGGACCGGACCGCGTGGCGTACCGTGACACCGTCTATCGGGTCAAGGCTACCAGAGAACGGTTCCACGAGCCCGTCTACCGCGCCGTCGCCGAGCCGGTCGCGGAGTCGCCGGAGCGGATAGAAGCGATCCTCCGAGCGCACACGGTCGGCGCGCGACTCGACGACGACGACCTCTCGGCCGACGCGCGGGACGTGATCGAGGCCGCCAGAGACGGCGGGTACGAGGAGTCGCACCCGTACTCGGACGGGTACGCGGAGGTGCTCCGAGCGTTTCACGAGCGCCCGTACCTCGACGGCAACGTTCGAAAGGACGCGGCGTGGACCGAGTCGGGGTCGGAACGGATCCGCTACGAAGACCGGTACTACGACTACCGACTCCGGTTCAAATCGGCCTGAATCGACGCCGTCAGAACCGGGTGCGACCGCTCGCTCCGCCGCCGTCGTCGCGGCCGAGCGCCTTCTTCAGGAAGCTCATCCAGCGCTTCTGGTCGGCCGCCTCCTGCCGTTCCGCCTCCGTCTCCGGGTCGGGCGCGTCGAGGCCCTCCAGGGCGTCGAGCGCGCGGTCGATCCCGATGATCGACGCCGCCAGCTCCTCGCCGCGCTCGTAGCTCACCTCGTTCTCCTCGATGGGTTCGAGCCGTTCGATCCGCTCCCGCCGGAGGTTTCGCTTCGCCCGCTCGACCCGGTCGCGCTCGCCGGGCGGGACCGAGTCGCGCCGCTTGATCTCGAAAACGAACGACTGCAGTTCGATCGGCTCGCCCTGCACCTCGATCTCCTCGGGGATGTCCGCGCCAACCGTCGCGGCCTCGCGGTTCACCCGCTCTAAGAGCCCTTTCCGCTCGTACTCCTTCACGCCCGACCGGTAGGGGGCGGTCGCACTTCGCTCCTTCGACCCGGTGGGGGCGGCGGCTCGCGGCCGATCCCGCGAAGGGACGACGTTAACCCGACCGCGCCGCAAGCGACTTCCATGGAACCGCTCGAAGCCGAGCTCTCTCGGGCCCGCGAGCTCGCCGTCGGCGACCTCGCCGACGCGATCGAGGCGATGGGCTTCGAGTGCACGCGCTGCGGCGGCTGCTGTACGGGGTACGCCCCCGACGAACCGGGCGGAGCGCCGGCGGGGGAGGGAGCGGACGATCCCGGTGACGCCGACGCTCCCGACCGCGAGCCCCACACGGCCACCGTCTTTCCGGACGGGGTCCGCGAGGTCGCCGCGGCGGCCGAGGACCGGTCCGGCGAGTCGTACGACTGGCGCGACGTCGCCCGCCCGATGCCGTTCGGGCTCTCCGAGGACGACGCGGGCGAGCAGACGGGCGAGACGTTCGAGTGGGCGCTCGCGACCGACGGCTGCGGCGACTGCACGTTCTACGAGGAGGAAGGCGGAGAAGGGGCCTGTACCGTCCACGACTCCCGACCGCTCATCTGTCGAACGTACCCGTTCAGCGTCGCGCTCGACGGGACGAGCCAGCCCATGGGCGAGGCGGTCGACGCCGAGGGGATCGTCCGCGCCCACGAGTGTGAGGGGCTCGGCCGCGACATCTCCCGCGAGGACGCCGAGGCGCTGGCCGCGTCGCTCAAGAAGCGCGCGGTCCGCGAGCTGGAGGAGGCGATCGGCGTCCGCGACGGCTACGACCCGACGGCGGGCGAGCGCGCCGACGGCGACGTCGTCGTCTTCGACTCGGAGGGACCGAAGGAGGCCGACGGGCGGCCGGTCGACGGGGACTAAGCGCCGAACCGCGCCCGCTGTTTTTAAATAACGTCCAGCGCCGCGTCGACGTCGGCGGCGATCGCCTCGCGCGCCGCCTCGTCCGGGAGCGTGAGCGGCGGGCGGACCGCCGGGTCCGGAATGAACCCGCGGTGCGCGGCCGCAACCTTCGTCGCGGGCGCGAACCCGTGGTCGCCGCACCGGTCGAAGAGCGGAGCGATCGCCTCACGGTGGAGCGTCAGCGCGCGGTCGTCGTCGCCGGCCCGGAGCGCCTCGCCGAGGGCGACGAAGACCTCCGGGATCACCTGCGAGAGCGCGTGGATCCCGCCGTCGACCCCGAGCGACGCGCTCGGGTACAGCAGGGCGTCGACGCCCTGGAAGACGGTGAACTCGTCCGGGGTCCGGTCGACGGCGGTGTCGATCGCGGAGATGTCGCCGCTGGTGTCTTTCAGGCCGACGATCGCCTCGCGCTCGGCCGCGGCGGCGAGGACGTCGGGGTCGATCGGCTCGCCGACCGTCGACGGGATGTCGTAGAGGAAGAGGGGGAGGGGGGCGTCGTCGGCGACCGCGTCGAGGAACGCCCGCTGCCCCGCCGGCGCCGTCGAGTTGTGGTAGTACGGGAGCGTTACCAGTCCCGCGTCCGCCCCGGCCGCGTCCGCGGCCCGGAGCCGGTCGAGGACGCCCGAGACGGTCGTGTCCGCCGCGCCCGCGATCACGGGGACCCGGCCGTCGGCCGCCTCGGCCGTCGTCTCGACGACCGCCCGTCGCTCCGCGTCGGTGAGGCTGGCGAACTCGCCCGTCGTCCCGCAGGGGACCATCCCGTCGAGGCCGGCGTCAACGAGCGTCGAGACGTGGCTCGCGAGCGCGTCGACGTCGACGTCGCCGTCGGCGTCGAAGGGGGTCACGATCGGGGGCGAGACGGCGCCGTACTGGAACTCGATGTCGCTCATGCCTCCGGGTTCGGCGGGCCGCGAAAAAGGCGTTACCCAAGCGGCGGTACAACTATACTGGTCCGTCGCCACGTATCGGTGGAGTCTACTATGGATATCTCAGAGAAGCTCCTCTGTCTGTTCAGCGCCGACGTCCGCGAGGCGGACGGCGAGTACGTCGTTGACGTCCCGCGTCGCGAGATCGAGACCGGATCGCTGGAGCCCGGCGAGACGTATCGGGTCGCGCTCATCTCCCGCTCGGAGAGCGAGTCGAACGACGAGACCGACGGCGACACCGACGTCTCGGCGTCCCGCGCCGACGACGGGCCCCAACCGCCCGTCGAGCCGGGCGAGATGCGATACGTCGAGATCGAGGACCTCGGCAAGCAGGGCGACGGCATCGCCCGCGTCGAGCGCGGCTACGTGATCATCGTCCCCGACACGCAGGTCGGCCAGCGCGTCAAAATCGAGATCACGGAGGTCAAGTCCAACTTCGCCGTCGGCGAGGTCGTCGAGGAATCGACGTAACAACGAGACGAAACGAGGAGACGGAACGACGGTCGCGATTCGCGGCCCGCCGCGGCGCCTCTCGCGAATCGTCGTGGCGTCTGCTGCGAATTGTCGTGGCGTCTGCTGCGAATTGTCGTGGCGTCTGCTGCGAATTGTCGTGGCTTCTATGTGCGATCCGCGCGTACGCAGTTTCATGGAGTCGATGAGCGTCGCCACCGCCCGAAGCCCCCGACGACTATGCCGCACATGAGCGTTCGACTGCCCGTCGCGAACGCTCCCGAATCGATCGGCGACCGCCGGGTCGGGCTCTCCCCGTCGGTGCTTTCGGACCTCGGCGTCGACCCCGGGGCGGCCGTGAGCGTCCGCGGCGGCCGGACCACCGTCGCGGTCGTGGCCGCGGTCGACGACGACCCCGGCGGGGCCTGTCTCCCCGGCCCGATCCGCCGGAACGCCGACGTCGATCCCGGCGACACGGTCACGGTCGAACCCGCCGACCCCGCCGCGGCGTCGGCGGTCACCCTCCGACTCGACGAGTCGATGGACCTCACCCGCGCGGCGGCCGCCCTGCGTCGCCGCATCGAGGGGACGGCCGTCTCCGTCGGCGACGAGGTCGAGGCGACCCTGCTCGGCGGCGCGCTGTCGCTCTCGTTCGCCGTCGACGACGTGGCGCCGTCCTCGCCCGGGATCGTCGGGGAGGAGACCGAGATCGACGTGACGACCGACGAGGGGACGGCGGCGGTCGTGAGCAAGCCCGACGCCGCCGACTCCGACGGCGTCGTGCCCGCGGCGACGTTCCGGGACCTCCGCGAGGCGGCCGCGACCCGGCTCGACGGCCGCGAGTCGTTCGCGGCGGCCGGCCGCGCGACCACGCTCGGGCTCCTCCTCGAAGGGCCGCGCGGGGCCGGCAAGACGACGCTCGTTGAGGCGGTCGCGGCCGCGGTCGACGCGACCCTCGTCACGGCCTCGGCCGCGCGGCTGCGCGGCGAGAGCGCGGGCGACCGCGACCGCCGGCTCGACCGCGTCGTCGAGGCCGCGGGCGACGCCGACCGGGCGGTGGTCCTCCTCGACGACCTCGAGGTCCTCGGCGACGACGGCGCCGGCGCGACGCTCGGCGACCGCCTCCGAGAGACGCTCGACGAGCTGCGGGCCACGGACGGGACGGTCGTGGTCGGGGCGACTACGGACGCCGAGCGCGTCCCCGAGGCGCTGCGGCGCGGCGGGCGGTTCGACCGGGAGGTCGAGCTCGCGCCCCTGAGCGTCGAGGACCGGGAGGAGGCGCTCAGGAGGGTCGCCCGCGACGTGCCGCTCGCGATGGACGTCGACTTCCCGGCGACGGCGACCCGGATCAACGGGTTCGTCCTCGCCGACGTCGCGGTACTCGTCGACGCCGCGTTGGAGCGGGCGGTGCGCCGGGAGGGGCGCACCGCGGTCCGGCAGGCCGACCTCGACCGGGCGATGGAGTCGATCGACCCGGGCGGGCTGAGGGACGTCGCCGTCGACGTCCCGTCGGTCTCGTGGGACGAGGTCGGCGGGCTGGAGGCGGCGAAACGCGAGATCGTCCGCGCAGTCTACTGGCCCTTGGAGTACGCCGACCGCTTCGAGCGCGCCGGCATCGAGCCGCCCTCGGGCGTGCTACTGTACGGCCCGCCCGGCACCGGGAAGACGCTGCTGGCGCGGGCGGCCGCCAGCCTCAGCGATGCGAACTTTATCTCGGTGAACGGCCCGGAGCTGTTGAACCGCTACGTCGGCGCGAGCGAGCAGGCGGTGCGGGACCTGTTCGCGACGGCGCGGGAGAACGCCCCGGCCGTCGTCTTCTTCGACGAGGTCGACGCGATCTCCCCGAAGCGGCGCGGCGACGACACCGGCGCCGGCGAACGCGTCGTCTCCCAGCTCTTGACCGAGCTCGACGGGCTCGAACCCCTGACGGACGTCGTCGTCGTCGCGGCGACCAACCGCCCCGACTCGATCGACGAGGCGCTGCTACGGCCGGGCCGGATCGAGAAGGCGGTCGAGACGCCCCTGCCCGACGAGGCGGCGCGGCGGGAGATTCTCGCGATCCACACGCGGAACACGCCGACGACCTCGGCGGTCGACCTCGACGCGCTGGCGGCTCGGACCGCCGGATACAGCGGCGGCGACATCGCCGCGCTGGTGCGGGAGGCCGCGATGCTCGCCATCGAGGAGACGATCGTCGACGAGGACGGCGACGCCGACGGCCTGCACGAGGCGATCGCGGTCGACGTCGACCACTTCGAGCGCGCGCTCGCCGAGACCGCGCCCTCGGTGACCGAGCCCGAGGAGCTGACGGCGTCGACGCAGGAGTAAGTGAGACGGCCGAACCGCCCTCGCCGGTCGAACAAGGGAACCAGCGGGACCCACACGGTGACCGAACAAAGTGAGGTCGCGAGAGACAGCGCCGCTGCGGTCGTTTCAGCCGGTCGATCGCTCTTGATTATTTAAATAGGCGGAGCCGGCAGTGCCGTCACGAGAGCCTTCGGCGTCGTCACGGAATCCACTAGGTCGGCGACAGCGTTCGGGACTGACGCTATCCGCGCTCTTCGTGGAGATTAAGCACGAAGTAGGCGATCCCGAACGCGGCGAGCAGCTCCACCGCCGAGACCATCCAGAACGCGGTCTCGAAGGCGAACCCCTGGCGTTCCAGCGTCGGCAGCGCGAACAGCGCGGCGGACGCGAGGGCGAAGCAGACGCCGATCCCGACGGCCGACGTGGTGTTTAGTACGGCGACAGTTTCGGTTGATTCGTTGGACATGGATGGTGTATGAGTGTAAAAAGTAGTACAACGGTTTAAGGGCCGGTGCGAGAGGTCGGGAACGCCTCAGTCGGCGGCCGACGCCTCGCCCGCAGACGGCTCCGGCGCCTCGGTGTCACCGAGGATGGCGCGACTGCGCAGGAGGATGAACCCGAAGCCGACCTTCGCGCTCACGTCCAGCACCATGAACAGGAGGGTCTCGATGCCGAGGCCGACGACGCCGGCGCCCTCGGTCCCGATGATCCACAGGATCGGGTAGGCCGTCCAGAGGACCAAAGTCAGCACGGTCAACGTGTTGAACGTGCTCTGAACCTCCGCCGAGCGCTGCTTGGCCGCGCTACGGAGGCTCGTGGCGAGGAAGTACAGCACGACGATCATCGCGATCGTGCTGAACAGCCACCACGTGTACCGAGCGAGCATCGTCTTCGACAGGGCGCCGATGAGACCGGTGACGATCATCAGCGCGTCGACGCCGATCAGCGTACCGATGCTGACCCGGTCGACTTTCGCGAGCAGCGCGAGGTCAAGCAGGAGCAGCGGCGTGGTGAACAGCCAGTCTGCGTACCGCGCGTAGTAGATTTCAAGCGTACCGCGACCGACGACTTCGACTTCGGTCAGTCCGACGCCGAAGAACATCGACAGATACGCGGCCGACGCGATACCCGGCACGAGGATCGTGATCGCGTAGTACTCACGGGCCTCCTTGTCCGTGACCCCCCATCCCTGTATGAGGAAGTAGAAGGTCCCGATGAGCATGAATATCGTTCCGATACCTAGCCACAGCGTTTCGGGCCGACCGTCCCCGAGGACGTCGAACCCTGCCTGTAGTACTGTCGGATCCATACGCAACCATAGGTACAGTCTATTGGACAATCAACTTCGACACATCATAGTTAGGTATCCGATACCGATTCGTCGACCCGGATTTTAGTATCGTGTTTTGAATATCTGGAATAAAATGTGATTCGGCGGGTTTCGCGCCGGTCGAGACCCCCAACGACGACGGTTTCACCCCGGCGTTGGCCGCCGCCGGCGGGGCGACCCTTACTGGTGACCCAAAACGAAACCCGTCTGGCGATCATAATGCCCGTATGGCAAACGACGAGACCGAAACGGAGACCGAAACGACGGACCAAGTCGAAGAAGAGACGGAACAGACGACCGAGACGGAGGCGACGGCGCTCGACATGGAGGCGCTCGACACGTACGAGGACCGCGTGGAGGAGCTCTCGTCGGCGCTGGAGGAACGGGAGGAGACGATCGAGGACCTCGAGTCGGTGGTCGAGGCGCAGTCCGAGCAGATCGAGAAGCTCGAGGACCGGTTCCTTGACCTGTCCGCGCGCGTCGCGGACGGGCGGAACCTCGGCGTCTGTCCGGAGTGTAACGGGCCGACGGAGAAGCAGGAGCGCCTGTTCCGGAGCGACACGATCGAGTGTCTGCGGTGCGGCGAGGTCATCCACACGTACTGAGCCGCGCGCGCGGTCCGCCCTCGCGCGACGGCGGCGCCAGGGAGACGGCTACTCGTCGGCGTCGTCGCGCCCGGCCGAGACGCGGGCGTCCCAGTAGGAGACGGAGGCCACGTAGTCGCCCGGGACCGTGTTCCCGGCGACCTCGTCGAGGGCGCGGAAGGGCTTCGCGACGGGGCCGGGGAGTTCGCGGTAGAAGCCGTACGGCAGCACGAAATCGTGCTCCTCGCCGGCGAGCGTCAGGTCCGCGGCGCGCAGCATGTCGACCACCTGCCGCTCGGAGTAGAGCCGGGAACCCATCGGGAGCAGCCGGGTGTACAGCGTCCGGAGGCTGCGGCTGTTGAACGTGTCGAAGAACACCTGATCGGCGCTGACGCGGCGCAGTTCGCGGGCGAACGGCACCGGGTCGTCCATCAGGTGGAAAAAGCGCATCGCGACCACCGTGTCGAAGTGGTCGTCCGGGAACGGGAGCCGGGAGGCGTCGCCGCGGACGAACTCCACCGTGTCGGAGAGCCCCGCCTCGGCCGCGTTCTGTCGCCCCTGTTCGAGCATCTCGCGGGAGATGTCGAGCCCGACGATGTCGGCGCCTTGGTCCGCGAGCATGGTCGTGAACCGGCCGGTTCCGCAGGCGACCTCCAGCACGCGGCGACCCTCCTCGATCGGTCCCAGCGCAGAGAGGACCGCCTCCTTCTCGCGCCGGTCGATGAGCTCTCCGCCGCCCGAGAACCTGACGTCCTCGTACTCCTCCGCGACCTCGTCGGCCTGGTACCAGTCCTGTCCCTTCACGTTGTGCGTACTGCACACGCGACCGACAAAACCGTACTGGATGCGGTCGGGGACGGAGGCAGGGCGACCGACGATCGCGGACCGAACCCGACCCGGGCGACACCCCCGACCGAGCGTAATGCGGTGCCTACTCGCTCACCGAGACCGGCCGACCGATTCCTCGACGGTCACGGTGACGCGTCACGGACCGGACGCGGGAAATCCCGCCCGATCGATCGGGTTCGACGGACGACTGGAACGTGATATTAACACATTATATTCTCCCAATCGGATTCCCCAATATGTAGCTAACCTTTACCAATAAGCGATGAGTTGAGCAGCGTATGAGTACCAGTCCAGCGGAGACCGCCGACCAAGACCGCCTCTCGGAGAGCGAGTACCGCGACCGCTTGCGCGAACTTCCCCCCAGCGCTAAGCTCGTCGCCAAAGTACTGGAGGGCGACTCCCCCCTCTCGCAGGGCGGGCTCGCCGAGGAGTCGCTCCTGCCCGACCGCACCGTTCGCTACGCGCTCAACCGCCTGGAGGAGGAGGGGCTCGTCGACTCCCGCTACAGCTTCAAGGACGCCCGCAAGCAGGTCTATTACCTGACAATTTAACCGGAACGACCGTCGAGGACGCACGGAGCCCTTTTTATTCCCTCGCCCCGACATCCAAGCGTATGGAGCTCTCGGTCGTCGTACCGACCCTCAACGGGCGAGACCGGCTGGCCGCCTGTCTCGATGCGCTGGCGACACACGCCCCCGAGGCGGAGGTGATCGTCGCCAACGGCCCGTCCGCGGACGGGACGACCGGGATGGTGCGCGACCGGGACGACGTCGACGTGCTCGTCGAGATATCGGACCGGACGGTCAACGTCGCCCGCAACGCCGGCATCGAGGTCGCGACCGGCGACGCGGTCGCCTTCGTCGACTACGACAACCGGATCGGTGAGGGGTGGTTCGACGCGGTCCGGGCCGGGCTCGACGACGCCAAGGCGGTGACGGGACCGGTGACGCCGCTCGAATCGTCTCGCGGGGCCGGACGCGACGACGACGAAGGGGTCGGCGACGGTGACCGAGACGACGGGAGCGACGACGCCGGCAAGACAGACGACGCCGGCAAGACCGACGACGCCGGCAAGACCGACGACGACCTGGGCCCCGAACGCCGGACGATCGCCGGCCGGGACGTCACCTACTTCGCCGGCGGGAACGTCGCTTTCCGCCGGGAGACGCTCCGAGACCTCGACGGCTTCGACGAGTACCTCCGGACCGGAGGCGCGCGCGACGCGGCCCACCGTCTCGCGCAGATGGACCGCGAGGTCGCGTGGCGCGACGACCTCGCCGTGACCGCGGAGCCGCCCAGCCCGACCGCGGTCGACGGCGGGCGCAGCGCCCGCGAGTGGGGCTGGAAGTACCGGGCGCTCGCGTACCGGCTGCTGAAGAACTACGGGGTCCGGCCGACGGTGATCGCACGGGCCGGCTCGCACGCCGCGACGGACGCGATCGGCGCGGCCGCCGACGTGGTCCGCGGCGAGTCGACGCCGTCGCGGTGGCTTGCGACCGGTCGAGACGTGCTCGTCGGCCTCGCCAGCGGGAGCTCGGACGGCCTCGTCGCCCGGAGCCGAGACCGGAGCCACGCCCGGAACCCGAACGGGCTCTCGGAGCGCGCCGACCGCGCCGTGGCGAAGTACGACCGGCGGACGGAGTGACCCCGCGCCTTTTAACCTCCGGCGTCGTCTACGGCCGGTAACGAATGGGACTCACGAAGCGGATCATCCCCTGTATCGACGTCGACCTCGACGACGACGGGGACGCGGCGGTGTACACGGGCGTCAACTTCGAGAACCTGGAGTACACCGGCGACCCGGTCGAGCTGGCGAAGAAGTACAACGCGGCCGGGGCCGACGAGTTCGTCTTCCTCGACATCACCGCGAGCGCCGAGGGGCGCGAGACGATGCTCGACGTGGTGAACGCGGTCGCGGACGAGTGTTTCATCCCGCTGACGGTCGGCGGCGGCATCCGCACCAAGGCCGACATCAAGGAGACCCTCCGCGCGGGCGCGGACAAGGTATCGATCACGACCGGCGCCCTGGAGCGTCCCGCGCTCATCGAGGAGGGCGCGGCCGCGTTCGGCAGCCAGTGTATCGTCATCTCGATCGACGCGCGCCGCCGCCACGACGACGCGGGCGAGCACTTCTACGAGGACGACGACGGCGAGACGGTGTGGTTCGAGTGCACGAAGAAGGGCGGACGCGAGGGCACCGGCGTCGACGCCGTCTCGTGGGCGAAGGAGGCCGAGGAGCGCGGCGCCGGCGAGCTGTTCGTCAACTCCATCGACATGGACGGGACGAAGGACGGTTACGACATCCCGCTGATGAACGCGGTCGGGGAGGCCGTCTCCACCCCTCTCATCGCCTCCTCGGGCTGCGGCGGCCCCGAGGACATGTACGACGTGTTCACCGAGGCGAACGCCGACGCCGGGCTCGCCGCCTCCATCTTCCACTTCGGCGACTACTCCATCGAGGAGACGAAGCGGTACCTCGACGAGCGCGGCGTCCCCGTCCGGCTGTGAACGACCGATCGTGATTCCTACTCGGAACTGAAATAACGTCCGTTCACAACTGACGTTGTTTCTGATAGCGGCGATCGAAACCAACAGTTATTATGTGAACCCGAGCGAAGCGTAACGTATGTCCACGTCACCGACGCGTGTCCGTGCCGAGCGTCCGGAGCTCGTCTGTAAGCGGACCGACGACGGCTCGGGGGACGGGGAGGTGACGTTCTTCGAGCGGGAGCGCGATCCCGACGAGCGGACGACGCGGTGGATCACGGTCCGGGAGGCGGACTGCGTGTCGCGCGACGAGTGGCGGTAACACGGCGGTTCCGATCGGTTTTTAGTCGGTCGGGCGAGCGTTGAGAGTTCGGTGAGTGCTGTCATATCCTCAGTCGCTCGCTTATCAATGGCTGATAGCGGATTGACGGGGAACATCTCCGAACCTCCAGCCGCTCATTTATATACGGTCGAGAACGCATCGACGGCCAACGCTTCCAAAGCCCCAGCCGCGAGGACGACCTACGCTCGCTGTCGTTCGAGACGCCGAAGGCGTCTCGTGATGACGAGAGAGCTTCGCTCTCTCGAACCACGCTCCTCAGTCGCTCGTTTCACTCGCTCCTTCTGGTGCTTGCGTCGCCTAAGCCGTCCTCGCGACTGCCCTTTTGAGTCCCGCCCCGACCGCAACCGCACCGCAGCCTCACACCTCCCCAACCTCGGCGGACGAACCGGCGCGGGCGGAGCCGCGCCGGCCCACCGCCTCCCTCGCACGCGCTCCTTCGCGGCCGCCGGAGGCGGCCGCTCGGAGGCGCGCGCGCCACCGCACCAGTTACTTATAAAAGGGCGTCGGGGTCGCCGCTCGATTCACAGCCGCTCGCCGGCGTAGTACCGCTCCTCCACGCGCCGGTCGAACAGCCGCGAGACGAGGGTCGTCAGGGGGCCTTCGACGCCCTCGCCGTCCCCGCCGACTCCGAGCCCGTCGACCGTCTCGACGGGCCGGACCTCCCACGTCGAGTTGGTGAGGAAGACCTCGTCGGCCTCGCGGACCGCGTCGGGCGCGTACGTCCCCTCCTCCACCGGGATCCCCTCCGCCTCCGCGATCTCGATCACGGTCCGACGGGTGACGCCGGGGAGGACGGGGCCGTCGAGCGAGGGCGTCTTGAGGGCGGTCCCGTCCGCGAAAAAGAGGTTCGCGGTCGCGCCCTCGGCGACGTCGCCCGCGGCGTCGAGCATGAGCGCCTCGTCGGCGCCGGTGACCCGGAGCTCCAGCCGGGCCAAAATTCCGTTGAGGTAGTTGTGCGTCTTCGCGTCCGCCGGGAGCGCCCGGGAGGACGGCTTGCGGGTCTTCGTCGTCTGGACCGCGGCCGGCCCGTCGTGGACCGGCTCCGAGTCGACGCCGCCGCGGGGGAGCGGCTTCGCGACCACGACGACGGTCGGGTCGACCTCGGGTCTCGGGTCGAGCGTGCCGGGCTGGACCCCGCGGGTGACGGAGAGCTTCACGTACGCGTCCGTGAGGTCGTTGGCGGCGAGCGTCTCGTCGATCCGCGCCTTCAGGTCCGCGTCCGCGAGGCCGTGGTTGAGGTCGAGCGTCTCGCAGGTGTCGGCGAGCCGTGCGGCGTGAGCCCCCCACCGGAAGACCTCCCCGCCGTACGCGCGCATCGTCTCGAAGGCGGCGTCGCCGTAGGCGAACCCGCGGTCCTCGACCGAGACGGTCGCCTCGCTCGCGGGCACGACCTCGCCGTCGACGTGGTAGCGCAGTTCCTCGCCGACGTCGCTGTCGCTCGGCTCCTCACTCATGCGTCTCGCACACCTCCACGAAGTTCGCGACCATCGCCTTCCCCCGCGGCGTGAGGATGCTCTCGGGGTGGAACTGCACGCCGATGTGGGGCTTCTCGCGGTGACGCACCCCCATCACGACCTCGCGCTCGTCCTCGGTGCGGGCGGTCTCGACCAGCCCGTCCGGGAGGTCGCCGCGCTCGACGCACAGCGAGTGATACCGCCCGACGCGGAGCCGGTCGGGGAGCCCCGCGAACACGCCCGACCCGTCGTGGGCGATCGTCGAGGGCTTCCCGTGGACGACGTCCGGGGCGTGACCCACCCGGCTCCCGCGGCTCGCGCACAGCGCCTGGTGGCCGAGACAGACGCCGAGGACGGGGACCGCGAGGTCGAAGGCGGCCGTCGAGATGCCGGCCTCGGCCGGGGTGCCCGGACCCGGCGAGACGACGACGCCGTCGGGGTCGAGCGCGCGGATCCCCTCGAGGTCGACCGCGTCGTTCCGCCGGACCGCGACCGCGCCGGCGACCTCGCCGACGTACTGGACGAGGTTGTACGCGAACGAGTCGTAGTTGTCGACGACGAGGACCCGGGCGTCCGAGTCGCCGGCGCCGGGTCGCCAGCCGGTGTCGCTGAGCGGCCGGTCAGTCATCGCTCGCCTCCGGCCCCTCCGCGTCGCTCGCGTCTCCGGTCCCGCTCACGGCCATCCCGCCGGCCGCGAGCGCCTCGTCCGTCGCGGTCACCAGCGCGCGCGCCTTCGCGAGCGTCTCCTCGTACTCCGCGTCCGGCTCGGAGTCGTGGACGATCCCGGCGCCGACGCGCAGGTGGTACTCCCCGCCGTGCCGGACCAGCGTCCGGATGACGATGTTCAGCGTCGCGCGGCCGTCGAAGCCCGCGGCCAGCATCGAGCCGGTGTACGGCCCCCGTCGCGTCGCCTCCAGCTCGTCGATGATCTCCATCGTCCGCGGCTTGGGCGCGCCCGTGATCGTCCCGCCGGGGAAACACGCCGCGACCGCGTCGGCGACGCCCACGCCCGACCGCGCCTCCCCCTCGACGAGGCTCACGAGGTGCATCACCTCGCTGTACCGGTCGACGCGGCGGTACTCCGCGACGTCGACCGTGCCGAACTTCGAGACCTTCCCGAGGTCGTTGCGCTCCAGGTCGACGAGCATCGCGTGTTCGGCGCGCTCCTTCGCGTCGCCGGTCAGCTCCGATTCGAGCGCGTCGTCGTCCGCGGGCGTCTCTCCGCGGGGTCGCGTCCCGGCGATGGGCTCGGTCACGAGGCGAGCGCCGCGGTCGGGGTCGTCGGTCGGGACGCGCTCCAAGAGGAGCTCCGGGCTCGCGCTCACGAGGTCGACGCCGACGGGGGGCCCGCCCGTCTCCTCGCTTCTCCCCTCTCGCGAGAACTCGATCAGCCCGGAGTACGGTGCCGGGTTCACCGCCCGGAGCGCGTCGTACGCCTCGACCGGGTGGACCGCGGCCGGCGCCCGGAGGCGCTGCGAGACGTTCGCCTGGAAGGTGTCGCCGTCGCGGACGTACCCCTTCACCCGGCGGACCGCCTCGGCGTACCCCTCGCGACCGGTGTCGCTCTCGAAGGTCGCCGTCGACGCGTCCGGGTCGGGGGCGGGCCCGACGCCCGGGTCGCCCGTCCGGATCCGGTCGACGAGGTCGCCCGCCCGCGCCGCCCCCTCGTCGAACAGCGCGTCGAGAGCGTCGCCGTCGGCGGTCGGATCATCGAGCCCCGCGGGGACCCGAGGACAGGCGGTCACGCGGAGGGTGACGGGCGGCGCCGCGCTCGCGGCCTCGGCGTCGTCGCCGTCGTTCACCGGGCACTCCCACGCCGCGATCCGGTCGAAGACGCCGATCTGGAGCCGCGGGAGGCCGCGGTCGTCGACCGCGCCGGGACCGGCCGGCGCGGGCGCCGGGAACGACTCCAGCTCGCGGGCGACGTCGTAGGAGAGCCAGCCGAACGCGCCGCAGGGATAGGGGACCTCGCAGTCGCCGCGCGCGAGGGCCTCCCCGTCGAGCAGTCCCTGGAGCGCCGCGAGCGTCGGGCTCGGGCGCCGGTAGTCGCCCCCTGCTCCCTCAGCGGTCTCGGCGACCACCGCCTCGCCCGAGACGCTCAGTCGCTCGACCGGGTCGACGCCGAAGTAGCCCCAGCCGGACTGCCCGCCCGTGGTCTCGTAACAGAAGCCGCCGGGGCCGTCGCGGGCCCGGCGGTAGGCCGCGAAGGGGTCGTCGACGGCGATCCGGCGCTCGACCGGGACGCGGGCTCCCGCGGGCGCCGCGGCGGCGGCCTCGCGGAACCGGTCCCGGTCGGTGTGTACCGATCGCTGCATGTGACCCGGTTCGGCGGGCGCGACGAAACAGTTGCGGTCGGGCGCCTCAGAACTCGCTCGCCCGTTCGATCCACGTCGAGGCGCGGCTCTCGCCGACGCTGGTTCCCTCTGCGACGGCCTCGGCGTCGGCGTCCGCGAGGTCCTCGACGGTCTCGATGCCGACCTCGGCGAGCCGCTCGGCGTAGGCCGGGCCGATCCCCTTGAGCTCCTCGACGTCGGTCCCGACGTCGTCGGCGTCGACCGCGACCTTTCCCGTCCCGGCGTCGACGGCCTCCGCCTGTTCGGCGGCGGTGTCGTCGTCGGCCGTCTCGTACTCGCTCGTGTCGGTTTCCTCGACCTCGGTCGCGTCCGCCTCGACGGCTTCGCTCCCATCTGCCCCGTCCGCCTCGTCGACCTCGCTTTCGTCGTCGACAAGCGACTCCGTGGAAGCTGCCGCGTCCGTCCCGGCGGCGACGGGCTCCGCGTCCTCGCGGTCGTCGCTCCCGGCGGCCTCCTCGGCGGCCGGGTCGCTCTCGACGGTCACTTCCGCCTCCGTGTCGTCGCGCTCGGTGCGACCGGTCCCGAACCCGAGTTTCTCCTTGATCTTCTGCAGTAGGGCCATCGACGAGGCATACGCCCGTGGGATATTTAAAAGCCCTCGCCGGTGCCCCGCGCTCGCCGCCAGAGGCGCCGCCGCGGAGCGGGTCGGTCTCGCGGGTTTATAAGAGTCGTCGGTCCCTCCGACGGGTATGGACATCGTCAACCCGGTCATGTGGTCGCTCCACGTCGGCTTCGCGATCCTCTGGACCGGCAGCGTGTTGTTCGTCACCCTTGCGGTGCTCCCGCCGGCGCTCCGCGGCGACGTCGGCGCCGACGCCCTCGGGTCTATCGTGGGTCGACTCCGGTGGATCACCCGGATCGCCGCCCTCGCTTTCCTCGCGTCCGGCGGCCACATGGCTGGGACGCTGTACACCTTCGAGTCGCTCACCGGGACCGGGCGGGGTCACCTCGTGGTGACGATGATCGCGCTCTGGTTCCTGATCACCGGCCTCGTCGAGGTCGCGAGCGGGAAGCTGACCGACGGGCTCGACGCCGGCAAGCTCCGCGAGCCCGCCCGCGACGCGAAGCCGTTCCTCTACGGCGCCGCCGGGCTCTCCGCGGTCCTCGTCGTCACCGCCGGGCTGTTGGCGACTCCGGGGATTATTTAAAAGAGTAAACGCCCTCTCGACGCCGCGTGACTACTCCAACTCCGCCCGCAGCGCCGCGTTCATCGCGTCCACGGGCGCCTCTCGGCCGGTCCAGATCTCGAACGCTTCGACCCCCTGGAACAGCAGCATCCACGCCCCGTCGACCGTTGTCGCGCCCGCCGCGGCCGCCTCGCGCAGGAGCCGCGTCTCGATCGGCGCGTACACCGCGTCGAGGACGGCCAGGTCGCCGTGCAGGTGTTCCGCGGGCACCGGCGTCTCCTCGGGCGCCTCCATCCCGACGCTGGTGGCGTTGACTAGCACGTCCGCGCCGGCGACGCGCTCGCCGAGGTCGTCGAGGCCGCCGCCGCTCGCTCCGGGGACCGCCTCGGCCAGCGAGACGGCCCGCTCGGCGGTGCGGTTCGCCACGCGGACGCTCGTGCCCGCGTCGGCCAGCGCGAACGCCGCGGCCCGTCCGGCGCCGCCGGCCCCGACGACGACCGCCTCCTTCCCGTCGAGCGCGACGTCGTGGTGCGCGAAGGCGCGCTTCACGCCGGCCGCGTCGGTGTTGTGACCCCGGGGCCGGTCGGTCTCGCCGGCGCGCATCGGTCCGAAGTCGACCGTGTTGACCGCGCCGATGCGCGCCGCGAGGGGGGCGGCGTCGACCGCGTCGAGGACGTCGCGTTTGAACGGCACCGTGACGTTGAGCCCGGCGACGCCGAGGTCTGCGGCGCCCGCGACCGCCGCGGCCGCCGCGTCGGCGTCCGGCTCGAAGGTGACGTAGCGCGCGTCGATCCCGAGCGCCTCGTAGCCGGCCTCGTGGAGCGGCGGCGACAGCGAGTGCTCGACCGGGTTCCCGATCAGTCCGTACACGTCCATGGACGCTCACGCGGCCGCGACCGACAAAAGGGGCGCGGTCGGGGTGCGGAGACCGCGGGGAGGGCGCGGTCGGGGTGCTGAGACCGCGGGGAGGGCGCGGTCGGGGTGCTGAGACCGCGGGGAGGGCGCGGTCGGGGTGCGGAGACCGCGGGGAGGGCGCGGTCGGAGTGCTGAGACCGCGGAAACGAGCGCGGTCGGAGTGCTGAGACCGCGGAAACGAGCGCGGTCGCCGCCCTCACTCCCGGTCCGTCTTCCGGTCCGCGTCGATGACGTCCTCCAGCGTTTCCGTGCCCACGTCGCTCGCGAGCTTGACGCCGACGAGCGAGACGACGATGCCCGCGACGATGAACCCCGCGAGCCGCTGGACGGGGGTCACGCCGACGCCGATCGGGTCGAACGGGTCGATCACCGACTCCTGCGCGAGGACGTAGCCCGCGAAGCCGCGGACGACGAGCGAGACGGCGCCGATGACGAACGGGAGGTTGAGGTAGGGGGTCCGGATCCCCTCGTCGCGGATCAGCTCGTCGAGGAGCCGTCCCACGGCCGCGGTCACGCCGGCGACGGCGAACCACGGGATCGCGGTGTAGGTGAACTCCATCGCCTCCACGAGCCGGGGGGGATCCCCGAGCTCCGAGGCCGCCAGCACGCCGAAGAACCCCCCGACCAAGGCGAGCCCGGCGGCGACGACGTACGTCACGATCGACACCTGGCCGGCGTACAGCGCCTCGCGGACTCGCTCGGGCATCCCCGCGACGAACCGGTCGATCGCGAGCCCTTTATAAAGGAGCGCGGCGCCGAGCAGCCCCGCGACGCCGGCGACCGCCTCGGCGGGGGAGAACCAGTAGAACAGCGCCGGCAGTAACAGCAGGGCGACCCCGAACGGGACGAGGATCGTCGACCGCAGCTGCTCGTCGGCGAGGAACTGCTTGAGCAGGTAGTACGTCGACTCGATGTCGCGGGCCTGGCGCACGACGACGCGGTCGACCGAGTCGACCGGCATTCGCGACTCCACGATCGGGAGCACCTGCTCGTCCTCCGCGGAGTCGACGACGGCGATCGCGGCCCGCGGGTCGTACCGGTCCACGAGGTCGTCGAGCTGGGCGGCGATCGAGCGGTCGGCCCCGACGGCGGTGTCGCTCTCGGCCGAGACCACCGCGACGACCGCGTCCTCGCGGTCGTCGCGGAGGTCGCGCGCGACCCGCAGCGACTCGAGCAGGCAGTTGACGCTGGCGTCCTCCGGGTCGCTCAGCCCGGCGTCCGTGACGAGCGAGCGGACCGCCTCCCAGCCGGCGACCGGCATCGGGACGTTGGTGGCCCGCCCGATCGCGCCGGATCGGTCGATGCAGATGACCAGCGTCGTCACGTTCCGACTCTCGATCCGCCCGGATAAAAAGCTCCCCGTCGGCGGGGGGTCGCCGGGCCAGAGCCTCGCGACCGACGAGCCGCCCTACCGCAGCTCGACGTCGACCTCCCCGCCCTCGCTCGTAAACGCGCTCGCGACGCCGTTGCCGGCCGCGAACGCGACGCGCTCCGCGCCGATGCCGAGCCGCTCCGCGAGCCCCCGGTCGGGCGTGAACTCGCGGACCTCCGGCTCCGCGCCGATCAGGTCCGCCACTCTCTCTTCCACGTCGTCTTTGGTGCCCAGGTCGTCGACGAGCCCGATCTCGAGGGCGTCGGTGCCGAGGTACACCCGCGCCTCCGTCTCCCGGATCGCCTCGGGGTCCATGTCGCGCCCCTCGCTGACGGTCTCGACGAACTGCTCGTAGTAGCCGTCGATGATCCCCTGGAGGTACTCCCGCTCGTCCGCCTCGATCTCGCGCAGGGGCACCCCGGCGTCCTTGAACTCGCCGGCGGTGAACTGCTCGTAGGAGATCCCGAGCTTGTCGGCGAGCCCGGCCGCGTTCGGCCGCGAGCCGACGACGCCGATGGAGCCGACCAGGCTCGCGTCGCGCGCCCACAGCTCGTCGCAGCCGCTCGCGATCCAGTAGCCCCCGGACGCGCAGGTGTCGGTCGCGTACGCGACCGTCGGGCCGTCGAAGTCCGCAGCCGCGCGCCGGATATCGTCGCTCGGGAGCACCTCGCCGCCGGGCGTGTTGAGCTCGACCACGAGTGCCTCGACGTCCTCGTCCTCGTCGGCCGCCTCGATCTGCTCGACCACGTCGTCGGCGGTCGTCCCGCCCGGCCCCGACAGCGGGGAGGGGCGGCCGCTCTTACGGGTGATCGGTCCGGAGACCGTCACTTTCCCGACGTTGTACTCCTCGCTCTCGCCGAACCGCCCGCGGGTCATCCGAGCGACGAGCCGCTTGCCCGCCACCGTCGCCGTCGCGCCGACCACGGCGGCCGCGAGGAGATTCTTCCCGTCCGAGCGGGGGTTGCGTTCCATGCCTCCGATTAGAGGTGCGGCCGTTTATATATGCGGTCGGAGACGAGCGAGCCGCCCCGAGCCGCGTCCCGGACCCGCTCGCCCCGACTCCGCCTCGGCGCGTCGGGACCGCGGACGCCGGCTCTCAGGCTCCAAAGAATGAACTTTTGTAGCCCTACGACGACCGAGGCCACAGGGATGGCAGGGACCGAGGACGAAGACGCGTTCGTTCAGTACGGCATCGACGACAAACCGCCGCTGGGAAAATCGCTCCTCCTCGGCGTCCAGCACTACCTCACGATGGTGGGCGCGAACATCGCCGTCCCGCTCATCCTCGCCGGCGCGATGGGGATGCCCGACGCGGTCGTTCCGCGGTTCGTCGGCACGTTCTTCGTCGTGTCGGGCATCGCGACCCTCGCGCAGACGACGTTCGGCAACCGCTACCCGATCGTGCAGGGTGCCCCGTTCTCGATGCTCGCGCCCGCGCTGGCGGTCATCGGCGTCGTGACCGCGACCCCCCCAGAAGGCATCGTCGCCTGGCGGGCGGCTCTGCTACAGCTCCAAGGCGCGATCATCGTCGCCGCCCTCGCCGAGGTCGCGATCGGCTACCTCGGGCTCGTCAGACGGCTGCGGAGACACCTCTCACCGGTCGTCATCACGCCGGTCATCGTGCTCATCGGCCTGTCTCTGTTCAACTCTCCCGACATCGTGACGGCCGATCAGAACTGGTGGCTCGTCGGTCTGACGCTGGTCGCCATCGTCGCGTTCTCGCAGTACCTCGGGGGACGGTCGAAGATCTTCCAGCTGTTCCCGGTCCTGCTCGGCATCCTCGTCGCGTGGGTCGTCGCCGCGGCCTTATCGGTCCTCGGCGTCTTCGGGCCAGAAACGCCCGGCTACATCGATCTGGCGAGCGTCGCAGCGGCCGAACCGGTCCACCTCATCTACCCGCTCCAGTGGGGGACGCCGAGCGTCACGCCCGCGCTCGTCATCGGTATGCTCGCCGGCGTCGCCGCCTCGATAGTCGAGTCCATCGGCGACTACCACGCCGTCGCCCGCCTCTCCGGCATGGGCGCCCCGAGCGGCGAACGCGTGACTCACGGCATCGGTATGGAGGGACTCATGAACGTCTTCTCCGGGGTGATGGGCACCGGCGGGTCGACCTCGTACTCGGAGAACATCGGTGCTATCGGTCTCACCGGCGTGGCCTCGCGCTACGTCGTCCAGATCGGTGCCGCGCTCATGATCCTCGTCGGCTTCGTCGGTTACTTCGGCCAGCTCGTCGCCACCATTCCGGGCCCGATCATCGGCGGTCTCTACATCGCGATGTTCGCTCAGATCGTCGGCGTCGGCCTCTCGAATCTCAAGTACGTCGACCTCGACTCCTCCCGGAACATCTTCGTTATCGGGATCTCGCTCTTTTCCGGGCTGGCCGTCCCGGAGTACATGCGAACCGTCGGGAGCGCGAGCGCCTTCCAGCAGGGGCTGGCCGATAGCTTCCTGGTCGGTCCCCTCCTGGGCGCCGATATCGTCGCCAACACCGTCTACGTCATCGGATCGACGGGGATGGCCGTCGGGGGGATCGTCGCCCTCCTCCTCGACAACTCGATCGCCGGGACGGCCACGGAACGCGGACTCACCGCGTGGGAGGACGCGGCCGAAGCGGACGCGGATTTCACGTCCGCGTACGAACGCTTCTTCCGATAAGGAAGCGGTTCGTACCCGCCGATCTTCTCCCAAACGGCTTGCCCTGACGGGATCGGTCGAGGGTCATGAAACTGATCGATGGTATGAAACCGGCCGACGGTGACGAACGCCGACACCGGCGTCCGGCACGCCGGGAGACGCTCGCGGGCGCCGAGCCGAGACCCGCCCGTGGCCGAGCCGAACACTACTCGCCGACCCGCGGAGTGGGCGCTGGGTGCCTCGCGAAACGACCGCAGAAACGGGTGTCTCGCCGGACTTACAGCAGGCCGGTCTTCTGGAGCTTCATCAGGTCCTCGGTGTCGAGCGTCTCGCCCTCCTTGAACTTCTGGTAGATCTCCTCGGCCTCTTCCTTCTCCTCCTCGCGCTTCTCGGCGCGCTCGTCTTTACGCTCGCGCTCCTCCTCCTTGTCGAGCTCGCGCAGGCGCTTCTGGACGCGCACGAAGTCCTCGTGGTGTCGGTCGGCGGCCTCCTGGGCCTCCACGAACAGCTCGTGCATCTCGTCGGCCTCGTCGCGGATGTCGTCGGCCTCGCGGTAGGCCTCGATCATCTGGTTGTGGTGCTCCTGGGCCTTGTCGGCGAGCTCAGTCACCTTCTGGTGGTGTTGGGACGCCTCGGAGCGGACCTCCTCGGCCTCGTCGACCAGCTCGTCGAGTTCGCTGGTGTCGTCGACCTTCTCCTTCTTCTCGGCGAGCTCCTCTCGCTTCTCGTCGATCTTCTCGATGAGCTCGCGCTCGTCGTCCGCGTCGAGCACTTCGGTCTGCTGGCGGAACTCGAGGTCCTCGATCTCCTCTTTGAGCTCCTCGATGGACTTGCCGGAGCCGAGTTCCATGTCCTGTTTGAGCTCCTCGACCTCGTCGAACAGCTCGTTGGCCTCGGCGTTGAGCTCGTTACGCTTGTCCTTGTGCTCCTGGACCTGCTCGTTGAGCTCGTCGCGGTTCTCGCGGTGTTCCTGGGCCTCGTCGACCTTCTCGCGCGTCTTCGCGTTGAGGTCGTCGCGCTTGGAGGCGCGCTCGGACGCCATCTGGTTCAGCTCGTTGCGTCGGTCTCGTAGCTGACCGGCGCGCTTGATGAGCTGCCCCTTCGACCCGTTGTCGAGGTCGTCTTCGGAAAGGTCCACGTTGTCCGCCTTGTCCATCGGTTCGATCTCGTACTGCTCGATGACTTCGTCTTTCGTTACCATTTTTTATCTCTCCATCACCGCTCCGGGGGTAGCAGTCGCTCGCTGTCGTGCGTCGGGCCGTTCACAAGAGCTCCCGTTCATTTCAGCGTGCGATCCCACCAGCGCCGGAGGCGTTCTGGTAACTGATTCTACCGTAGGCCGACATATAAAGACTTCGGTGAATCGGGTGTAACCCGGTAGCACGGGCGGTATACCCGTCGTTCCGTGCCGAACGATCACACACCCATCACTATTTATGAACGTCGGCCGGGGGACCACGCGGGCCCGCCGCGGTGTCACGGGGGACCCGCGATGGCCTCACGCGCCCTCGTCGCGGACCTCGTACGAGAGCACGACTCCGGCGTCGAGTCGCTCCGAACCGACCAGATCCAGCCGCGGGAACGACTCGGTGAACCCAGCGCCGTCGGCGAGCGTCGGCGCGTCTCGGCCGCCGATCACCATCGACCCGACGTAGACGTGGAGCTCGTCGACGAGGCCCGCCGCGAAACACGAATAGATCACCTCGCCGCCCCCCTCGATCATCAGGCGGTCGACGCCGCGGTCGGCCAGCGCGTCGAATCCGCCGGCGAGGTCGACGCGACCCTCATCGGTCTCGCTCTCGACCGCGACGACCTCCGCGCCGGCCGCGGTGAGTTCCTCGCGCCGCTCCTCGGTCGTCGCCGCCGAGACGAGCAGGTACGTCGTCGCCGCGTCGTCGAGGAGCCGAGCGTCGGTCGGCGTCCGCCCCTCCGAGTCGACGACGACGCGGGCGGGGTGACCGGGCCGGCCGTTCCGCAGGCGCTGGACGCGGCGGTCCTCCTCGTCGAGCGTGAGGTGCGGGTCGTCGGCGAGCACCGTCCCGACACCCACGAGCACCGCGTCCGCGGCGGCCCTGACCCGGTCAACCCGGTCGAAGTCCTCCGATCCCGAGATGCGGAGCTGCTCCCGGCGCCGCGTCGCGAGCTTCCCGTCGACGCTCTGGGCGGCGTTGACGACGACGTGCATACGCGTTCGTCTCGGGGACGGGAAATGATCGTTTCGGTCGGGGACGCGCCGAGGGCAGCCGGCTACTCCGCGTCGGCGACTCCGTCGCCGCCGACCCCATTCCGCACCTTGACGGCGACCCCGCTCCCGAACGCCTCGGCTTCGGCGCCGGAGAGCTCCGCGCGCCCGACCGCGAACAGCGCGTCGTCCCCGTCGACGACGAGCACCTCGTCGCCGGGTCGGATCCCGTCGTCGGCCGCGGTCACGAACTTCGCGAAGGCGTTGCGCCCCTCGCGGACGAACGGCTCGCTCTCCTCGCCGACGACCACCCGGTGTCGCGGCCGGTCGAACGCCCCGCGCAGCCGCCGGCCGCCGGCGACGCCCAGGGTGAAGCGCCCGTCGGTACCGTACGAGACGAGGCGGTCGCCCTCGGAGCTGCCGGGCGTGTCGTCGACGTCGCCGACGATCACCTGTCGCGGGCGGCCGCCGCTCGACCGGCGAAGGGTCAGCGGCTCGTCCGGGGGGAAGAGGGCGCGGCCCGCGCCGGCGCCGAACTGGTAGTCGGCGCCGGTCCGCAGGTCCGCGAGCGCGTCGGCGTCGGTCATACCCGAACTGTCCCGGCCACGCGCAAAGCCGTTACGACACGGGCCGCTTCCCTTATAGCTCGATCCGATCGACGATCGACTTCGTGCCGTCCTCGTCGCTGTGGGTGTTGATCGCGATCGTCTGGACCCGGTCTTCCAGCAGCGACCCCTCCATCTTCGCCTGCAACAGCGAGTCCACCTGATAAACGCCGGCGGCGTTGTTCATCCGGATCACGACCTGTACGGGGGTCTTCCCGCCTTCCCGGAGCGAAACGCGCTCGATCGCCTGCGAGGAGACGGTGTTGATCCCGCGACCCCCCTCCTCGTAGGGGACCCGCGAGCGCCCGCGCTCCATGTCGAGCCCGTCCGCGATCCGGACGATCCCGGCCTCCAGCGTCAGCGGCTGCTCTTCGGTGTGGTGACAGAGGATCGCGTGGAGCACCTCCGCCTTCACGCGCACCTGGTCGGGAACGTCGTAGAAGGAGGGGAGAAAGTCGTCGAGTAGGTCGGCCGCGAGCGGGATCGAGTAGTAGGGATGGTCGTGACGGTGGACGACGTGGCCGATGTCGTGGAGCGTCGCCGCGAGCGCGATGATCACCGGCTCGTCGGCCTCGTCGAGCCCCTGCTGACGGGCGCCGTTGAAGTCGACTCCGCCGTCTTTCAGCAGGTCGTACAGCCGGAGCGCGCGGTCCCGGACGATCTCGACGTGTTTCGACCCGTGGTCGTTGTACCCCTTCCGGTCGACGGGATTGACGTTCTGCGCCTCCAGGTACGCGGCGATCTCCTCGTCCGACGCGATCCGATCGAGCACCTCGTTGAGACGGTCGTCGGGGAAGGCGTGGTCGGCGTCGGGATCGTACTCGTGGCGGTCGGCGTCGGTGTCGGCGTCGATGTCCGGGTCGTCGTCGACGTCGAGGCCGTCGAGGTCCTCGGGACTCTCGGAGTCGTCGGGGTCCTCGGGATCGGCGGAGTCGGCCATCGATCCGTCGGCGTCGGTGGAATCGGTCATGAGATCGGGGAGGACGCGCCGGCGATTGAAAAGGGTGTGCGTGGGGCGGTCGTCGCCCGACCGGCAGTTTCGACCCGAGGCAAAATCTATAAGCGACGGAGCGTTCCATTACGGGCGTGAACCGACCCGCGTCCGGACGCGGCTCGCCGCCGTCGACAGCGACGCGGCTCTTCTCGAAGAAACGCGCGTGACCCGTCCGCCGGCGGGAGTGGCGACCCCGTCCCGGACGACCCCCGGCCCGCGCGCACCGTTCGCTGACAGACCGCAGATCCCGACTCGAACCCAGACACCGACCGCCCACCCATGACAGACGCGACCACCACGACGCCTTACGGCGCACAGGACGCGACGGACCGAGACTCGACCGACGAGCCCTTCGAGGGGGTGTACCCCGCGATGACGACCCCATTCACCGACGGCGACGAGGTCGACCACCAGCAGCTCGCCGACAACGCCCGCTACCTCGAGCGCGCGGGCGTCGACGGCGTCGTCCCCGTCGGCTCCACCGGCGAGTCGGCGACGATGAGCCACGACGAGCACGTCGACGTGATCGAGACGGTCCGCGACGCCCTCGACGACATCCCCGTGATCGCGGGTACCGGCTCGAACAACACCGCCGAGGCGCTCTCGCTTTCCCGGCGCGCCGCCGACGCGGGCGCCGACGGCCTCCTCCTGATTTCCCCCTACTACAACAGGCCCGAGCCCGCCGGCTTCCTCGAACACTACCGGACGATCGCCGACGAGGTCGACCTCCCGCAGATCGTCTACAACGTCCCGAGCCGGACCGGCCAGTCGATCCCGGTCGACGTCACCGCCGAGCTCGCCGAACACCCGAATATCCAGGGGTACAAGGCCGCCTCGGGCGACCTGAACCTCGTCAGCGAGGTGATCGAGCGCACCCGCGACGAGTCGTTCTCCGTGCTCTCCGGCGACGACGGGCTCACGCTCCCCGTGCTCTCGATCGGCGGCACCGGCACCATCAGCGTCGTTGGCAACGTCGAGCCGGAGCGCTCCTGTGCGATGGTCGGCGCCGCGCTCTCCGGCGACTACGACCGCGCTCGCGCGCTCCACCACGAACTCTCGCCGCTCGTCCGCGAGCTGTTCGCCGAGACGAACCCGATCCCGGTGAAGGAGGCGATGCACATCCGCGGCCGGGGCGGGCCCCTGGTCCGCTCGCCGCTCTCGCGGCTCTCCGAGGAGCGCCGGGAGGTCCTGCGCGAGCTGCTGGCCGAGTACGACGAGGCCGCGCCCGGGACCGTCGATCCGGCCGCCGTCGAACCCGCGGCGGCGGGGGACGCGGAATGAGCGGCGGCGCGACCGACGCCAACCTCCGGCTCGCCGTCACCGGCGCCGGCGGCCGGATGGGCCGCGAGGTGATCGAAGCCGCCGCCGACCGCGAGGGCGTCGCCGTCGCCGTCGCGGTCAACCGCACCGCGACCGAGCCCGTCGCGGGGGTCGACGTCGACTCCGCGGACCGGCTGAGAGAGCTGCTCGCGGCCGAGTCCCCCGACGTCCTCGTCGACTTCACCGGCCCGGAGTCGGCGATTGCGTACGCCGGGGCCTGCGCCGACGCCGACGTCCCGATGGTCACCGGCACGACCGGGTTCGCGGGCGCGCAGCTCGATGACCTCCGGGCCGCGAGCGACGCGGTCCCGGTGCTCAAGGCGTCGAACTTCGCCCGCGGCGTCGCCGCGCTCCGCCGCGCGGTTCGCGAGGCCGCGGCCGCGCTCCCCGGCTACGACGTGGAGCTGACCGAGACGCACCACAACGGAAAGCGCGACGCCCCCTCGGGCACCGCGAAGTCGATCCTCGACGACGTGGAGTCGGTCCGCGGGGACCTCGACGAGCGCGTGCACGGCCGCGAGGGCGACGCGCCGCGCGAGGCGAGCGAGATCGGCGTCCACGCCCGACGCGCGGGCGACGTGACCGGCGAGCACGAGGTCATGCTGGCGGGGAACCGCGAGACGCTCCGACTGACGCACCGCGCCGGCGACCGCGGGGTGTTCGCCGAGGGCGCGCTGGACGCCGCCGCTTGGCTCGCCGACAGCGACCCCGGCTGGTACGGGTTCGACGACGTGCTCGACGCCGGAAGTGAATAGCTCCGGAACATACGCGTATCGACGAATAAATACCGACACTCATCCATACACTATCCAATGACGCTTCGATCCGACGTCTCCGATCTGTGGGACCGCTATCAGGAGGGGCTGACCGCCGCCGACGCGACGAGCGAGGACGCCGACGTCCTCGAGTCGTTCCTCTCGGCGCTGGAGGCCGGCGAGGTCCGCGCCGCGGAGAAGACCGGCGACGACGTGACCACCTGGGAGGCAAACGAGTGGGTCAAGCGGGGAATCCTACTGAACTTCGGCCTGCGCGAGACCGAGCCCCGCGAGCACGGCGGCGTCACCTACTACGACGTGCTCCCGCTGCGCGACACCGCCGACCTCGGCGAGCGCGGCACCCGCAACACCCCCGACGGCACCGTCATCCGGCGCGGCGCCTACCTCGGGGGCGACTGTATCATGATGAGCCCCTCGTTCGTCAACATGGGCGCGCACGTCGGCGACGGCACCCTCGTCGACTCCTGTGACACGGTCGGCTCCTGCGCGCAGCTCGGCGAGAACGTGAAGCTCGGCGCCAACACGCTGATCGGCGGCGTGCTCGAACCGGTCGAGGACGCGCCGGTCGTGATCGAGGACGGCGTCTCGCTCGGCGCGGGCTGCCGGGTCACCTCGGGCTTCCGGGTCGGCGAGAACAGCATCGTCGGGGAGAACACCCTCTTGACCCCCCGCATCCCCGTCTACGACCTCGTCGAAGAGGAGATCCTCTACGGCCACCTCCCGGCCGACCGCCGGGCGTTCACCCGGATGGTGGAGTCGTCCGTGGGCGACCACGAGCTGTTCGAGGGCGGCGCCTACAAGCCCGCGGTCGTCGCGACCCACGTGGAGGAGGAGACGCTGGAGGCGACGCGGCGGGAGGACGCGCTCCGCGAATGAGCGACTCCGAGGCGGGCGCAACGGGCGCGCGAGAGAACCCCCCGGTCCGACGCGTGAGCGACTGGGACGCCGCCCAACTCGCCGAGCTCGCGATCGAGTACGGCACGCCCCTCTACGTGCAGGACCTCGACCGCGCCCGCGAGAACTGCGAGCGGCTGCGGGACGCCTTCCCGGACGCCGACGTCCGGTACGCCGTGAAGGCCCACACCGGCCGCCGGGTCCTCGAGACGGTCCGCGAGGCCGGGCTCGACGCCGAGTGCGCCTCCGCGGGCGAGGTCGACCGCGCGCTCGCGGCCGGCTTCGGCGGCGACCGCCTCCACTACACCGCGGTCAACCCGCCCGCCCGCGACCTCGACTACGTCGTCGGCGTCGCCGAGGCGGAGCCCGACCTCACGGTCACCGTCGGCGCCGTCGACACCCTCGATCGGCTCGCCGAGCGCGGCTACGAGGGTCGGGTCTGCGTCCGGGTGAACCCCGGCGTCGGCGCGGGCCACCACGAGAAGGTCCGGACCGGCGGCGCGGCGAAGTTCGGGATCCCGTCCGACCGCGCCGCCGAGGCGGCCCGCGAGGCCGCAGAGCGCTTCGACGTGGTCGGGGTCCACGCCCACGCCGGCTCCGGTATCGACCCGGAGCAGCTGGACAGCCATCGCGAGCTCGTCACCCGGATGGGCGAGCTGGCGCGGGAGCTCACCGATCCCGACGGCGACGCCGCCCCTCTCGACCTCGAATACGTCGACGTCGGCGGCGGGTTCGGCGTCCCGTATCAGGAAGACGAGCCTCCGCTCGGTCTCCCGGCGGTCGCCGAGGCGACCCGCGAGGCCGTCGCGCCGCTGCCCGCGGGCGTCGACCTCGCGATCGAGCCCGGCCGGTACGTCGTCGCCGACGCGGGCGTCCTCCTGACGCGCGTGAACACGGTGAAGCCCACGCCCGACGAGCGCGTCGTCGGCGTCGACGCCGGGATGACCGACCTGCTGCGCCCGGCGATGTACGACGCGTACCACCCGATTCGGAACCTCGGACGGGGACGGAGCGCCGACGGGGGCGACGCGCCGACCCCCGACGAGCGGGAGGCAACCCCTGTCACGGTCGCCGGACCTATCTGTGAGACCGGCGATACACTCTGCAAGGACCGAGCGCTCGCCGACCCGACTCGGGGGGACCTCCTCGCGGTCGGGGTCGCGGGCGCCTACGGATACGAGATGGCGAGCCAATACAACTCACGACCGCGGCCGGCGGAGGTCGCGCTCGACGACGGAACCGCGACGATCGCCCGACGCCGAGAGGGCCTGCCGGACCTGACCGCGGTCGAGCGGAACGCCGACACGCCGGCCGGAGGCGACCGATGAGCACCCACGCCGTCCCGGTCGAGAAGTACCACGGCACGGGCAACGACTTCCTCGTCGTCGACGCGAGCGCGCAGAGCGTCGGCGACCGCGCGGCGTTCGCCCGCGCCCACTGCGACCGCGAGACGGGCGTCAACGGGGCGGACTTCGGCGCCGCCCCCGGAAGCGACGGGGTCGCGGACCGCGACGGCAACGCCGGCCGACGCGGCGCCGACGGCGTTCTCTTTTTAAGCGTCGAGGAGCGGTTCAACCCGACGCGGGTCGTGATGACGCTCGTCCAGCCCGACGGCTCGACGGCGACGATGTGCGGCAACGGCGCGCGCGTCGTCGCGCTGTGGGCCCACGAACGGACGGGGGACCGGGAGTTCATGATCGACACGCAGGCGGGGACGCGGCGCGCCTCGGTGAACGCGGACGCGACCGCCGCGACCATCGAGATGGGAGAGCCGACGTTCGACCCCCGCTGGGTCCCGGTCGCGCGGGACGAGCCTCTGATCGACGAGCCGGTCGCGGGGCTGACCGTCACGGCCGTCAACACCGGCGTGCCCCACGCGGTCGCGTTCGTCGACGGCGGGCGCGACGACCCCGACGGCGTCGACGCGGTCGACCTCGACGCGGTCGCCCCGCCGGTCCGTCACGCCGACGCCTTCCCGGAGGGCGCAAACGTGAACCTCGCGGCCGTCGTCGACGACGGGAGCGGCGACGGGCCCGCGGTCCTCGACCAGCGCACCTTCGAGCGCGGCGTCGAGGGCGAGACCCGCTCCTGCGGCACCGGCGCGGTGGCGGTCGTTGCCGCCGCGCGCAGAGTCGGCGCGATCGAGGGCGAGTCGGCCGTGAGTCGGCCGCCGGGCGGCGATCTCGAGATCACCGTGCCCGACGCGGGCCACGCGACGCTGACCGGGCCCGTCGCCCACGAGTTCAGCGGGACCCTCTCCGCCGACCCGCGATGAGCCGCCCGCCGTTCGACCCCGTCTCCTTCCTCGAGAGCGCCGTCGGAACCCCCTCTCACGAGTCCGTCGACGAGACTCGCGAGCTCGTCGTCGAGGCGCTCGATCGACGCGGGGTTGAAACCGAGGTCGTCGCCGGCGGCTGCGTGCTCGCGGAGAAGCGCTCGCCAGCGCCCGACGCGGGGCCGCACCTCGTGGCCAACACGCACCTCGACACGGTGACCCCGCACGTCCCGTTCGAGCGGGGAGGGGCTCGCGAAGACGAGCGCGGCGGCGCCACCCCGGACGACGCCACCCCCGACGAAGTAATCCGCGGGCGGGGCGCCTGCGACGCGAAGGGACCGCTCGCGGCCCTCCTCTCGGGGTTCCTCGCGGCCGAGCCGGAGCGCGGCCGGCTCACGCTCGCGCTCACGCCCGACGAGGAGTCGCTGTCGCTCGGCGCGGCGGCGCTGACGGGGGAGCTGCCGGGGACGGAGGACCGCCTCGACGGCGACCTGTTCCTCGTGGGCGAGCCGACCGGGCTCGACGCGTGTACGGCCGCGAAGGGGCGGTTCCAGGGGACCGTCGAGCTGTCGGGCGTCGCCGCTCACGCCGCTGAGTTCGCGGGCGCGAACGCGGTCGCGGCCGCGGAGGGCGCGCTCGCGGCGGTCCGGGGCTTCGACGCGGACGCAGACGACCACCCGCAGCTTGGTCCGCCGAAGCTCACGCCGACCGTCATCGAGGGCGGCGCGGCGACGAACCAGGTGCCCGCGGAGTGTCGAATCACCGTCGACCGGCGGAGCGTCCCGCCGGAGTCGGCCGAGGGGTTCCGGTCGTCGTTCGCGGCCGCGGTGCGGGGACGCGTCCCGGACGACGTCGACGTCGACGTCGCGCTCACCGACCGAGAGTCGCCCTTCTTCGAGGCGTTCTCGACGGACCCCGACCACGAGCTGGTGGAGGCGGTCGCGGGCGCGGCGCGGGCGGCCGCCGATTCGACCGGACTGCCGACCGATCGCGGCGGCGCGGTGCGCCCCTTCGGCGCGGCGACGGAGGCGTCGTACTTCGCGCCCGCGCCGACGGTCGTGTTCGGCCCCGGCGACCTCGCCGACGACGCGGGGGCGGTCGCGCACGCCGAGCGCGAGTACGTCCGGGTGCGGGAGGTGGCGGCGGCCGCGGAGGCGGTCGAGCGCTCGATCGCGGCGCTGCTCGGGGAGGCGGGTTCGACGGGGGCTGACGACGCCGCCTAGAGCAGGAACGTCTCCTCCTCCTCGGCGAGGTCGACGAACTCGTCGGCGGCCTCGATCAGCTCGGCGGCGGCGGAGTTGCCGAACCCCATCGCCTCGACGCGGACACCCTCGTGGCGGAGGTGCGAGCAGAGGCGGGCGAAGTCGCCGTCGCCGGTACAGAGGACGACGGTGTCGACGTGGCTGGCGAGCGAGACGGCGTCGAGGCTGATCCCGAGGTCCCAGTCGGCCTTCTTCGAGCCGTCCGCGAACGTCTTGATCTCTTTGATCTTCGTCTCGAAGCCGATGTCGCGGAGCGCCTCGAAGAAGCTCTCCTCCTCCGGCGAGTCGGCGCGGATCACGTACGCGATGGCGCGGACCAGCGCCCGGTCGTTGACGGCGGCCTCCAGGAGCCCCGAGTAGTCGATGTTCTGCGAGTAGAAGCTCTGTGCGGAGTGGTAGAGGTTCTGCGAGTCGGCGAGCACCGCGACGCGCTGGTCGGGATGGATCTCGGTCATACCGCCCACTTCATCGGCGCGGCTTAGGGGCTTTGGGATCCGGGCGCCGGCCGCCGAGCGGCCTGTCCGGGAATCTCACGGCGATACCGGGAGATTCCTATTTATAAACTCCGCTGAAATAAAACATTCATTTATATTATATGACTAATTCCGGAAGTAGATCTCGGTCTCATCCGAAAATCTGAAGATTTTAGTACGTGAATTTGCAGTTCCGTGATATGTCACGGCGGCACACCGGAGGCGGCAACGACGGTCGGCGCCTCGGACGCCGACAGTGGCTCTCCACGCTCGGCGTCGGGGGCGCGACCGCGCTCGCCGGCTGTTCGGGTATCGACGGCGATGGTGGCGGTGACGGCGGTGACGGCGACGAAGCGTCCGGCGGCTCCGGCTCCGCCGGCGGCGACGTCGAACTCGGCGACTTCCCGCGCTTCGGTGTCGGCGACCTCTACGGACAAGCGGTCGCCAGGGACCTCGCAGCGCGGGCGTTCGACCGGTCGGACCACGAGTACGGCTTCGACGGCGACGCCATGATCAACCCGGACGGCGACCGGGTGGAGGTGGGGCTCGTCCACGTCGCCGGCGCCAAAACGAACCGGCTCACGGCCGAGTTCATCGCACGGGAGCTCGGCGATAACCTCGGCATGAGCGTCGCCGTCGACGCGATGGACTCGGCCCGGTTCAGAGACGACTACTGGCTCGGGGAGAGCGCCGAGGGAGGGACCGACACGGTCAATGGCGAGGAGGTCGAGTGGTCCGATCCGAATCCGAACAACCCGGGACCGCGGTCGGTGACGAGCAGCGAGCCCTGGGATATGTCGGTCGTGTACGGGCTGAACACGTACCCGCTCAACCCGTCGACGAACGGGGTGTTCTTCGACGGCGCGGACGCTCGGTACAACCCGGTCGGGTACTACCCTCAGTTCGACGTGACGGGCCTGTTCGAGCGGGCCAGACGGGCGACGAGCCGGGACGAGCTCCAACGGACGTTCGTCGAGATATTCGAGAACCTCGCCAGGGAGCAGCCGTACGTCATGCTGCTGTTCAGCGCGGACCTCATCGGTTACGACCCCGACCTCGTCGGGCCCAGCGAGAACTTCTCGAACGGCTGGGACTCCGGGCAGTGGCACTTCGACGAACCGACGATCTCCGGCTCGTACGACACGGTTACGAGTTCCGGGTACAGCACGCTCAATCCGCTGTACAACACGAAGGACAACGCCGACGACGCGATCGGCCGTGCGCTCGATCAGGGGTACACGTTCGACGAGAACCAGGACTTCTTCCCGCTCCTGTACGACATGTCCACCGAAGACGGGGACGTGTGGACGTTCGACGTCCGCGAGAACCTCCGGTTCAGCGACCCCTACGGGCGGGTCACCGCGGAGGACTTCGTCTACGCGATCCGGGAGCTCCACCAGACCGACTGGGCGAACACGGACGCCGCGACCGACTGGGAGGGCGTCGAGGTCGAACGGACCGGCGAGCTCGAGTTCCGGGCGACCCTCCCGACGGCGAATCTGCTCTGGCCCGAGACGTACGACCCGCTCATGTACCCCGTACCGCGGGGGCTCGTCGAGCCGTACGTGGAGGAGAAAGACGCGGAGGGGCTCAGGGAAGACGAGGCGCTGTCGGAGCTCCGGTTTGCCGGGAACCTCGGGGCCTTCCGACTCGACGAGTGGGAGCGCGGCTCCGGCGTGCGGTACACCCGCAACGACGAGTACTACCTGCGCGACATCCAGGAGGGGCCGGACCTGTTCTCCGAGGCCCCGCTGTTCGAGGAGTCGACGATCAGCGTCGTCGAGGAGCGGGCCTCTCGGCTCGGCGCCCTCGAGACCGGAGCGGCCGACGCGGCCGCTGTTCCCCCCGAGCAGTTCGAGTCGTACACCGAGAGCGAAAGCGTGACGGCGCGTCAGATCCCGACGCCGTTCAACTCGATCCTCTCCGTGAACCAGCGCGACAACGGATGGAACGCCGGTCCCGGCAACCTGTTCCGTCACGTCCCCTTCCGACAGGCGCTCTCGGCGGCGATCAGCAGAGACGAGCTCATCAGCGGCGTCTATCGCGACCTCGCGGAGCCTCACTTCACCTGGCAGCCGCGGTGGTCCGAGTTCTACCCGGGCGAGGAGTAGCGGAAGGGCCCGAACACTCAGTTATCATCGGACTTGGACGATCGGTCTCGCGGTCGCGGTGGGTCGACGTGTCGGTCGACCGCATCGGCATGCTCGCCGCCGCACTCCCGCTGGTCGCGTTGTCCGACCGGCGGATCCTCGACGAGCGGACGGCGACCCCCGATCCCGCCGGCCCTCTCGTCACCTATCCGTCGACGGCCGGGAGCGCGATCGGTCGCGGATCCCCGTCGTCCCCCTCCACGGCCACGGTCGGCTCGTCGTCACCGGCTTCGCCGCCAGCGAGGACGGCGGTCGCCCCCGCCGCGAGCGGCGCGACGACGCCGGCGGCCAGCGCTCGCGGGTCCGCGAAGTCGCCGCGGAGCACCACCCTCTCTCCCGGCTCGAGGCTCCGCTCGTCGACGACAGACGCCGCGGCGCCGAGGAGCGCGCCGTGGGAGACGTCGGCGCTCCCGTCCGAGTCACCGCCGTCCGTCGCTCGCACGACCGGGTCGTCCGGTCCGACCGAACTCGGCGGCATTCCGGGATTCTCGCTCCACAGCTCCTGCTCCCAGTGAGTCGTCTCGGGGCGCTCCGGCGCCCCGCCGAAGACGACGAGGCTGGTGCCGGGCGCCGGCTCCGTCGCCGGCTCGTCGGCCACGTCGACGAGGACGACGCGGTCGCCGCGCTCGATCCCCGCCGCGGGGTCGAACCGAACGGGAGCGCCCAGCCCGGCCGCGCCGAGGAAGGCGAGCGTCGTGTGGAAGCCGGGCGCCGGCTCGACGGCGACGGTCGACCCCTCCCGCGCGCCGAGGTAGCGGAGCACGTTGGCGGCCTTGTACGCGTTGGTGATCAGGTCGCGGTACGTGCGCTCGCGCCCGTCCGGGGTGACGAGTGCGAGGTCGCGGTTCCGGCGGTCGCGCGCGAGGAGATCGCCGACGACGTCCATGCCGGAGGCTCGGAGCGGCCGAGACTTAAAAACGAGGAGTGGGTCGGCCGAGGTCCGCAGTCAGGGGGCGCCGGCGATGACTATCATCGAGCCGGCGTCAGGGGGCGCCGGCGATGACCATCTTCGAGCCGGCGTCAGGGGGCGCCGGCGATGACCATCTTCGAGCCGTCCGCGGAGAAGGCCAAATCGCGGGTTGCGTCGCCGTCGACCCGGACCGCGTCGCCGGGCCCGAGCTCGACGTCGTCGCCGTCGACGGTCAGCGTCGCCTCGCCGTGGAGCAGCACGTACACCTCCTCGTGGTCGGTGTCGGCGTGGTCGTGTTCCATCCCCTCCCAGCCGTCGTCGGCCTCCACGACGGTCACGCCGAGGTTCTCGCAGCCGAGCGCGTCCCGGAGGAAGTACATCCCCGGCGCGCGCGGTTCGACGTCGTCGTAGGTGGTGGCGTCGTAGCCCATACGCTCCGGTACGCGGCGAGCGCTGGAAAAGCTACGGGTCGGGAAAACCGGGGGAGCCGGCCCTCAGAAGGAACTCTTCAGCCGCTCGAAGAAGCCGCCGCCCACGTCGATGTCCTCGCCGCCGGCCTCGGCGAACGCCTCCAGCGCCTCGCGCTGCTCCCCGTTCAGCGAGTCCGGGATCACGACCCCGACCTGCACGAAGAGGTCGCCGCGGCCGCGCCGTCGCAGCCGAGGCATCCCCTTGTCTTTCAGTCGGAACGTCTCGCCGCTCTGGGTGCCGGCGGGGACGTCCATCTCCACGCTGCCGTCGACCGTCTCGACTTCGAGCGTGTCGCCGAAGACGGCCTGCGGGAAGGAGACCGCCTCGCTGACGCGGAGGTCGTCCCCGTCGCGCTCGAACCGGTCACCGACGTCGACGTCGACCTCGATCAGCAGGTCGCCGTTGGGGCCGCCGTTCTCGCCGGGCGCGCCCTCGCGCTCCATCCGGAGGCTCTGCCCGGAGCGGATCCCCGCCGGGATCTCCACGGAGAGCGTCGCCTCCTCGCGGACGACGCCGTCGCCGCCGCAGTCGGAACAGTCCTCGCTGTACAGCTCGCCCTCGCCCTCGCAGCGGGGGCACGTCGAGGTCTGCTGGACCCGGCCGAGCGGCGTCTGCTGGACCTGCTGGACCTGGCCGCGCCCGTTACACTGCGGGCAGGTCTGCACGTCGGCGTCGGGCGGGTGGCCCGCGCCGTCGCAGGTGTCGCACGTCGTCGGTCGGGTGAGCGTGACCTCCTTGGTCGCGCCCTCGAACGCCTCCCCGAGGTCGATCGAGAGGCCCGTCCGGAGGTCCTGTCCCTGCCGCGGTCGGTTGCCGCCGCCGCCGCCGCGACCGCCGCCGCTCCCGCCGAAGAACTGGTTGAAGATGTCCTCGAAGCCGCCGGCCCCGCCCGCGCCGCCGGCTCCGCCGAAGGGGCCGCCCGCACCGCCCGCCCCGCCCGGACCGCCGCCGCCCGTCGCGCCGCGCTTGTCGGCTTCGGTGAAGCGGTCGTGGCCCAGCTGGTCGTACTGCTGGCGCTTCTGCTCGTCGGTGAGCACCTCCTTGGCCTTCTGGATCTTCTTGAACCGCTCCTCGGCGTCGTCGTCGTCGCTGACGTCGGGGTGGTGTTCGGCGGCCTGCTTGCGGTACGCCTTCTTGATCTCCTCCTCGCTGGCGTCCTGGGACACGCCGAGGACGTCGTAGAAGTTCTCGCTCATGCGTTACGTTCCTTGTTGAGTTGTTCGTGGCTGGGTCGTGTTAAGCGGCGCGTCCGAAGGCGAGGGTGTCGGCGCTACTCTTCGTCGTCGTCCACGTCTTCGAAGTCGGCGTCGACGTACTCCTCGTCGTCCTCGTCGGGGCTCGCGCCGCCGGGGCCGCCGCCGGCGCCGCCCGGACCGGCCGCACCGCCGGGCCCCGCTGCGCCGCCCATGCCGCCGGGGCCCGCCGCGCCGCCGGCGCCGCCCGGACCGGCCTGCGCGGCCTGTCCCTCGTACATCTGCTTGCCGATCTCCTGGAGTTCCTCCGTGAGCGCCTCGGTAGCGGACTCGAACTCCTCGGTGTCGGCGTCCTCGTCTTCGAGGACCGCCTCGACGTCCTCGATGGCCGCCTCGATGTCGTCGACGATCTCCTCGTCGAGGTCTTCCTCGTTCTCCTCGAGGAGAGTTTCGGCGCGCTGGATCGACGTCTCGGCCTCGTTACGGGCCTCGATCCGCTCGCGGCGGGCCTCGTCCTCCTCTTTGTGCTTCTCGGCCTCCTCCTGCATCTGGTCGATCTCCTCGTCTGAGAGGCCGACGCCGCCCTCGATGGTGATCGACTCGGCGTTGCCCGACCCCTGGTCTTCGGCCTCGACGTTGACGATGCCGTTCTCGTCGATGTTGAAGGAGACCTCGATCTGTGGGGTCCCGGCGGGCGCCGGCGGGATGCCGGAGAGCTGGAACGCGCCGAGCAGCTCGTTCTCGTCGGCGATCTCGCGTTCGCCCTGGAAGACGCGGACGTTGACGGAGGTCTGATTGTCCGCGGCCGTGGTGAACACCTTCGACTCCTCGGTCGGAATGGTGGTGTTCTTCTCGATGAGCCGCTCGAAGAGGCCGCCCTTGACCTCGATCCCGAGCGAGAGCGGGGTGACGTCCAGCAGGACGATGTCGTCGACGTCGCCGGAGAGGACGCCGCCCTGGACCGCCGCGCCGAGCCCGACCGCCTCGTCGGGGTTGACGTTCTTTTTCGGCTCCTGCCCGACGAGGTCCTCGACCTTCTCCTGGACCTGCGGCATCCGGGTCGAGCCCCCGACGAGGATCACCTCGTCGATGTCGCCCTTGTCGTAGCCGGCGTCCGAGAGCGCCTGCTCGGTCGGCTCGACGGTGCGGCCGATGAGGTCCGAGGTGAGGCTCTCGAACGTCGCGCGGGTGACCGACTGCTCGAGGTGAACCGGGCCGCTGTCGGTCGCGGTGATGAAGGGGAGGTTGACGGTCGTCTCCTTCTTGTTCGACAGCTCGATCTTCGCCTCCTCGGCGGCGTCTTTCAGCCGCTGGAGCGCCTGCCGGTCCTCCCGGAGGTCGATCCCGTGGTTGTTCTCGAACTCGTCGGCGAGGTGGTCGATGAGCGCCTCGTCCCAGTCGTCGCCGCCGAGGCCGTTGTCCCCGTTCGTGGCGACGACCTCGTAGACGCCGCCGCCCAGGTCGAGGACCGACACGTCGAACGTGCCGCCACCGAGGTCGTACACGAGGACGGTCTGGTCGGACTCGTCGTCGAGGCCGTACGCCATGGAGGCCGCGGTCGGCTCGTTGACGATACGTTCGACGTCGAAGCCGGCGATCTCGCCGGCGTCTTTCGTCGCCTGGCGCTGCTTGTCGTTGAAGTACGCGGGGACCGTGATCACGGCCTTCTCGACGTCGTCGCCGAGGTACTCCTCGGCGTCGCGCTTGAGCTTCTGGAGGATCATCGCCGAGACCTGCTCGGGCGTGTACTCCTCGTCACCGATCTCGACCGCGTAGTCGTCCTCGCCCATGTGCCGCTTGATCGACTGGATCGTGCGGTCGGGGTTCTGGACGGCCTGGTTCTTCGCCGGCTTTCCGACGAGTCGCTCGCCGTCGTCGGCGAAGGCGACGACCGACGGGGTGGTCCGGTCGCCTTCCGCGTTGGCGATGATCTCGGGCTCGTCGCCCTCCATCACCGCGAACGCGGAGTTGGTGGTACCCAGGTCGATACCGAGGATTTTGTTGCTCGCCATCTTGACCAAATGTAGCGGCTTGCGTCGGTTAAAGGTTACTAGACGGCGCGATCTCCGGCCTCTGCCTATCTCGCTCACGTCCTGCGGTTTCGACGACCGTGTGAACCCCTCGCATCGATGTCTTTATACAGATCCGCAAGCGCAGGAGCCCGACCCGGCCGACGGGCGGACGCGGGCGACGGGGCTCGTCTCGAAACGACGCCCTCAGAGCCCGGAGACGAGGTCCTCGAGCGCCGCCCGCGGGTCGTCGGCTTTCGCGACGCCGGAGGCCAACAGGATCCCCGAGGCCCCGAGGTCGCCCGCGGCGGCGAGGTCCTCCCCGGTCGAGACGCCGGCGCCGCAGAACACGTCGACGGAGGGGTCGACCGCGTCGGCGGCCGCGACCGCGTCTTCGACGATCCCGGGGTCGGCCGTCGAGACGGAGACGTCGCCGCCGATGAGTTCCGGCGGCTCGACGGCGACGGCGTCGGGACCGAGCGCGGCGGCCGCGCCCACCTGCGCGGGGTTGTTCGCGCAGACGATCGTCTCCAAGTCGGCGCGCTCGGCCGCGCGGACGGAGCCGTCGATGTCGGCGAGCTTCAGACGGTTCTCCGAGTGGTTAACGAGCGTCCCCTCGGCGCCGTTGTCGGCGACCGCCTCGGCGAGCGTCGAGCCGGTGTGGGAGCCGTGGGCGTTCGGCGAGACGTGCTGGGCCCACGCCTCGACGCCGGTGTCCGCGACGCGCGCGACGTCGGCCGCCTGCGGAGAGACCGCGATCCGCGCGCCGGACGACTCGGCGACGTCGCGGGCGGCGGTCGCGACTTCGATCGGGTCACACGGGTACGCCTTGAGGTTCACCAGGATGAACATACCCGGATTCGGGGGCCGCGGGCGCAAATAGCTTCATGCTCCGGCGACGCCTCCACGCCTATTTCGACCGAGATCCGTTCGCGGGAGCATAAACGACCTTATACCCCGGTACTGTGGGTCCGAACGAGCCAATGTCCCTCATCGAGCTCATCGCCGGCGTGGAGTCGCGCGAGCCCGAGCTGACCGTCTTCAACGCCGACGCGGCGGTCGCCGAGGAGCTCCGCGATCACTTCGCCGACCGCAACCTCCGGATCGCCGAGGAACGGACCGACGGGGGGCCCGAGGCGTACGCCGTCCTCTCGCGCGACGGCGAGTTCGTCACGGCCGTCACCGTCGACGAGCTCCTCCCGGGCATCGGCGACGAGACGGACGCGGCAGACGGGGATCCGCCCGCCGATAGAGGGGGAGAGAATCCGGAGCGCGGCGACCGCCAACGGGTCGGCGAGCCGATCCTCGACCACCTTGACGAGACGATGTTCACCTCCTACTCCCGCGACGACATGGTCGCCGCGTCCAGGGAGATCGAGGACCGCGCGTGGCGCGTCGGCGACGGCGAGCTCCACGCCGGGTTCCAGACCCTCGACGTCCTCACCAGGGAGGCGGACACCTACGACCTGCTCGGCGAGAAGGAGCGGCTCGAGGTCCACGCGTACGCCGCGAACGAGGGCGACCCGCCCGACGTGGGCCACTACACCGTCCACGTCGGGGAGACCGCGGAGATCCGCGAGACGTGGTTCGTCGCCTACGACGGCGGCGGCTACGACGACGCGAAGTGCGCGCTGCTCGCCGAGGAGCGCGCGCCGGGCGAGTTCTTCGGCTTCTGGAGCTACGACCCCGAGACGGTCGATCAGATCATCGACTACCTGACCGAGAGCTACGCTACCGGGGGCGGCGAGATCGGACTGACGGACGACGTCGGAGAAAACCGGGAGTGAGCCGGGCGGTCGCGCGCGGCCTCAGTCCTTTCGCTTGACGACGTCGCCGAGCGTCATGGTCCCCGAGTCGCCGGTGTCCCAGTCGGCGTCCTCGGCGGACTCGCCCTCGACGAGCGAGATGTCGAGCTCTCCCTCCAGCTTCCGCTGGATATCGTCGGTCGGGAGGGTGTCGCCGCGTTCGAGCTTGCGGATGAGGCTGGCCTTCTCGTTCAGCTGGTCGGCCAGCTCCTCCTGGCTTAGCCCGCGGGACTCGCGGGCGTTCCGGATCTGGTCGTCGTAGTCGGTGGCGATCTCGTCCATGTCGTCGAACATGTCGCGCGGCCGGGTCGAGCTCCCCGAGGAGCCGGACGACCCGCCGGAGGACCCGCCCGAGGAGCCGGACGACGACTTCCCGGTGCTCGAGCTCGTGGAGTACTTGCCGCCGCCGGAGCCGGTCGACTCGTCCCGGACCTCGGTGCCGAAGTCCGTACACGAGCTACACAGCTCCAGTTCGGCGCCTTCGACCTTCGTCGTCGTCAGCGAGGCCTCGTCGGCGCCACACATCTCACACTGGGGCATACGCGACGGTAACGCTCCCGGTGGTATAAAGGGTGCGACGGGCCGTCCAGACGGATACACCGGAGGGCGACGGCGACGGTGCCACCCAGCGGAATCGTGCCGCGTCCGGTACCGACTTGTCGCCGGGCCGGACAGGGACGGTATGGACGTTCACGTCACCAACTCGACCGTGCGGGGCGCGACCCGCGCGCCTCCCTCGAAGAGCTACACCCACCGCGCGCTGCTCGCCGCGGGGTACAGCGGCGGCGCGACCGTCCGGTCCCCCCTCGTCTCCGCGGACACGCGGGCGACCGCCCGCGCCGTGACCGCGTTCGGCGGCGCGGTCGGGCCGGCGTCCGGGAGCGACGCCGGTGACACCGACGCGCTTGTCCCCGACGACGCCGACGCGCTCGCGGTCGACGGATTCGACGGGCGACCGGCGGTCCCCGGCGACGTGATCGACTGCGCGAACTCTGGGACGACGATGCGGCTGGTCACGGCCGCGGCCGCGCTCGCCGACGGCGCGACGGTGCTGACGGGCGACGGGTCGCTCCGGTCTCGGCCGCAGGGACCGCTTTTAAAAGCGCTCGCCGACCTCGGCGTCCGCGCGGAGTCGACCCGGGACAACGGGCAGGCCCCGCTGGTCGTCTCCGGCCCTCTCGACGGCGGCGAAGTCGCCATTCCGGGCGACGTCTCCTCGCAGTACGTCACCGCGCTGCTGATGGCCGGAGCGGTCACCGACCGGGGAATCGAGGTCGATCTGACGACCGAGCTCAAATCGGCGCCGTACGTCGACATCACCCTCGAACTGCTCGACGATTTCGGGGTCGAGGCGACGCCCGTGGACGGGGGCGGCGAGGCGCTCGAGGGCGCGGCCGGCGCGGCGGGGTTCGTCGTCGAGGGCGGGCAGTCGTACGCGCCCGCCGGCGGGAGCTACGCCGTGCCCGGCGACTTCTCCTCCATCTCCTACCTCGTCGCGGCCGGGGCGGTCGCCGCCGAACCCGGAGAAGCGGTCCGGATCGAGGGCGCGCGACCCAGCGCGCAGGGCGACGCCGCGATCGTCGAGATCGCGGAGCGCATGGGCGCCGACGTCGAGTGGGACCGCGACGAGGGCGTCATCGCCGTCCGGCGTTCCGACCTCGCGGGCGTCGAGGTCGACGTGGGCGACACGCCCGACCTGCTCCCCACCATCGCCGCGCTGGGCGCGGTCGCCGACGACGACACCCGCATCGTGAACTGCGAGCACGTCCGGTACAAGGAGACGGACCGCGTCGCCGCGATGGCCGAGGAGCTGGAGACGCTCGGCGCCGAGACGACCGAGGAGCCGGACGTCCTGACGGTCCACGGCTCCGAGAGCGACCTTCGGGGGGCGACCGTCGACGGCCGCGCCGACCACCGAATCGTGATGTCGCTCGCCGTGGCCGCGCTCGCCGCGGAGGGCACCACCACGATCCGCGGCGGCGAGCACGTCGACGTCTCCTTCCCGGACTTCTTCGACGCCATGGCCGACCTCGGGATGGACGTCGAGCGCGACGGCGCGGGCGAGTAGAACACGATATATAAACCCCGACGGACGGCTCCGGCGACTGTTTATAAAAAGAACGCTGGCGCGTGCCGACGAGCGGCCGACAGGCCGCGAGTCGCACGCGCGAGGGAGTCGGTCGCCCGGAGCGAAGCGGAGGGCGGCCGACAGGGCGAGAGCGAAGCTCTCGCTTGCAGCCGGCGGCTTCGCCGCCGGCGACGAGGCTGGGGAGGCGTGAGGCTGCGGTTGCAGTGCGATCGGGTGGGATTCAAAGGGGCAGCCGCGAGGACGAAGCACGGTGCAGTAAGCACCGCAGGAACGAGCGAAGCGAGTGACGAGGAGCGCAGCAAGCCGCGCGAGTCGTCGCGGCTGGGGCTTTGGAGGTGTTCACCGATGATCCACGATCAGACATTTATAAGCGAATGACTGCGACTTCGGCGGCGCTCACCGCGATAGCGACAGCCTCCCCGGTCGCCTATCCCTCACGACCTGATTCCCACAAATTCACTTCGCAATACCGACGGGTACACAAACGCGCCGCGCCCACGACAGGGTATGGACGATATCGACGTCGAACCCGTGGATCGCGTCGAGGAGCCCGAAGGCGACGATCACGCGGCCGACCCCGAATCCGACGGTCACGCCGCCGCCTCCGAATCCGATCTCCCGGCCGAGACGGACGCCGCCACGGACCTCCCCGAGGGCGTCGACGCCTCCGAGTACGTCCTCTACGGCGGGAAGGGCGGGGTCGGCAAGACGACGATGGCGGCCGCCACCGGGCTCTCCTCGGCCGCGGGCGGCGTCCGCACGCTCGTCGTCTCCACGGACCCGGCCCACTCCCTCTCCGACACCTACGAGACGGAGATTCCGGCGGAGCCGAGCCGCATCCGGGAGGACATGCCCCTGTACGCCGCCGAGATCGACCCCGACGACGCGATGGAGGAGGGGATGTTCGGCGCCGACGGCGACCCCCTCGGCGGGATGGGCGAGATGGGTGACGCGCTGGGCGGCATGGGGGGAATGACGGGCGGCCCCGCGGACGGCGCGGACGACGAGGGCGTTGAGGAGGGGCTCGGCTCGCTGCTCGGCGGGACGATGCCCGGCGCCGACGAGGCGGCCGCGATGCGCCAGCTGCTCGAGTACCTCGACGACCCGCGCTTCGACCGGGTGATCGTCGACACCGCGCCGACCGGGCACACCCTTCGGCTCCTCCAGCTGCCCGAGATCATGGACTCGATGATCGGCCGCGTGATGAAGCTCCGCAACCGCTTTTCGGGGATGATGGACGGGCTCAAGGGGATGTTCGGCGGCGGGGACGACGACCCCGACCCCTCCCCGGATCTCGACGAGCTCCGGGAGCGGATCGAGCGCCTCCGGGCCGTGCTGCGGGATCCGGCCCAGACCGACTTCCGCGTCGTGACCATCCCCGAGGAGATGAGCGTGGTCGAGTCCGAGCGGCTGGTCGCCCGGCTTGACGAGTTCGGCGTCCCGGTGAACACGCTGATCGTCAATCGGGTGATGGAGGGCGTCGGCGACGTGGCCGACGTCGACCCCGCGTGGATCGTCGAGCCGAACCCCGACACCTGCGAGTTCTGCGCGCGGCGCTGGGAGGTCCAGCAGAGCGCGCTCCGCCGGGCCGCCGAGCTGTTCCGCGGCCGCGACGTGAAGCGCGTCCCGCTGCTCGCGAACGAGGTCCGCGGCGAGGCCGCGCTGCGGGTCGTGGCGGCCTGCCTGCGTTAGCTGACTATAGGCGCTAAGCCCCCGTCCTCAAGGAGCGAACGAAGTGAGCGAGTAGGGCGGGGATACAGCGCCGTCATCGTTTTAGTTTCACTACACGGCATAGCGTTACGACCCCTGCGGTCGATATCGGTAGTACGATGCTCACCACGCTTCCGGTGGTGTTCAAGCGCGACAAGAAGCGCGCACCCTCGGTTGTGGCTGAGTGTCCATCCGGTAGGAGTGGGAGACTCCGAACCACCCGTGAAGGGAAGTCGCCTGCGGAGTCTGGAATCCCTGTGCCCACGTCGGGTATAAATTCCGACGCAGAAACAGGAAGCCCTGTCCTCAACAAGCGAGGGGCGAGTAGCCCCGAGCGCGGTAGGTCAGGGTAGTTCACGGCGGCGCTCGACTCCCGGTCACTCGCCGGACGCCCCGAACAGCCCCTCTCGAACGCGCTCGGCGACGCCCGCGAGGTGCGCCTGACCGAACAGCGCCACGAGGAGCGCCCCCACGGAGTTGTACGTCAGGTCGGCCACGGTGTCGTCGAGTCCGAACTGGGCGAGCGGCATCTCGATGCCCGTCTCGTCCGCGAGGATGTCGAGCCCGAACTCGAACAGCTCCCAGACGACGCCGAACGCGAGCACGACGACGAAGATGAAGACGAACGCGAACCGCGACGGGATGTGGATATCGTCGTTGTGGAGGTCGACGGCGCGCAGGGTCGTGTACCCGGCCCCCGCTATCAGCGTCGCCGACAGCGCGTGCGTGAGGTGGTCCCACCACGGAACGCGGGCGTAGAACCCGGCCGACCCGACGGTGTGTAACAGCACCGCGGTCGTGATCCACACGCCGAGCCAGGGGTCGAGCGGGATGTCGTAGTTCCGCTCGAGCAGCGCCGGCACGAACGTGACGAACAGCCCGAGCCCGCCGTTGGTGATCGCCTTCGGATGGCCGAACGCCGCGCCGTAGACGACGATACCGGCGAGCAGGACCTGCATCCCCCTCGTGAGCCGACGCTGGGTCCGCAGCGACGGGCGAGCGCGGAGGGCTTCGCGGATGCTCATCGACGCACCACCCGCCCTATCGCACGCCGGAGCCGCGCTCCGCGCCGCCGGAAGTAGGCGTCGAAGAGGACGCCGGCGACGAGCCCGGCCAGCGTCACGTAGATCCATTCGACCATCAGCGCGTCGTTGGTCGTCAGGTAGCTGGTGCCGAGCACCCGGTCGGCGTTCCACCGGAGCACCGTCCACGCGGCCGCCGTCGCCATCGTCGTCAGCACGACGAACACGACCGCGAACCAGTGTGTCACGCGCAGCGTGGTGAACATCTGGAGCTCCACGGTGATGATCAGCGCGAACGCGGCGATCGCGAGGTACGTCGCAAACGTCCCGAGTTCGCCCCCGAGGAGCACGCGCACTAACACCGGCAACAGCGCCAGCCCGAGCACCTCCCACGGGAGCATCACCCGCGGGTTCCCCGCCGCGACCGCCGGCGCGACCACGACCGCGGCCATCGCGGCGACGAGGATCATCGGGAGGAGGTCGAAGTCGAGCAGGCTCTCGACGAACACGCCGACCAGCACCGCCAGCATCGCCCACGCGACCAGCGCGTTCGTCCGACCGTTGCGGAACAGCCGCGCCAGTCGGTCCTCGATGACGGTCCGCTCGGGGCTCTCCGGATCGCGGTCGGCCAGGTCGGACAGGCCGGAGCCGGGCGAGTCGGGGTCCGTGGGATCCGACCCGTCGACTTCGGAACCCTCGTCCGAAGCACCTCCCGCGGATCGGTCGGTGTCCATACCCTCTCTCAGGTCGGCCCCCGCTATATGGATTGCCTCTGTGCCACGCCGAACGGACGCCCTTTTGTCCGTCACGTCCCTCCCGTCGGTATGAACTGCCGGCGGTGTGGCACCCCGCTCCGTAAGCCCGGGGACTACTGTCTCACCTGTAACACCGCCAACGCCGACGCGGTCGTCGTCGAGTTCGCCGAGGACCGCGCGCGCCTGACGATGCTCGACGAGGACGAAGTCGTCGGCGAGACGACGGTGACGACCCGCCCCGAGAGCGACGAGCGGCTCACCCAGATCCAGCTCCGCAACTTCGCCGGGCAGGTTGCCGACGAGATCCGCCGCAAGCGACCCGACACCGTCTACGCCGCCGGCGCGCGCGAGCCCCTGCGGGAGACGCGCGCCCAGGTCCACCACGAGTTCTACCGCGTGCCGGACGCGGGCGTCGACGGGGAGTCCGACGACGGTCGCGAGCGCGCGAGCCCCGTCGTCTCGTGGGTGCTCGACCGGCGCGGCGACCGCGCGCTGGCGGTTGTCGAGACCCCGCCGCGAGAGAAGATCGGCGGCTCCCACTCGACGCTGATCGGCGACCGCAAGGGCCGGAAGGCGGTGAGCACCGTCGCGCAGCACCCACACGTCAAGAAGATCGTCCCGGGCCCTATCGACGCCGGGGGGACCGGATCGCGGACGGGGCTCCGCGCGAAGGCGACGCGCGCCGGGACCAACGGAAACGTCCGACTGCTCCTCCGCGACGGGTCCAGCGTGCAGGAGAATCGGATCGTCACCACCGCGATGGACCGCGAGACGGGCGAGCGCGTTCGCGAGGACCTCAACGAGGCGCTCCGGGAGGCGGAGCTTCAAGACGAGTGAGGAGCCGGCTCGCGCCGCCCCCCGCCGCCCGCGTTTTCCCGGTAGGTATATGAGCCGGCGGCCGCGATCGCTTATAAATGCTGAGCGACGTCATGGAGGACTACCTGAAGGCGATCTACGTCCTCCAGTCGGAGGGGGGCCCTCCCGTCTCGACGTCCGCGGTCGCGGAGTACCTCGAGAAGACCTCCCCGTCGGTCACGGACATGCTGGGGAAACTGGAGGAGCGCGGGCTCGTCGAGCGGGAGCCGTACCAGGGCGCGGAGCTCACCGCGGAGGGCGAGGCGGTCGCGCTGGAGGTCGTCCGCCACCACCGGCTGCTGGAGGCATTCCTCGCCGACCGACTCGACTACGACTGGAGCGAGGTCCACGACGAGGCCGACGCCCTGGAACACCACATCTCGGAGGAGTTCGAGCGTCGCGTCGCCGAGGCGCTCGGCGACCCCGCCGTCGACCCCCACGGCGACCCGATCCCCGGGGCCGACCTCGAACCCGTCGACGAGGGGAGCGGCCCGCGGCTCTCCGACCACGCCGAGGGCGACCGCGTGGTCGTCACCCGGGTGTCAGACCGCGACGAGGACGAGCTGGACTACCTCGCCGACGCCGGGATCACGCCCGGAACCGAGATCGATGTCGTCGATATCGCTCCCTTCGGGATGGTGACCGTGGCGACCCCGACCGCTGAGCAGAGCCTGCCGGCGGCGGTCGCCCGGTCGATCCGCGTCGAGGACGCGGACTGAGCGCGTCCGGGCTCCCGTCCGTCCCCGCTGCCCTCGTATCGCCCCCCACCTTCGGCCATCGGTGTCGCTTTTCCGGCCCTGACGCCCACTCTTCGTTCGCGGATTTTTTCACGAAACCGACCGTTCGGAGCGGTGTGAACCTCCTCGTCACGCTCGGTGCGGGGGTCGTCTTCGGCCTCGCGCTCGCGGCCCCGCCCGGCCCGATGAACGCCGTCATCGCCGGGGAGTCGGTGCTTCGGGGGCGATTCGCCGGCTTCCGCGCCGGGCTCGGCGCCGCCACCGCCGACGCGATATTCTTCGTACTCGCATACCTCGGGGTCGTCGCCGTCGTCGACTCGTTCCCGCTGCTCCGCGGCGCGATGGTCGCCGGCGGCGGCGTCCTGATGCTGTACTTCGCCGTCGGCGCGGCCCGCGGCGCGCGCGCGTCCTTCCGGCCGACCTCGGGCGACGAGCCGTCGATCGAGGCCGGAAAGGGGTTCCGCAAGGCGTTGGTACTCGCCCTGACAAACCCGTACCAAGTGCTGTTCTGGCTCACGGTCGGCGTCGGGATGCTGCGCCCCAGCGAGCTCGACGTGCTCGCCCGCCTCCCGGTCGTCGGCGCCGACCTCGCCGGGACCTTGGTGGTCTCCACCGGGTCGCCAGCGCTGATCGGCGGCTTCTTTCTCGGCGTGCTGATCTGGATCGTCGGGTTCCCCGTGGGACTCGCCGCCGCCGAGAACCGGACCGAGACGTTCGCGCCGGTCGTCGCGGTCGTCTCGGCGGTCGTGCTTGCCGGGTTCGGCGTCTTCTTCCTCTACGACGCGGCGACGACGCTCTCGGCGCTGGCGGGGTAGACGCCGCGGCGCGGCGAGGCCCCCGCCGGCCGCCGACATGGACAACGGCTTTGCCCCGCGAGCGCGACCGACCCGTATGTTCGAGAAGTCCACGTGGATCAAGCTCCCGCGCAACGTGCTCGTCGGTCACGACGTGATCGACGACCTCGGCGCCGCGGTCGGCGAGTTATACCTCACGGGACGGCCGCTGATCGTCACGAGCCCGACGCCGAACGAGATCGCCGGCGACCGGGTTCGCGCGCAGTTCGACGACCCCGAGACCGCGGTCGTCGAGGAGGCCTCCTTCGACGCGGTCGAGGAGCTCACCGCGACCGCCGAGGCGATCGACCCGGGCTACCTGATCGCCCTCGGCGGCGGGAAGCCGATCGACATCGCGAAGATGGCCGCCGACCACCTCGACGTCGGCTTCGTCTCCGTCCCCACGGTCGCCTCCCACGACGGGATCGTCTCCGGGCGCTCCTCCATCCCCGAGGGCGACACGCGCCACTCGGTCGCCGCCGACCCGCCGCTGGCGGTCGTCGCGGACACGACGCTGCTCGCGAACGCCCCGTGGCGGCTCACTACCGCGGGCTGTGCCGACATCATCTCGAACTACACCGCGGTGAAAGACTGGCGGCTCGCCCGGCGGCTCCGCAACGTCGAGTACAGCGAGTACGCCGGCGCGCTCTCGGAGATGACCGCGGAGCTGCTCGTCGAGAACGCCGACATGATCCGCCCGGGCTTGGAGGAGTCCTCGTGGGTCGTCGTGAAGGCGCTCGTCTCCTCCGGCGTCGCGATGTCGATCGCAGGCTCCTCGCGGCCCGCCTCCGGCGCGGAGCACCTCATCTCCCACCAGCTCGACCGCATCGCCCCCGGGAAGGCGCTCCACGGCCACCAGGTCGGCGTCGCCTCGATCATGACGGAGTATCTTCACAGCGGCGAGAACGGCCGATGGAGCGCGATCCGCGACGCACTCGACGAACTCGACGCCCCGACGACCGCCGCCGAGCTCGGCGTCGACGACGAGGAGCTGCTCGCCGCGCTGACCACCGCCCACGAGATCCGCGACCGCTACACGATCCTCCAAGGCGGGATCAACCAGGAGGCCGCCATCGAGGTCGCGACGGCGACGGGCGTCGTCGAGCGGTAGCCGGGACGACGTCGTCGAGCGGGAGGCAGCAGATAGCCCGCCCCGACCGGCGGGAGCACCCGAAGCCGACTTATCGCTCCGTTCCCTCCACCCGATATGTCCACCGCCAGCGTTCGCGACCGGGCCAAGGAGCGGGCCGGCGCGATCACCGTGATCCTCACGATCGTCGGCTACGGGGCCGTCGGCGGCGTCTTCCTCGTCCCGGAGTTCCAGGCGCTGTTCCCGACGCTGACCCGCGGCACCGTCGACCTGCTCGCGCACGCCATCGCCGCGGTCAACACCGTCACCGTCGTCACGCTCTCGCTCGGCTGGTACTGGATCCGCAACGACGAGGTCAGAAAGCACGCGGCCGCGATGACAACCTCTTTCGCTCTCATCCTCGTCTTCCTCGCGATGTACCTCCCGAAGGTCGCGGGCGGGGGAACGAAGGAGTTCGTCTTGGACTCGGCGTACGGCTGGGTCCCCTTATGGGAGTGGGTGTACCCGGCGTACCTGGTCATGCTCGCGGTCCACATCCTGCTCTCCGTCGTCTCCGTCCCCGTCGTCCTCTACGCGATCGTCCTCGGGCTCACGCATTCGGAGCGGGAGCTCCGGAACGAGACGCCGCACCGCCGCGTCGGTCGGATCGCCGCGAGCGCGTGGATCCTCTCGCTCGTGCTCGGCGTCGTCACCTACGTCCTGTTGAACCACCTGTACGACTCGACGTTCGCGGCCGCCGAGGCCGCGACGGTCCTCCTCCCGGTCGTCCTCGGCTGATGAACCCCGGCACCGGCCGCCCCCACCGAAACGCTTGACTCGCCGTCGCCACACCCTCACCCATGACCAACTGGATTGGCGACACATTCACCAGCGACGCCGGCTGGAGTCACCTCGAAGCGCTGGTCGACCTCGGGAGCCGCATGGCTGGCTCCGACGGCGAGCGCGAGGGGCTGGAGCTGACGCGCGACGCGCTGGCCGACGCCGGCGCGCGGAACGCGCGGATCGAGGCGTTCGAAATCCAGGGCTGGGAGCGCGGCGACAGCGCGATCCGGCTCGGTGACGAGACGCTCGCCGAGGGCATGAACGCCTGCATCGCGCTCCCGCGGAGCCCGAGCGGCGAGGCGACCGGTGAGTTCGTCGATCTGGGGTACGGCGTCCCCGAGGACTTCGAGGCCGACCTCGACGGGGCGGTCGTGATGGCCTCGTCGGACACGCCCGACTCGGTCGACCGGTTCGTTCACCGCAACGAGAAGTACTGCCGCGCCGTCGAGGCCGGCGCCGCCGCCTTCGTCTTCGCGAACCACGTTGAGGGGACGCTTCCGCCGACCGGCAGCGTCGGCACGGCGGACGCCCCCGTGGGCGATATCCCCGCGGTCGGCGTCTCGAAGGAGACCGGCTCGCGGCTCGCGCGTCGGTACGAGGGCGACGAGCTGACCGTCGCCGTCGACTGCGAGACGCCCGACGCGACGAGCGGGAACGCCGTGGCCGAGCTCGGCCCCGACACCGACGAGTACCTCGTCGTCTCCTCGCACGTCGACGCCCACGACCTCGCGGAGGGCGCGATGGACAACGGCGCCGGCACGGCGACGATCGTCGAGGTCGCCCGCGCGCTCGCCGCCCGCGAGGACGAGCTCGACCGGCGGGTCCGGTTCGTCGCCTTCGGCGCCGAGGAGGTCGGGCTCGTCGGTTCGTCGCTGTACGCGGAGGGTGTCGACCCCGACCGACTCGCGGCCGTCGTCAACGTTGACAGCAACGTGTTCGGCCGCACCCTCCGGCTCGACCACCACGGGTTCGACCCACTGGCGGCGGCCGGCGAGCGCGTGAGCGACCGCTTCGATCACCCAGTCTCGCTCGGCGCGGACCTGGTCCCCCACAGCGACCACTGGCCGTTCGTGGAGCGCGGGATCCCGGGGTACATGGTCTCCGGCGAGACCGAGGGCCGCGGCCGCGGCTGGGGCCACACCGGCGCCGACACGCTCGACAAGCTGGAATCCCGGAACCTCCGCGAGCAGGCGATCCTGCTGACCGAGCTCGTCGTCGAACTCGCCGACGAATCCGTAACAACCGAGCGCCGGGACCGCGACGAGATCGCGGCCGCCCTCGAGCGGGAGGGGAAGGCGACCGGCATGAAGGTCACCGGCGATTGGCCGTTCCAGCGGTAGCCCCCGCCGCGAACCGGGAGGTTTTCACGCGCGCCGGCCGCACCCCTCGCGTATGGAACCGTCGGAAGGGCGCATCGCGGTCGTCGGCGACGATCGGGCGACGGCGCTCCAGGACGCGCTCGCGGGCCTCTCCTACCGATCCGTCGACAGCGACGCCGCCGACGCCGTCGTCGCCGTCGGTGACGACGCCCTCCGCGACGCCCTCGTCGACGCGCCGAACGCCCCGGTGATTCCGGTCGGCGCGCGGCGGCTCGCGGTGGATGTCGACGCCGCCGAACGGCGGCTCCGGGCGCTGATCGACGCGGCGCTCCGCGGTGGGGAGGACGACGACGGGGGCGGTCCCGCGGCCGAAGTCCGGCGCGTCACGCATCCGACCCTCGCGGTCGACGCGGGAGACGGGCAGACGCGACGCGCCGCCTTCGACGTCGCGCTCGTCACCGCGGAGCCCGCCCGCATCTCCGAGTTCACGCTCGACATCGTCGACGGGACGAACGAGTCGTTCCGCGCGGACGGCTTCGTCGCCGCCACCCCGCTCGGGAGCGACGGGTACGCCAACGCCGTCGGCGGCCCGGTCGTCGAGCCCGGCGGCGGCCTCTCCGTGGTGCCGATCGCCCCGTTCCGGACCCGAACGGACACGTGGATCGCCGCGGACCGACTCTCGCTCTCAGTCGAGCGGGAGACGGAATCGGTCGCCCTCGTGGTCGACGGGGACGAGCGCGGGGCCGTCGCGCCGCACCGGCCGATCGCGATCGAGGCGGTCGACTCCGTCACGATCGTGACGCTCGCGGGCGGGCACCGAGCGCGGCGATCGGAAACACTCTAATAACTCGTCACCGGATGTGTCGATATGGACCCACTGCAGTTCCTCGTTCCCCTCGGCTGGCTGTCCGCCGTCGGACCGGTGCTGCCGTACGCGATACTCGTGATGGCGGTCGCGAACCTCGCGACGCGCCACCTCGCGCACCGCCGCCACGTCGAACAGGGCGACTCGGACGACGGCGTCGAGCCGTACACGCCGCACGCGTTCACGAACATCGGGCTCGTGCTGTTGAGCTTCCTGTTCGTGCTCGACGCCCCCGTCAGCGGCGTGATCCTCTCGGTGCTCGTGATCACGATGCTGATCGCCGACCTCTTCGAGCTGGAGGCGCGCAACGTCGAGGCGCGCAACGACATGCCGATCGAGGCCCCGAAGAGCTCGATCGCCGCGTCGCTGCTCGTCTTGGTGTTCGCCTCCTACTACGCCCTGTGGTTCCTCGTTTCGGGCCTCTGGGACCAGTTCGTCATCGCCTGAAACCGACTTCGGACGCCGCCGTTCCCGCCTCGCTATCGACGGTCGCGGTGTCGCTTTCTCCGTCGCTGCCACGTCCCTCCCACCCGTGACCTGCGCTTCTCCTGTTCCGCCGCGAGTTCCCCCTACCGTTCTCGAGGTCGCGGCTCCGCGCTCACGGTCGCGTCCGCTCGCCTGCTCTCGTCGGGGGTCTCGCGGGAGCCGTATCCACGCGGCGAGCCGGACGGACGTCTCCGGGTGACGGAAAATCGCGGAACAGAAGCGGGCCGAAAAACGACGCGGGCCGACGGTCAGTTCGCGGCGTCGCCGTCGGCGCCGTCGTCGAGGGCGTCGCGCAGTTCGCGGCTCGCTGGGATGAGCACCCAGAAGGTGAGCGCGCCGAGGATCATCACCCAGAAGAACGCGTCGCCGGCGACGAGGCCGATCTCTCCGTAGGCGCTGTCCACGCCCTCGGCGGGGTTGACCAGCTGCACGATGTCGTAGTACGAGGGCGTCCGGTACCATCCACCGAAGGTGAGCCAGCCGAGGCCACCGAGCGTGAACAGGGCGAACCCCTTCATGAACTCGTCTGCCATTGTTTTACGATTCGCCGGAGTCGTCTTGAGACTTTCCCATCCCCTGGCCGCGGAACCGCGTCCCGAGCACGTACACGGCGGTCCCGCCGACGATAAACGCGATGCCCGCGATCGCCAGCACGGCGACCAGCGCGTCCTTCGAGGGGTAAAGGCCGGCGCTGTTCAGGAGATAGACGATCGTCGTCCGAACGAAGCTGATCTGCAGCGTCGCGGCGTCGACGAGCGTGAACCCGATCAGGTACGCGACCACGGCCGCCAGCGTCGAGAAGACGGTGACGGCCTTGTACAGGCGGAACGGAACGACGACCTCGCGCCCCTCGGTCCCGGCTCGGGGGCCGGTCGGCTCGCTACGGGGGTCCTCCTGTTCGTCCGCGGCGATCGGGTCGCCCGTCTCGTCGAACGCCTGTGCGTCGTCGTGGTCGGTGGGTGATGACATCGAGGGAGTGTGCGGCGGGAAAACGGAACCGGGTGTTCGAGGCCGTTACTTCGGCGGGCGCAGCATGTAGTACCGCCGGTTCAGGTCGTACATGTACCCTTCACGCATCGTTTTCAACACCGCGTAGGTGATGATACCGCCGACGAGCGGGAGCATGAACGTCAGCGTGAGCAGCAGGTCGAGCGAGATCGGGAAGAAGTTCTGGATCGCGAGGGCCGCGAGCGTGATCGACAGGACGACCCCGGTCACGCCGACGGCCGCCCAGAACGGCTGCTCGACGGGACGCCGCGCGCCCCCCTTGTTGAGGAACGGCACGAGCGTGATGGCACCGAAGACGATCCCGTGAGCGGTGATCCCGAGGAACTCGTTGGAGATGGCGATGTTCCCGCCGAGCACCTCAAGGCTCGGGTTGATAGGGTTGAGCTTCAGCAGGCCGAACGACCAGTAGAGGTACCAGTCGGGCAGGATGATCCCCGGCGTCGAGCCGGGGTTCGCCGGCTCGCCGTAGTGCGCCGGCATCAGCGCCGCGATGAGGACGATAATTCCCACGAAGAAGCTCGTGATAGCGAGGTTCCGGATCGTCTCGTGGGGCCACGTGGGGAAGCCGAGCACGTCGCGCTCGACGTACGTCGACTCCGCGCGGAGGTCCTCGTCCTCGCGCCGGGAGCGCTCGAAGTACTGATAGGTGAGCTGCGCGAGCCCGCTGGAGTGCTCCTTGCGCTCGGTCCAGGTCGGCGTCTCGTCGTCCGGCGGCACGGTCGCCGGCGGACCGCCGTCGGTGCGCGCCTCCTCGTCGGTGCCTCCGTCCGTCATGGGGGTGGTGTCGTCGGTCATTGGATTAGTGCGGCTCGGCGATCCCCTGCACCCAGACGATGCCGACGTGGAGCGCGATGAGGCCGGTCACCACGAACGGCAGCACGAAGACGTGCAGGATGTACATTCTCACGAGCGTCGCCTGTCCAAGCGTGAACCCGCCGAACAGGAGCTGGGCCGCCCACTCGCCTACGATAGGCGTCGCGAGCGCCATCTCGACGCCGATCTGTGCGGCCCAGAAGGACAGCTGCTTCCACGGGAGCACGTACCCGGAGAAGCCGAACAGGAGTGTCAGGCTGATGAGCACGACCCCGAGGATCCAGTTGACCTCGCGGGGCTCCTTGTACGACCCGGTGAAGTACACGCGGAGCATGTGCAGGAACACCGCGGCGACCATGAACTGGGCCGACCAGCTGTGGATGGAGCGGAGCATGTAGCCGAACTGGACGTCCGTCATGATCATCACGACGGAGTCGTACGCGGCTGTCGGGTCGCCCTGCGCGACGGCGCCGGCGGTCGACGGGGAGTAGTAGAACCCGAGCAGCGCGCCGGAGACCGCCGCGACCAGGTACGCGATGATCGACAGCGACCCGAGCGAGTACAGCGGGTACCAGTACCAGAACTTGTTGTCTAAGTCGTACTGCTCCGTGTGGCTCTTCGGCATCTGGAGGTTCGCGCGGTAGTACATCGTCTCCAACAGCTCGAGGTAGTCGACGATGCGGAGCCGCTTGTCCAGCCAGATGAGCGTGGTAAGGAACGCGGTCTCGATGGCCGTCAGATCCTGATTTTTGAGCCACGCGTTGTGGTCCATGTCGTCCTGTTTCTTGAGGCTCATTGTGTCACTTCTTGTAGTACGGGTAGACAGCCCGCTTGATGGTGTCCATTGCGCCGCCGGTGTCTATCCCGACGCCGTCTTTGTCTTCCTCACGGACGTAGAGGTCCTCCCACTTGCGACGACGCTTCTTCACGATCATCACGTCGGGGAGGAACTCCTTGCGGTACAACAGGAGGATGAAGGCGAGGTCGATGAAGATCATCGCCAGTAACGCGCCGGCGAACATGTTTCCGAACTCCGTCGAGGCCCACGCGGACATGAGCCCGAAGACGAACAGGGAGACGAACACGACCTCGATGACGGTGAGGAGCACGATCGCGATCGCGGCGGCGGTGCTCTCGCGAGCGGGCTCGTACCGGTGGATGTCGCCGTACGAGGATCCCCCAGAGCTCATTGTGCACCTCCGTGGCCGGTGTGGGCGGACTCGCCGTACTTCAGCAGGTAGAACGTGAACACGAACGTGAGCGAGATGCCCAGCATCGCGGCGATACCGACCCAGTGCGCGTGAAGCGGCACCCCGACGTGGGCGATGTTCTCCGGCCACCCGTTGGACGCGCCGCCGACCTCGACGGTCGGGACGTCCTCGCCGACTGCGAGGCCGCCGTGCATCCCCGTCGCCGTGTGAGGGACGCAGTGGTAGTGAGTGATGCCGGCGTCCTCCTCGGTCACCTCGTACTCGTAGGTCGCGCCCTCTTCTCCGATCGGGTCACCGCTGTCGAGGCTCGCCGGGCCGCCGCCGTCGACGGTGGCCACGTTGTGGGCGCCGCCCTCGCCGGTCCACTCCCACGTGACGGTCGTCCCCGGGTCGACCCACAACTTGGTCGCGTCGAACGCGAGCCCGCTGTCGCCCGCGCCGACCTGGACGGTCACCTCGCTCTCGCCGCGGGCGTCCTGATAGGATCCCAGGTTCCCGCCCGTGACCCCGCTCGGCCACTCCGGTTGTACCTCCTGTGCGGCGGCCGTCCCGGTCGCGCCGGCACCGGCCGCGACCGCGGCGGTCGCACCCCCGGCCGTCCGCACGAATTCCCGCCTTTTCATACAGTTTTACTCAGGACGGCGTGCGCTTAAACCCACCGACTGACCCCGTCGACGGGGGGACGTATACAGGGCCTCTATGCCGCGATATCGGCGCTTTACTCGTCGAGTTGGTCCTCGTCTACGACCCCTCCTTCGACCGGGACGAAGTCGGGACGCTCCTTGGCCTCGCGGAGGGCCCGCAGCCGCTCTCGGTACTCCTCCGAGCGGAAGCGATCCGAGAGCCGCGCGTTCGCCACCATCACGAACAGGAAGAGGCCGACGAGCAGGAACACGACCCCCATCGCCGGCGCCACGATCGTGTCGAGGTCGGTGAGGAGCGTGGCCCCGAGCAGCGCGGCGCCGGCGATCAACTGCACGACCGCGATCACCTGGACCATCAGGTTCCCGAACTCACCGGACCCCTCGGGGACGGTGTCGGGGTGCGGAAGCGACCAGTCCTCCGGCGGCTGGGGGACGTCGTACGACTCCATGGCCGCCAGCGCGACGACGGGCTCGATGTCGCGAAGCACCGTCCCCTGTCCGGCCACCTCGCCGGTCGGTCGGACGATGGCGTACCCCTCGTCGGAGTAGACCAAGATCCGCTCCTCGCCGTCGGCGCGCACGCGCTCCAACACACCAAACACCTCCCGACGGGCGATCCGCGACTTGAGCTCCGCCTCGGCGCGTTCGAGCAGGCGGTCGCCCGTGATCCACGAATCGGCGTCGAAGGCGGCGTCCCACTCCTCGGCGCTCATCCGGGCCATGTCCGACGGGCCGAAGTCGTCGAAGTCGTACTCCTCCTCGACGCGCCGCCTGAGCTCGTCGAGGTCGCCCGCGGCGTCGTCCTCGACGGTCTGTCCCGCCCCGTCCCCGGGCCTCTCGCCGCCGGGAGACGCCTCGTCGCCGTCGGGTGACGCCCCGTCATCGGACGCGCCCGGTTCCCGGTTCGGTCTCGGTTCCGACTCCGATCCCGTCGAGGTGTCCTCCATCGCTCTCCAGTACGGGCTCCGCACGCTAACTGTTTTCGTCCTCGCTCCGAGGCGGATCGGGGAGTTTTACGCGCCGGAGCCCGAACCGTTAATCGATGGTAGACGAGTCGGTCTTCGCGGCGCTCGCCGGGCTGTCGGTGACGACGAGTCTCCCCTTCCTGCTGTACGGGGCGTGGATCATGATCGACGCCGAGACGGTGAGCTGGAACGTCCTCACGCACCACCTCTGGTACATCGGTACCGGGCTGGCGCTGACGACGGTCCCCATCGTCGTATGGATGATCCCCCGCCTCTTCCGGCGGCTGTCTGGGCTCGCCGTGATCCACGCGTTCCTCGGACTCCAGGCGTACGCGCTGCTGGCGTTCGCGCTCACCGGTATCGTCCGCATCTTGCAGGCCAAGCGAAACGCCGACGCGTACGACGACCCCGACGTCGACATCGACGAGATCCACGAGGACATGAGCCACTGGCGCGCCCGGCTCCGCGTCGGCGTTGCGGGGTTCATGCTCCTCTGGCTCTGCGCGTGGGTGACGGGCCTTTACCGCTTCTACTCGATCCACGTGGCCACGGCGATCTGAGGAGCACAGTCTTCCGCCGTTCGATCCCCGCCTCCCTCCCCGACCGACAGCTTCAATCCCGTTTTACTCTAACAGGGCGTATCGTGGCAGTCACCTTCGACCTGTTCGGGACGCTCGTCGACGTCGAGTACCCCTCGGACCCCGCGGAGACCGTCGCGCGAGAGCTGGAGTCCCGCGGCATCGCGGTGCCGGACGACTGGCACGTCGCGTACGGCGAGCGACACGTGGACGCCCCGGCCGGGGCCGAGGTCCCGCTCCCGGCGCACGTCGCACACGCGCTCGACTCCCGCGGCGTCGACGCCGCGGAGAACGTCGTCCGGCACGCCGTCGTCGCGGCGTTCGACCCGGACGTGACGAGACGCGACGGCGCCCTCGAGGCCGTCCGCGACGTGGGCGCGCAGGGGCCGGTCGGGCTCCTCTCGAACTGCGCCGTGCCGGAGCTCGTCTCCAAGACCCTGATCCGCGCCGGCCTCCGCGGCGAGTTCGACGCCGTCACCGCCAGCGTCGGCTGCGGCTGGCGGAAGCCCCACTCGAAGGCGTTCGAGGCCGCGGCCGACGCGCTCGACGTCGCTCCCGAGACGCTGGTCCACGTCGGCGACAACCCCGACACCGACGGGGGAATCAAGGACGTCGGCGGTCGCTTCGTCGACGTGACGGAGACGCCGCTCTCGCAGGTCGCGGCCGAGTTCGAAGCCGAGCCGTAGCGTCGTCTTTTAAATACCTCGCTCGCGAGAGAGGCGGTCCGCCCACTCCTCTCCGATCCGCCCCTCCGCCACGAGCTTCTCCAGGTGCGCGACGACCGTCGCCCGCGCGAGGTCCGCGACGCCCGTCAGGTCCTTCTCGTAAGCGGCGTCGACGACCGCGTCCACGCCGCTCGCGCCGCTCTCGACCGCCGCGAGGACCGCCCGCTCGCGGTCCAGTCGGTGGTCGATCAGTCGCTGACAGGCGCTTCTCGGATCGCTAATCACGGGACCGTGACCCGGGTAGAGTCGGTCGTAGCCGCCGTCTCGGACCCGTTCCAGGCTGTCGAGGTACTCGCGGAGGTCGCCCTCAGGGGCCCCCACCACGACGCTGCCCTCGGCGACCGCGAGGTCGCCACAGAGGAGCCCGTTGGGGGCAGTTCCGTCCCTGCGGCCCTCGGTGACCGCGAAGGCGACGTGGTCCGGCGCGTGGCCGGGCGTGTCGACCGCGCGGACGTCGGTGTCCCCCACGGTCTCCCCGTCTGCGAACGTCCCGTCGGGCTCCACGCCGGTCGCCTCCGCGAACCGGTCGATGTGGTCGGCGTGCGCGAAAACGGGAGCGCCCGTGAGCTCCGCGTACTCGCCGACCGCGCCGACGTGGTCCGGATGGGCGTGGGTGACCGCGATCGCGTCTATCGCGGCGTCGGAGCGGCCCTCACCGTTGAGGTCGATCGCGTCGTCCAGCGCGTCGGTGCGGGCCGCGGGGTCGACGAGGAGCCCGCCGGCGACGTGGGCGTTCGTCGTCCCGCCCGGCGCGCGGGTGTCGACCGGAGCCGGGACGCGGGTGATCGACTGACTCGGGTCCGACGCCGCCATCGCTTCAGTCCCCGCGGCCGACCGAGGAGCCCTCTCGGCGGTCGAGCAGGGAGCGCGCGGCCGGACCGGGCCCGGACCCCGCGCGCTCGCGGCCGGGAATCGGCGCGTCGACGTCGGCGTCGGCGACGGCGAACCGAGAGAGGTCGGCGACGCCGGCGTCGACCTCGTCGACCGAGCCGTACGGGCGCCCGACGACGATGTCGCCCGCCTTGCTCCGGTTGATCCCGGGGACCGCCGTCAGCTCGGCCATCGACGCCGCGTTGACGTCGAGGGGGTACGGGACGCCCGTCACGGAGCGGTAGCCGTGGTCGGTGATCGCCACGTCGATGGCGGTGCCGAGCTCGCGCTCGCCGGGAACGGCGACGAGGAGGGCGTACGTGCCGAGCTGCCGGCCGAACGTCTTCCCGTCCTGGTGGTACTCCAAGTGGAGGTCGGGGAGCACCGTCCCGGGCGGGACGACGCGGTCGAGCATCGGGTTGTCGACCGTCTCGCGCACCTCCCGCTTGTACGCCTGGAACTGGTCTTTGTGCTCCTGGGCGATGTCGGCGCCCGTCTCGGCCATCTCGGTGCCGGCGAACGCCATCACCTGCCGGATGTTGATTCGCCGGAGCATCAGCCCCTCGTCGTAGACGCTCTCGAGGAAGCGCTTGTTGTGCTCGTACGTCTCCGGGCGCTCGCCCGTGAGCCCGTGGACGAGGTTGATCCCGGGGAGGAGCTTCGGGAGCCGTGGCGAGGCGTCGGGCCCGGTCGAGGGGCCGACCACTCGGTCGTCGGGGCCGGGGGTCGTCTCGGGGGTGTCGCCCGGGCGCCACCCGCCCTCCTCGTTGACGACGCGGACGGCCTCCAGACACTCCTCGGCGGTGACGAGCAGGTTGTTCCGCTCTTGGACGACCGGGTCCGCCGATTCGAGCCCGAACGCGGCGGTGTCACCGGGCGTGTTGTGCGCGGCGATGACCCGGATCGCCTCGCGGGAGGCCTCGGGGTAGTCGGTGATCGTCACCGGGTTCATGTTGTCGAGGTGGAGCGTCCGGAGGTCGGGCGCGGCCTCGCGGATCCCGCCGTACAGCTCACGCAGGGCGTCGGGGTTCGGCGCTTCGCCGTCGCCGCCGAACGCGAGGATGTCGGCCTGTCGGCCGAGCCGGAAGTGCCTGACCCCGCGGTCGGAGAGCGCGTCGACCTCGTCGACGACGGAGCCGGGAGTGCGGAACGCCGGGTCGCCGTACAGCGGCTCCGTGCAGAACGAACAGCGGTAGGCGCAGCCCCGGGAGGTCTCCATCTCGCAGATGAGGTAGTCCGGGTGGTTCGGGTGTTGCTCGACGACGAACGCCCCCTTCTCGGCCCACCGATCGATCTCCGCGTTGTCGCGCATCCGGTTGCCGAACCCCTCTAACCCCTCGCTGACGAGGTCGTACGCGGCCGCCTCCACGTCGCCCATGGCGACGAAGTCGTAGTCGAGGTCGTCGCGCTCGGTCTCCTGGGCGCCCGCGTTCTCTTCCCCGACGCCGAACCGCACGGGGCCGCCGAGCAGGGTGACGCCGTCCGCGGTCCAGCCCAGCTCCCGAACCTCGTCGGGCTCGGCCGGGGTCCCGCCGACGTACTTCCCGGGGACCGTCATCCCGCCGACGTACACCATGAGGTCGGCGTCGGCGACGTCCGCGCGCTTCGAACGGTCGTCGCGCAGCTCGTCGATGGTGTGGTAGGTGATCCGCGACTCGGGGACGCCCGCGTCGACGAGCGCGCCGGCCGTGTACCGCGGGTACGTCGAGATGTACGGGGGGACGCCGAAGTGCGCCGGCTCGTCGACGTAGCCGTCGACGACCGTGACGGAGAGGTCGGCCGGATCGGGCGGGAGGGAGCCGCGGTCGGCCGGAGCGGAATCGGTCATGTTGCCCCACCGTAGTCGGCCGAGACGGGAAAAGCGTGCGGAACGGCGGGGCTCGCCGGATCGGGCATCGCTGCGCCGCGAGCCACGACGCCGCTCAGCCGTAGATGTACCCTTCGAGCGCGACCGCGTCGGGGTCGTCGAACGCCGCGACGTCCGTCTCGTACCCCCGCTTCCACGCGGCGAACGCCCCGACGCAGGCGGCGACGGCGTCGAGGGCGTCGCCGCCCGCCTCGGCGACCATTGCGTCCGCGAGTCCCTCCCCGGATTTATAAGCCACCTCGGCCGCCTCGACCAGCCCCTCGGCGTTCCGCCGGCGACGGGTCGCTTCCGACTCGCCGCCGCCCTTGTAGCTCGTCCGGTAGAGCCCGAGGCGGTCCAGCACCGCGGCCGGATACGTCTCGAGGACCGTCGGTCCCGGCGGCGTCCCGGGCCGCCACCCCCCCTCCGTCCGGTCCATCGGCGCGAACCGGACGTCGTCGGCGAGCGGCGCGAGCACGTCGCGCATGCCGTAAAAGGCGATCGTGTCGGCGATGAACCCGTACGGTGATCGCGCGCCGACGGCGGCGTCCGTCCGGCGCTTGTCGTAGGTCCCCTCGCCGTACCGTTCGGTCAACCCGACACAGCGCTCGGCGAACGCCCGGACCGGGTCGCCCGCCGCGTCGCTCTCGTCGCCGCCGTCACCAGCATCCCCCTCACCGGCACCGATCGATTTCGGGAACTCGCTTATAAATGAACGCCACGAGTCGTTGCCGGTCTCCTCGACGACGAACCGGGGGAGCCCGAACGGGAAGTCGAGCCCGACCGCAGCGCTCTGGTCGCGCTCGCGGACCCACGCCGCGAGCGCCGGGAGCGCGTCCTCGCGGGCGGCGCCTCGACGGCCGCGGCCGTCGCCGTCGAGGCCGGCGAGTTCGGCGAGCGGCCGGAGATCGGTCACGAGCAGCCCGTCGCTCTCGGGGTCGACCGTCCCGCTCGCGACCCACGTCTTCCGCCCCGCATCGTCCGCCGCCGCGCTGAAGTCGACGCCGTGGACGCGGACCGGCCCGTCGCCCGCCCGGTCCGCCCCGCCGCCGTCGTCGGTACCCTCCATGCACGGACGGCCGCCGCCACGCCGTTTAAGCCCTCGCCGACACAACAATAGCGTATATGCCATCGACGATGGAGGTCAAATGCGAGAGCGACGACTGCGAGCTCGACATGTTCGAGAACCACTACACGTACGACGTGCCCGACGACCACGCGGTCGAGGACCTGTCGTGCCCGTACTGCGGCGGGAGCGACCTCGCCGAGATCGAGGTGTAACCCGTGAGCGAGCTCGTCGAGACCGGCCGGTCGATCGTCCGTCGCGCCCTCGAACGCGTCGGCCGCGGGTGGAGCAAGATGCAGGAGCGTCGCCCGCTCTCGTACGACCTCCTCGAGAGCGACGACGCCTACCTCGTCGTCTTCGACGCCCCCGGCGTCCGCGGCGACGACCTCAACGTGACGTTCCTCGACCACACTGTCGAGGTCGAGCTCGACCGGTTCCGCGACTTCTACGACGGCTACGAGATGCTGTTCCCCGGGCGGGGGATCTCGCTCTCCGGGAGCGCCGACCTCCCCCGCGACGCGAACGTCACCCCGGAGGGTGCGAACGCGACGCTGACGCGCAACGGGACGCTTCAGGTGGAGATCCCGAAGAACGACGACGCGCGGGACGTCGCGGTCGTCGAGGAAGACGACATCGACGAAGCCTGACCCCGGCGAACGCCGACCGCGCTCCTATCGCTTCTCCCCGATCCGCCCTTCGACCGACATCCCCTCCGTGATCTCGAACGCCTCGCCCCCGTCGAACCGGTCGGGGTCGAACGGGTCGATCCACGGCGACTCGCTGTCGGCGTCGGTCCCGTCGAGCGACGCCAGCACGCCCTCGGCGACGTGCTCGCCCACCGCCGGCGCTCGCATGAAGCCGTGGCCCTGCCAGCCGGCGGCGACGAACAGGCTCCCCGCCCTTCCCACCGGTCCGACGAGCGGGTCGCCGTCGGGCGTCGCCGTGCAGAGCCCGGCCCACGCCCGCTCCGAGTTTAACTCGCCCCCGCTCACCGCGTCGACGCGCTCGCGGAGCGTCTCGGTGACGGAGTCGACGAACCAGTCGTCGCCCCCGCGCTCGTAGTCGTCCGGGTCGGCCGCGACCGGTTCGGTCCCGTCGCCGGCAAGCAGGCCGGTGGGACGGGGCCGGAGGTAGACGCCCGCGCTCGCGTCGTAGACCATCGGGCCGTCGTAGGCGACCCCGGTCGTCAGCGCCTGCACGCGGTACGGGACCACCGGGACCGCGACCCCGACGTCGGCGAGGACGTCGGCGGTGTGCGCGCCGGCGGCGACGACGACCGCGTCGAACTCCCGGGTCTCGGCGCCGCTCCCACCGTCGGCTTCGATCCGGAGCTCGGCCGCGTCGCCGGTCAGCGAGACGGCCGTCTCGGTCTCGACGGCGACCCCTTCGCGGCGCGCCCGGCGTCCCATCGCCGCGACGTAGCTCGCCGGGTCACACCAGCCCGCGCCCTCGGCGACCGCGGCGACCGCGAGGTCGTCGGTCGCGACCGGGAAGCGATCGCCGAGGGCGTCAGGGGTCACGAGGGAGACGTCGCGGCCGTGCGAGCGCATCCGGTCGACCATCGCGGGGACGGCGTCGGCGTCCGGGTCGCCATCGCGGACCGCGATCACGTACGGGCAGGGCGTGAATTCGAACCCGGGCAGCGACCGGTCGATCGCGCGGAACCGCTCCATGGCGCGGGCGGCCAGCGCGGCGTCGACGTCCTCGGCGTACGCGTCGTACAGCACGCCGGCGGCGCGGCCGGAGCTCCCGGCGCCGAGGTCGCCGCGCTCGTACAGCGTCACGCTCGCGCCGCGGGCCGCGAGGTCGGCGGCCGCGGTAACGCCGACGGCGCCGCCCCCGACGACCGCGACCGCGGGCGAGTCTCCGGAACTGCTTCGCGCGGGTCGGCTCATGCGCTCGCCTCTCGCGGGACGGTGTTAACGGTAGCGCCGGGCGGCCGTCGACGCGGGGCGCCCCGGAGGCCGACCCCCCGCCGGGTGACACGCGTGTCCCCGCCCACGTTATGCGCGTCGAGCCCGTTGATCGAGTATGAACCAGCTCGTGGACGGAGAGTGGAGGACTGACACGTACGAGACGACGGACGAGGAGGGCTCGTTCCAGCGCGGCGAGACGACGTTCCGGAACTGGATCGCGGGCAGCGACGTGCCGGACCACGTCGACGCCGAGCCGGACGAGCGGTTCCAGCCCGAGGCGGGCCGGTACCACCTGTACGTCTCCTACGCCTGTCCGTGGGCGCACCGAACCCTTATCGCGCGGTCGCTGCTCGGCCTGGAGGACGCCATCAGCGTCTCGGTCGTGGACCCGTACCGCGGGGAGGGCGGCTGGCAGTTCACCCCCGAGAAGGAGGCGTGCACCCGGGACCACCTGCGCGACAGCGACTACCTCCGCGAGCTGTACGTCGAGGCCGACCCCGACGCCACCTGTCGGGTGACCGTCCCCGTCCTCTGGGACACCGAGGCGGACACGATAGTCAACAACGAGTCCCGAGAGATCCTCCGGATGCTCTCGACCGCCTTCGACGACCTCGGCAACGACGTCTCGCTGCTGCCGGACGACGGCGACGAGGCGACCGTCGCCGACGTCGACGAGGTCGTCACCGAGATCTACGAGCCGGTCAACAACGGTGTCTACCGCGCCGGCTTCGCGAAGTCCCAGGGGCCGTACGACGAGGCGATAGACGAGCTGTTCGGCGCGCTCGACCGCTGGAACGAGCACCTCGCCGACCAGCGCTACCTCGTCGGGGACTCGCTCACCGAGGCCGACATCTGCATGTTCACGACGCTGATCCGGTTCGACCAGGTGTACCACACCCACTTCATGTGCAACAAGAAGCACATCCACCAGTACGAGCATCTGTGGCCGTACCTCCGCGACCTCTACCAGACCGAGGGCGTGACCGAGACGGTGAACATGAGCCACATCAAAGAGCACTACTACACGACCCACCCGGACGTGACGCCCTCCGGGATCATCGCGCGCGGTCCCGATCTGGAGTTCGAGGCGGACCACGACCGCGACGCGCTCGGCGGCGAGGCGCCGACGCCGACTGCCGACGACTGAGCGCCACACGGCCCGCGCGACAGCGGCTATTTATAAATGAACTGCGGCGCGTGCCCGTGAGCGGCCCCTGGGCCGCGAACAGCGAGGGACCTTCGGTCCCTCTGGCAGCCGGCGGCTCTGCCGCCGGCTGCCCGTGGCGCTACGCGCCACGCTGCCGCGAGGACGAAGCCCGGCGACGCAAGCACTACGAGGAGCGAATGGAGTGAGCGACTGACGCGCGCAGCAAGCCGCGCGAGTCGTCGCGGCTGGGGCGCCGGAGGCATTCACCACCGATCCGCAGACAGCTACTTATAAGCGATCGGCCGGAACTTCGGCGGTACTCGCCGAAATCGCCTCTCCGACATATCGTCGCCGACAACGGCTTCAAGTGCGCGCTCGTCCCACCGGAGAGTAGCAATGGAGCCGCCGAACATCGAGCGGTTGGACGAGCGCACCGTCCAGCGCATCGCGGCCGGCGAGGTCGTCGAGCGCCCGGCGAGCGTCGTCAAGGAGCTGATCGAGAACAGCCTCGACGCGGGCGCGAGCCGCGTCGCCGTCTCGGTCGAGGCCGGCGGCACCGAGGGGGTCCGCGTCCGCGACGACGGCGTGGGGATCCCCGCCGACCAACTCGAGGCCGCCGTCGCGGAGCACGCCACCTCGAAGATCGGCGACATCGAGGACCTCGACCGCGGGGTCGGCACGCTCGGCTTCCGTGGCGAGGCGCTGTACACCGTCGGCGCGGTCTCGCGGCTCACCGTCCGGTCCCGCCCCCCGGACGCCGAGGCGGGCGCCGAGATAACGGTCGAGGGCGGCGACGTCGGTGAGGTCCGGCCCGCAGGCTGTCCCGAGGGGACGACCGTCGAGGTGACGGACCTCTTCTATAACACCCCCGCCCGAAAGAAGTTCCTCAAGCGGACGACCACCGAGTTCGACCGGGTGAACACGGTCGTCACGGGCTACGCGCTCGCGAACCCCGACGTCGCGGTCTCGCTGGAACACGACGGCCGCGAGACGTTCGCGACCGAGGGGAACGGCGACCTCCGGTCGGCCGTGCTGGCCGTCTACGGCCGCGAGGTCGCGGAGGCGATGGTGGACGTGGCGTGGGAACCCGACGGCGGCGTCGATTCGGCCCACGCCGCCGGCGACCCCGACGACCCGCCCGTCCGCCGCGTCACGGGGCTCGTCTCGCACCCGGAGGCGACGCGCTCGACCCGTGAGTACCTCGCCACCTACGTCAACGACCGGTACGTCACCGCGAGCGCGCTCCGCGAGGCGGCACTGGACGCGTACGGCGGCCAGCTCGCGCCCGACCGCTACCCCTTCGCGGTGCTGTTCGTCGAGGTGCCCCCCGGCGACGTCGACGTGAACGTCCACCCCCGCAAGCTGGAGGTCCGCTTCGACGAGGAGCCCGCCGTGCGCGCCGCGGTCGAGGAGGCGGTCGAGAGCGCCCTGCTCGACCACGGCCTGATCCGCTCGACCGCGCCGCGGGGCCAGTCGGCCCCGGATCAGACCGAGATCACCCCTGAGGGCCCCGACACCGAGGCCGTCGGCGGCGCCGGGACCGACCACGAGCGCGCGGCGCTCGGCGACCGCGACGCCGGCGACGACACGGGAACCCCCGACGAATCCGCGACCGCCGCGTCCGAACTGGACCCGACGGACGAGGACGCGTGGTCGGTGGGCGACGCGGACTCGGACGGCGCCGTCGACGCCATCGACTCCACAGAATCCCCCGCCGACCGTCCTTCACCGCGGAGCTGGCAGTCGGACACGGACGACGCCGAGACCGACTCGGGAGACGGTGACGCGGCGGCCGCCGAGGTCGATTTCGAGGGCGACGCCGAGACGCCGGGGGGACTCGACCGGTTCGGCGACGGCGAGGCCGACGCCAACACCGGTCTTGCGACCGACGTCGACGCCGACTCCGCGACTGACGCCGACTCCGCGACTGACGCCGACTCCGCGACGAACGCCGATTCCGCGGCGGACGCCGCCACCGGTCCCGCTCCGAACGACCCCGCTCCCGCGTCGGACGAACGTGGGGCTCCGGCGACCGAGTCACGCTCGACTCCGACCGCCCAGCGCACCCTCGCGGGCGACACCACCGAGGCCGCGGAGCGGACCTACGACTCGCTCCCGCCGCTGCGGGTGCTCGGCCAGCTCCACGAGACGTACGTCGTCGCGGAGGCGCCCGACGGGCTCGTGCTGATCGACCAGCACGCGGCCGACGAGCGGGTGAACTACGAGCGCCTGCAGGCGGCCTTCGCCGACGGCGCCGACGCGCAGGCGCTCGCGGAGCCGGTGCGCGTCGAACTCACGGCGCGCGAGGCGGCGCTGTTCGACGACTTCGTCGACGACCTCGCCGCGATCGGGTTCCGCGCCGAGCGCGCCGGCGAGCGCGAGGTGGCCGTCCGGTCGGTCCCCGCCGTCTTCGACGCCGCGCTCGACCCGGACCTCCTCCGGGACGTCCTCTCCGCGTTCGTCGGGGACGCCACCGAAGGCGACGAGCCGGTGACGGACGTCGTCGACGAGCTCCTCGCGGACCTGGCGTGTTACCCGTCCGTGACCGGGAACACCTCGCTGACCGAGGGGCGAGTGGTCGACCTGCTCGACCGGCTCGACGCCTGCGAGAACCCGTACGCCTGCCCCCACGGCCGCCCGGTCGTGATCCGGCTCGACCGCGACGAGATCGGATCGCGGTTCGAGCGCGACTACCCCGGCCACGCGGGTCGGCGCGCGGAGTGAGACCGCCGCGTCGGGAGCGGTGTCGACGAACCGGATCGGGGTCGCCGACGCGGTGGCGGATATTATTCGAATTGATAATTTTGTGCTGTTGATTTATGTTGTTCGTCTCGTGACGTAGATTATGAGCATTGCAGGGGTCAAAGGCAGTTACGGCGTCAAACTGGGACTGGGATACGTCGCCACCGGCGCGTTCGTCGTCACAGTTGGAATGGTGACCGGCGAGGTCAACGCGACGATCGTCGCGGCCGTGGCCGGCCTCCTGACGCTGGGGTCGATCAACGCGGCCGAGACGATCGCCAGCGTCACCGAAATCGCGGCGCAGACGCGTCGCGTCGCCGAGGGGGACATCGACAGCGAGGTCAGGTCCACCCGCACCGACGAGTTCGGCCAGTTGGCCGGATCGATCGAGGAGATGCGGGCCTCGCTGAAGTCGCGATTAGCGGAGATGGAACGGGCACAGGAGGAGGCGGAGACCGCCCGGACGGAGGCGACCGAGATGGCCGACCAGTACCGCGCGACCGCGGAGCAGTACGGCGAGGTGATGGAGCGCGCGGCCACCGGCGACCTCACGCAGCGGGTGGACGTCGACGTGGACAACGAGGGGATGGCGACGGTCGGCGAGTCGTTCAACCGCATGATGGACGACCTGCAGGCCACAGTCGAGACGGTGACCGAGATGGCCGACCGGATCGAGACCGACGCAGGCGATATGGCCGAGATGAGCAACGAGGTCGAACAGCAGGTCTCCGGGGCGGTCGGGTCCGCCTCCACGATCAGGACGCAGGCGGAGGACCAACGCGAGGAGCTGGGGTCGATCGCGGCCGACGTCGAGGACGTCAGCGCCTCCGCGGAGGAGATCGCGGCCACCGTCGACGACCTCTCCGCCCGCAGCGAGGAGGTCACGACGGCAAGCAGCGACGCCCGGGAGTCCTCGCGGGCCGCCCTCGACGAGATGGCCAAGGTCGAGACCGAGGCGGAGCGGGCCGTCGACCGGGTCGAACAGCTCAGGGAGGGAATGGACGAGATCACCGAGATCGTCGACATCATCGGCGGGATCGCCGAACAGACCAACATGCTGGCGTTGAACGCCTCGATCGAGGCCGCCCGGGCCGGGGGCGACATGGACGGGGACGGATTCAACGTGGTCGCCGAGGAGGTGAAGGGTCTCGCCGAGGAGACCCAGTCTCGGGCCAACGAAATCGACGCCATGATCGATGAGATCGCCGACCAGACCGAGGAGGTGACGGTCTCCATCCGCTCGACGCAGGAGCGGGTCCAGGCCGGCACCGACACCGTCGAATCGACGCTGACCGACATCGAGACGATCGCCGACTCCGTCGACGAGATCAACCAGTCGCTCGACGAGATACGCCAGACGACGGCCGAACAGGCCGACACCGTTCAGGACACCGCCGGCTCGGTCGACTCGATCACCGACCTCAGCACCGAGACCGCCGACACCGCGGCCGACACGGTCGAGCAGGTCCGGAGCGGGCAGGAAGTCGTGGAGCGCGTCTCCGACTCGCTACGGGCGTTCCAGCAGGACGCCGTGACCACGCTCCAAGACCGCGTCTCCGCGTTCACGGTGGAGGGCGACGGTCGAGGCGGGCCGACCGGCAGCGGAACGGCGCCGCCACGGGCGACGACCGACGGGGGTGACCGATGACCGACCCGATCACGGTCGCGTACGGGGCGGCCGCCGCCGCCTTCCTCGTCGGCGTGGGGATCTCGGCCGCGCTGTACGCCAGCCTCGGGAGCTCGACCAACCGCGGCCGCCTCGCCGCGCTGGCGATCATCCCCGGGTTCGCCGGCATCTCGTACGTCGCCATGGCGCTCGGGATCGGGACGGTCACGGTCAACGGCACGGAGTTCGTCGGATTCCGGTACGTCGACTGGGTGATCACCACGCCGCTTCTGGTCGGCTTCGTCGGATACGTCGCCGGGGCGTCCCGCCGCACCATCGCGGGCGTGATGCTCGCCGACGCGCTGATGATCGTCTTCGGCGCCGCCGGGGTCGTCGCGGGCGGGACGACCAAGTGGCTGCTGTTCGGGGTGTCTTCGGTGTTCCACCTCTCCCTGTTCGGCTACCTGTACCTGATATTCCCGCGGACGCTCCCCGATAACCCGATGCAGCGCGGGCTGTTCAGTCTGCTTAAAAACCACATCGGACTGCTGTGGTTGGCGTACCCGTTCGTCTGGCTGATGGGCCCGGAGGGCATCGGCTTCGCCGGCGCGGTCGGGACCGCGCTCACGTACGCCTTCCTGGACGTCCTGGCGAAGGTGCCGTACGTCTACTTCTTCTACGCCCGTCGACGGGCGTTCGGCGACGTCGGGACGGCCGAGCCGACCGCCGACCGAACGCCGGCGACGGCGGACTGACTCCGAGCCCTCCCGCACCGGTCGGCGTCGTTCCTCGCACCTGTCGACTGCTTCCCTCCACAGGTTGATGGCTCCCCTCCACAGGTCGACGGCCTCTCTTCCACCGACCCGCCCCCGGCCGCAGAGAGGTACGCTTTAGGCCGACGCCGTGGACCCACGCGTATGGAACGCGTAGCGATCGTCGGCGCGTCGATGACCCGGTTCGGGCAACGCGACGCCTGGGTGCGCGAGCTGCTGGCCGAGGCGGGCGCGGCCGCGCTCGATGACGCCGGCGTCGACGGCGGCGACCTCGATCACCTGTACGTCTCGAACATGGCCAGCGGCGAGTTCGAGGGCCAGACCGGCGTCCCGAACGCCCTCGCGCACGACCTGGCGGCCACCCCGGCGTACACCGCCCGGATCGACCAGACCTCCTCGTCGGGCGGTGCCGGCGTGTACGCCGCGTGGCAGTCGGTCGCCTCCGGCGCGAGCGACCTCACGATGTTGGTCGGCGGCGAGAAGATGACCCACCGGACGACCGCGGAGGCGACCGACGTGATCGCGTCGCTCACGCACCCGGTCGAGTACAAACAGGGCGTCACGCTCCCCTCCTTCGCGGGGCTCACGGCCCGCCTCTACCTCGACGAGTACGACGCGCCCCGCGAGAGCCTCGGGAAGGTGGCGGTGAAGAACCACAAGAACGGCGTGGACAACCCGCACGCGCAGTTCCGGAAGGAGGTCGACCTCGACACCGTCCTCGACTCCCCCATAGTGGCCGACCCCCTCCGGCTGTACGACTTCTGTCCGATCACCGACGGCTCCGCCGCGCTCGTGTTCTGCCCGGAGTCCGTCGCCGAGGAGTACGCGCCCGACGGGAACTACGCCGTCGTCTCGGGGATCGGCGGCGCGACCGACACCCACGTCGTCCACGAGCGCGCGGACCCGACGACGATGGGCGGCGTCGTCGACTCCTCGGACATCGCCTACGAGATGGCCGGGATCGGCCCGGACGACGTCGACGTGGCGGAGCTCCACGACATGTTCACCATCCTCGAGTTCCTCCAGAGCGAGGACCTCGGCTTCTTCGAGAAGGGCGAGGGGTGGAAGGCGGTCGAGGAGGGCGTCACCGACCGCGACGGCGAGCTCCCGATCAACACCTCCGGCGGGCTCAAGTCGAAGGGGCACCCGCTCGGGGCCAGCGGCGTCGCGCAGGTGTACGAGATATTCAAGCAGGTCACCGACGACGCCGGGCCGCGGCAGGTCGAGGCCGACGCGGGGCTCGCCTGCAACGTCGGCGGGTTCGGGAACTGCGTGACCACGACGATCCTGGAGGGAAGCCAATGAGCGACCACGAGAGCGACGAGACGGCCGGAAGCGACGCGGACGAGCAGGAGGAGCCGACCTTCGAGGCCGCCGAGTACGCGGATGGGACGGTCACCTACCCGCCCCACACTGTGGGCCCGAACGGCGCCGAGCGCGTCGGGACGGTCGACCTCCGCGAGTACGAGGCTCGGGTCGTCACGTGGACGACGTCGACGGCGACGCCCCCGGGCGTGCGCGAGCCGAACACCCTCGCGATCGTCGAGTTCGACATGGGCGACGACTACGACGGGCCGGTGGTCCGCGCGCTCGGACAGATAGCCGAGCGCGGAAGCAGCGACGGCGACGACGGCGAGGGCGACGAGCAGTTCGACGTCGACATCGGCGACCGCGTCGAACCCGTCTACGCCGCCGACCTCAGGGACCCAGGCGCGGGGATCCGCGAGCCGGAGAGCCAGGAGTGGGACGGCTTCCGGTTCCGGCCGGTCGAGTGATCCAGCGACCCGTTTTTAAATAGCCGCTCAGTCCCGGAACCGCGACGCCGCCGAGTCGCTGAGCTTGCCGAGCCGCTCCTCGTGGCCCCCGTCGAGCGTGTAGGCGTCGGGCCGGTATCGGACCTCCTCGGTCACCCCGTGGGCCTCCCTGAGCCGTCGCCGAACCCGGTCGACGTCCGCCCGGTCGAAGTAGTTCGGCGTGAACACGAGCACGGCGTGTTCCGTCTCTCCGAACGCCTCGCAGCCGGCGCGGGTCACGACCTTCGCGTCCCAGAACCGCTCGGCCGCGACGTCTTCGACCACCGCCTCCCAGAGGTCGTCGACCGTCTCGGGCGGACGCTCGACGAGCCACTTCCCGCTCAGGTAGGTCGTTTCGAGAGCGAGCCGGTCCGCGTCGGCGACGGTCTCGGCGTCGGCCGGGAGCGGTTCCTCTCCGCCCTCGTCGCCGCGGGGCAGGTCCGCCTCCCTCGTCGCCGCGGGCCGCGTCACGCCGTGTTTCGGGAAGTAGCCGTCGCGAGCGTTCCGCGGGAATCCGGTCACGTGTTTGACCCGGAGCCAGTGCCACCCCGGCTCGTCGATCTCGGTCGGCGTGCGATCAGTGACCATGGGACACGTTTCGTGTCCCGGCAAAAAACGGTCTCGTCTTCAGATCCGGCGGAAATCGCCGAGCCGCGTCCCGTTCAGGAGGTAGGCGTCGCCGGCCGGGAGCGCGTCGGGGAGGAACGGCGCGAGGAACGACTGCCCGTCGACGTTGACCCACGTTCCGCCGGAGCGCTCGTTGAACGCCGGGAAGACGACGAGTTCGGGCGGCTCTCCCCGGACGGCGGCGTCGCCGTCCGCGTCGCTCCCATCGACGAACGTCGCCGGGTCGAGCCGCCCGCGGAGCCACACCCGCTCGACCCGCGACCCGCCGACCGAGTCCTCCAACCGGACCCGCGGGTGCTCGTGGCCCATACACACCACGTCGGCGCCGAGGAGCGCCGGGTCCGGCCACGTGTGACCGTGGCAGACGCCGACGCCGCCGGTTCCGGCTCTCCCGTCCTCGTCGCCCTCACCGCCGCCTATCACGCCACCGTCGGCCCCGATCACGTCGAGGTCGCTCGCGAACGCCTCGGCGACGCCGGCGTCGTGATTCCCCTCGACGAGCGTCATCGGAACGCGGTCGGTCACCGCCCCGATCAGGGCCTCCAGCTCCTCGCGCTCCTCGCCCTCGGGCGCCGCGATGCGGTGGGCGAGGTCGCCGAGAACGACGAGCCGGTCCGCGCCCGTCTCCGCGAGGAGATCGCAGAGCCGCTCGCGGCGCTCGTCGGCGCGGCTGTCGAGTTCGACGCCGCGCTCGTAGCGCAGGCCGACCTCGACCCCGGCGTGGACGTCGGCGACGAGCAGCGCCCGCTCGCCGCCGAGGTCGGCCACGGCCGCCGGCTCGCCCACGACCGGCTCGACCGCGGGCGTCGCGCCCGGGGGCATCAGATCGGCTTGAGCACGCCGTCGCCGGGCTCGTAGCACTTCCCGCTCATCAGCGCGTCCTGGATCGCGTCCTCAACGGCGCCGGCGTCCGCGCCGTGCTCGCCGATCACGCGCTCGACGACCGCCTCGCGGTCGGCGCCGTCGCCGTCGTCGAGCGCGCCCATGGCGTCGACGGCGGCGGTCTCGAGGTCGACGTCTCCGGGGGTCTCGTCGCCGTCGGACTCGTCGCCCGCGTCCGTCTCGTCGCCCCCGTCGTCTGCCGTGTCAGCCGTGTCGGCCGGTTCGGCGTCGAGGTCGGCCGCCGGGGCGTCCTCGGGCGTCTCCTGCAGCTCCTCCGGGTCGGGCACGTCGATGTCGGCCTCCCCGGGCTCTTCGACCTCGGAGCCGGTCGCGAAGTCGGTGCCGAACTCGGACTCGATCTCCTCGCGCTCCGTCTCGCCGAGCTCGTACATCTCGTCGCTCGCGGGGTCCGGGTCGCCGGCGTCGGAATCGGACGATACCGAGGCGTCGTCGGTCCCCTCGCCGGCGGCGCCGAGCGTCTCCTCGGGGGCGTCGGCGTCGCCCTCGCCATCGCCGCCCTCGTCGACGTCGCCGCCGGTCTCGAAGTCCCCGAGCCCGCTGTCCCCGGCGTCCGCGGTCGACCCCGCGCTGCCCTCGATCGGGTCGGTCTCGTCGGCATCGGCTGCGCTCTCCTCGGCGGCGTCAGTCGGCTCGCTCCCGGCGTCGTCGAGCGCGTTCCCGGCGTCGTCGAGCGCGTTCCCGGCGTCGTCGAGCGCGTTCCCGGCGGTGTCGGTCGAACCGCTCGATTCTCTCGGTTCGCTCGAGTCGGCCGTTTCGCCCGATCCCGTCGGCCCGGGCTCTCCGCCGGCGTCGGCAGCCGCGGTCGATTCGGTATCGGTCGTCGCCCCGTCTTCGGTCTCGGCACCGGTCGCCGTCGCCGTCCCGGTACCGGTCGCCGTCGCCGTCTCGGGCTCGTCGGCCGCTTCGGTCTCGGAACCGGCGGCCGCTTCGGCGTCTCCCGACGGCGACGCGGCCCCGCTCGGCGCCTCGACCGTCACGTCGGTCTCCGGGAGCGCGCCGACGGCGGCGTCGCCCCCCGCGTCGGGGGCGAGGTCGAGCGAGCGGACCTCGTCGCGGTCGCCCGCGATCAGCTCCAAGGCGTCGACGGCGAGCCGCCGGACCGCCTCGACGTAGGCCGTCGAGGTGTCGTAGTGGCCGATCGCTTTCGGAATTCCGGCCGCGAGCGACGGCGCGACGCCGCCCGACTCGAGGGCGACGCGGAGTTCCTCGCCGCGGAGGTCGGAGTCGAGGGCCCGCTCGAAGACGGCTAGCCGGTCGAGCGTGGCCCGCGCGGCGGAGACGACCCAGCGGTCGCGGGTGTCGGCGTCGACCTCGTTGAGGCTCTCGGGCCGGGCCGAGGTGAACACGCGGTCGGAGTCCTCCGGCTCGAAGGTGCGCGCCTTCCCCGTGAGCGCGACGAACGACGGCGGGTCGGCGCGCTCTAGGAAGGCCTGCGCCTCGGGCTGGTACTGGCCGGCGTAAGTGACGAACGCGCCGGACGGGTCGACCACCCGCCCGCGGCGCGTCTCGTCGTTCACGCGCTCGACCTCGGTGAGCACGCCGGCGACGAACAGCCGGTTCACGCGCGCGCCGGTCGGCGTGACGACGTAGTTCGGGGCGCGCTCCTCGTCGCTCTCGGAGTACGAGAGCGAGGCGTCGTCGAACTCGGCGGCGAACACGCGGTGAGCGACCTCGCGGGCGCCCGGCCCGTCGTCGCTCATTCCCCCACCTCCGCGAGCGCGGCGCGGGCGGCGTCCGCGGGGTCGTCGTCCGCGAGCTCGAACTCGCTCGCGTCGAGGTTGGCGCCGTAGTCGTCGACGGAGAGGTTCCCGCGGACGCGGTACGCCCGCCCGACGAGCGAGTCGGCGATCGTCTCGGCGACGACCTCCTTGTCCATCGCCTCTTTCGCGGCGTCGAGCGCGTCCTCGAGGCCGCCCCCGTACACCTCGGCCGTCATCTCGTCGTCTAAGACGACGGTGACGGTGTCGGTGCCGTCGTCGAGGATCGCCTTCACGCGGAGGTCGTCCTCGCCGTCGACGTCGCCGTGGCTCCGGCACTGGCCGTTCTGAACCACCCGGCCGCACTCCGGACAGCGCTCGATAAGCCCGGAGCCGTCCCGGATTTCGAGGACGTTCCCGACGACCTCGACGTCGAACATCCCGCCGGAGCCGACCGCCTCGCCGACCGAGAGGCGGGGCGCGTCCTCGGCGACCTCGACGGGGTCCGGGAGCGGCGTCACCGTCGAGAACTCGGTGAGGTTGAGCGAGGGGACGCCGCGGAACTCGCGGACGTACACGTCCTCGATCCGGAGGTCGGCGCCCGGCTCCAGCTCGGCGCGGGGCTGCCAGTCCGTGAAGGGGAGCTTCGCGGTCGCGTCGCCGACGACGCCCTCCAGGATGTCGGTCTCGCCGTCGCGCCCGGAGATCGTCTTCTCGTCGACCTCCAGCACGCGGACCTCGACGTTGCGCCCGCGGTCCCCCGCGGCGATGTCGACGAGGTTGCGGTCGCCGCCGACCTCGGGGTCGACCTCGACCGGCTCGTCCGCGATGGCGACGGTGGTGGAGTCGTTGAGGTTGAGCTCCGGCGCGCCCTCCCACTCGCGGACGCCGGCGTTGCCGATCGTCAGCGAGTCGCCCGGCTCGAACCCGAAGTCCTGCCAGGCGGTGTAGGCGATGACGCCCGTCTCGTCGGCGACCGCCCCCTCGCGGATCGTGAGGTCGTCGCCCTGGTATCGGATCGTCCGCGTCCCCTGCGTGAGCACTTTGACCGTGACCGTCACGCCGTCGTTGTCGGTGGTGATATCGCCGACGTCGACGGCGTCGGGGGTCGGCGTCGAGCCGCCGCCACCGCCGCCGTGCTTCCGGCGGACGCTCTGTTTCGCCTCGTCGATCGGGACGCTGTACTCCAGTAAGTTCTCTAAGTCGGCTTTGACCTCCTCTTTGTCGACGCCGAGGTCGGAGGCGAGCTCCTCGGCATGGCTGTTGACGTCCATCGGCCCCGACTTCGACGCGACCGCACAAAAGGATTCACCACCGGGGGTGGTCCGGACGCCCGAACGACGCCGGTAGGGCTAAACCGTCCCCGTCCGCATCGTGGGGCATGGACGAGATCGACATCGACGCGCGCGTCACGGGGGAGCGAACCGTCATCGACGTGACCGGGACCCGCGACGTCGCGGTCGTCGTTCGCTCCGCGGGCGGCGAGCGGATCTACCTCCCGCCGGAGAGCTTCGACGAGCCCGTGTCGGGGTCGCCGTACACCTCGCCGTATCAGGGCGGGAGCGGGATCGACGGCGAGGAGAGCCCGTACGGCGGCGGCACCGGCAGCACCCGGGGCGTGGTCGAGACGGCCGAGGGGTTCCGGATCAGCCACCCCGAGGCGGCAACCGAGTTCGACGTCTACCGCGGCGACGAGGAGTAGGCCGTTTAAAATCCGAGCCGGGGGCCGGCTTCAGGCGACGTCTTCGTACACCGATAGCATGTCCCTCGCCACGTCCAGCCACTCTCGACGGTCGTACTCGGGGAGCCCCTCGCGGTTTAGCGCCTCGCGGAGCCCCGCGACGATCGACTCCGAGTCCGTTTCGACCTCCACGAGACAGTCCTCGGGCAGCACCTCGGCGACGCCCGAGGGGGTCGCGACGACCTGCGTCCCGGCCTCCAGCGCCTCCGTGATCGTGATCCCGAACGGCTCCGCGTACGAGGGCGAGACGAACGCGTCCGACGCGGCGTAGTAGTCGCCGAGCTCCCCCTCGGGGACGTAGCCGACGAACTCGACGCGGTCCTCGATGCCGATCAGCTCCGCGAACCGCTTCAGCTGGTCGGTCTGGTGGCCCGACCCGCCGACGACGAGGGTGACGTCGCGCCCGCGGAGCTTCTTCATCGCGAACAGCAGGTGCGAGATCCCCTTCTGGTCGGTGTGGCGCCCGACGAAGAACAGCATCTCGCCGTCGATGTCGAGCTCCTCGCGGACGTCCTTCCCGGAGAACGTCGGCGTCGAGAACCCGTTGTAGACGACGCGGGAGTCGGCGTCGTACAGCTCCCTGATGTCCCCGCGGACGATTTCGCTGACGGCGATGTTCGTGTCGGCGGCGTTCGCGAGCCGGCGCTCGGTCTCGACCTCGCGTTTGGGCGGGTCGATGTTGCGGTCGCTCGCGAGCGAGTGGAACGACGAGACCCACGTCGCGTCCGACGCGCGGGCGGCCTGTCGCCCCGGGGCGTAACCGAACCAGTCGTGCGTGTGGATCACGTCGTGATCGGGCGCCAGCTCCGCGAACCGGTCGCTGAGGCGCTCGATCCGGGCGGCGATGTCGCCGTCGCCGGTCTCGACCGGTTCGAGCCCCGGCTCGTCGTCCGGGGCGAACTCCGCGGGTAACACGAGAGTGGCCTCGATCTCGAAATCGTCGCGGAGCCCGGAGAACAGTTCGCCGACGTGGACGTCGAGCCCGCCGGTGATGTTCGGCGGGTACCCCCATCCCAGCATGAGTACGCTCGGTGGCATGGCTCCCCGTTTTGCGAGTCGGCACTTAGGTATGCCCCTCATCCGGCCGGCCGAGCGGCTCGCTGCGGCGTGAGAGTATATAAAAGGACGCTCGGCGGTGTCCGTCGGCCTCGGTTCAGGCCGCCTGCACGGCGTCGCGCAGCGCGTCAGTCCGGTCGGTGATCGCCTCGGCGGCGTTCGCGAGCAGGTCGAGCGGATCGTCGGACTCCGATTTCACCGTCAGCACCGGCTCCGTCTGGCCGCCTGACTGCTCGGGGTTCATGTCGTAGGTCGCGGCCGCGACGCCGTCCGTCTTCAGGAGGACACCCTTCAGCACGTTCATGAACGTGTGGTCCTCGCCGGCGATCTCGATGCGGAGTTCCGTGTCGGTCTTCTCGATGACCCGCAGTTCCATATTCCTGAGGTCGGGCGAGCGGCGTTTCAAGCTTTCGTCTCCCGGATATCGCCGGATGCGGACGACCCGCACGCGCGACTGATGCTTTAACCGGCGGGGATGCAGGCGACGGTGCGAAAGTCCGATGACTTCCGACAACGTGACCGGCCACTCTGCGGTGACCGTCTCTGAAGCCCCGTCCGATCAGTTATAAATAATTGGCCGCAGATCGACGGAGAACGTCTCCGAAGCCCCGGCCGTCCGCACCGCACAGCACCGCATCCGACCCCGCTCGCGACGGCTCGCGCCATCGCCGCCGCTACGCGACTGATAAATGAAAAAACTGCGGGTGCGATCGGCGAGGCGTTACTCGTCGCCGACGGCCACTTCGTCGCCGTCGACCTCGACGGATGCTTCCTCCTCGGCGGCGACCTCTCGCGGGCGCGCTTCGAGGGTCAGTTTCTGGACCTCGACGCGGCGCAGCGGGTAGATCAGCTTCGCCTCGCCGTAGACGGCCGAGGAGAGGTTCCCCTCGACGATGGCGTCGACGAACGCCTCGAAGGTGCGCTCCTCGGCGGCGGCGTGGACCTTGTCGATCATGACGCGGCGGATCGCCTTCTCCTGGGAGCGGTCGGCCTTCTTCGTCGTCAGCGCGACGGGCTGGACGCGGATCCGGTAGTCGTCCGTCGTCAGCACCGTGATCGACGCCTCGACCTTCGAGGCGCCGCGGCGGACGAGCGAGCGCAGGTAGTCCCGCGTGAGCTCGTACTTGATGAACTCTGTGTACGCCGTGTCGCTGCCGACGTCGGTGATCTTGAACGTCAGCTTCGTGTTGTTCGCGCCGGAGTCGCCGGTCAGCTCCCCCAGCGTCGTGGTGATCGTGCGGCCGACGACCTGGTCGGGCTCCTCGGCGAGCGTCTCGCCGAGCTCCTGTCGGTCGAACTGTTCGGGTGCCAGCACGGAGTACCAGCGCTTCTGTTCTCTGCTCTTGGATACGGATCGTTCGCTCATGTGTTGGTGTTGGTGTCTGTGTCGCCGTCGGTGTCGGAGCGGCGCCCTCCGTCGCCGGCCGCGAGGTGCGTCCTCGCGCGCTCGACGAGTCGGTCCGCGACGCGCAGGTTCACGACGTGGTCGTCCGCGGTCGACCGGAGCCCGCCGGTCGTCGGTCGCTCGATCGCGCACTCGATCGCGTCGCCGTCGACGCGGGTGGCCATCGAGTCGGTCTCGTCCGGGGCGAGCGCGGCGGCGACGACGGCGGCGTCGGCGTGGGTCGTCCGGACGGTCGCCGCCCGGGTCGTCCCGCCGCCGGACGCGCCGGCGTCGGTCCGCGGTTCGTCCCCGCTCATAGCGCCTCCCTGAGCGCGGCGAGCGCGCCCGTGACGTCGCCGTCGGTCTCGGCTTCACCGCCCTTCTCGCCCGCGCCGACCGCGAGCCCGCCGCGCTCGGCGGTCCCCCAGCCGTCGCCGTCGAACTCGGTCGCGACCGACCGGCAGGCGTCGCCGAGCCCGAGGGGCTCGGTGGCCGCGTCGTCCGCTGCGCGGCCACCGCCGACCGCCGCCGCGGCCAGCCGTCCGGCCGACTCGTCGACCGCGATCGCGACCGGCTCGGGCGACCGGAAGTCGCGGGCCAGCCGGGCGATGGTCGGGAGGACGGCGCCCGCGTCCGGCGCGGTGTCGCCGTCTTCGGGGCCGTCCCCCTCCCCTTCCGGGAGTTCGACGCGGACGACGACGCAGCCGTCGTACCGGCTGGTCGTCGCGGCGTCGAGCGCGCGGTGCGCCGCCAGCCCGTGGGACCGCCACGCGCCGAGCGCGGCGGTCCTGAGGTCGGCGCTCGGGTCGGTGTCGAGCGCGAGCGCGACCCCCGTGCCGGGGGCCTCGCGGGCGAGCGCGTCGAGGGCGTCGGCGTAGCCGCCGACCGTCTCGAAGGGGGTCGCGTCTCCGGTCGTCGCGTACGGGCGGAGCGCCCGCTCGACCGCCGAAGCGGCTCGCGCGCTCGCCTCGTCCGCGTCCGCGACGTCGACGGCGACCAGCGACGCGAGGCGTCGGTGGGCCTCGTCGCCGAGGTCGGCCGGGATCCCGAGTTCCGCGAGCGCGGCGCGCGCGGCCTCGGGGTCGCCGGAGTACGGCGTCCGGACGAGCGTCGAGGCCGCGAGCCCGTCCGCGAGGTCCGCGGTCGGGATCGCGACGCCGGGTCGCCGGCGGACGCGGTCCGAATCCTCGGCGGCGTCGAGGGCGTCGGCCGAGCCGTCAGTGCCGGGGACGGAGCCGGCCGCGACGACGCCCGCGAGGGCGACGACGGGGTCCGGCTCGACGCCGAGCGCGCGCGAGACCGCGAACGCGTCCGTGCTCGCCGGGCGTCCGGCACCGGAGATCGCGCGCGGGCCGCGAGCGGCGCCGACGGTCACCGAGACGCCGTCGTCGGCGTCGTCGGGGACCGGATCGGCGGCGACTCGGACCTGGAACGGTGTGCCGACGGCTCGCAGCGCCCGGGCGAGCAGCCCCGCGGCTGCCAGCGCGTCGCCGTCGTCGGTCGCGACGAGCCGGGCGAACGGCGCGTCGGCGAGGACGTCGGCGAGGGCGTCGGGGGCGGGCGTGGCGGACGTCGCTTCGGTCATGAGTTGAGTTCGGTCGTGGTGCGTTTCGCGCGTGGTCTGCGTGTCGCGTCGTGTTCGGTTACTCGTCGGTGCGTCTCGTCGGCGTCGCTACTCGTCGCCGACCAGTTCGGCGGCGCGCTCGTAGGTGTACGTGAACTCCTCGTCGATCTCGTCGCCGCGGTAGTAGTTCGCGAGACGGCGGATCTTCGACTCGGTGTTCTGGAGCGCGCGCTTGTTCTGGTGGTCCTGGTCGTTCTCCGCCATGTGCTCGCGGAGGCGAACGGCGCGTTCCATCAGCTTGCGGAGGTCCTCGGGGTACTCCGCGGCGGCGTCGTGCTCCTCGAGGATCTCGGTGAGCTTCTTGCCGGTCGCCAGCTTGACGTCGGGCACCGGAACGCCCTTGACGCCCTCGTCACGGAGCTTGAGGCCGATGACGCTGGGGTCGTGGCCCTGCTCCGCCAGTTCGACGACGCGGGACTCGATGTCCTCGGCGTCGACGTCGCTCCACTCCGGGTTCTCGTCCGTCGCCGGCTTGTCCGAACCGGACGAACCGCGACGGCGCGTGTGCATTCGTGCCATTGTCTGAAATTGGAACGGCACAACCACAACGTGACCGCGACTCCGCGCGGCGCGGCTGTCGGGCGCTCGCGTCGAGCGAGCGGATCCGAGACGAACGATCCGCGCGAGCGGATCGCCCCGAGCCGCGACGCCGGAGGCGTCGGTGCACTGCTACATTCCCAAGCCGCGGGCGAAAGAGGCCCCGGCGAGTCGGATCTGCAGCTGTGCTGTTCCCGTTCGAGGAGTCGCCGTCGGGGTTCTTAAGCGTGTTCTTGTGACTCCCGCCGCCTCCGGGCCCAAATCGATCGACCGTCGGACTGGCGACGTCAAAAAGGAGGATTTAGGTGGACCGTCTCTCACCGACTGCGTAGGAGAGACATATGACCGGCCCACCAGACGACGATTCGGCGGATCGGACCGACGGCCAACCACCTGACGATGTCTCGCCGGGAGACAATTGCGGCTCGGCCGAGGACCCCGCGCTCGTCGCCGACGGCGGATTCGGCGACGAGCCGGTGTCGACCGACGAGCCGCGGATCACGTTCTACGGCGGGAAGTGGGCGAGCACGGTGCCGATCGTCTTCTTCATTCTCTGGGCCATCGTCCAGAGCGGCGTCTTGGGCATCGGCGACACGAACGGCCTCGTCATCGGCGCGCTCGTCGGGACCATCCTCGGGATGTTCTTCGTCCGCGGCGACTGGAAGACGTACGCCGACACCATCTTCGAGGGGATGACCCAGCGCGTCGCCGCGACCGCGATCGTGGCGTGGCTGTGGGCCGGCATGTTCGCCGAGACGCTGCAGGTCGGCGGCTTCGTTGAGGGGCTCATCTTCGCCGCCGACGCCCTGAACGTCGGCGCGGCGACGTTCCCGGCGGCCGCGTTCGTCCTCTGCGGCCTGCTCGCGACCGGGATCGGAACGGGATACGGCGCGACCGTCGCGTTCGTGACGCTCTTTTTCCCGGCGGGCGTCCTCATCGGCGCGAGCCCGGTGCTGCTGTTCGCGGCGATCCTGTCGGGCGCCGTCTTCGGCGACAACCTCGCGCCCGTGAGCGACACGACGATCGTGAGCGCGGTGACGCAGGACGCCGACATCGGCGGCGTCGTCGCCTCGCGGTTCAAGTACGCGATCCTCGCCGCGGTGCCGGCCTTCGTCGCCTATCTGGTCATGGGATCGGTCCTCTCGGGCGCCAGCCTGGAGGGCGCGGTCGCCCTCCGCGAGTCGGCGACGGCGCTCGGGCTGGTCCACCTGGTCTCGATGGGCGTCGTCATCGCGACGGCGGTCGCGGGTCGCCACATCGTTGAGGCGATCTCGTGGGGCCTCGTCGTCGCCATCGCGTTCAACCTCGCGTTCGGCCTCTCCTCGGTCGCCGACGTCCTTGTGTTCACGACCACCGAGGCCACCCCCGTCGCGGCGCTCCCGTTCGTGCGGATCGGGGAGACCGCGGGCGTGGGCGGGAGCCTCTACTCCGGCGCGATCGGCTTCTTCCCGCTCATCGTGTTGACCCTGCTGATCGTGGCCATGGCGCAGATCATGATCCGCGGCGGCGGGTTCGAGGCGATCCTGGAGTTCCTGCTCGACTCCGTCGCGACCACGGTCCGGCGCGCGGAGCTGACGATGGTCCTCGGCACGGCGACGATCAACGGGATGATCACGATCAACACGGCCGCGGAGATCGCGATCGCGCCGTACGTCGCGCGGCTCGGCGAGAAGTTCAACATCAACGGCTACCGGCGCGCGAACATCCTCGACGCGAACACCTCGGCGCTCGGGTACATCTTCCCGTGGGCCGGCGGCGTGCTCGTCGGGTATCAGGTGATGGTCGGGCCGGGCGGGCTCGGCGAGCAGTACGGCTCCGAGATGGTCGTCAACCCGATCGAAGTCGTGCCGTACGTGTTCCACGGCTGGTTCCTCGTGATCGTCTTCCTGCTCGCGGCGGTCACCGGCTTCGGGCGGGAGTACGTCCCCGACCGGGCCTCCGAGGAGGTGTCGCGCGCATGAGCCGCTTCGACAAGTTCCTCGCCGGCTGGTCGCTCCGGAGTTCGACCCCCGACTACGACCCCGGCGACGTGATCGAGGTGATCGTCACCGGCGTCGACGGCGACGTGGCCGTCGCCCGGATCGGCGACTCGACGCTGCGGATCGATGGCGCGCCCGACGACGCGGCGGACACCCGCGTCCGCGTCGCGGTCGAGACGTGGGACGGGACGGCCCACCGCGGTACCGGGACCTACCGGGAGACGGTGGGCGAGAGCGCGTTCTAGACGGTCGGGGGAACCGATCCGTTCGTTTGTAAACAGTTTCGCTCGGCCCGACAACGAACACCTCCAAAGCCCCAGCCGCTCGGCAGTACGTCGTTGCGTTCGCTGTGACCGAGAACACCTCCAAAGCCCCAGCCGCGAGGACTCGGTGCGCTCGCTGCGGTCCTCGTCACTCGTTTCACTCGTTCCTGCGGTCCTTGCGTCGCGCGCCTTCGTCCTCGCGGCTGCCCCTTTGAGTCCCACCCCGCACAGCACCGCAGCCTCACGCCTCCCCAGCCTCGGGGGGGGGGGGGGGGGNGCGGCCGCTCGCCGGCACGCGCCACCGCAACAGTTCTATTATAAATAATCGCGTTGCCAGCCCCGTAGCCACGTGCGGCGCTCGGACGGATTCCGCTGGCGGACCGGGGCGCTTTTTAAGTCGACTACCGAAACGGGAGGCGTGCTATCGGTCGAGCTCCACGCGCATTCCGCGCTGTCCTACGACGGGCGCGACCCGGTCGATCTGCTCTTGGAGCAGGCGGCCGCGGTCGGGCTCGACGCGCTCGCGGTCACCGACCACGATGAGATCGACGCCAGCCTCGAGGCGGCCGAGAAGGCCCCCGACTACGGGCTCGTCGGCATCGTCGGCATGGAGGTGACCTGCGCCGTCGGCCACGTGCTCGCGTTCGGCATCGACGAGGGCGTCGAGAGCGGGCTCCCCTTCGACGAGACGCTCGACCGGATCCGGGACCAGGGCGGGATCGCGGTCGTCCCCCACCCCTTCCAGAAGTCCCGACACGGCGTCGCCCCCCACATCACCGACGAGCAGCTCGCCGGCGCCGACGCCCTCGAGGTGTACAACTCCCGGCTGTTCACGGGCCGCTCGAACCGACAGGCGGAGAAGTTCGCGCTCCGGAACCGGATGCCGATGACCGCCGGCAGCGACGCCCACATCTCGGAGATGGTCGGGCAGGCGGTGACCGAGGTCGGCGCCGAGGAGCACTCGGCCGACGCGATCCTCTCCGCCGTCCGCGAGGGCCGGACCAGCGTCGTCGGGAAGCGGACCCCGTGGCGCATCTCGCTCCGCCAGTTCGGCGGCGGCGCCAAGCGCCGCGCGCTCCGCGCGCTGAAAGCGCTGCGGTAGCCCCGGATGGCGGGCGCTCGTTCCACGGACCTCCGCGGCGCGTCCCCCGATCGCGTCCGCGACGCGCTCCGCGACGGCGACCCCCTCCCCGGTGGGCGCGGGTTCGCCGGACGCCTCGCCGATCCACCGAACCGCGAGGGCCCGGTCCTCGTCCGCGACGCGCTCGGCCGCCAGCCGCTGTTCGTCGAGCGCGGGCCCGCCGACCCGGCGGCCGATCGCGCGCCGACCGACCCGGACGCGTGGAGCTTCAACCCGAACGCCTTAGCCGACCCCGCGCCGGTCCCCGCGGGAAGCGTCGCGTCGCCCGGCGGGGTCGACCGCGTCTGGGCGCTCCCCGAGGAACCGCCGGTCGACCCGGAGGCCGCGCAGGCGGCCGTCGACGCCGCGATCGACGACGCGCTCAGCGGGTCGACCGACGCGTCGGCAGAGCCCGCGGTCGCCTTCTCCGGCGGAGTCGACTCCGGGCTCGTCGCCGCCGGCGCCCCGGACGCGGCCTGCTACGTCGCCGGCTTCGAGGGGTGTCACGACGTCGCGGCCGCCCGAGAGGCCGCCGCGGCGATGGACCGCGAGCTGCGCGTCGTCGAGATCACTCACGAGGAGCTCCTGCGCGCCGTTCGCAAGGTCGCCGCGGCCACGGGGCGCCGCAACCCGATGGACCTCGCGATCGCGGTACCGCTGTACCTCGCGGCCGAGGCCGCCGCGGCCGACGGCTTCGACCGCCTCGCGGTCGGGCAGGGCGCGGACGAGCTGTTCGGGGGGTACAGCAAGGTCGTCGACCCGGCGACTGACGACCGCGTCGAGGCCGACACCGTGCGGGGCGCCCGGACCGAGACCGTCCGGACGCTCCCCGGTCAGCTCGAACGCGACGTGCTCGCGCTCCGCGCGGCCGGGGTCGAGCCGGTCGCGCCCCTGCTCGACGATCGCGTGGTCGCCGCCGCGCTCGCGCTGCCGGGCGAACTGCTCGCGAGCGGCGGAGAGCGGAAGGTCGCGCTCCGGCGCGCGGCAGCCGGACGCGTGCCCGAGACGGTCCGGACCGCCGACAAGAAGGCGGTCCAGTACGGCACCTACGCCTCCCGCGAGCTCGACCGGCTCGCGCGACGGGCCGGGTTCAAGCGGCGCATGGACGACCACGTCGGGCGGTACCTCGACGACCTGCTGGCGGACGACTGACCCCGGTGCGGCGGCTGCGCGATCGGTTCGAGGCGCCGAAAAACGGCCCGTGAGGGCCGCTGCTGACCAAGCCGCCGTATGGAGTACCAGTCCTACGGCCGACGCCCGATCGTTCGGGCGTCTGATGAGAAATGGCGGGGACCGATATAAAATACGGGGAGTAGCGACAAATATGACTGTCGCGCTCGGCGTATCGCTGACGATCAGTCACCGGATCGGCGATTTCGATTCCGATACACCGATCCACGCGCCGGAAGAGAAACAAAACCGCACGCGTATCCGGCCGGCGGTCGACGCGCGATCCGCCCGCGATCCGCCAGCGATCCGCCCGCGATCCGCCAGCGATCCGCCAGCGATCTGCCCGCGTGCCGATTCGAACCGCACGCGCGGTCGGCCGCGGCGCACTCGACGCCGACCGGGCGCTCACCGAACGAGGTACGGGTCGCTCCCCGCGATGAAGCGTCCGAGGTCGCTCTCGCGGCGGAAGTCGGTCGACCGCAGCTCCCGGAGCCCGTCGACGAGCCGGTCGGCGTCGTCCGCCTTCCATTCCGCGGGGTCCTTGACCGGGAGGACGAGCCAGCCGGACCCGAGGAGCTCCTCGCCGTGGAGCGCGTCCATGTCGACCTCGGTCTTCCACGCCCGCGCCGTGTACTGCTCGAGGACGTGCTCGGTCGCCCGCGCGCCGACCGGGAGGAGGACGTGCGCGGCGATCGCGCGCAGTTCGGCGTCGAAAAACCGCTCCATGTCGTCGTACGACGCCGCGGTCGGCTCGCCGTCGGGCGCGCACGTGTGGAGGTATGAGAGGTACGTCCGCTCGGTGCGGACCGGCTCGGACTCGGCCCCCTCGTCCGACCGTCCACCGCCCACCGCGGTCGCACCCGTTCCGTCCGGCGCCGCGTCCTCGGCGAGCCCCGCGATCAGCCCCGCCTCGGTCAGCGCCGAGAGGAACGCCGCCGACCACGGCTCGCCGGTGAACGGAACGCCCGTCCCGACGCCGCCGTGGACGCCGGGGTGGTCGCCGACGACGTGGAAGTCGGCGTTGGCGTCGCCGTAGCCCGGGACGAACGACCCGCAGTCCGGCCGCATCCCGAAGGGGTTGCGCGTTCGGTCCGTAACGTTCTGCACACCCCACCGTACGCGACGGCCCGGATAAATCCCGTTCGGTCCGCGGTCGGAGCCGGTCGAGACCCCCGGATGCGAGGCGCACGAGCCGCGATAGATACGCATAACTTACGGAAACGAGCGGGGTTCACATCCCCGTGGATATCCAGACCGCGACGGTCCGCCGATCATATTTCATATTCGTTAATTTATGACCCGGAACCGCATGACTGCGCCGGGGTACTCGAGCCGCGCGCCCCCGAAAAGTATTTATATACTCCTCTGCTCCGCTCGCTCGAAGACCCATGCTCGACCGCATCCGCTCGGCGGCCATCTTCGGCATCCACCAGGCGACCGTCGCGATCGGTATCTCGCTGTTCCCGATGGCCGTCTTCGCTCGCAGGCGCCTCGGCGTCAACCTCCCCGTCGGCCGCCTCGTCGAGACCACCGGCGAGGTGTACGAGCGCGCCGAGGAGTAGGCGACCGCTCTCGTTCCGAACCGTCCGCTCTCGTTCCGAACCGTCCGCTCTCGTTCCGAACCGTCCGTTACGTCCCCGAGTCGCGGGACCGACCCGGTCACCGCCTGGCTCCCCGCTCGTTCGCCGCCGAGCCCGTCCCGCGAGCGGTCGTCGTCGTCGCGAGTGTCTCACCCGACGATCGATCGCGGCGATCGACCGAGTAGTCGGCGGCGCGCGGGACGCGACTGCCCGCGACGAATAGGCCCGTCGGAACCGGCGGGCGGTCCCCGAAAGGCTGCCTTTATCAGCGCCCCGAACCAATGGAGACGTAATGCGAACACCGACTGGCGACCTCTCCGAGGGGCCGGCTGACGAGTTGGGCCGCGACCAGCCCGTCTTCGGACCCGAGCTCGGCGAGTTCGAACACAGCGAGCGCCGCGCGGCGCAGGCCGACGGCGAGGGCGAGATGAAGACCGGGACGACGACCGTCGGCATCAGAACCGCCGACGGCGTCGTGATGGCCACCGACATGCGCGCCTCGCTCGGCGGCATGGTCTCCTCGAAGGACGTCCAGAAGGTCGAGGAGATCCACCCCCGCGGCGCCCTGACGATCGCCGGCTCGGTCTCGGCCGCCCAGAACCTCATCTCCACGCTCCGCGCCGAGACGAGCCTCTACGAGACCCGTCGCGGCAAGGATATGTCGATGGAGGCGCTGTCGACGCTCACCGGGAACCTGCTCCGAACGGGCGCGTTCTTCATCGTCCAGCCGATCCTCGGCGGCGTCGACGACGAGGGCGCCCACATCTACTCCATCGACGCCCTCGGCGGCACCACCGAGGAGGAGTACACCGTCACCGGCTCCGGCTCACAGTACGCCCTCGGTGTCCTCGAACAGGAGTACCACGACGAGGTCACCGTCGACGAGGCGACCGAGATCGCCGCGAAGGCGATCCAGTCCGCCGTCGAGCGCGACCTCGCGTCCGGCAACGGGATCAACGTCGCCGTCGTCACCGAGGACGGCGTCGACATCACCCGGTACAAGGAGTTCGACGAGCTGGTATAAACGGCTCCGTCGGGGAGCCTCGACGACTCGCTTTCTAAATTCAGTTTTCGATCTGCTTCTCCGAGCCGCCGGCTCGGCGTTTTCTCCCGCATCGCCGCGGATCAGCCCCAGCGTTCTCCCGAGTCGCCGCGAATCAGACTCCTTGTTCTCCCGCGTCGTCCGGGGGCGACCGGATCCCGTCGCCCCAGTAGAACCGCGGGCCGAAAAGGAGGTAGCCACACGCTAAGAAGAGGAGCGCGAACGCGAACCCCTCGCCGATCCACGCCGGGAGGGCGGCAGTCGCCACATGCCCGGCCGGCGTGAGGATGACCGCGGCCTGCACGACGCCCATCACGAGCGCGTCCTGCGCGTGGAGGTCCGGGTACGTGATCGTCGTCCCCATGAGCACCGCGAACGCGGCGGTCGCCGCGGCGAGGAGGACCGGGTCGGTGTAGCCGGCGATCACCGCGGCCGCGAGGATCGTCGCCGCCAGCGTGGTCGGGACGCCGACCGTCTCGCGGGCGTCGCTGTCGTGCGCCGTGTACAGCCCCAGCCGGGCGACCGCCGTCGCGACGAAGAGGGCGCCGGCGCCGATTCCCCCGGCGACGAGGCGGGGGTCGCTCGCGAACGACGCCCCGTCGAGCGCGACGGCGGTTACGAGCGTCGCGGGCGCGACGCCGAAGGAGGCCACGTCGGCCAGCGAGTCGAGGTAGGGACCGGCCTCCGTCGAGCCACGGTGGCGAGCGACCACGCCGTCGAGCCCGTCGGCGACCGCGGCGAGCAGGACCAGCCGGGCCGCGAGCTCAAGGTCGACGGTGGCCGCGACGACGGCGAGGAAGCCGACGGCCGCGTTCGCCACCGTCACCGCGTCCGCGAGCCCGAGCCGCCCGACGAACCGGAAACGCATACCGTATCGGTCGACGAGGCGGGTTTTATCGCTTGTTATCTCTCGAGCGCTCGGACCGCGGGGGTGCGGAGCCCCGTTCGAAGGACGCGGCGTCTGCCCTCAGGGCACGTACCAGATCCCCCGCCCGAAGTCGAGCCACTCGCCGACGACGACGTGCGGGAGCGCGATGATACAGACGAAGATGGTGTAGAACGCGACCGCCCCCGACAGCAGCGACCCGCCCGGGAGCGGGTTCGGCGCGATCACCCACAGCGACGTCGCGACCAGCGCGGTCACGAGCGCGCCGACGACGAGTACCCCCCACGCCATCACGACGGAGACGCCCTCGGTTCGGCTCGGCCGCTCCTCTTCGACGACCATGCTCCGCGCCGACTGCCGCAGCGAGTACCACAGCGGGAAGTAGAGCCCGATGGCGATCACGACAGGCACGAAGGCGAAGTAGGCGACGAGCAGCAGCGTCTCGAAGGCGTCGAGCAGCCACGACCGCGTGACGCCCCCGCCCGTCGCGAGCCCGCCGCCGAGGTGGAGCGCGACGCCGAGGCCGTACGCCGCGCCGATCGCTGTCGTGAACGCTTCGGGCGACGTCGCCGCCGGCCCGACGAGCGCCCCGTCGAACACCGTCAGCATGTAGCCGGTGAACCCGTAGAACGTCTCCGTCCACGCCACCGCCGGGACGAGCATCACGGCGCCGCCGCGGACGAGCGCGGCGAGCGCGCGCTGCGGCCGCGAGACGAGGTGGTCGGTCCCGACGAGCGCGTCCATCACGTGGAGGTCGCCGTGGCCGCCCTTCGCCACCGCGGTGGCGAACGCGAGCGCGAGCGCCGGCAGCGGGGCGACGACGAACAGCCCCACGAAGCCGCCGACGAACGCGAGGTAGAGGACCACGTAGCGCGCGCCGAACGGGAGGCCGCGCCGCCTCAGGTTCGAGAAGTGCTCGTAGCCGCCGTGCGGGAGGTTCAGCGCGACCATTCCGACGAGGTAGACGAGCATCTGCGTCCGAAGGGTCAGTTCGGTGCCGGTCGCGTACAGCCCCGCGAACGCGACGGTGAGAACCAACAGCGCGATGCGCGAGGCGTTCATAGCGACTCGCTCGGGCTCTTCGAGTAGGGGACGATTAGCGTGGCTGACAGATCCCGTCGACATGGGTGACCGTACTGACGTCCAATCATTGTGTATTCACCCATACTATGTCGACCGCTCGGATCCTCCGGCGGGATCCGCAGGTATCAACGCTTAATCCGCCGGACGACAAACGGGGTGTTATGCCGGGTTCTCGGGCCCTGTTGGTCCATCCGGAGGCGGGGAGCGATCGCATCACGTCGGCGCTCGGCGCCGCCGGATTCGACGTCACGACGGTCAACAGTGCTACGTCCGCGATCGCTAAGGTGACGACCGGCGAGTACGACTGTATCGTGAGCGAGTACTCCCTGCCGGGCGACGACGGCCTCGCGCTGGCGGAGGCGATAGAGGAGTCGGACGCTCAGGTCCCGGTCGTGATGTTCTCCGCGGTGGAAGACGACGAGGTCCTGGAGGCCGCCTTCGACAGCGGGGTCGACGAGTTCCTCCACAAGAACGGCTCCGCGTCGATCGACCGCCTCGTGACCGACGTCTCCACGGTCTGCTCCGGAGAGAGAGCGCCGGGGACCAAACAGGACGTCTCGGGGCACGAGCCCACCTCGGAGGAGGTCAACCGTGCCGTGAACGAGGCGCCGGTCGGAATCAGTCTCAGCGACCCCGGCCTCACCGACTACCCGCTCGTGTACGTCAACGACGCGTGGGAAGACCACACCGGGTACCCGATCGAGGAGGTCCTCGGCCGGAATCCCCGCTTCCTGCAGGGCCCCGGAACGGACCCCGAGACAGTCGAGCGGCTCTCGACGGCGATCTCCGAGGAGGAGCAGGTGACCGTCGAGATCCGGAACTACCGCCGGGACGGGACGCCCTTCTGGAACGAGCTGAAGGTCGCCCCGGTGTACGACGCCGACGGCGACCTGACTCACTACGTGGGATTCCAGAACGACGTCACCGACCGCAAGCGGGCGGAGCAGCTCGCCGAGGAGCGCGCGGAGAAGCTCGCGACGGAGCGGCAGGCCCTCGACCGGGTCCTTGGTCGAGTGAACGGACTGCTCAGCGAGATCAGCCGGATCCTCGTCGAGAGCCGCGACTCTGAGACCATCGCCGAGCGCGTCTGCGAGGAGATCGCCGACGAACCGGGATACATGGGCGGCTGGATCGCCGAGGTGTCGTCGGCGACGGGGCGGCTCGACGTGACCGCGGCGAGCGGGATCCCGATCGAGGCGGATGCATCGTTCGCCCTCGACGAGACGCCGAGCGAGGTCCGACAGGCTATCGAGACCGAGGAGGTCCACGGGCGGGCGGCCGGGAGCGGCTCGGAGGGCCGGCTCGCCCCAAGCGCGGTCGGCGCCCCCCGGCTCCTCGTCGTTCCGATCACCTACGGTCACCGCCGGTACGGCCTGCTCGGCATCTACAGCAGCGAGGGGAACGCCCTCGACCGGCGCGAGCGGAAGGTGTGCGAGTCGGTCGGGAAGATGATCGCCAACGGGCTCCACTCGGTCGAGACCACCCGCATCCTCACGACGGACCGCGTCGTGGAGCTGCAGGTCGCGATCGAGGACTCCTCGTTCACCCTCTCGCGCGTCGCCGACGCGGTCGGCGGGCCGATCGAGCACCTCGGAACCACGCGCCTCGACGACGACGCCTGCGAGCTGTACCTCAGGGTGACGGACCCGGCGGAGGACGTGAGCGAGATCGAGGCGCTCCCGTTCGTCGAGTCGGTCCGGCCGGTGTCCGAGACGAACGACGACGTCACGTTCGCCGTGATCGCCACCGAATCACCGCCGCTGACGCGGCTCGCGGAGTTCGGCGGCGTCGTCGTCGAGGCTACCGCGGACGGGACGAGCGCGAGCCTCACGATCGAGGCGCCGCCCGAACAGGACGTCAGGGCGATGCTCGACGTGTTCCGCGCGGAGTACGACAGCGTCGAGCTCCGCTCCCGCGTCGAGCGCGAGAGCCGGGACCGGAGCCTGACCGAGTTCGCGTCCGCCGTGGACGACCGGCTCACTGATCGCCAGCGGTCGGCGCTCAAGACGGCCGAGCTGAACGGCTACTTCGAGTGGCCCCGCCCGGTCGACGGCTCCGAGATCGCCGAGCGGATGGGGATCACCCGACAGACGTTCCACCAGCACCTCCGCGCGGCCGAGCGCAAGCTGGTCGAGGCGTACGTCGACCCGCGGTCGCGGAACTGACCCCCGATTCGATCCCCCTGGAACCCATGTTCTCCGCACGCGACTCCGTCGAGGTCGACGCCGACGTCGAATCGGTGTTCGCCTTCCTCGATGACCCACACAACCACGCCGCTGTCACGCCTCGCCTCGAAGACGTCAGAGACGTCGAAAGGCTCCCGAACGGCGGGAAGCGGCTGGCGTACACCTACCGGATGGTCGGGCTCGGTATCGACGGTGAGATCGTCCAGACGGCCCACGAGCCGAACGAGCGGATGACGTTCGAGCTCCGCGGCCGGCTGACGGGGACGATCGACCTCACGTTCGAGCCCGCCGCCGACGCGACGGAACTGACGTACGCGGCCGAGTACGACCTCCCGGAGAACGCCCTGACCGCCCTCGGCGAGCCGGTCGTCCGCCGGTTCAACGAGCGGCAGGTCAGGGCGACGCTCGACGCCGTCGCCGACCGATTCGCGAACGACGCCGAGTGACGGACGGCCGCGACAGACCCCGACTCCCGCCGAGAATCGGCGGAACGAGACCTCCTCGGGCGAAGTATTAAGGACGACTTGGCCCAACTCAACGGTATGGACCCAATCTCCCTCCAATTCGGTTTCGGCTTCGGCCTCGTGAGCGTCGGCCTGCTCTTTTTACTGCTCGTGATCGTCACGCTCTGGCAGTCGTTCGAGATCGTCGACGCCTACGAGAAGGAGGCGCTCACGGTGTTCGGCGAGTTCCGGAAGCTGCTCGAACCGGGTATCAACCTCGTCCCGCCGTTCGTCTCGCGGACGTACGCGTTCGACATGCGGACCCAGACGCTCGACGTTCCCCGACAGGAGGCGATCACGCGGGACAACTCGCCGGTGACGGCGGACGCGGTCGTCTACATCAAGGTGATGGACGCCAAAAAGGCGTTTCTGGAGGTCGACGACTACAAAAACGCCGTCTCGAACCTCGCGCAGACGACCCTCCGGGCCGTCCTCGGGGACATGGAGCTCGACGACACGCTGAACAAGCGCCAGGAGATCAACGCGAAGATCCGCAAGGAGCTGGACGAGCCGACCGACGAGTGGGGGATCCGCGTCGAGAGCGTCGAGGTCCGCGAGGTCAACCCCTCGAAGGACGTCCAGCAGGCGATGGAGCAGCAGACCTCCGCCGAGCGTCGGCGCCGCGCGATGATCCTCGAAGCGCAGGGGGAACGCCGCTCCGCGGTCGAGCAGGCCGAGGGTGACAAGCAGTCGAACATCATCCGCGCGCAGGGCGAAAAGCAGAGCCAGATCCTCGAGGCGCAGGGGGACGCCATCTCGACGGTGCTGCGGGCCCGCTCCGCCGAGTCGATGGGCGAGCGCGCCATCATCGAGCGCGGGATGGAGACCCTCGAGGAGATCGGGAAGGGCGAGTCCACGACGTTCGTCCTCCCGCAGGAGCTCACCAGCCTCGTCGGCCGCTACGGCAAGGCCCTCTCCGGTTCCGACGTGCAGGACATGGAGGGGTTGGAAGGACAGGAGTTCGACGACGACACCCGGAAGATGCTCGGGCTCGACGACATCGACGAGATACTCGGCCAGATCGAGGAGTCGGCCGAGATGGACGTCGAGGAGCTGGAGAAGGAGGCCGAGGCGGTCAAGGCCGGCGGCGCCGGCGCGGACATCAAGTCTGCGGACGAGGTCATCGAGGAGATGGACGAGGAGCCGGCCGACGGCGAGGTCGAGCGCGAGACGTGATCGGTGGACCGGCGGTGACAGCGAGGCCCCGCCGTCCCCGGGACGGCCGAATCCGCCGGCGCCGCCCCGAACGAAGTGCTTTTGTCGCGGTATCGACTACCGTTTCGCGTGACTGACGGGTTCGACGGGCGGAAACGCGAGACGCTCCGGCGGTTCGCCGCTATCGGAGCCGCCGCGCCGTTCGTCGGGACCGCGAGCGCCGATAGCGACGAGGGGGACGACGCCAACGAGACCCGCGAGGCGATCCGCGGGTACGTGCCCACGACCCCCGGCGCTCACTTCTCGAAGCTCCGCGACGACCTCCGGCTCGGGACCGGCGAGGCGCAGTACCACCTCCGGAAGCTGGAGGAGGCGGGGGAAGTCGAGTCGGCGAAAGACGCCGACTACCGCCGGTACTTCCCGGCGGACCGCTTCGACGACCTCGACAAGCGAGCGCTCGGGTACCTCCGCCGCGACACGCCTCGGGGCATGGTGCTCGCGCTGCTGCGCGACCCGGACGCGACCGGCGCGGAGCTTGCGGCCGAGCTCGGCGTTTCCCGGCCGACGATCAGCGCCGCGGCCGCCGCGCTCGACGACGCCGGGCTACTCGACCGGACCGACGGCTACGCCCTGACCGAGCCGGAGCGGCTGCTCACGCTCGCGGTCCGGTACGCCGACTCGTTCGACGCCGACGCCGTCGCGTTCGCCGACGAGGCGGCCGACTTCGTCGCGTACGACCCGTAGCCGCCAACGCCGGCGATACGTGTCGTCCCGCCCGTTCGCCGGCCCGCCTACGCGGTGACCATCCACGTCGTCCCGGAGGAGTACCCCCACTTCTCGACGTCGATGTCGACGGCCGCGTCGGCGACGGCGCCCATGTTCGCGCCGACCTCCTTCGCGGAGAGGTCGAGGTCGTCGGCGATCAGCCGCGACTTGAAGTACGTCCGATCGCCGGCGTTCTCGCGCAGATACCCCAAGATACGCGCCTGTTTCGCGGAGAGGCCGGCGGGCTCGACGGCGACCGCGTCCGGGTGGGCCGTGCTCATACCGATCCAACGCGGTGTCCGCGGATAAGCGGGTTGGTAGACCCGGTTAACACGCTGCAGTCGGGCGATTTCTCCCGTAACCGACCCGCCGAACGCCGGCCCACTCCCCGGTTTGGGTACGAACACCGAACTCCGAGTGGTCCGGGTCTGAGCGGCGCTCGCGACTCAGTACAGCTCGGAGACGAACGGCCCGAGCGCTCCCGCCACCGCCGTCGACAGCGCGTCGGCGCGGTCGACGCGGCCGGCCGTAAGCGCCCCCGCGGCGCCCCCGCGCCTCGCGACTCCCGTCGTGTCGAGGAGGTCGTCCATCACGGGGCCGAGCTCCGCGCCGTCGTCGATCCGCGCGGCGACGTCGGCCGGGAGCGCGACGCTCGGGCCGGCGCCGCGGCCGGTCCGCGACCCGTTCGAGACCGCCGCCCACATGACGAGGAAGAGCTCGTCGGCGCCGTCGAACCGCGCGACGCCGCCCTCGACGCCGACGCCGAGGTCGTACTCCCCAGTCTCGAGGACCGCCTCGGCGCGGTTCTCCGCGCCGGCAACCGTCTCGGCGTGGCCGGTCGGCTGCTCGCTCACGCCCGACGGGACGGGGACCGACTCGATCGCGACGGTCGTCGGATCCCCGTCGAGCTCCTCGGCGAGGTCGACCCCCTGCGACGACTCGAGGACTCGTTCGACCGCGCGCCGCTTCACCGGGTTCCCGCTGCCGACACCGACTCGCATACCGGGGGTTGTGCGACGGGGTACGAATAGGCGTCGGGTCGGTCTCGCGGGGGGTTACGAAGATGTCTCCGAGAACGCTTCGGGGTGGAACAGCTCGGCCAGCCGCTCGACGCCGGCGATCAGCGCGGGGCTCGGCTGATTCAAAAGGGAGTCGTCGATCACGTGGACGGGCGCGTCGACGGCCCAGTCGCGCTCCGCGACGGTCGCGGGGTCGACCCGGTCGCCGCGGCCGCAGACGTGGACGACGAGGCGGTCGGGGTCGGCCGCTTCGACGCTCGCGAGGTCGACCTCGCGGGAGCGCTCGCCGGGCTCGACGAAGGGGTAGCGACCGCCGGCGGCGCGCACGGCGTCGGGCACCCAGTTGCCGGCGGCCATCGGCGGGTCCGACCACTCCTCGCAGTAGACCGTCGGGCGCGGGCGGTCCGCGACCGCCTCGGCGACCCGGTCGAGTCGCTCTCGAGACTCCTCGGTCAGCTCCGTCCCGGCCGCGGGCTCTCCCACGTCGGCGCCGCGGGCGGCGAACCCCTCGACCGCCTCGCCGAGCGTCGCCGGCTCGCGGTGTCGGACGTCGAACCCGCGCTCGCGACACCGGTCGGCCAGGTCGGCCTGGAGGCCGTCGCTCGTGAGGACGGCGTCGGGATCGAGGTCGGCGACGCGGTCGAGGTCGGGGTTCAGCCACCCGCCGACGGCGGTCGGGGGCGTTTCCCCGTGCGCCGACCCGGCGTCGGCCGGCGGGTCGCAGTGCCCGGTGACGCCGACGAGGGCCTCGGCGCCGCCGAGGGCGGTCACGGTCGCGGTCGCGCTCGGGGCCAGCGAGACGACGCGGGGTGCGGTCATCAGCGGGGACTCGGAGCGGCGGCGACCCAAGGGTTTCGGTCGGTCGTCCCCGGTGACCGCGTCGCTCGCCGAAAACACGTGATAGATCGTGTCCTTTCGTCGGGTTTCCGGCGACACGTTCCGGTCGTTTTAAGTTCGGTTCTGCCGTTTACTGGATAAGATCGCTCTCGGCCCGTGTTCAGTTACCGAGAGAGGGTTTAGCCATGAGTGAACGAATACACACGCGGGAGAGCCGCTCCCGAACGGAGACCGACGAGGAGGAATCGGAACGAACTGACGAGACGCTCAGCTGTCCCGAGTGCGACGGCAACGTCATCAACGACGAGGAACACGGCGAGACGGTGTGTGCCGACTGCGGGCTCGTCGTCGAGGCCGACTCGGTCGACCGCGGGCCGGAGTGGCGTGCGTTCGACTCGCGCGAGAAAGACGAGAAGAGCCGCGTCGGGGCCCCGACGACCAACACGATGCACGACAAGGGGCTCTCGACGAACATCGACTGGCGCGACAAGGACGCGTACGGCCGGTCGCTCGGCGCGCGCCAGCGCCAGAAGATGCAGCGGCTCCGCAAGTGGAACGAGCGGTTCCGCACCCGCGACTCGAAGGAGCGCAACCTGAAGCAGGCGCTCGGCGAGATCGACCGGATGGCCTCGGCGCAGGGCCTCCCGGACAACGTCCGCGAGACCGCCTCCGTCATCTACCGCCGCGCGCTCGACGAGGACCTCCTCCCCGGGCGCTCCATCGAGGGCGTCTCGACCTCCTGCGTGTACGCCGCCGCCCGGATGGCCGGCGTCCCGCGCAGCCTCGACGAGATCGCCGACGTGTCGCGGGTCGAGAAGGCCGAGATCGCCCGGACGTACCGCTACGTCGTCCGCGAACTCAAGCTCGAAGTGAAACCGGCCGACCCCGAGCAGTACGTTCCCCGCTTCGCCTCCGACCTAGAGCTCTCCGAGGAGTCCGAGATGCGCGCGAAGAGCCTCCTCCGCAACGCCAAGGAGAAGGGCGTCCACTCCGGCAAGTCGCCGGTCGGCCTCGCGGCCGCCGCCGTCTACGCCGCCGCGCTTCTCACCAACGAGAAGACGACGCAGGCCGCCGTGAGCGAGGTCGCCGACATCAGCGAGGTCACCATCCGGAACCGGTACCACGAGCTGCTGGAGGCCGAGGACGGCCTCGTCGCGTAAGGCTCGCCCCGCCTGTTTCCCAGATCCGTCCCGCCCCGGACGCACACAGCTAAGTTCCCGCCCCCGGAAGCCCCGCGTATGTTCGAGGAGTTCGTCCTGACCGCGAGCACGGCCGACCTCTCGGAGGAGCCGCGCGCCCGCGAGTCCGCCGACGCCGCGGAGTTTCGGATGGACCTCGCGACCGACCCGCTCGCCCAGTTGGACGCGTACGAGGGCGAGCTCCCGCTGCTCGTCACGAACCGCGCGTCGTGGGAGGGCGGCGAGGCCGACGGCCTGGGACGATTCGACGCGCTCTCGGCCGCGGTCGCTCACGACGCGGTCGCCGCGGTCGACGTCGAGCTCGCGGCCCTCCGCGGGAACGCGCCCGAGGGCGAACAGTCCCACGCGACCGCGCTCCGCGACACGGCCCGCGAGGAGGGCGTCGGCGTCGTCGTCTCGGTCCACGACTTCGAGTCGACGCCCGAGCCCGCGACGCTCGTCGACCTCCTCGCCGACGCGGCGAACGAGGGGGACGTGGGGAAGCTGGCGACGACCGCGACCGCCCCTGACGACGCCCTCGCGATGATCGAGGCGACCCACGAGGCGACCGCAGCCGGCCACCGCGTCGCGACGATGTGCATGGGGGAGCCCGGACGCCACACCCGGGCCGTCACGCCCCTGTACGGCTCGAAGATCGGCTACGCGCCCGTCGACCCCGCGAACGCGACCGCGCCCGGGCAGTACCCGCTCGCAACGCTCAGAGAGCTGGTTGACGGGTTGCGGGAAGGCGAGACGAGCGAGTGAGTGTTTATAAACAGCCGAGCCGAGTGCCGCGATCATTTATAAACAAATGCGGTGCGGTGGCGCGTGCCGACGAGCGCCAAACGGGCGCGAG